>AP014633.1:601250-1202501 GCA_000828835.1 Thioploca ingrica
GCTATCCCCTGGTTGGTTGCAATTCACGACCCCGCGTTATCAAGTACTTGAAGAGGGTAAGAATGTCATTTTAGCCGTCAGTCGAATTCAAGGTAATCATGGTGCAGTTAGCGTGGCTTATAAAACTCAAGATGAAACTGCTACGGCTAATCAGGATTACACTGCCGTTCAATCAGTGTTAGCGTGGGCGGATGGTGAAACCAGCGATAAAAACATCCTCATTCCTATCCGAACCGATACTTTACCAGAAGGCGATGAAACTTTTTCCGTTTATTTATCTAATCCCACCGGTGAAGCCAGTTTAGGAACACTCTCCCAAGCAACGGTCAGTATTTTAGACAGTTTAGCTACGCCAGATACCACCGCTAATTCTCCAGGTAGGTTACAATTTGCTGCTAATAATTATCAGGTTAACGAAAATAGTGGTAGTCTAACCGTGACAATTACCCGTACTCAAGGTAGCAAGGGCGTAGTCGAAGTCACCTATGCAACCCAAAGTGAAACCGCGACTGACAAAGATTTTGTGGCTACTCAGGGTACTTTTCGTTGGTTAGATGGTGAAAAAGATGAAAAAAGTTTTTCAATTGGTTTGACTGATGATGGTCTCATTGAAGGCGATGAAAATTTCTTTTTAGAATTAACTAACCCAACCGGCGGTGCTAAATTAGGCGATCATGCCAAGGCGATGGTTACTATCACTGACAATGATGCCACGACAGTCCAATTTTCCTCCAATCATTTTGTAGCCGATGAGGGTAATAAACCAGCCACAATTAAACTAAGCCGTACTGGTGGCAAGATTGGTCAAGTCACCGTTGGCTATGAAATCGTTACTCAATGTCCAGACACCCACTGTGCAACACTGGGTAAAGATTATCAAGCTCCCCTAACCGGCATTATCACTTGGATTAATGGTGATACCAGCGAAAAAAGCTTTACTATCCGCTTACTAGAAGACCGAGAGGCAGAAGGCAATGAAACGCTGTTATTCAGATTGACTGATCTTAAGGGTAATGCTCAATTGGGTACCTTAACTGAAGCCATTTTGACTCTGGTTGATAATGACTCTGGCGAATGTAAACCTGCCCCTATCATTGACTGTTACTTAGAAAATCATGACAATATTTTACAGGATGTCAGAATTACCCCTTTTGGAACGGTGGTTGGTGGGCAACTCACCGGTCAAGTGAATAATGAAGGCGTTGTACAAGATGTTACTTTACTAGCCAATACACAACTACTCGGTGGTAACCAAATTAAAGGCGTAGTTCGAGGTAATATTCAAACTGAAGCGGGTAAAAGAGCTATCATCGACAACGTCGAAGTTGTTGATGATACCAACTTAACCAATCTCATTGTGGGTAAAGGGGCAGTACTGGATAGTCAAGTTGTTCTAGGAAAAAATGTGGCATTTGTAGATAATAGTAACATTCCCTACTTAGCTGATTTGAAAACCATACTAGGAGAAATCACGGTACCCGAACTCAACCAAGCGGCTATTTGGCTCACCAGTGATGTCTTGCTTTATAGTGCGATAGGCGGTATCGTAGAAGCCATTAATGGCTTGCCAGAACTTATCCAGCTTAACTTAACCTTGTGGCAAAACCCAGACAATGGTTATCTCGTACTGGATACTGCGCCACTGCACTATACCGCGTTACCTATCCAAGTGCAGCAAGTTTGGGGCAAACCGACTATTGACAATACGCCCTTTAAGTCACTGGGTTTAACCTTAGTACCGAATGGAGAAGTCATTTTCGTTACTCATACGGGGCGTAAAATAACGGCTCTACCCGTGGTGCAAGATCCAAAGGCGTTGCAGTGGGCATTAGAGCAATTAGACTTACCTCCCATGACTATGCAACCGAATGGCAACCTGAAAGTATCGCTGGCTAATGGAAATTATTATATGGCTCGCCCCAATTTATTCGCAGCTGATATGCCCAATGATGTTCCTTTAGGACTCCATGGTACTGCTTCAGCTTGGATTGATTACCTGAGTGAAATCTTTCTCGCCTTCGATGTCAGTGATCCTCAATCCGGTACACTCCAGCGACGTCAACAATTTATGTATCCCGCCGCTGCGGATCCAGAAGCTTTATATGCCTTAGCGGCAGAAAGTGATAGCCAAACCGTATTGTATAATGACGGGCGAGTTTATGCTTACCGTGGCAAAGGCGAGCAAAAAATAGTTTATAAAGGTGTACTCGATTACTTAATCACCCCGGGACGTTCTGCAACCAACTCAGTACAATTGGATACGACCAAAGACGTGAATGGTGATGGCAATCCCGATTATGAAGTGATTTATCCGAATGGGGATCGGCAAGTGATGTATTATTGTGCCGTCTGTTTTGAAGAATAATTCACTGAATTTTATAAAAAAATTATGTAGGTTGGGTTGAGCGCAGCGAAACCCAACCAACCTATTTCTCAATGGTTTACCAATAAATAACTGAGTAATATCAATTTGATATTTAAGGAATTAAAAATTCTCTCTAATCTCCCTATGAAACGGGGAAAAACAAACTTGCAAAAATCTAGGTTAAAACTTTTCTAAACATTTATCTAAACAAAAGTTTATGGCAGGACACAGTAAATGGGCAAACATCCAACATCGTAAAAATGTTCAGGATGCCAAGCGAAGTAAATTATTTACCCGATTTATCCGGGAAATTACCATAGCAGCGAGAATGAGTGGTGGTGATCCCAGTTCAAATCCACGCTTGCGAGCGGCTATTGATAAAGCTTTATCGAATAACATGACTAAAGACGCCGTAGAAAGAGCCATCAAACGCGGTACCGGTGCTTTAGAAGGCGTTACTTACGAAGAAATTCGTTATGAAGGTTACGGACCGGGTGGAATAGCCGTTATGGTTGATTGCATGACCGAGAACCGCAATCGTACCGTAGCAGAAGTCCGTTATGTGTTAAACAAATGTGGTGGTAATTTAGGCACGGATGGTTCGGTCGCTTACTTATTTGAGAAAGTCGGGCAACTGAGCTTTCCAATCGGTAGCGATGAAGACTACATTATGGAAATCGCACTCGAAGCCGGTGCTCAAGATGTCATTAGAAACGAAGATAACTCTATCGATGTCCTCACCGCACCCGACAATTTTTACACCATCAAAGAAGCCATGGCAAAAGCGAAACTCATTCCAGGACAAGCAGAAATCACTATGCGAGCGACAACTAATACTGCTTTAAATTTGGAAACTGCACAAAAAATGCTTCGGCTACTTGATCTACTAGAAGAATTGGACGATGTCCAACAAGTTTACTCCAACGCCGATATCAGTGATGAAATTATGACTCAGCTTGCTTAAGCAGGATGCGTATTCTGGGTATCGATCCGGGTTCCCGCCGTACTGGCTTTGGTGTTATTGAAGTACAGCAACAACGCCTTATTTACCTAAGCAGCGGTGGGATTAACCTGCGGTCAACTGCTTTACCGTCACGATTACAAGAAATTTACACCGGCATTACGCAAATTATAGAACAATATCAACCGACTATAGCGGCTATTGAACAAGTTTTTATTCATCGCAATGTGGCAGCGGCACTTAAATTGGGACAAGCGCGAGGAGTCGCTATCGTCGCCGCTGTACAAGCTGGTTTAGATCTCTATGAATACGCACCCACTCAAATTAAACAAGCCGTCGTCGGTCATGGACATGCCGAAAAAGTCCAAGTACAACATATGGTTAAAGTGTTATTATCGCTTTCAGCTATTCCCTCCGCCGATGCCGCTGATGCCTTAGCGATTGCCATTTGCCATGTGCATACTAGTCAAAGTGGTTCATCAACTATCTTTCCTAAAACTGTCCCGTAGGTCGCTATGATTAATCATTTACACGGATTACTCGTTGAAAAACAACCGCCGCTGTTAGTCATTGATGTTCAAGGCGTTGGCTATGAAGTCCTGGCGCCACTCTCGACTTTTGAGCGGTTACCCGATTTAAACCAAACCGTAAAACTCCTGACTCATCTGAGCGTGCGTGAAGATACTCAAGTGTTGTATGGCTTTAGCAATGACGCTGAACGATCATTATTTCGTACCCTCATTCGGGTCAATGGGGTTGGGCCTAAATTAGCGCTCAGCATCTTATCGACGATGGATTTGACTGGTTTTGTGCAATGTGTTCACGACCATAATATCCAGCGCTTAACTCGTATTCCCGGCGTCGGTAAAAAAACGGCGGAAAGGCTCGTGATAGAAATGCGGGATCGCTTAGCGAACTGGTCTACTAATCAATCTTCGACGACTACTTCTCCGCGCACGTTGGGAATTATCAGCCCGGTTGATGATGCCATCAGCGCTTTAATTGCTCTCGGTTACAAACCTCAAGAAGCCAGTCGTTGGGTACATGCGGTGGCAGAAGACGGTTTAACCAGTGAAGCCTTAATTCGCCGCGCTTTACAATCGGCTGTATGAAGCCGCCTATTTACCGTGAGCTTATTCATCAAACAACAAGGTCAAGGCAGACCCCTCATTTTACTTCATGGTTGGGGCTTTAATAGCGAAATTTGGAATTCACTTGTTCCCCAACTCGCCCCGCATTGGCACATCTACCAAGTTGATTTACCTGGACATGGCCGCAGTTGTTATTGCGAATACACCTTACCGGTTTTAATCGAAATCTTCGCCACGCAATTACCGCAACAAGCGGTATGGATAGGATGGTCTTTAGGTGGATTAATCGCGATGGCGATGGCTAGATGGCGACCGGCCTGGGTACACGCGTTGGTACTGGTAGCCAGTTCACCCCGTTTTGTCACCGCACCCGATTGGCCGCATGCGATTTCACCAACAGTATTACAACAATTTTCTGAGCAATTGCAGAATGATACCGAAGGTACCTTACAACGTTTTTTAGCATTACAAGTCAAAGGTAGCGAAACCGCTCGCCAACAATTACGTTCCCTTAATACGTGGTTAAAACAATCGGGCTGGCTACAACCCACCGCTTTACAAACCGGGTTACGATTTTTACAAGACACCGATTTACGTTCTGAATTAGCGCAGATTCACTGCCCCGCCTTATTATGTTTAGGCGAATATGATACCGTCGTTCCGGCGGAGATGGGCAAAGACTGTCAACGCTGGTGGCCCAATTTACGTCAAGAATGTATTCCGGCAGCGGCGCATATTCCATTTTTATCTCATTCCGAAATTTTTATGCAGTTATTACTCGACTTTCAAGTTCTTTTACCTTGACAATGATGCTTTTCTCGTTTCCACACGCCAGCCCGTGTAGGGTGTATAAGCGCAGCGTCATACACCCTAGTTCTTGGATTTGATGAAGGTGGATGGCGGCTTACGCCTTATCCACCCTACGCTTGCTGAGTCGATCCTCACGTGACACGATAGCGATGGGGTAGTCGTATCTCATCAAGATGAGATTCATAATGAGACGTGCAACTCGTCCGTTGCCATCTATGAATGGATGAATTGTCACGAACCAGGTGTGGGCTGCTCCGCGTGTCCAACCGACTTGCTACTCTGCCATCAAGTTCATTACCTGGCTAGAAACTAGAGTCCCATCTTCCAATCGATACCCTAGATAAACGTCCACTTTGGCCGGCACTATCAATTGACCTTGATAGGCATACACGATTTGCATTGGTTCTAGCACGATGTCTCTTTGGAAGGGAACTAAATTTTTCGGTTTACCATCCCAAGATAACACTTGACCTTGAGTATCTAACATCAAATACTGCGGTGAGGTTACTCCAGCGATTGAGAGCGGTAAATAAGTTGCGTACACCACGATTTCGGCTTTCTTGCCACTATCTTCAGGAGCTACCTTGATCTTCCCCAGGACAGTTACGGTATCAGCTAAAGTCACTTGCGCTTCTGGGAAGAATCCTTGAGCATTTATCGACCAACCTCCCCAGAATTGCGCGGCAGAAACTCGTGTTTCTCCAGTAGGTAACATCACTTGACCTGGCTTCATTTCTTCTTCTACAACTTCTGGTAGAACAGCGACTCTGAGATCCGTGGTAACCGTCGCTCCTCGCCAATCTTGAGCTTGGATTGTCAAGGTGCTTAAACCAGCCTCACCCAGGAGCAAAGTTAAATTACCCTCACTAGAAACGATGGGATTGGGCATAACGACGGTAGGATTACTATTAGCAACGACTGAGTAGGTTAACGGTTCATCCGAATTTTTCGCAGCGGTAAAATGGGTGAAGAGCTTGATTGTTTGTGCGCTTGCTCCATTGAAGACCAGGGGAGGAAAAGGGGCAATCACTGTGGGTGTCAGGTTAATTTGCTCAAAAGTAGCGATACAGGTCGTAAGAGAGAGCGAAGTGTCTTCAACCGGGGTAGTACCGGCTTCGGTACCATCACTAACCCATAACCCAAGGTCACAAGTGTTAATGCTACCCAACTGCAAATCTGCTTTAACATTAAAATAAAGCTTATCGTTGATTACAGTGGGAGCATAATTATAAGAGTTTCTCTTCCCCGGAGCGATGTCTTTGACTAAAGTGGTGCCCTCTTCCGTACCATCGCTACTCCATAATTCAAGCCCGTGGATATTATCGTTAGCCATAAAATATAGCTTGTCATTGGAAGTAATAAATTCATTGAATTGGTCTATACCCTGTGCGAATCCAGTTACCGGATGATAATAATAAGGCAAAAGGTTTTTTATCTTAACTGTGCCAATTTCGGTACCATCACTAGTCCATACCCCCCAACCCTGGGCATCAGCAGCCCAAAAATACAACCTATTTTTGAAAATACCCAAGGAATAACTATAGTATTCCCAACTCCTTAATATTAGAGGAGTTCTTTTCGGAATAGATCCCCCTTCTCCTGGCATGATGTCTTTGACTAAGGTGGTACCACTACCATCACTACTCCACAACTCCCAGCCGTGAAGACCATCGTTAGCCCAAAAATACGACTTGTTATTCAGCATAACGGGTTCAAACACTCCATTGGAATAAGGATAAAAAGGACTCGAATTTTCCGGATTGATATCTTTAACTAAATGAGTTCCTTCGTCTGGGGAAACGGGTAATAGCAACAGAGTCGCTGTGCAGGTGGTATCAGCCCTCAAGCTCATCTCATCGTTGCAACCTTCCGACCAACCTATAAAAACCGATCCTGAGTCAGGGATAACCGATAGAGTGATAAATGTGCTAGGAAAATAAGTTAAGCAGTTAGTACCGCACGAAATACCGGCAGATGTACCAAAGCTGCTCACCGTTCCGGTACCCGTACCCGCAGTAGCTAACGTCAAGTGATAAGAATCGGTTTTATTGAACGTGGCTGTACATACGGTATCAGCCGATGGAATAAACGGATAATCGTCACACCCTGTCGACCAACCCGCAAAGGTTGAATCCGAGTCAGGAATGGCATGCAGGTAAATGACAGCCAGCGGCAGGTAAGTTAAACAATTGGTGCCACATGATATACTAGCAGACGTACCCGTACTACTCACGGTGCCTGACCCCGTACCCGTGGTTTGCAAGGTGAGGTTATACCCTGAATTCACCGGATATTCTGGCACACCATCAGTTACCCATAATTCAACGCCATGAACACTATCATTAGCTGTGAAATATAACTTATCTTTGAATACAGTGAGTTCAGTAGGATTTGAACCTTCATGTCCAGGATAAATGTCTTTAAGCATGACCTCAGGTTGGCTACCTTCTTGTACCCATAATTCATTTCCTCGTACCCATAATTCATTTCCATAGTCAGAATACGAATTTACATAAAACTGTTTGTTATTTAAAAGAATGTCAGCGGAAGTTGAAGGCAATGACTGTTCGATATCATAAAGATATTCAAGATAAATATTGTTAACTAGGCGGGTGCCCGCTTCGGTACCATCAGTGCTCCATAACGCTTCACCCACTCGAAAATAGAGTTGATTATTGAGGATAACGATATGGCTAGAATTAGAACTTTCACTCCCAGGAGAGATATCTTTAACTAGCGTTGTGCCAACCTCAGTACCGTCACTGCTCCATAATTCTTGCCCATAAATGCCGTCATTAGCCCAAAAATACAGGTTATTATTGAATACAGTGAAAACCGGAAAGTAGGGAGAATAGTATACATAGATGTTTTTAACTAATACCGTACCCGCTTCAGTGCCATCACTACTCCATAATTTGCTTCCATAAAGATCGTTTCTAGCCAAAAAATATAACCGGTTGTTGAAAACAGTAAAATAACCTGGGTATGAACTTTCCTCTCCCCCAAAGATATCTTTGACCAAAGTTGTACCACCCTCCGTTCCATCACTGCGCCATAACTCATTGCCATGAATACCATCATTGGCAACAAAATACAACTGGTTGTTGAGGACGATGAAGTTACCAGGGTCAGATCCCTCTCCTCCAGGAAAGATATCTTTAACCAGATGGGTACCCATTTCAGTACCATCACTGCTCCACAGTTCCCTCCCATGAGCATTGTCCGCCGCTACAAAATACAATTTATCGTTGAGGGTAGAAAGGAGAGAAGGAGAAGAACCATTATCTCCAGGATTAATATCCTTAACCAAATAAGTATCAGCCATCCCACCTTGGGAAATAGCGGATAGCAGCAAGATAACCCTCAACACTTGCCTTACAATTTTACCGAGTAATGAGCAAAAAAACCAAGCTATTGATTGGGTCAGCCGGTTATGATGAAAAAGAAAGAGGAATTTATTCATAAAAGTTCTCCTCCTGAAAAGAAGATTGATCGAGTTTTTTATAGGTGGTTAGAGACTTAAGTTCTTTGAACCATTTTAAAATAATGCTAAAGAGGGAACAATTTTAGAGTAACCAGGGATTGTAACCTCTGATCGGCAATCCCGGATTGCGACATGACTAGTATTATTGTAAGTTTAGCACTACCCCTATTTAAAATATAAAATATCCAACAACATTTAAAATCGGGTAGTTTCGGCGGATGGGTAAAGCACAGCGGAACCCATCAACTTAAGATAATACGTTGTTTTTTAAATATTTTAGTTGCCACGTAGCGGTGGCCGGGTGTTTTTTTGTCTGGTGGGGACTGTACTTGCATGGCAACTTAAGGGCAATGCCTCAGAGCTTGGGAACGCCTAACTTGAAGTTCAGCTTTCTGAAGAAATTTGTCTGCTCTACTGTCATTAACTTAGATACGAATTAAGAGCCTGAACACCATTTTATAAATCAATTATTTTCAAGAGCATCTCTATTTAGCATCGCTATTTCACCGAGTGTTAGTAAAGGGTTGCCAACCTACATTCTGCTATCGCGATCTGCCGATACCTAAAAAATTAAGAACTTTTAACGACCATTACCTAGGCGTTAGATGATTTTTGTCATACAATAAAAAGTTGTCTGTCGGTGGAATCTACCAATAGGATTGCTTATGTTAGATTTAGGAAATTATTTACCCATACTGTTTTTCATCATAGTTGGCATTTTAGTTGGAGCCGGTGCTTCTATCGTTGGCTTTTTGCTGGGTACTCGTAAACCAGATCCCGAAAAAAATTCCCCTTACGAATGCGGTTTTGAAGCTTTTGAAGATGCTCGCATGAAATTTGATGTCCGCTATTACTTAATCGCTATCTTATTTATCATTTTTGACCTAGAAATCGCTTTTCTGTTTCCCTGGGCCGTGGTTTTTAAAGAACTCGGTCTATTTGGTTTTGTGGCGATGATGATATTTTTAGCGATACTCGTGGTTGGATTTATTTATGAATGGAAAAAAGGGGCATTAGAATGGGAGTAGAAGGCTTATTACCCGAAAGTGTTATCACGACGACAGCGGATACCTTAATTAATTGGGCACGAACCGGGTCATTATGGCCCATGACTTTTGGTTTAGCCTGCTGTGCGGTGGAAATGATGCAGGCGGGTGCTTCACGTTATGATTTGGATCGCTTTGGCGTCGTATTTAGACCCAGTCCACGCCAATCGGATGTCATGATTGTAGCGGGCACTTTAACGAATAAAATGGCACCGGCTTTACGGAAAGTCTATGATCAAATGCCAATCCCTCGCTGGGTTATTTCGATGGGATCGTGTGCTAATGGGGGTGGTTATTACCATTATTCTTATGCAGTGGTACGTGGTTGCGACCGAATTGTCCCCGTTGATATTTATGTGCCGGGTTGTCCACCCACAGCAGAAGCCTTGCTGTATGGCATTATACAACTCCAAAATAAGATTAAACGCAATACGATTGCTCGGGCAAGCTAAACTGGAAGGAACTCTTCATGGCTGGTTCTCTGGAAACTTTATTAATTCAATTACAAGAAAGATTTAGTGATATTGCGCTAGAGGCTCACATTGCGCATCGGGAACTCACGATTGCTATTTCGGCTACTCATGTATTTCATGTCTGTGAGGCACTCCGTCATCGCTTTAATTTTTCTCAACTTATTGATTTATGTGGAGTTGATTATTCCCAATATGGACAAGCGGATTGGGAAACGACTCAAGCGAGTAGCACTGGCTTTACGCGAGGTGTTAGCCTCGGTGTCTGTCAAGAAAAGAGTGAGAAATCACGTTTTGCAGTCGTTTATCACTTGTTATCGATTGAAAATAATCAACGTATCCGAGTACGCGCTTGGATAGAACGGGATCCACCCCGGATCGACTCGATTATTTCCGTTTGGAATGTCGCTAACTGGTATGAGAGAGAAGCTTTTGATCTATATGGTATTTTATTTGAAGGACATCCTGATTTACGGCGTATTTTGACTGATTATGGTTTTATTGGCCATCCTTTCCGCAAAGATTTTCCGCTCAGTGGTCAGGTGGAAATGCGTTATGATCCCAGCAAGAAACGCGTCGTGTATGAACCGGTCAGCATCGAACCACGGGTTTTAGTACCCAAAGTCATCCGCCACGATAACCGTTATACCGATTAAAGGAAGCCATTATGCCAGAAATTCGTAATTATACCCTCAATTTTGGCCCCCAACATCCGGCGGCTCATGGGGTGTTGCGCTTAGTGCTTGAACTGGACGGCGAGGTCATTGAGCGAGCTGATCCACACATTGGCTTGTTACACCGAGCCACTGAAAAACTCGCTGAAACTAAACCTTTTAATCAAAGTGTACCTTACATGGATCGGTTAGATTACGTGTCCATGATGTGTAATGAACATGCGTATGTCATGGCAATAGAACGGCTATTGGGAATTGAACCGCCGCTTCGCGCTCAATACATCCGAGTCATGTTTGATGAAATTACTCGCATCCTCAATCACTTGTTGTGGATAGGTGCTCATGCCCTGGATATCGGTGCCATGACCGTATTTTTATATGCCTTTCGGGAACGAGAGGATTTAATGGATTGCTACGAAGCGGTTTCCGGTGCGCGTTTACATGCCGCTTACTACCGTCCGGGCGGCGTTTATCGTGATTTACCCGATCGGATGCCGCAATATCAAGAATCTAAATGGCATAACCAAAAAGACATCGATCGCCTCAATACTAATCGGCAGGGTTCATTACTCGATTTTATTGCAGATTTTACCAGACGTTTTCCCACTTATGTTGATGAATACGAAACCCTGCTAACGGATAACCGGATTTGGAAACAACGTACCGTTAACGTCGGGGTCGTCTCACCAGAACGCGCATTACAACTGGGTTTTTCTGGCCCAATGATTCGGGGATCGGGGATTGAATGGGATTTACGCAAAAAGCAACCCTATGAAGTCTACGATAAAGTAGATTTTGATATTCCAGTCGGGGTGAATGGCGATTGCTACGACCGTTATCTAGTCCGCATAGAAGAAATGCGGCAATCGAATCGCATTATCAAACAATGTGTTGATTGGCTGCGTGCTAACTCCGGCGCCGTGATAATCGATGATTATAAAGTGGCGCCTCCACCGCGAGAAACTATGAAAAGCGACATGGAAGCCTTGATCCATCACTTCAAGCTATTTAGTGAAGGTTATTGCGTTCCTGAAGGTGAAGTTTATGCTGCTGTTGAACATCCTAAAGGTGAATTTGGAATTTATCTCATTTCTGACGGTGCTAATAAACCGTATCGGCTTAAGATTCGTGCGCCGGGTTTTGCGCATTTATCGGCGATGGATGAGATGACGCGTGGTCATATGATCGCGGATGTGGTGGCGATTATTGGAACACAAGATATTGTGTTTGGGGAAGTTGATCGTTAAGAATTGGCAAACTCTCCAAAGTGTTAAAGACTTTGGAGGTTTTCAATGGCAATAAAAACCATGTAAATTAAAAATCTTGAAATTATTGTAATGGAAGAGTGAGGTAAAAAAAATACTTTATGGCAGTCATATCCATGTTTTATGGAATTATAATCTCAATGTATTATTTTGATAATAAACAACATCATTTACCTCACATTCATGTTAAATATCAAGATCAAGAAGCGGTTATATCCATTCCCGAAGGGAACCTATTAGAAGGAGAACTTAAAACCAACAAAATGAAATTGCTTCAAGCATGGATTGAAATACATCAAGAAGAACTCATGGCTGATTGGGAGCTCGCTAGTCAAGGTGAAACCATCTTCAAAATTGAACCGCTGAAATAGGAATAAAATTATGAACCCAAGAGTCAAATATGTTAAACCCAATTCTGACTATACAATAATTCTTACCTTTACTAATGGGGAAGTTAAGTTATTTGATATGAAACCTTATTTAGATAAAGGAATATTTAGCGAGTTAAAAGATATCAGTTTATTTAATTCAGTTAAACCATTTTTAGGTAGTATTCAATGGCAAAATGGACAAGATTTATGTCCGGATACGCTGTATTTAGAGAGTAAACCTGTGGGAGTGAATAATAAAAATCTGCGCGTTGCTTGTCCTTTTGCTCAGTTAGCAACGAAGTAAATTTTTATGCAAAATGCAAACTTATCAATAAAAACACTGGAGAAAATTTAGGAATTAACCATGTCAACACGTCTCTCAAAATCCAATACCATCACTTTACTTTCTGCAGAAACCCGTACCGCTATTGATCGTTGGCTCGCTAAATATCCACCGGAGCACAAACAATCAGCAGTGATGGGCGCGTTAAGCATTGTTCAAGAAGCTAATGGCGGTTGGTTAACCACAGAATTAATGGATGCTATCGCTGATTACCTAGAAATGCCACCGATTGCGGTCTACGAAGTGGCTACCTTTTATTCCATGTACGAACTCCAACCCGTAGGGCGGCATAAACTCTGTGTTTGTACCAATGTGTCTTGTATGTTGTGTGGTTCAGAAGACATTGTTGCCCATTTGGAAAAGAAGTTAGGGGTAAAATTAGGCGAAACTACGTCGGATAACCAATTTACTTTAAAAGAAGTGGAATGTTTAGGCGCTTGTGGTGGTGCACCAATGATGCAAATTGGGCGAGAGTATCATGAAAATCTGACGCCAGCAAAGGTGGATGAAATTTTAACCAAATTGGAATAGTCGAAAAATTTGAGTGATGGCGCAAACAAAGCGCCTAACTCCAACCAATGGGGGTAATTAAAGATGCTCCAAACCACGATAGATAACTTTCACCAAAATTTACAACAAGAAGTTGAACATTGCATTGAAAACCATGAAATATTGCATGTTAAGCGGCAACAAGGAGAAGATTTTGTCGTGATAAGTGCAACCGATTGGCGTGCGATTGAAGAAACGCTGTTTTTGAATAGAATTCCTGGACTCGTAGAAAGTATTTATCAAGCTGATCAAGAACCTTTAGAGCAAGGTACTTTATTAAAGGATTTAGACTGGTGACATGGAAAGTCATATTAAGTTGTCAAGCAATCAAAGATGCCAAGAAACTGGCACAAGTGGGTTATCAATCATCAGCAGAAGATTTATTAAAATTGTTAGAAACCAATCCTTATACAACTCCACCTCGCTATGAAAAATTAAAACGTGAATTACTTTATCACAGTTCGTTATCCGCTCCATTGCAAGAAATTGTTACCCACATTCAAAATCTGAATCATCCCAAAATTCCCTACGCCGATCTAAACCCAAAGACTAAATACTTTGTTCGTATCGTTCCGCGCCAATATACCCTCACAAAAGATAATCAGTTACAGGCAAATGCGATTTTAGGAACCAAGCCAATCGTTTTTTTTACCACCCCGGAAGGCTTTTACGGTAAATCTTTACTCGATATTTACCTTGATATCAGCTACGAAGCAGAAGATATCATCCGTTGGCAACGTGATGCCGAGATGGTAGCCGTCGTGTTTCGCTATCCAGAATCCATCGTGTTATCAAACGTAACCGACGGACAATTACTCACTCCCTGGAATAATAAAGTCTATGTCCCAACTTGGGATAATGTGTTTTCGCTTTTTCACCAATTGGCTCAAGAGGCAACCGTTGAACCTGACAAAAAGGGTGAGTTTGCGGCTGAAAAGACCTTTTTCTCAACAGAAAGTTTGAAACAGTTTGTTTTAAATTTTCCAGACGCTGGTAAGCAACGCATCAAAGCAACTGATTATGCTACGTTAAAAGTCACCGGCGGTGCGGATTGGGTTTATCGGGAACTCTTGGAAAGAAAACTCAGTATTTTTGAACACTTTCTGGGCAATGGTCGCACGCTTAATGAAATAACGACGGCGGCGGGGATTAAAGAACAAACCGGATTGTTTGAATTGGTTGGTCCGAACATTAAGTTGCGAGATTTACCAGAAATCGCTATCGTTAATTTAGGTAAGCTGACTATGGAAGATACCTACTTTAAACAGTAGAAATAGCGGTATGAATCGGAAAAAATAAAATGAATTGGCAAGAAGTTTGTGAAGATAAGATCCTGCAAAATTTACCTTTTAAAATTGAACTCAATAAATGGGGACAAATTATCTTGAGTCCCGCTAAAGTGATTCATTCTTTTTATCAGGGTCGCATTCAAACCTTACTGCAATCTTTTTTAACCAGCGGTATCGTGATGCCAGAATTAGCTATTCAAACTGGTGATGGCGTTAAAGTAGCTGATGTCGTTTGGGTTTCCGATTCCAGAGCGGATTTAATTTTAGCAGAAGATGTTGCTTCAATTGCCCCAGAAATTTGTATTGAAGTTAAATCGACCAGTAATACTATTGAGGAAATGTCTGAGAAAAAAGCATTCTATTTCGCAGCCGGTGCAGAAGAAGTATGGATTTGCGATAAAAACGGTAAACTACATTTTTACAATAACCAGGATCAAATAAAATATTCAAAACGGGTACCGGATTTTCCCAACCAAATCCAACGTAACCGTTAAACGACTAGATGTTTAAATAAGGAATTCGTGATGGCTAATGAACTTTGTTTTAAAAATATCCATTTAGAAAATTCATGGACGTTGCCAGTTTATGAAGGTACCGGGGGTTATCAAGCCCTACGCAAAATTTTACAAGAACAACCCGCACCGCAACACATTATTGATCAATTAAAAGCCTCCGCTTTACGTGGACGCGGGGGTGCTGGTTTTTCCGCCGGTTTAAAATGGAGTTTTATGTTGCCAGTACGAGATAAACCCGTACAAAAATATATCGTCTGTAATTCCGACGAAGGCGAACCCGGTACTTTTAAAGACCGCGATATCTTGCGTTATAACCCCCACGCTGTGATTGAAGGTATGGCGATAGCCGGTTACACTGTCGGCGCAACGGTAGGCTACAACTACATTCGCGGTGAATTCTGCGAACCGATTGATCGCTTTGAAGCCGCTATCCAAGAAGCTTATGACGCTGGATTGCTCGGTAAAAATATTCTCGGTTCCGGAATCGATTTTGACTTGCATACTCATTACGGTGCGGGTGCTTACATCTGCGGTGAAGAAACGGCTTTATTAGAATCCATCGAAGGCAAAAAAGGTCAACCGCGTTACAAACCGCCATTTCCCGCCGCTTATGGGTTATACGGTAAACCCACTACTATTAATAACACCGAAACCCTAGCCTCCGTTCCTAGCATTATCAACAATGGTGCAGATTGGTTCTTAAAAATCGGCAAGCCCAACAATGGTGGTCCCAAACTTTTTTCTATCTCTGGACATGTGAATAAACCCGGCAATTATGAAATTCCGATGGGAACCCCTTTTAAAGAATTACTAGAAATGGCAGGCGGTGTGCGCCAGGGACACAAACTTAAAGCCGTCATTCCAGGTGGTTCCTCCACGCCGGTAGTTAAAGGCGAGGTGATGATGGACTTAACCATGGATTATGATTCCATCGCCAGCGCGGGTTCCATGTTAGGTTCCGGCGCCGTTATTGTCATGGACGACACCACCGATATGGTCAAAGTACTCGCCCGTATTTGCCATTTTTACTACGAAGAATCCTGTGGACAATGTACACCCTGCCGCGAAGGTACCGGTTGGCTGTCACGAGTCGTCCATCGGATTTACCACGGCGAAGGACGCCAAGAAGATCTTGATTTATTACTAGATGTTGCTGACAAAATTAGCGGGCGGACGATTTGTGCATTAGGAGACGCAGCGGCGATGCCAGTGATTAGTTTTGTGAAGAACTTTCGCGAGGAGTTTCAGCATTATATTGAGCAGAGGAAGAGTATGGTTTAGAAAAAAGGAGGGGGTGTCCTACGCACTGTCAGATGTGGAAATTGATCAAATGGTGCGTAGAAAGCACTCTACTTGCTAAAATCAAAATCTGAAGAGGAGGGAAATCTCTATCAGTATCAATGCCGCGACTTATAAGATTAACCCTAGAAAGGAAAAAACACAATGTCAACAACAAGAATACAGCCCGCTCCACTTCATCAAGGCAATACCATTATATTACGTCGAGTTGTTCCCACAGACGCCGCATTTCTATTTGAAAAAGCCTATCAAAACTTAGATTTTATACATCGATTCCGAGTCAATGACACTCCACAAAATGTGGAAGAGGTGCGTAATCGGTTGAAACGACAGTGGCAATCGACGCCGGAACAAAGTGGCTATCTGGAAATGTTAATTATCCATAAAAAATATGGCCCAATTGGTTTAGCGGTATTGGCAGAGTATTCTCCATTTCATCGCCGTGCTGAATATCTGATTGGCTTATTCGATAAGGAACATCGCCAGGCTTGGTATGGAATTGAGACTACTCTGTTAGTTATAGATTTGGCTTTTAATCGCTATAATCTCCATAAATTAATTGCCTATACTTATGCTTACAATGAGGCCGGACAAAAGAATTTATTAGGTGGAGGCTTTGTAGACGAAGGATTGCGTCGGGAACATTTATATTCTGAGGCAGAAGGACGTTTTATCGATATCCGTGCTTTTGGTATGACTTTGAACGATTTTCGTCGTAGTCAGCTAACCAGCCGTCTTTCTCGTCGTTTGGTAGGTTATGACATTACCCATGCGAATGAACAACCGGTAACTACAATTTACTCGAATAAATATTTTTATTCAAAAGGATATAAGCTTTTGGGTTCAGCTATTTCGGTTGTTCTGAGTTTGAGTACACCAGTTTATGCAGCTAACTATGATGTTACCGCTGCTAGTGATGATGGCACTGGCGGTACAACCAATAGTTTGAGTTGGGCGATATGGCAAGCTAATACCAATCCCGGCACGGATACTATCACCCTGAAGACAGATATGACTGTCACTGGTGTGATGAAACGCCTAATTAATAGCGATGTGACCTTGCAAAGCGATGATACAGTTCGCACCATTAGTGGTGGCAATACCCATCGCCCACTGTTTATCAAATCCGGACACGTTAATATTCAAAACCTTAATCTTAATAACGGTCTTGCTAAAGGTGGATATAGTAATAAAGGCGGGGGTGGTGCCGGCTTGGGCGGAGCGTTGTTTGTTTACAGCGGCACGGTAAATATTGATTCCGTTACATTTAATAATAATATTGTTCAGGGTGGTTCGGGTGGCATTGGCGGGAGCTATAGAACTGGCGGCGGTGGCGGTATGTACGGCAGTGGCAATCATGGCGGTGGGGGTCTTTTTGCCTCCAGCTCTGGTGATGAGGGCGCGTATGATGGTCCGGTTGGCAATCCATATGGTGGATTCGGTGGCAGCAACGGTGGTGGTAGCGGCGGCTTTGCCGGTGGTGGTGGCCATAATGATAGTGGAAATGGCGGTAATGGTGGATTCGGTGGCGGCGGTGGCTTCGGATACTACTATGGATGTGGATACATTACCGGAGGCAATGGTGGGTTCGGTGGCGGCGGTGGCTACGGGTACGGAGAAAGCTACTGCGGAGAATATGGAGGATACAACAGTGGATCCGGAGGTAATGGTGGATTTGGTGGTGGTGGTGGCTACGGCAATGACTCCGATGGTAACAGTGGATTTGGTGGTGGAAGAGGTGGAATAACTTGTAGCGGTAGTGGTAAGGAACGCACTTGTAAGCGCGGTGGGGGTGGCGGTGCCGGTTTTGGTGGTGCCATTTTTGCTAAAAAGGGCATCGTCACACTAAGCAATGTCAATTTTACTAATAACTCAGCCATCCGTGGCACTGGTTTGAGAAACGGTAAAGGTCGCGGTGGTGCTATCTTTATCTGTACTGCCAGTGAAGGGGAAAGTGAATGTAGTGCAATAGTAAAAGATTGTAGTAATAATACCTTCACCAATAACTCGGCCGATGATGGTGAAAATGATATTTTTGGAATACTTAACAGTTGTATTCCTAATTTGGTGATGTTAAGTAATTTTCAAATCAATGATAAAACTCTTAGTTGGAATACTACTATTGAATTAGATAACGCCGGCTTTAACGTTTGGCGACGTATCCCTAATGGTCCTTGGGAAAAGATCAATGACACGCTGATTCCGGCTAGAGGTGAAGGATCTACCTACACGTTTATTGATAGTTCAGCAATATTAGGTCAAAATTATGAGTATCGCTTAGAAGATATTGATATGTCTGGGAGTAACACCTTTCACTATCCCGAAGGGATTGCGCCGATGATTGATCTCATTAGTCCAGTAGATGGAGCGATACTCAGTGCTGTTACTGTACCCGTATTTCAGTGGAATACGACGAATTACGATGGTTTCCGTTTCCAATATGCCTATCCGGGTTCGGAAATACAAACTTTCCCCATGAACAGTTGGAATTCTACGATGAGTTTTACACCTAATGCTGATTTATGGACCAATTTTGTTAATCAGTTAGAAGTGGGTGAAACTGTATATTGGCGTATTCAAGGAAAACTGGATAATTCTGAGGATAATTATAGCGATGTGCAACAATTTACGATTATTAAGTAATCATCTCATGTAGATCTCTATAAAAGCAAAAATAATAGTATCTTGGACTAAATGATTATTAGCTTTATTTTAAGCTTCTTGACTCCAAGTTAGCCAATTAAGCAAAAAAATTAGGTAAGCTAACAAATATTCTTCATCCAAAAATAAATATAAGCTAGGTTATATTGAAATTTATGTCCAAGATACAACTAAATAAACGCATTATTTATGTAACCGGTCTACCCCGCGCTGGTTCTACCCTATTGTGCCAATTACTAGGACACCATCCAGATATTGATAGCACTGGCCACAGTTCACCACTATGCTCGGTCTTAAACGGGTTGCGCCACCAACTTAGCGATAGTGAATTTTTACTATCACAACTCGACGTTGATTTTGAGCGGGGTTATCAATGCTTGTTCAACGCCTTTCTTGGTTTTATTGATGGCTGGTTTGCAGAAAGCGAGTCAATATGGGTGGTGGATAAAAATCGGGGTTGGTTAAATCAACTGGAAATGGTCTATCATCTTGATCCTAATTGCCGCATGTTAGTTTGTGTACGCGAGTTAGGACAAATTTATGGCTCAGTTGAGGCGCAACATCAACAAACTTTGTTGCTGGATTTTCCGGACCATCTTGCTGCTTTGTCTCACTACACCCGTGCTGATAAGCTTTTTGGTCATGAAGGTGTGATTGGTATGCCCTTAAAAGCAATTGAAAACCTACAAGATATTGACAATCGATTACAAGCTCGCTTGTATTATGTAGTGTTTGAGCATTTGATGAAGGAGCCAGTGACGGTGATGCGTGAGATTTATCAGTGGCTTAATTTGCCAGACGCACCTTTTGATCCGCAGCGGCTCAAGGTGAAGCCGCATGAAAGTGATAGTTATTATCGCTTTAAATACCTGCATAAAACTTATCCTAGAATTCAACCACCAGCTTACCATTCGATACCACCACGAATCGAAGTGGAACTGAGGAAAAACTTTGCTTGGTTTTATCAGATATTTTATCCTGAGAACTGAACCAAGTAAGCAAGCGTAGCCTAGCCAACCCCCTGCTGATTAACAGGAAATATCCTCAGCTAAAATGGCAGGATTAAGCGAGTGGAAATTAAATTTTCACGACATGCAAAAAAGGGAATTTTCACCAGAAGAACATGAAATTGTACAACAAGTTGATAATTGTTATTATCCACTAAGAATTATTATTGCGGTTGAAGGTCAAACCATAACTGTAATAACCAATTATCCTTTGAAAAAAGGAATCCCGAAATGAAGATATATTATGACAATGAAGTAGATGCAGTCTATATTAAACTCGGAGAGGAATCTCCAGAGGGCGTTATTGAAATGTCGGCGGGTATTAATTTAGATATCACTACTAAGGGTAAATTGGTCGGGATAGAAATTTTAAACGCTTCTATCAAAATGGATATCCAAACCATTTTGTCTTATTCCTTGGAATTGAATGAAGAAACTTTATTCGCACGCAAAAATGCTACTCAAGCAGATATTTCTATATCCAATTTGTGATACCCAGATAAGGTGGACATTATCCACCAAAATGGTTATTAATTATAACGCTACCAAGCTCAGCTTGTATGCTTTATTTAGGCTGCGTTTGAGCGCCGGTCAGTAATCCTTTGGAACCAGCTGATCCAAAACTTGAGGAACAGATTATGGAAACCATTACTGAATATGAAAAAGATTTCTATGCTTGGCTTATTAAAAACGCTCAGTTAATTCGTAACAAACAATTCACTGAAATAGATGCTGAACAGATTGCCGAGGAATTAGAATCAATGGGTAGAAGTGAGAAAAGAGAATTAATAAGTCGTTTAACGGTATTACTTGCCCATCTGTTAAAATGGCAATTTCAATCGGTGAGAAGGGACCGAAGTTGGAACAATACTATACTGACACAACGAATTGATATTCATGAACTTCTTAAAGATAGCCCGAGTTTACGTTCAGAACTGGAATCTAAAATTGAAATCGCTTATGAAAAAGCCAAATTAATGGCAGAAGATGAAACCGGTATTGATAAGAAAACATTTTCCTCACTGTGCCCATTTTCTCTTGAACAGATCCTAGATAATACTTTCTTTCCAGAGGATGATAAGAGTATCTAAACTTAACAAAGCCAGATCAGGTGCGCGCCGTGTCAGCGATGCGCACACCCGTCAGTAGAATTAGCTATTAAATTAGGTAGTAAGTAGTTAAACAAAATTATCCATTTTAGAAGAGGTTCTAAGCAACTGCGACTGAATTTTCAGTAAATTGCTCTTCCTCGGTAGATCCATGTAATGCGGTAACAGAAGAGTGACCACCATAAATGACTTGCGTCACTTCGTCGAAAAAGCCCGCGCCAACTTCACGCTGATGTTTGGTCGCGGTGTAACCGCGTTTCTCCGCCGCAAATTCCTTCTCTTGTAATTCGACGTAAGCGGTCATACCTTGCTCACGGTATTTAGTTGCTAATTCAAACATCGAGAAATTGAGAGAATGGAATCCAGCTAACGTGATGAATTGGAATTTGTAACCCATTGCGCCCAATTCACGTTGGAATTTGGCAATGGTCATATCGTCTAAATTGAATTTCCAATTGAAAGAAGGTGAACAGTTGTAAGCTAACATCTTGCCGGGGAATTGTTTATGAATCGCTTCGGCAAATTGACGAGCTTGTTCTACATCGGGTTTACTGGTTTCCATCCAAATCAGGTCGGCATAAGGCGCATAAGCTAACCCACGAGCAATCCCTTGAGCAAGACCCGCTTTAGTTTGATAGAAACCTTCTACCGTGCGTTGACCGGTGATGAATTCTTGATCTCGTGGATCAATGTCACTAGTTAATAAAGATGCACCCAGCGCATCAGTTCGTGCTACCAAGAGGGTAGGCACACCCATAATGTCAGCTGCCAAGCGAGCCGATATTAATTTATGAATCGCTTCTTGAGTCGGAACTAATACTTTACCACCCATATGGCCACATTTTTTAGCGGCGGCTAACTGATCTTCAAAGTGAACGCCCGCAGCGCCGGCTTCAATCATGGCTTTCATCAGTTCAAAGCCGTTAAGGACCCCCCCAAAACCGGCTTCGGCATCAGCCACAATCGGAAGAAACCAATCAATTTCCACATCACCTTCAGCATGATGAATTTGGTCCGCACGCAGTAAGGTGTTGTTAATTTTTTGTACCATTTGTGGAACACTATCAGCCGGATATAAACTTTGGTCTGGATACATTTGCCCGGCAGTATTGGCATCGGCTGCCACTTGCCAGCCACTCAAATAAATGGCTTTTAATCTCGCTCTGGCCATTTGCATCGCTTGGTTACCGGTCACTGCTCCCAAAGCATGAACATAATCTTGGGTAGTCAGACGTTGCCACAATTTTTCGGCGCCGATTTTAGCTAAAGTATATTCAATGGTAATGCTGCCTCGTAACCGAATGACATCCGCAGGGGTATAACCTCGTTTAATGCCATTCCAGCGTGGATTTTCCGCCCAATCGTGTTCAAGCGATTTTACTCTGCTCAGTAGATCTATGTCGTGATGAGTGCTCATCAGTGTTACTCCATATGATTAAGGAAGTGATAATTTATTTTTTAAGGTAAGTGCTCGTAAGCCACTAAAGTTAGAAATTCTGCAAATTCATCCTGGGTCGTTATCTGCTCAAGTAATTTTGCCGCTAACGGATAATGACCCGCTTGATAACGTGGTTCTCCAACTTGATTACGGATCGATTCCAGTTCTTGGTGTATGGTTTGTCTAACTAAGTCAACCGTGATTTTTCGACCATCATTTAATACCCCTTTGGGGTAGTGAATCCATTGCCAGAGTTGAGCGCGAGCAATTTCGGCGGTAGCCGCATCTTCCATTAGGTTATTGATTGGCACACAACCATTTCCGCCTAACCAAGCTTCTAAATATTGCAACGCGGCACTAATATTGTTGCGCAATCCGGCTTCAGTAATATTACCAGTTGGTAAAGTCAGCAAATCTTTCGCGGTGATATCAATGGTTTCCAACTGACGATCTTTTTGATTGGGCTGCGGCATGTATTTATTAAATATTTCCACCGCAATCGGCACTAAACCTGGATGGGCTACCCACGTGCCATCATGCCCATCTTTAGCTTCTCGTTCTTTATCAGCACGCACTTTGGTTAAAGCCATTTCGTTGGCTTGCGGATCATTTTTAATCGGGATTTGCGCAGCCATGCCACCCATCGCATGGGCACCACGACGATGACACACTTGGATGACTTTTTGCGAGTAAGAACGTAAAAAGTGGCTGGTCATCGTGATTTGTTCTCTACCGGGTAAAACGAAGTCAGGATATTTATGGAACCGCTTGATAAAACTGAAAATGTAGTCCCAACGACCGCAATTGAGACCGACGCAATGCTCACGTAATTCATAAAGCATTTCTTCCATTTCAAAGGCACCTAAAATAGTCTCAATTAACACGGTTGCCTTAATGGTACCTCGTGGAATTTCTAACGCATCTTGAGCATAATTAAAAATGTCATTCCATAACCGCGCTTCTAAATGACTTTCTAATTTGGGTAGATAAAAATAGGGACCACTGCCTTTGGTTATCAGCGTATGCGCGTTATGGAAAAAGTATAGACCGAAATCCATCAAGGCGCCAGGAATGGGCTTACCTTGCCATAACATATGCTTTTCCGGTAAGTGCCATCCTCGCGGACGAACTAATAAAGTCGCTGTCTGTGAATTTAATTGATACCGTTTACCTTCAGGACTATGATATTCAATCACCTGATTGACTGCATCTCGCAGATTAATTTGCCCTTCTATTAATCCTGACCAAGTTGGACTTTGGGCATCTTCAAAATCAGCCAGAAAAACTTTCGCGCCAGAATTCAAAGCATTAATAATCATTTTGCGGTCGACTGGTCCAGTAATTTCCACCCGCCGGTCTTGCAAATCTGCTGGGGTTGGTCCAACTTGCCAGTTATCTTGGCGGATATGAGCGGTTGCTGGGAAGAAATCGGGTAATTGGCCAACATCAATTTGTTGTTGTCGTTCTAAGCGACGCGCCAATAATTCATCACGGTGGGGAGTAAACTGCTTTACTAAATCTTCTACAAAAGCTAAAGCTGAGGTCGTTAAAATGGTAGCAAATTCAGCGGTGACTTTACCGATAATTTGCAATGACAATTTTTGGTTTTCAATGGGTGGCGCTGACATTGTCGTTATTACCCTAAAATTCTATTCAGTTATAGTTAATCAGTTATAGTCAATTTTTAAAGAGGGATTAATCTTATTATAAATAATTTTTACGTTGCGATGCAGCAATTATACAATAAAAAAATCCGCTGTAAACCCCTATAATGAACAAAACCGTTTAAATAATTAACTATTGTGTAACGCAGCATAATGAGTATTAACCTTATTATTTTAACCATAAGCAATCCATTAATTTTTAATTGCAAAACCACACCAAAAAGGGAGAAAAGTCCAGGCGAGGGATTGTGAAAATAGTGAAGTCAATAATAAGTCATTCAAAAATATGAAATAGAATTTTCTAGAAAATAAAATCTATACTGCTCAATTCAATATAAAATATTTAATTGTTGACATTAACAATGTAAAATACTATATTAAAAACTAGTCCTCTTTAATACAGGGGCCATAGGCAAAGCAATTAAACAAATAAACCACTCAATTGACCTATACTTTTCTACAAAAAGAAAGGTTAGGATTTAACCTATTTAACCCAAATAACTACGTTAAATCTGGACTAAAAAGGTCAGTAGTAATTTAACTTCTCTCAACTGAGAAAGCAGATTCGAGTGGTTTCCTATTTATTTTAACCCAATAGACAGTGATAACGTGTTGTTTAGTAGGATGGGTTAGAGATCCTCATTAATTCTACATTAAACTGTTATCATCACTTATTGGTTGCTTGAAGACTTGACCATATCGGTTAATAAAACGATAACTCTGTTGGAGCCGAAAATGTCTTTAGATAACCTCATTGAAAATAAATTATCCATTAATCAACCCGTAAGAAAGGGCATCAATACTGGTGTGATTACTAAAACGCTTTATGATGAATTCATGAGCATTGTAGCTAATTTCTCCGAAAGGAAACGCCTCATAGTGCTACGTCGATTGGGGTTCAATGGTACTTGTGAATCTCTAGAAAATATTGGTCAAACGCTGCAAGTGACGCGAGAGCGTGTCAGACAAATTGAAGCGATTTGCCTAGAGACGATTAAACAAAATTGTGGCAATAAATTGAGTGAAAAACTGCAAAAATGTTTAGTCAAGCGACAAGAACCACTTTATTTGGATTCATTAGCGTTGGAGGATGAATGGTTTGATGGCTTTTTGGAACGGCCTATTTTTCTTGCTCAAATCATAGAAAAGCTTACGGTTGGTAATTACTCAGTGTTTGCGGTAAAAGAGAGATTGATTGTTGCGCAAATTAACGCTGAACAGTGGTTTGAACTCAAAGCCGAAATTTTAAATTATTTAAAATCTCAACTGGCTAACAAATTATCTCAAGAAAAAGTGACTCAATTCATTCAACGTCGTGCTACCAGCTATGGTGCGGCGGAATTGGCTAACTTGTTACAAGAATCTCTCCAAGAGAAGTTACATTTTGCTTGCGTAAAAAGCAAAGGCCCTAAAATATTATGTAGTATCGGACGTGGCTTAACTCATGTCTTAACGACTTTACTCGTCGAAGCGAAAGAACCACTTCACTATACTGAAATTGCTCGTCAATGTTCAGAACAATTGGGACGCCAAGTTGAAGCTTATGTCCATAATACCCTAAAGAATTTAGCCTATCTTTACGGGCGTGGTGTCTATGGGACACTCGATCATTTTCCACTGAATAACAAGGATAAGAAAGCGATTTTAGCTGCAGTAGAAACCCTTATTCTAGAGGGAGCACCAACCCGCCAATGGACTTGCAGTGAATTAATCACTTTACTTAAACCTAAAATACCCTCATTACCCAAGAAATTAGATAAATATGTCCTCAATATCCTCCTGGGTGAATCAAGCCTGTTAAAGTCGGTAGGGCGTTTGGTGTGGGTAAAAAAGACTCGAAATAATCACCATAAAGTGTCAAGAGTTGATTTACAGCAAGCTTGCACCGAAATTATTGCTAAATCAAAATCACCTATTTCAACTCATGAAATCAAACGACTTATCGTCAAACAACGGGGTGTTGATGAATACTTCACTATTTTTCCGAGTCAAAAAATAGCCCGCATCAAGCCCAATATTTGGGGTCTGGTCGAGCGCGACTTTGGGGTAACCAGTGAACAACGTCATCACCTCTTAGATACATTAAATGACTTGCTAGAACAACGTCAGGAAGGTTTGCATATTACCGAACTTAAGACTTCTCTACAAGTTATTGGTGTTATTGTGCCGCGTGATTTCACTAATTATATGCTGATGAGCCTAACCCAAACTGATTCGCGTTTCAAAGTACGTCGAGGGCAAATCGTTGGTTTAGCCCGTTGGATAGATGGTAAAAGAGTGACCGTGAAAGAAGCTGTTGAACAACTTGCACAAAATTTTACCTCGCCGATGAGTATGTATGACTTACGTCATTCGGTAGAAAAAATGGTTCAGCATGAAGTTAAACAACCATTACATCGGTTATTAGAGAATGCCAATATTGTCTATGACGAGCGTTCCAATTTGTGGAATTTACGGAGTTAATAGAATATCTTTTATTTGGCTATCGGGAATGGATATAAAATCCGTTCCCGACGGGATAACCTTCTCATTATCTGAAAG
Organism: Thioploca ingrica; assembly: GCA_000828835.1. GTDB lineage: Bacteria > Pseudomonadota > Gammaproteobacteria > Beggiatoales > Beggiatoaceae > Thioploca > Thioploca ingrica. The sequence goes on from AP014633.1 coordinate 628,203, forward strand.
GAAGGGTGCGTTACGCTTCGCTAACGCACCCTACTTGGCTTTGGTAGATTTACCCCACTGATTTACAGTGGCAGTTGATAAATGGGATTAAAATTAATATTTGTTAAGAAAAAAGAATCGGTGAAATGACATGAGCGTAATCTTCGACTCTGATGAAGTCCTTGCTAAGGAGATGAAGATGCCGTCAAAACGACATAGCTTAACTCAAACCAACCTCACGGTGTTATTAGGCAATGATGAGAGATTTTCAACGTTTGTCGAGTTAAGTTTAGATGTGACCTCCATTGATTTAAGCCAATTTGGTCTTAAAAACCAAGATGAAATGGTGCCAGACATCAGTGTTTACCTCGAGTCACCACCGCTGGTCGATGAACCCGGGGAAGATGAAGTGCGCGTCACCAAAATGCCAGATTTAGCCATCGAAGTGCTTTCACCTACACAATCGATTAATGAACTTCTTAAAAAAATCAAAGCTTATTTTGCTCTCGGCATTAAATCGTGTTGGCTAGTGATGCCTGCCTTAGAAGAAATACGGGTTTTCTCTCATCAATTACAGCACTATAAGAACTTTGATATTAATCAAAGCGAACAGGTTGACGATGAAGTGATGGATATTCATCTACCGATTCAGAAAGTATTTAGAAGACGTAACTGAAACATACCTACCCAGCAGCAAAATCATGAGTAACTAGGTGGTGAAATAGAGAGTAAACTAGCTAACCAGTAACGCACCAACTATTTTAGTGGTAATCGATTGGAGGGGTTATTGAAAGGCTCAAAGGAACGGTGCGTTACGCTTCGCTAACGCACCCTACTTGGCTTTCGCATCTTTGCTGGTGGTAGCACTAAAGAGTTGCCGCTGTTTAGAAATTGAACGAGTCCAGTTGCTCACGATTCTTTTAATACTAACATTTTCCAGTGCAATTTTTCTTTAATTTTATGTCGGTCGATTTAGAACAAGAATTTCCTCTTAGTGAGGATATCATTTATCTTAACCATGCGGCTGTTTCACCGTGGCCACGACGAACTGCTGAGGCGGTACAACGTTTTGCTTTGGAGAATATGACTCAAGGTGCCAGAAATTATGTGCAATGGGAACAGCAAGAACAACTATTGCGCGAACAATTCCGGAATTTACTTAATGCCCCGGCAACCAGTGATATCGCTTTGTTAAAAAATACTTCGGAAGCTTTATCAGTGGTTGCTTACGGCTTAAATTGGCAACTGGGCGATAATATTGTTATCACTGACCAAGAATTTCCATCGAACCGTATCGTTTGGGAATCGTTGCAAAACCAAGGTGTAACCGTTCGTCAAGCGCCGATTGCTTCGGTGGCTGATCCGGAAGTAGCACTCTTTGCCTTAGTAGATGAACATACTCGCTTGATTGCAGTGAGTTCGGTGCAATATGCGAGCGGGTTGCGCATGGATTTGGCCAAAATAGGTCTATTTTGTCGACACCATGGGATTCTATTTTGTATTGATGCGATTCAAAGCTTAGGTGCATTACCATTCGATGTTCAAGCCATTCAGGCTGATTTTGTCATGGCAGATGGACATAAGTGGCTGTTAGGCCCTGAAGGAGTCGCGGTATTTTATTGTCGAGCGGCGTTACGTGAACAATTACAATTAAAACAATATGGTTGGCATATGGTTGAAAATGCGAACAATTATGCTACTAAAACTTGGACGGTAGCTCAAAATGCGCGGCGATTTGAATGTGGTAGTCCCAATCAGCTAGGGATACAGGCGCTGAGTGCCAGTTTGTCTTTATTATTAGAAATCGGTATGGCTACCGTGGAAAAGCGGGTATTAGCTAATACCCACTTGTTGTTAGCTGGCTTAACTCAATTACCGAATATAGAAATTTTATCTCCACAACAATCCAATCGTTACGCCGGTATTGTGACCTTTCGTCATCAACAGTTGGAAACCCAAGATTTATTTCAGCAGTTGTTGAGCAAAGGGGTGATATGTGCAAAACGGGGTGGTGGGATACGATTTTCACCGCATTTTTACCTGTCCACTACCAAATTAACACGGGCAATAGCATCCATTTCATGCGTTTAGAGTTGTTTTTTTATTTCCCCGCCACGGATGTCTCTGTGCGGCAAAAAGCTATTGAATTCATCTTGGGTTAGGTTCGTAAATCCCTAGTTGGATCAAATAGTTGAGGATTTGCTCAACACAGTCTTCTATACTACGGCCACTCGTTTCTACTACCAATTCAGGTTGTTCAGGTTCTTCGTAAGGCGAGGAAATGCCAGTGAATTCTTTAATTTCACCGGCTCTGGCTCGACGATACAATCCTTTGACATCACGCTCCTCACAAACGTCTAATGGACATCGACAGTAAATTTCAAAAAAATCGGCTCCAACTAAATTTCTCGCTTTAGCACGATCAGCACGAAAGGGAGAAATAAAAGCCGTTAACACAATCACCCCGGCTTCAACAAATAGCTTAGCTACTTCACTGATCCGCCGAATATTTTCCACGCGAGCTTCATTGGAAAATCCTAAGTCTCCACATAAGCCATGGCGCACATTATCACCATCCAAGACAAAAGTATGATAACCCATTTGGTAAAGGCTTTCTTCTAAAGCATGGGCTAAGGTTGATTTGCCAGCGCCAGATAAGCCGGTAAACCAAAGCAAAACACTTTTATGACCATTTAGCTTGGCTCGACGTTCCCGTGTTACGGTAGCATGATGCCATACAGTATTACTACTTTTCGGCGAGGGAGTGGTCATTATTGTAACCCCTTAATTTTGTTTGATATTAAAAATAAAGTGACGTTTATTCATCAACCGGTATTTGATCAAGCCGGTAGTGCTAAACGGGTAGTGATGTCGACTGGAATCACGCAATTCTTAGCATTACCCAAATTGAATGCCATACTATAAAAGACTGCGGTTATTTATCTCAAGTCGATTTAAGCCATTTCTTAAAATTTCCCAAGTGACCTGATGTTGCAACACAGTAAAATAATAAAGTCAAGCAATTATATTACTGAAGCCAGCCCTTGGGATCAAAATGGCTCAAGTCGAGTATCAATAAACCTGATAGATTATTATATCACTGAAGCATTGATTTGAAAAAAATTTTTAGTAAAATGCTGAGCAGCAAGTTCTTCAATGGGTAGCATTGGAAAAAACAGTTTGACCTCTCAGTCAGTAAAACATTCCATTTCTAAAATGACCCTAAGTAGAAGTGGTTATGTTAACCGTGGCGGTGCTAAGAGCACTTTTTTGGCGGGTTATCTTTCCAAGAACCTGGTTAATTTCTGGTAGGAAAATTTAATTCATCTCATCGTCGTTATTCAGAAGAAGAGCATACCTTATCTAAATACGTCTAGATGTTATTATTCTTGTAATTAGGGACAGGAGAAATATTTCTCTGTAAAATAAACCGCTTAATTTATGCAACTCCCCTCAAGAAAGCGAACTTTAAAAGCCAGTGCTTAGCTTGCATGAGGGTGTCTCTCATTATACAGTGTGCAGGTACTGATTTTTCACTTAAGGAGACTATGAATGCCCAAAATTTTACTGGTAGAAGATAATGAAATGAATCGGGATATGCTCTCTAGACGTTTGAAACGTAAAGGGTTTGATGTCGTTATTGCCGTCGATGGTGGCCAGGGTGTGGATATGGCACACAATGAAAAGCCCGATCTCATTTTGATGGATATGAGTTTACCGGTTAAAGACGGTTGGACCGCCACCAAAGAACTAAAAGCGGCAGCCGATACGCAAAATATTCCGGTGATTGCTTTAACAGCGCATGCGATGTCTGGGGATCGAGAGCAAGCATTGGCAGCGGGCTGTGATGATTATGATACTAAACCAATCGAATTACCACGCTTACTGGGTAAAATTGAAACTTTGTTAGCTCGGTAATAATAAAGCACATAGAGATTCTTCATTATGGGTGTTGTAGGAACTGGCGGTTTAAGTTCATCTGCAGGCGTGGAAAAAAATAGTCGTCACGACCTTGAACTGGTGGAGATAAAACATGATTTGCTCACGCCCACAAGTACCATTATTGCTCATATTGACCGGCTATTAAAATATGCTGATCAAGAAGTAACCTGCCATGATTTTATTCCGGATCTGAATAAGATGTTAGTGGCTGGGGAGCAATTATTAACCTTGATAACTCAGTTATTTGCTAAGAAAAATTCCCCCTATGGTGAAATTGATCGAGACGCTTTTACCTCCACCATTCGTCATAATTTACGCACGCCTATTAATGCGATTATTGGCTATGGTGAAATGTTATTAGAGGATGTTGATAAAGAAACTCACCACCAAGCGCAAGCTGATCTACAAAAGATTCTTACCTCGGCACGGCGATTACTGACTTTAATTGGCGATCTATCCTATTATTCTAAGTCAGAATTGTTACCTAAAAAAAAAACGAGGTGGAACCAGAACCGACCGTTGCTACGACTACTCTGATGGATGAGGTGGTACGTACTTGGCGTGCCACTGAATCACCTCTGGATTTAACTTTAACACCGTCGGACTCATCCTGGGTAAATCATCAGCCCTTTGCTCCTAATGATTCTGATTTTCCCTCACCTAGCGCTTCGTTACTGGTCGTCGATGATGGTGAAAGTAACCGTGATTTACTGTCACGACGTTTGGATCGGCAGGGGTTTCACGTTGAGGTTGCCGAAAATGGACGGCAAGCGCTACAAATGATTCGCCACCAAAAATTTGATTTGATCTTACTGGATTTAATTATGCCAGAAATGAATGGTTATCAAGTCTTAGAAGCCATCAAAGCCGATAAGGAATTGAATTCGATTCCAGTTATTATGGTTTCCGCGCTAGATGAAATCGATAGCGTAGTACGTTGTATTGAAATGGGAGCAGAAGATTATTTACAAAAACCCTTTAACCAAGTTATCTTAAATGCCAAAATTTCCGCTTCGTTGGAACGGAAACGGTTTCGAGATCGAGAACGTGCCTTTATGCTCAAATTACAAACTGAGCAGAAGAAGTTGCAGATAGAACAAAGGAAATTAGAAATAGAACAACAAACCTCGGAAAAATTACTGCTTAACATTCTACCTAAAGCGATTGCTGACCGGTTAAAAAAAGGGGAACATACCATCGCCGATAGTTTCCCAGAAGTCACGGTATTATTTTCTGATTTGGTTGGATTTACTGAATTGTCGACCACCATTGAACCCTGTCAATTAGTCGAAAAATTGAACCAAATTTTTTTAGCTTTTGATAAATTAACTGAAAAACACCAATTGGAAAAAATTAAAACGATTGGCGATGCTTATATGTTAGTGGGTGGTTTACCAACCCCGCGTCCGGATCATGTGGAAGCAGTTGCCAATATGGCATTGGAAATGTTAACCACTATTAATAAAATTAACCAAAAAGCCAATGCCCATTTTCAGATCCGAATTGGATTTCATACTGGTCCCGTCGTTGCTGGGATCATTGGGAAAAATAAATTTAATTATGATCTATGGGGAGATACGGTCAACATTGCCAGTCGGATGGAATCACAAGGTCTTTCTGGACATGTCCAGGTTTCTGAAGCGACCTACCAACGCCTTAAAGATAAATTTGTGTTTGAACGACGTGGACCAATTGAAATCAAGGGTAAAGGCACGATGGTCACTTACTTACTCCACCGCAAACAATGAAAGATAAATTTGCCGCTGGTATCGCTAATCAATTAGGAGATATGACACGTTGGCATCGCATGTTAATATTATAAATAAATGGTTCTCGCATTTGTCACCCACTTCTCAGCAATTAGAAGAAAGAATTAATCGCAGCCTGGATCGACAAGTTAAATTGGCGGTTACCGGTTTAAGTCGGAGTGGTAAAACGGTATTTATTACTTCGTTGGTACATCAACTTTTACATGGTTTAGAAGGAACTCATTTGCCTTTTTTTCAAATGGTGAATAGTGGCCGGTTACGTGGTACGAAGATTATGCCCCAGCCAGATATGCATATTCCCTCATTTCGTTATGATCGGGCGATTGAGCAGTTGTGTGGAGAACCGCCCACTTGGCCGGCGCCAACCAGTGGTATTAGTGAAATTAGACTAGCCATTCGTTATCTTTCTCATAATCTTTTACTGAAACATATTTCGCCAATCAATACCTTATACATAGACATCATTGACTATCCCGGTGAATGGTTATTAGATTTACCTTTGCTAGAATTAACTTATGAACAATGGTCAGAACAAATAGCGGCCACTTGCCAAACTGAGCCCCGGTTATCCTTATCAGCAGCCTGGCGTTCTTATCTCAATGAGATCGATGCAACCGAACCGGTGAATGAGGCGATTTTACGACAAGCAAGTATGCTCTACACCGAATTTTTACATCAATGTAAAACACCTCAATATGGTTTAAGTTTGTTACAACCCGGTCGATTTACCATGCCCGGTGATTTAAAGGGAGCCCCTTTGTTGGAATTTTCTCCCTGGTTTAAAATACCTCAAACGGGTTACGCTGAAAATAGCCTGTTGGCTGAAATGAAAAGACGTTATGAATCCTATAAAGAACATGTGGTGAGAAAATTTTATCATGAACACTTTTCGAGTTTTGATCGCCAAATTGTGTTAGTCGATGTGTTACGAACCTTTAATGCCGGTTATGCCGCTTTTATCGATATGCGTGATGCCATTAATATGGTACTCAACAGTTTTCAGTACGGTAAATCCGGATTACTGAATAAACTTTTTGGCTTAAAAATTGATAAACTATTATTTGCTGCCACCAAAGCCGATCATGTTACCCCGAATCAATTACCTCATTTAGAACGCTTTCTTCATAACATGTTAGCGACTTCTCATAATAATGTTCACTTTGAAGGGGTACAGACTGAAACCTTGGCACTATCAGCCGTTAAATGTACTCAAGCGGCTTATGCTACTTTTCAAGGTCAAAAGATTTCTTGTATTAAAGGTGTTCCGGTTGATTCAGACAAGCCAGTGGCTTTATTTCCAGGTGAAGTCCCTATCGAAGTGCCTATGCCAGCAGAATGGACCGAAGGGCGCTTTAATTTTGTTGACTTTAAACCACCTCGGTTGGCTAATGTTCATGGTACCGGACTTCCTCATATTCGTCTTGATCGGGCACTCGAATTTTTGCTTGGAGACAAATTTTAATGAATGCAACTATGTGTAACAAACCGATTTATTTTGAACTCGATGAAGTAGAAAGTATTGCCGAAGAAGAAGCCACGGTCGTCTTAGATTATAAGCCCCCGGTGATTCTACCAGCCGACTTAGAATTAGAGTTAGAACCAGAACCTTTACTGCCTATCATAGCGGTCAGTACTGGGTCTGCGCCCACCGCTACCAATCCCAATCCGCTGTTGTATTCCTTCTCAATTCACTCTCCTTGGGTGTGGTTAGCGACGTCTTTGGGGTTGTTACTGGTGTTAATGTTACTGCTCGATACTTATTATTGGGTACTTGAACAATATAACCGCAGTTTTTTATTGGGTACTCTATTTTTAGCGGTCATTACGGGAATAACTGCCGCAACTACCGTTTTAATTTGGCGTTCTTATCAAAATATAGTTACCCTACGCATGATCTCCGCATTGCAACAAGAAGGTCAGCAATTAATGAACAATCCGGGTTATGGTAATGCCATTTACTATATTAATCGTGTCGCTCATCTCTACCTTGACCGCCCCACTACCCAACTGCGTCTGGAGCAATTTTACCTGACCGTAAAAGATACTTATCAAGATCGTGAAATTTGTGCCTTATTTTCTCAGCAGATTATGAAAGAAATTGATCAACAAGCGCATTACCTCATTACCCAACGCTCTAAGGAAACTGCGCTACTGGTCATGATAAGTCACGTCGCTTGGTTAGATACTTTACTCACGCTGTGGCGCAACCTCCGCATGATTCAAGAAATTGCGACTTTATATGGGGGGCGACCGAGTTTATTGAGTTCGATTAGTTTGATAAAGGATGTCCTCCAAAATTTAATTTATGCCGATGTCAGTGAAATGGCTGCTGAAAGTATCGCTGAAATCTTAGGCAGTTCGATGTTATCCATCCTATCTACTCAAATGGCACAAGGATTAGGGAGTAGCGTACTCACTGCTCGAGTGGGATTACGTGCCATGCAAGTTTGTCGACCGTTACCCTTTTTAGAACAAGAAAAACCCCGTTTAAAGGAAATCCGCAAGGAAATTATCAAATCATTAAAAAAATTATTAGTGGCTACCCAGGAAACCAAAGATAAGAGCGTTTAGAGATACTGACGATGGAAGAACTATTAGAATTAAGAGCGTGTCTTGAACAACAGCGTTATGCCGACGCGCTATTGTTACTTGGAGAACTGGAGGAAATGAGTAAAGAGGATAAAATACATAAAATTCACAATTATATCTTGATATTACTTATCCACCTGATTAAACAACAAGCCGAACAACGTACCACGCGCTCCTGGGAATTTTCTATTCGTTATAGTGTAAGAGCAGTTCAACAAATTAATAAACGCCGTAAAGCCGGTGGATACTATTTAACTTCAAATGAATTACGCGAGATCATAGCTGAAGCTTATGAAACTGCCCTAGAAAAAGCCGCTCTAGAAGCGTTTGAAGGGCAGTATGATGAAATTCAACTCAGTCAAACAATAGATAAAGCAACCCTCTTAGCACAGGCTTTACAGTTAATTGAGCCAAAAGAATCTTAGGAAAAGGCGTTAGATATCAATCTAAATGCAACTATGATTTATATAATCAATAAGTTATAAAAAATGGTCTTTAGCGACTTTAAAAACATCGAATCATTTAAAAATACCCGTTAAGAATCAAACGCAAGTGCTTTATTTCCCCCCTAAAGTAAAGTTTGGTAGATCGGACTACGTGCAGCGTGTTCGACCTACAATGACAGCTTGTGCTATGAAATTGTCCATTTCTTCTAGGGAAACCGATTTTTTGGCTTTCAGCAGACCAAAAGCTGCCTGAATATCCTCAATAACCGGTATCAACGTAAGTGTTCCTTCATGAATCTCAAAATTAACCTGATTACCCGGTTGAATATTTAATTGCTGAAGTATTTCACCTGGAATCATCACTTGACCTTCAGAAGTAACCGTAGCGGTGTACATAACTTTTGCTTCCTTCACTAAAAAGGATATATTAACGGGATCTAGGGCGTGTCATCAATTCAGGTTGCTCATTGAACAACCGGTCAATGGTTCCAATGAAATCAATTCAAATCCCTCTATCGTGTAGGTCGGACAAAGCGCAGCGTGTCCGACGGATTCCTTTGAACAGCTGGTCGGACACGCTACGCTTTGTCCGACCTACATAGTAGATAATTGATTTATTTTGGGATAGTTGACTCATTTTTTAATGAGTTACTTTAATTGATGACACGCCCTAATCCGACTGCCGCCATTTTACACCATTTCCAAAATCTCTTGGCTCATCCGCTCTAGCGGTATCACTTTTTCAACCGCTGATGGTGCGTAAAACGCACCCTACTTTATTTAAAATCGTTATACCAACCATTACCAAATAGTTTTAATTTCCGTTAGAGCCAGCAGTTTCCCATCACGAGTGATAAGAGGCAAATTGAGATGCAGTGCAGTAGCAGCAATAATTCTGTCGGGCATATCTGGAACAGACGTGCGAGTAAATTGCCTGATAGCAAGACTAATTTCAACATCGAGAGGAACAACTGTAACGTTCATGTTGGTGTCATAGATAGCTTCTATAAGTCGTTGTAATACAAGCGTTGGTAACCGACCTTTCTCCACCAAATAAGCAATTTCTACGACTGAAATAGCTGATAAGTAAATGAAACTTCCATTGGTAGTAGCCTGCTCAAAAGCAGCCAGTGCCTTTGAAGAAAGTTTCTCTAAAGACAACATATACCAGATCAAAGCATGAGTATCAGTTACCAAGGATGACATTAAACGTTTTCTTTAGGAAAATGACCCCACATTTCACGACGAGCTTCAGCAATATCAGCTTCAGTGATTTGAACACCGAGATCAGCGCATAATCCTTTAATACTCCGGTTTGGAGGTTGAAATGCGTTTTTTTGTACTAGAAACTCAGCAAAGTCCAGCAACTCTAGCTGTTTATCCAGAGATAAACTGTGCAATTTATCTAATACGAGTTGTTGAATAATAGCTACATCTTTGGTCACTTTGATTCACCTTATCAAAATCAATCTAATACTAATCCGACTGCCGCCATTTTACACCATTTCCAAAATTTCTTGGCTCATTCGCTCCAGCGGTATCATTTTATCACTTAAACCGGCTTCCACTACTGACAGGGGCATCCCGTACACCACGCAACTTCCTTCTGCCTCGGTAAAAATAATACCGCCTTGAGATTTAATCCAAGCCGCACCTTGTTTGCCATCAGAACCCATCCCGGTCATGACCACACCTAAAATACGCTTATGAAATATTTCCGCCGCCGATTGAAATAGCACATCCACGGAGGGTCGATGCAAAGTATTAGACGGATTGGTGTCCAAATGTACAATGACTTGGTTATTTTCTAAGCGTAACAATTTTAAATGCCGACCGGCTGGCGCTAACAGGGCAACGCCCGGACGTAACTCCTCGCCTTCACTGGCTTCAACGACGGTGAGTGCGGAAATTTCATCTAATTTTTCGGCATAAGCTTTGGTATAACCCACTGGCATGTGCAAAACCATGGCAATGGGCACTGGAAAATCAGCCGGTAATTGCGGAATTAAAAAGCGTAAGGCTTGCGGTCCGCCCGTTGAAATACCGAGGACGACGATATCGACCATTTTTTTGCTCAGGATTGATTTAGTCAAAGGGGGTACGGTGATGGTAGGCGGTGGTATGACTTTGCGTAACGAAGTTAAGGGTAGCAGCGCAGCGGCTTTAATTTTACTGATTAATTCATCACTGATTTCAAATATCTTTTCGGTAGCCAACGAAGTGGGTTTATGGATAAAGTCAATCGCACCCAAATCTAATGCCTCTAAAACTTGCTCGCTACTATCCGTCGTAATGCTGACAATGATGACTCGCAGCGGTTGTCGCAGCAGTTGCGCACGTAAAAAACCAATACCATCCAACAGCGGCATAACCAGATCCAAGGTGATGACATCAGGATTAAGTTCTTGAACTAACTTTAAGGCTTCTTCACCATCACACGCAGTTCCCACCACATCGATAAAGGGACTGCGGGATAATATTTTTTTAATCACTTTACGGATGTAGGCAGAATCATCGACTACCAGGACTCGGATTATTTTGTTCATTGATAATTACTAACTCAAATTGAATAAATTTTAGGGCGGAAATGGTACCATTAAAAATAAGTTGTGCCTTTTTGAACCGCAGTGCTACCCTTAACATAGACGAATGCGCCACCGATTTCCTGCAAATCAAAATCGGTAGTGATTTTTAATAACGATTCCGATGCGCCCACAAACAAGTAAGCACGATTGGGCATGAATTCAAAAAACATGCGCACCGTTTTGCGAATCCTCTCCTCGGAAAAGTAAATAAACACATTCCGACAAAAAATGACCGAAGCGGAGGCCAGGGGCGCTATTTCTGTCTGCGAGATGAGATTAGCGGTATGCCATTTTACTTTAGCGACGAGTTCGGGCTTGATTCGCCATTTATCTTGTTCGGGTTGAAAATATTTATCACGGAGTTCTTCGGATAAGTTGCGCAATGAATACTGACGATACACGCCTTGGCGGGCTTTATTCACGGCGGGTTCACTGATATCACTCGCTATAATTTCAATCGGAACGCGTTGCAACCAACCCGCTTCAGTTAACGCCATGGCGATAGTTAGCGGTTCTTCACCGGACGAACAAGCGGCACTCCAAATTCGTAAAGGTTCTTGAGGCTTACTGGCAAAATAACTTGGCACTAATATTTTGACTAACGCTTGAATTTGATCGATTTCGCGCCAAAAAAACGTTTCTGGTACTCGCAAGGCGTTCATCACCTGTAACCACTCGCCTTCGGCTTCAATCGAGTCATATTTTAATAAATAGTAATAATCTAAGAACGAGTCAAAGCCGCGTTCAATCACCAGTGAGGACAGTTTATCTTCTAATAATTCTCGTTTACTATTTTGATAGAATGTTCCGAGCCGTTCATGAATTAAGTCGCGTAATATGTTGAATTCGGGTTCTGATAAGATCAGTTTTTTAGTACCAAATCGGTTTTCCCATGAAGTTGCCATGTTGGATTTATTTAAGCAGATTTTTAACAGTAAAAGAAGTATTTTAACGCAATCATCCTAAAATAGCTTGATTGATAATTTTTTGTGCCGAGCGGCGAACCGCGAGATTAGGATCTTCACTCGCTATTTTAGTAAGTTGAGCTAAAGCGGTATTCATTTCCAAATGAGCCAAGGCGGTAACGGCAGCCAGTCGAACGGCAGCGGCTTCGTCTTCCAAAGCGGTTAGCAAATGTGGGTTAGCGCGGAGTTGTTTCATTCGACTCAGTACCTCGACGATAGCGGTTCGGGCGCTCACTTGTGGATGATGTAATTCTTGGGCAATCGAATCAATCTGCTCAGGTTCCCGGAGTTGCGACAAGCTCATGATACAAGTTTCTCGCCAGCGGGGTTGAACCGTCAAGGTCGCCAAAGCAGTTATCGCGGCGGGTGTTGCCAACCGCGCCAGTTGATGGATCGCTTCCTGAACGAGTTGCGGGTCATCAGCCGTGATGGCGACTTGGTGCAAAGTCTCTGCTGCTTGAGGGTCAGAATGATTACCTAAGGCTCGAATGGCTTGCCACTGGAGACGTTGCGGTTCTGAATCTAAGACAGTTAATAACGGTGCTAATGCTTCTGGATGATTGATTTGTCCCAATGCCGCTATAGCAACCTCGGCTAAATCAGCACCATTTGAGTAAATCAGGGCAGCTAACACCGGAATGGCTTGAACCTGACCAATTTTGCCCAAGGCTTCAATACTCGCAATCCGAACTTGACGCGCCGAATCGGTCTGTGCTAATTGCAGTAGCGGTTCTAAGGCGGCTACGGCTTTGAGTTCTCCCAGCGACCGCACCGCAAAATAGCGTACCCAAGTATCGGGATCCGTCGTTGCTACTGGGATCAGCACGGCAGTCGCTTGGGCATTATCAATGGCGGCAAAAGCACGGGCAGCAGCGGCTCGCACTTTGGGCGTGGCTGTGGTTAAAGCATTGGTCAAGACGGCAATAACCCGCTCATCTTCAAAGTACGGTAAGCTTTCAATCGCCGCTTGGCGGACGCGTTCATCACTATCCTGACAACAAGTTAACAAAGCCTCGAAGTTGTCACGATAACCCACATAACCCACGATTTTGATTGCCGATTCGCGGACATACGGATTAGGGTCGCTTAATAACTTTAGCGTCCAGGCGGACATTTCAGGGTGATTGAGCGCATTGAGTGCCGCTACCACCGCATGGCGCACGCGCGGGTCGGGATGGCTCAATAAGTTAAGCAACGCTGCAAACGCTTGGCGATCCGCTAAAGTTGTCAAGGCTTCGGCGGCACTGATCACTAAATCTTCATCTTCCTCACTCAGGATGTCGATCAGTTTAGGAACAGCGCGTCGCTCCCCAATGCGGCCCAATGCCAAGATAGCCGCACGGCGGGTGGCTTGTTCCGGTGCATCCAGTTGTTCAAGTAATAATTGACCTACCCGGGAGCCATAACGAACTAAGGCTTTGACTACTTCTTTTTGCGCCGTCGGTTTGCCTAACAACTGAGTTAATGCCTGTTCTACCGCCGTGCCTTCTAACCAACCCAATAACAGAGCTAAGGCGCGTAATTCATTTTCTTTGGCTTCATTCAGGGTCGTTATTAAATAGTGAACGCCGCTGTCGGTAATCGACTGACAAGTGAGTTGGGTAATTTTCTCACCCTCGTTATAGAGTTCTTGATAACGATCATATAAAGCGGTAATGGCTTGCGCGATTAAATTCGTTGGCGTATCTGCTTCATTTAATAAGGTCGCCAGTGGGGTGACTACCGTTTCATCACCCAGTTGACCGAGCAGTTCAATGATTGGATCCCGTAACAGTTCATCACCGGTTAACAAGGAAACGACATGGGGAATCACGCTAGGATCACCAATTCGCTTCAACGCATCTAAAGCGGGAAAGGCTAAAAAAAAATCACCTGACTTAACAATGTCAACTAAAGCCAGGGTCGCTTCTTGAGCTTGTAATTTACCTAAAGCTTCAATCGCGTTATAACGGACGTTAACATCATCATCATTCAGCGCTTGTACCAGTGCGGGAATAGCGCGGCGATCGGTTTGATCTCCCAAAGCTAACACCGCATACCCGCGCAAATCGACATCGGGAATCCGCAATAGTTCGGTCAGCGGCGTGATGATATCACCTTTAATTCGAGTGAGCGCTTTGAGTGCACTATTGAGAACACTGAGATCTTGATGTTCATCGCGAACTTTGCAGACTAAAGCAACGACAGCGGTTGGCCCACCTTGGCGAACTAAACTTTCTACTGCTGATTGACGATTTTGCCAGTTGGCGTTGCCTAAATCGGCTAAGAATTGTTCCGTTTGCTGAAACGTTTCGCTGGTTTCGGTGATGTCTAACTGGACGGTCAATTCACTCAAATCTTGCTCCCGATCGAGTTGCGGAGTCCTATCTTCAATGGTCACAATGATACCAATAATGTGATCTTTATCACGTAAAGGCGCAATCGTCACGTTTTGCTGCATTTGTTGAAATCGTCTCGAAAACGCTTGCGGTGGACAAGGAATTAAATAAGGATGTTCAATTACTGAGAGCCATTCCACCATACCTTCTCTCAGCACGCGCTCAAAGTAGGAGCGCACGTCGCTGGTTTCCAGTTCTGGAAAGAGTTCCATCAAATTGGTGCCACGGACGATATTGGCTGACAGACCGGTCACGCCCGTTAACCATCTATCCCACGAACGGACTTTTAATTCGAGATCAGTAGTGAAAATACCAATCGATTGTTTAGGTTGGATCATAAAAATTTTATGCAATTATTCATTAACACTGTTTGAACGAGGAACGTAATACTAAGTTGCCTCCAAGAAGAGATCCATTGAGTAGGGCGGTAATTCCTTCCCACCACTAACCCCCAATGCCATTAAAGTTAAGAATTCCCCCTTTGACAAAGGGGGAAGTAACCCGTCTTAACTTAATGTGGCAGCCGGTCTAAAATTCGGTTAATTCTGATTCAGATGATGATGGTTAAAGCTCATTCACCGTACTCGTAATGCTATCAGCCCGTTCACCTAACACCGAAGTAACCCGTCGTGATTCTTTGACTTCTTCCGTATATTTATTGGTCATTTCCCGAATATTGGTCATCGATTTGACCAGCCGTTCACCAATCGCCGAATGTTCGCGGTTAGCACGATTTATCATGCCCATTTGTCTCGAAACATTTTGGGTGGCACTGGTCATGTCTTCAACCCCGCGGGTTTGCTCTTTCATCGCTTTGGCGACTTGATTAGACTGTTGCCGCATGGCTTCTACCGCTTTGGTAATTTGATCTGATGCGCTGGATTGTTCACTCATGGCTCTCACCAAGCCTTCAATGAGGCGAGTCAGGTTATGAGTTTGTTCGGTCACTTGGGTACTAAAGGTCGTTTGCTCGTTGAGTAGCCGTGAAGTGGAAGCAGCGCCTTTGCGCATTATTTCAACGGCTTGCGTAATTTGTTCAGCCGCTTTGGCTTGCTCACTGGTGGCTTTACTCACTTGAACCGCCAGCGAAGTGGTATTTTGAGACGCTCGAATAATATCACGGGCTGCTTTCGCTTGTTCATTCATGGCTTGGGTGGTTTGTAGCGCAATTTTTCGCATTTCCCGGGTGGTTTGGAGCATGGTTTCTACGGCGTCGGCTTGTTGGTTGGTAGCCGTAGCCACTTGTTTAGCTTGTCCAACCGTATTATCCACGGCTTTAACGACCAACTGTCCCATGGTAATCTGTTCATTGCTAGCCAATTTAATTTTACCGACATAATCAACGGTGGCGCTGATTCCTTGGAGGATTTTTTTCAGTCCGGTTAACCCATCTTCCGCCAAGCGACCGGTGTCTTCCGCAATCCGTTGACCCTCATTGGATTTAGCCACGGCTTCCGCGACTACCTCTTGCAATGCCTTGATAATCCCAGCAATTTCTGAAGTCGCTTGTGCCGAACGATCCGCCAGATTGCGGATTTCCTCAGCAACCACCGCAAAGCCACGTCCGGCTTCTCCGGCTCGAGCGGCTTCAATCGAGGCATTTAATGACAGTAAATTGGTTCGTTCCGCAATCAAATTGATCGTGTCAACAATCCCGGTAATTTCATCTGCCCGTTTACCCATCGCTTTAATAACGGTAGCAGATTCGGTCATCGATTCTCGTACCCGGGTTAACCCTTGAATGGCTTTTTCTACCGCATTGCCCCCTTCCTGAGCATCACGAGTGGCCCGTTGTGCGGTGTCATCGGTTTGTTTTGCCACCTCAGCCACGCTACGCATGGAACGATCCAATTGTGCCACACTGGTGGCGGTATTCGCCGTCAGCTCCATGATTTCATTCGTATTTTTGGCAACACTTTGGACCGAGTGTGTGACTTCTTCCATGCCAGTGGCATTTTGTTCAATCAAGGTAGCGAGTTTTTCAGTCACTCCCCCGACTTGTTCAATCGAAGAAGCCATTTGATTAATCGAGGTAGTGCTTTGTTCAGCCGCTGAACTCAGATCACTGGCACTCGCTTCCACGCTTTGAACCGAGCGGGCGATTTCTTCTATACCAGCAGCCGTTTCATCAATTGAACTAACCAAGGTTTCCGTATCTCGATTCACCAACTTGAGTCCATCCGCCATTTTGTTGATGGAAGCACTGGTTTGGGTAGCCGTAGCCGCCATATCTTGAGAAGATTTAGCGACGCTTTGAATAGAGCTAGTGGTTTCTTGAATCGAAGCCGCAGTTTCGTTAATCGACGTGGAGAGATCCGTCGCATTGCGGGTGACTTCTTCAATGGAAGCGGTCATTTCATTGGCAGTGGAAACCAATTCTTCGGTGGAAGCGGCTACGGATTCGACTTGCAAAGTGGTCTCTTTCAATGAAGCGCTGAGTTCATTGATTTCCTTGATGGTTTCCCCCAGCATTTCCTTTTGCCGGTCCGCACTACTGTCCATGCGGTCCATCATCCGCGAGACTTCACTGATGCCCCGGCGTGTTTGTTCCAGTTCACTGCGGACCCGCTTGAGGTTTCCCCGCCGGGTGTTGCCCATTTCTTCTTCGCTGACTTGAGTTTCTTCATAAGATTGCATTGCCATATGTATTCCTCTTTACCTTAATCGCTATTCGCTTGATGAGAAGATTGGGGTGAAACATTGACCATATCGGTGGTCTCCAAAATTTCTTCGATATTAAGAATTAAAATGAGTCGCTCTTTGAGTTTGGCAATCCCTTCAATGTATTTGCCACTTAAACCGGACATTTTTTCGGGGGGTGGTTGAATAGCCTCGGTGGGAATTGATACAAATTCACGGGCGGTATCAACGACAAAGCCAATCGTTCTTTCCTTGATATTCACGACGATTAACCGCGTGCGTGTATCATGAGAAATTTTTTCAAAGCCAAAGCGCGCTCGCAAGTTGATAGCCGGAATCACTTGACCACGCGAGAGGACGATTCCTTCTACAAAAGGCGGCGCATTGGGTAGCGGCGTGATTTCTTCGATCATTTCCATTTGCTGGACCAAACGACTGTGTACGCCGTAGGTTGCCTTGCCAATAGCAAACAGAATAAAAGGTTCGGCGATTTTGCCATTGTCTGTCATCGTCATTGTCCTCCAGTTATCAATTAAGCCTGGTTTGATAAGCCATACGCGTCAGTGTTGCCACATCTAAAATTAACACGATTTTGCCATCACCCAATTCGCTCGCACCCACAATACCAGGTACTTGAGCGAGTGGGTCGGTCAGGGTACGTACTACAATTTCCTGTTGACTCAGAATTCGATCAACGATCATGGCGATGGCGGTTGCTGCGGAGGCGCCACCGACAATGAGAACATAAGAAGTTTGATCAATTTTTGGCTCGGTCAAGTGAAATAGTCGGTTAAGGTGTAGGATGGGAAGTATTCCCCGGGGATGAAGCAGGAGTTCATTATTTTCTAAAACGGTTATAGCCACTGGATTGAGTCGAGCCACTTCGTGTACCGCCACTTGGGGTACCGCGAACAATTGCCCACTCACGGAGATAATCATTGCATCAGCAATAGATAAAGTCAGTGGCAATTGAATGGTAAAGCGGGTACCTTTTCCAACTTGAGTCTCTAAGGAAATAGCACCACCCAATTCAGTCACCGCATTTCTGACCACATCCATTCCTACCCCGCGTCCGCTAGCTAGATCCGCTTGGGTTTTAGTGGTAAAACCGGGTTGACACAACAGTTCCAGTAAGTTGGCGGGATCGAGGACGGTATCGGCAGCGAGTAAACCTTGAGTACGAGCGTGTTGAGCCACTTTGTTGAGATCAATTCCTTGGCCATCATCTTCGATTTCGATGGTCATCATGTCACCGGTGTTGTAAGCGCGTAACGCAATCATGCCTTCAGATGGTTTGCCTTGAGCGAGTCGCTTCGTTGGGGATTCAATCCCGTGACTCACGGCGTTGCGTACCAAATGTAAAAGTGGATCAATCATTTTGTCGACCATCATTTTGTCAATTTCGGTTTCTTTACCCGTCAGTTCCAATTTGACCGCTTTGTGGGTTTGGTGCATTAAATCGCGGATCACAAACTGCATTCGTTCAAAAGCACTGCCAATGGGAACGAGGCGCACCCGCATGACGGCTTCGCGTAGCGTACGCAGGTGACGTTCCAAAGCGAGATTGGTTTCTTGTAAAATACGCCATTGTGCTAGCGGTAAACTGGCGCGGAGTTGTTTGAGATGATTGTCTTGACGGGCACGGGTGGTCACTAATTCGCCAATGAGCCGCATCAATTCATCGATTCGTGCCATGTCCACGCGCACCATATTAGACGGTGTCAAGGCTGGCAATCGAGTAGCGACTGGCAGTGGGGGTGATTCGCCGTGATTAGCCAAGGGTGGTTCAGCGGGTTGGAGTGAAGGTGGCGTTGCCGGTGGCGAAGGTGATGTTTCAGGTAGTGAAGGTGGTGGCTTGGGTAACGTATAGGTTAAGCCATCCGCTTGCCACGGTGCAAAACACGCTTCTGCTGCTGAAGTTGCCACCAAAAACTCAAAAGCCAGTCCACCACCTTGCGTAGTCGGTCGAGGTGTCGCTTGCGTAATTTTACCGATGCCTTCTAAGCGGCTACGAATCTGATTGACGTTGATACCGCGTTCAGCCAAAGTCGGGGTAGGAATGAATTCAAATCGCCAGATTCGAGGTTGCTCGGGTTCATGGGGTGAAGATAATGCCGAAGTTGAAGTAGGCGTTGTGCTTACGGTACCACCCACCACCGAAACCAGTGCGGTCGATACAGCGGTTATGTCCGGCAGGGAACTGTCAGCGCGGTGTGCAATAATGCTTTGTTCTAACAATTGAGCACCGGCGAACAGGGTTTCCAGACCTTCATGAGACAATTTAATTTGCCCTTGCCGCAGGGTTCGCAAGTAATTTTCGAGTTGGTGGGCGAGTTGTTCAGCGACTTTGAGATTAATGGTTCCACACAGTCCTTTGATAGTGTGAAGATTACGCAACAGCGCATCAAGCAAGGTGTGGTCTAGCGTGGGCTGCTGAATAAAAGATTCCAATGCCAGTAAGTCACGACGCACTAAACTCAGACGCTCATCACATTCAGCATAAAGATCATCAATAAATTCGTTAATGAATGGCTCTTGACAGAAATCTTCGCTAGACATACGTGCAGCCTTGGTTCTACTCTCTAACTAAAAAAGACGCAGATTAAACGTTAACTGGCTTAAATTATTAGGGAAGTTTGAGTAGGAAAATGGAATAATTTTCTATTTATTTTTCTATGAGTATAATAACTCTTGAACTTGTTGAGCTAACAATTTCGGTTCAAATGGCTTGGTTAGATAGCGAGAGGCGCCGGCTTTAAGCGTATCATGGCGGCTGGATTCGTCGCCCCGTGTGGTTAACACAATAACGGGAATATAATTGAAAGTTTGATGTCCTCGAACGAAGCGTAATACTTCTATGCCGTGCATATCGGGCATATTTAAATCGAGAATCATCAGATCAACGGAGGTGAGTGCTAAACGCTCTAAGGCTTCAAGACCATTATTGGCTTCTTCAAAAGCCAGTTCTTTGACAGTACGCAATGAAATTTTTACCATTCGTCGCATAGTAAGGGAATCGTCGACAATGAGAACATGCTTCATTCTTATCCACCGTATCTAGAGCGGAACAGTTTAGTAAGCTGCGAATAACCGCCCGGCTGTAGAACCAATAATAGTAGTTTATTTAATGGTGATAACATTTAATCATACTAGCATAATAAGTAAATAACTGCTAGATCACAGCAGCAACCGGCTAGAATTTTTTAGCATTAATTTATTTCTAATTAAAAACAATTAATAATAGAATTAGGGATGGCTATTGCGCCAACGGTTGCCCTACTTCTAAGAGTGAAATTTTTATGCAGAGAGAATTTAACGTGGTGATAGAACGAGATATCGAAGGTTATTGGATAGCTTCTGTCCCGGCATTGCATGGTTGTCATACTCAATCTCGGTCTTTAGATGAACTGATGCAGCGTATTGAAGAAGCCATTTTACTTTGTCTAGAAGTTGCAGAAGAGGATATAGAATCAAATGAATTTATAGGTATTCAAAAGATTTCCGTAGAAACATGACTAAATTGCCCAACCTGACTGGAAAAAGAGTGATAGTGGCACTCAACAAGGCCGGATTTACCGTCATTAGAATTCGTGGCAGTCATCACATTTTAAAGCATCAAGATGGGCGTAGTACGGTAGTTCCAGTTCATTTTGGTGAAGATATTGGTCCTGGATTACTTGGTAAAATTTTACGCGATTGTGAAATAACAAAAGATGAATTAATTTCTTTGTTATAACTTGAAATAAGAGGTAGGATTTAAAAAATTAAAGCGACTGATGGGTAAAACTAAGTACCCCAACAAGATAAGTACTTATTTACTTGAACTTTTTAGGATAATTTTTAGATTAAAACCAAAATATATAATTCAATATTTGATATTACCTAACTATTTAAATAATTATGACTTTAACAACTTCTTCTGCCAACAACATTGCTCACGTTTTAATCGAAGCCTTACCCTACATTAACCGTTTTTCTGGTAAAACCGTGGTCATCAAATACGGTGGTCACGCGATGGTAGATGAAACCCTGAAAAATAGCTTTGCTCGAGATATCGTGTTAATGAAACGAGTGGGCATTAATCCCGTGGTCGTTCATGGGGGCGGACCACAAATTAGTCAGTTACTCAATCGATTGGGTAAAGCCAGTGAATTTTTCCAAGGGATGCGCATTACCGACCGTGAAACGATGGATGTCGTGCAAATGGTTTTGGGTGGCTTAGTCAATAAAGATATTGTCACGCTGATCAACCGACAGGGCGGAGCAGCGGTGGGTTTAACCGGTAAAGATGCTGAATTAATTCATGCCCGTAAGTTGACTTTTACCCGTGACAATCCTGAAATGACTGTGCCAGAAATTATTGATATTGGTCATGTTGGGGAAGTTGCTAGTTTCGATACGGCGGTTATTGATTTACTGATTCAAGGTAATTTCATCCCGGTGATTGCGCCCATTGGGGTAGGTGATGACGGTCAATCTTACAATATCAACGCCGACTTAGTGGCGGGAAAACTGGCACAAGTTTTACAGGCAGAAAAGTTATTGCTATTAACCAATACCGCTGGCGTACTCAGTAAAGAAGGTCATTTATTGACGGGACTTGATCCCACTTGGGTACAAGATCTCATTGACGACGGTATCATTCATGGCGGGATGTTGCCTAAAGTTCATTGTGCCTTAGAAGCGGTACAAGGCGGGGTGAAAACCGCACACATCATTGATGGACGTGTTGAACATGCTGTGCTATTGGAAATTCTCACCGATAAAGGGGTGGGTACTTTAATTAAAGGACGGCGTGGACATTAAAAAAATCGAGCTAGGTCGGGTGCGCCAACCGCTTTAGGTTAACTCCGACCTTGCACCTCACTAACAAATCATCCTGCTGGTTGGAGTTGTCTTATTTTTTTCACTAAAGCCAATACTTCTTCTGCCGCTGGGGATTGTTGACCGACTAAATAAGCATAAAGTTCTATGTCAGCTAATTCTAGTAACCGAGCAAAAGCTTGTTGTTCCATTGCAGAAGCCTGGGTATAGTGTTGTTCCAGATAACGAATCAAGATAACTTCTAATTCTTTCATGCCGCGGCGACAACGCCATTTAAGCAAATCGAAATCTTTCATACTCTAACTCTAATTTATTTATCTGGATTGGGTGTTTTTAGAATCGGCCATTCATTGGGAATAGTGGTTGGCCTTCTCTCTTTAACCCCTTGGAACATATAAATTTCTTGCCGATGGATAGCAAACATAATTCCGGCTTGTTGCATCTGCTGCCACACTTTTCGCCAAACCTCATTGAGAATATCATATTTATTCTGATAATTTTCCAAGCAGAAAACAATCCAATAACTGGCTGCCCATTCATTAACCCCAGCAAATAAGATGTAAGGTTTCGGTTTTTTCATTACCCCAGTTTCGACTGATTGAATCGCTTCGAGGAGAATTTTTTCAACGAATGCCGGCGAATGATGGGGATCCACATAAACCGTTGGCCATAGCCAATAATGACCGTCAGTATAATTATAATTATGAATGTCAGATTCAGCCGCTGTGCTATTGGGAATACTTAAAATATAACCATTTCTCACCTTAACTCGAGTCGTTCGCCAATTCACATCAACCACAATCCCTTCATCAAAATCGCCAATTTTAACCCAATCACCCACTCGAAAAGGTCGCTCTAAATTAATAGCAACTCCTGAAAAGATATTAGAAAGATTGACTTGAATCGCTAAACCGATAATCATGGCCACCATTCCAGAAGTTGCCAATAAACTGGTTAAAGTTTGTTCATACACAAAGGCGATAATACCAAAAAAAGCCAGTAAATAGATGACGAAAGTGACAAAAATACGAATGACATTCGGAATAGCTCGTCTGGAGCGTTTTTCTAAGGGATACCAGATGAAACGTTTAATCGCCATGCTAATAAACAGCGTGGGTACCAACCACCATAAGATATCAAAAAAAGTAATAACCAAATCGGGTTTATACAAAGTTCCTTTGGCAACTCGTTCAACTAAAAGAACTTCGCTGGATAAGAGTAAAATAGCGGCGCAACTGGCTTGCAGTAACCAAATCACATAGCTAATCGAAAAATGACTCGAATTATCACGCCAGATTTTATAAAGGGAAGGAAGTAAGCGAACTCGTTTAGTATTACCTAAAATAAACCTCGGTAAATAAATCAAGGTTTTTTTGGTTTCCAACAAAATTAAAAACAAGAGCATTAAAATACTAAATATAATGAGTGGACTGGCCCATTCGGTAGGAATCATCCCTCGTAAAGCAAATTCATCCGCTTTGATGAGTAAAGCAGCATTGAAACGAGAATATTTCATCATTCCATCTTGTTGATTAAGATATTTTAAACTCCCCAGCGCACTTTTATAAATAAAATCTTGGAAAAAGCGAATATTTTGCATACTCCAACCTAATGCGGGGTTAAGTACTTGATAGCTTTCAAGTCGTTTCAACCAAGCAGCTTGATCAGTTAAACCCATACCCAAAACGTCGGTCACATAAATTAAGTTATTGCTATTTAATTCGCGATGCCGAAAACTAACACCTAAGTTATGTTGTTTAAAAGCATAATGCTGGGGTAAAAAATCGATACGAAAGCGACCTTTAACGTGGTACATATGATAAGTCATTGCCCCCCATTTCTCGGTTACTTGAGGTTCGGTTAAAACAATAGGCTCCACTTCGTTGAGAAATTTAATATTTTTGGGGTCAATTTCTTCTCTAAAGCGAAACCACAAATAAAAATCTAACTGACAAGTCAAATTTTTGATATCCAGGTCGCTGATTTCATTGATTTCTATCCCGGTGTAAACGACATTGGTTTTGTACATATATTTGTTGTCTACCAATAAAATTCGTTCTTGGTGGAGTGCTTCTTCTAAATCAGCAATGGCATTCAGATTCGGTATCATTTGTAACTGCGTAAAAGCCGAAATGAGATTTTTGTTTTTATAGACGCCAATCACCACCGGTTTTTGCGAATTTCTATCTTCATCGAAGTAGTTAAATCCGGTCACGCCTTCTATGGCTTTATGAATGGTAGTCAGACTGGCTAAATAATCCCGGATTTGTTGTCGATCCGCTGTTAAAGTTTGCGGTTGCCCTTGAATCTGGGTATGGGTAATCGCTTCCACCAGTAGCATCGCGGTATCATAAGCATAAGCAGCTGACCAATCCGGTTCTTCTCGATAACGGGCTTGGTAAACTTCTCTAAATTGTTGCGCTTTATCATTGGCGGTATCAAAAATCAGCGGGGTTGCCACATAGATATCGTTGGTGTAGTAGCCCGGACTAGAACGTTCTTTGGGAAAATTATCAAAACCCTGTAAAAACGTTTGTTCTGACAAACTCGATTCACTAATCATGGTGTTTTTAATTCCCGCATCCTTGATTAATTTAACTAACTTAACCCCTTCCAAAGCTTTGACTGCGAGTAAAATAACGCCGGCATCATTTTTAGTGGCTAATTGTTTGACAATCTGTTCTAGGCTAGTTTCCAATTGGGGATCATCAATTTTAAAATGCCACTGATATTTTACCGTCATGCCTAATTTATTCGTTTCTTGACCAAACACCTCTGCTAAATAGGCGCCATAGGCATCATCTTCATGAATGATACTGACCGTCGTTTGTTGAAAAACTTGTTTGACATAATTAGCGAGAAAGCGACCCGACGATTTGGAACTGAAAATGTTTCTAAAATACCATTCATTATTTTCAGTGACTTTAATATTGGTTGAGCCAGGCGCGATGGCCGGTATGCCCTGTTTTTTATAAATTTCACCGGCACTAATTGAACTAGAACTATACCAGTGGCCAATAACCGCAACCGCCCGATTTTGCTTGGCAATTTCCATTGCTTTGGCTTGAGCTTGATTCACATCGTTTCTATCATCAAACCGATCGAGAACAATTTTTTTACCCTGAATACCACCGGTTTGGTTAACCGTATCTAGATATAACTGGATAGCTTGGGTCATCGCCTTTCCGGCCGCTGTGTCTTTACCAGAGAGCGGGCCAACAAAAGCAATATGAATGACTTCTTGTTGTTTACTGTAGTAACTGACTATAACGAACAATAGAATAATGGCAATGAGGGCAAATCGATATCCTATTCGCATTCTGGTATGCTCAATATTTTTACTTATTAATGGGGATTGGGGTAGGTATTTATCTACTGAATAAAAATCTATAATTATTATAACTTACTTTTGGCAAATAAATAAAAAATTGGCTATTTTTATACTATTAATTAATTCTCAATATTGAGCGTCAATACTTCGGATAGTTTTAGGTAGGGTGCGTTAGGTGGTAGCCGTAACGTACCGATTTTAATAAATTTTAGCAATCGCATTAGATTTTACTCG
The DNA here is from genome assembly GCA_000828835.1 of Thioploca ingrica. Lineage (GTDB taxonomy): Bacteria > Pseudomonadota > Gammaproteobacteria > Beggiatoales > Beggiatoaceae > Thioploca > Thioploca ingrica. Next base: position 653,885 of record AP014633.1, read on the forward strand.
TAACTAATTTTGATTAATAAATTAAAATGACTGCTTCTCTTGCTTCATTTGATCATCAAAGCTTTTTAGCGCATTTACCTCATAAACCAGGTGTTTACTGTATGTTAGACCAGATAGGCACCCTACTCTATGTCGGTAAAGCCAAAGATCTTAAAAAACGGCTCGCCAGTTATTTTAGGCTCTCATTATCTTCAGCTAAAACTCAAGCTTTAGTCGCTCAGATCGATCAGATTGAAGTCACAGTGACTTCGACCGAAAAGGAAGCTTTAATTCTCGAAAACACGCTGATTAAAGCGCATCAACCTCATTACAACATTTTGTTACGAGATGATAAAAGTTATCCCTTTATTTATCTATCAAAACATCCGTTTCCACGCTTAAGTTGGCATCGAGGGACACAACGTGCTAAAGGGCATTATTTTGGACCTTATCCGCATCGCCATGCCGTTCATGAAACCCTCAACTTATTACAAAAACTTTTTTTGCTGCGATCTTGTCGAGATAATTATTATCAAAACCGCTCTCGCCCTTGCTTACAGTATCAAATTAAACGTTGTAGTGCACCTTGTGTCGGTTTAATTGAGCCAGCTATTTATGGGGAAGCAGTCCAAAATGTGATACGCTTTTTAAAGGGCAAAAGTCAAACGATTGTCACCGATTTAGTCGAAAAAATGCAACTAGCGGCCCATTCGTTAGAATTTGAACAAGCTGCTAAATATCGTGACCAAATTCAGCAGTTACGCCAAATTCAACAACAACAATGTATTATTACTGATGAAGGTCATATTGATATTGTGGCGGGCGTTATAGAAAATAAGTTGGCTTGCATTCAGATATTAACAATCCGTCATGGGCAATCCGTAGGAAACCAAGCCTTTTTTCCTCATATTCCCAGTGGCGATATCGAGATCACCTCGGTGGCTCAGATACTGACGGCTTTTTTACCGCAATATTATCTGCAGGTTCAAGAGATACCCGATGAAATTGTTCTAAATAATCCTATTACTAATATGAATTTATTAGCCCAAGTGATTGGTGAACAACACGGCAAACCAATTGATATCCATTCACGAGTACGAGGAATGCGGGCACGGTGGCTTGCCATGACCTTAGAAAATGCCCGAACCTATTTGCGCCAACATCAACCTCAGCAATATCGAGAACGGTTAGCAGCCCTCAGCAAAATTCTGCATTGGGAAATCTTACCTCAACGTCTCGAATGTTTTGATGTCAGTCATAGTCAGGGTGAAGCGACTGTAGCGGCTTGTGTGGTTTTTGATGCTCATGGACCTTGTTATAAGGCGTATCGCCGTTTTAATATTAATAATGTCACTCCTGGCGATGATTATGCAGCGATGCAACAAGTGTTAACACGACGTTATAGGGCATTACTGCTGCAACCGACACTGCTGCCAGATATTATTTTTATAGATGGCGGAACCGGTCAAGTCAAGATCGCACAACAGGTGCTCGCTGAATTACAATTAAACGATATATTAATTATTGGGATTGCTAAAGGGATTCAACGTACTCCAGGTCTGGAACGCTTAATTTTACCTCAAGAAAAAACACCCCTGAGATTACCGAAAGATTCACCGGCTTTACACTTGATTCAATTTATTCGTGATGAAGCACATCGTTTCGCCATTACCGCACACCGCCAACGACGTGCCAAAATTCGACGGACTTCGGTCTTAGAAACGATTGCCGGAATTGGTCCGAAACGTCGGCAACGGTTACTCAACTATTTTGGAGGCTTAGCCGGTATTTCTCAGGCTACTGTAGAGGATTTAATGGCTGTACCCGGCATTGATCAATCGTTAGCACAGAAAATTTACCAGTTGTTTAAATCCACGTGAACATACCCATTTTTTTGACTTTATTAAGAATAATTCTTATTCCGGTATTTGTAGCTCTCTTTTATCTACCTTGGAAGGGAGCCAACGAGTTAATGACTTTAATATTTGCGCTAGCGGCACTGACTGACTGGTTTGATGGTTATTTAGCTAGGCGCTGGAATCAAACCTCAGCATTTGGTGCTTTCTTAGATCCGGTGGCTGACAAGTTAATGGTAGCCGTTGCTTTAGTTTTGTTAGTGCAAGCTCATCCCACTCCCTGGATGGCTATTCCGGCAGCGGTTATTATTGGGCGTGAAATTACTATTTCCGCTTTACGTGAATGGATGGCGGAAATTGGTCAACGTGCTCAAGTGGCGGTATCCAAAATTGGGAAGATTAAAACAACTGCACAAATGGCGGCTTTGTTAATGTTGCTTTACCGAGAACCATTTATGGGACTGCCTATTTACCCCATCGGTATTATCTTATTGTATATAGCGGCGGTGTTAACTTTATGGTCAATGATGCTCTATTTAAGGGCAGCTCTACCGATTATATTCAATAATAACCGAATTTGAAATGAATATTCTTACCTTGTACTGGATATAGCTCAAGAACGGTTTGGGTAGAAATTAAATCTCAATAACATTAGGAGGTTTCAATCCTTGTTGTACTGGATATAGCTCAAGAGCTTAGCTTCTGCAACAGCTACTCCGAATGGTGGTGCGTTTCAATCCTTGTTGTACTGGATATAGCTCAAGAGCGTGAATACGGTGAATGGTGGTGGTGGGGAATTAAGGTTTCAATCCTTGTTGTACTGGATATAGCTCAAGAGCTCCAATTGTTCTGACGTGGTAATGAGTATGATTGATAAGTTTCAATCCTTGTTGTACTGGATATAGCTCAAGAGCCGGTTCGCACTCCAGTGGAGTGGGTACGATATCAAGTTTCAATCCTTGTTGTACTGGATATAGCTCAAGAGCCGTATACTTTCTGCTCTTCCGGTCAACATCTCTAGTTTCAATCCTTGTTGTACTGGATATAGCTCAAGAGCTTAATTGTGTCAGGAGTACCGGTATGAGTATCTTCGTTTCAATCCTTGTTGTACTGGATATAGCTCAAGAGCTTGCTTTTATCATATACCCCCCACTATGTCTATATCGTTTCAATCCTTGTTGTACTGGATATAGCTCAAGAGCTATGACTGGTACAGTAACAGACCCGTCAATTGTTTAGTTTCAATCCTTGTTGTACTGGATATAGCTCAAGAGCCATTAATTTCCTTCTAACTACTGAACAATCGCAGTTTCAATCCTTGTTGTACTGGATATAGCTCAAGAGCCCGCATTGGCTCATCAGTATGAAGGAAACTATGGTTTCAATCCTTGTTGTACTGGATATAGCTCAAGAGCAGAAACCTTAACCTGAAAGCCTTTATATTTCCCAAGTTTCAATCCTTGTTGTACTGGATATAGCTCAAGAGCGCCATCGTCTGGGAAAAAGCTTTTTATTGAGGTTTCAATCCTTGTTGTACTGGATATAGCTCAAGAGCTTCTCGTCATCGGTCTTAGGGCTGGCCAATACTCTGTTTCAATCCTTGTTGTACTGGATATAGCTCAAGAGCAAGAGTTTGGACAGCAGAGTTAGCATCAAGCCCCCTGTTTCAATCCTTGTTGTACTGGATATAGCTCAAGAGCTTTAAAATAATTTAACTTAGGATTATCCAATTTTTGTTTCAATCCTTGTTGTACTGGATATAGCTCAAGAGCTATACATGTAAACTGGGGTGCTCCTGGTAGTTAGTTTCAATCCTTGTTGTACTGGATATAGCTCAAGAGCGGGGATGTGACCAAGGCTAAAGGAGTATCCGGTTTTTGTTTCAATCCTTGTTGTACTGGATATAGCTCAAGAGCAGTTCTGGTGTGCCAGTGCTATTCAAATTGAACGGGGTTTCAATCCTTGTTGTACTGGATATAGCTCAAGAGCCGGAGCTCCTACCCAGTGACATCCGCTTGTAGTTTCAGTTTCAATCCTTGTTGTACTGGATATAGCTCAAGAGCTTGCATTAGAAACATCAGTAATCCCAAAAAAATTGGGTTTCAATCCTTGTTGTACTGGATATAGCTCAAGAGCCTGTTAAACAACCAGTAGAAGTAATTGATCAACCAGGTTTCAATCCTTGTTGTACTGGATATAGCTCAAGAGCTTTTGAACATTCGGTAGTGGCGGTGGACAATGTAAAGTTTCAATCCTTGTTGTACTGGATATAGCTCAAGAGCTTTTGATATGCCCTTTTTTTTCAATTTCTGATAACCGCGTTTCAATCCTTGTTGTACTGGATATAGCTCAAGAGCCAAAACCCGGATGTTACTTTTGCTAATGACGATTGGAAGTTTCAATCCTTGTTGTACTGGATATAGCTCAAGAGCTATATGGTAGATGATGAATATGGTGTGACCACAATTGTGTTTCAATCCTTGTTGTACTGGATATAGCTCAAGAGCATGATCACCGCTTTGAGAGAACTGTTAGAACCTACATAGTTTCAATCCTTGTTGTACTGGATATAGCTCAAGAGCAAGTTTTCGATTTAAGATAGATGCCGATGATGATGGTTTCAATCCTTGTTGTACTGGATATAGCTCAAGAGCTTTCTGCATAAAAGTCGGAATCTTTATCTAGAACAGGTTTCAATCCTTGTTGTACTGGATATAGCTCAAGAGCGGTTGAAAAACTTGAACTCACCGATGTAACAGGCAAGTTTCAATCCTTGTTGTACTGGATATAGCTCAAGAGCTTTTTAGCGCTGCTAACGATGTGTATCATTCTACGGGTTTCAATCCTTGTTGTACTGGATATAGCTCAAGAGCGTATAGTACAGTATAGTATAGTATAGTATATCCGAGTTTCAATCCTTGTTGTACTGGATATAGCTCAAGAGCTTCATGCTTACCTCTAATTCCTGTTCAACATTGTTTCAATCCTTGTTGTACTGGATATAGCTCAAGAGCTCTGTACTCCTGCCAAACATTATTTTCCACATCAGTTTCAATCCTTGTTGTACTGGATATAGCTCAAGAGCGCAACGGCTATGTCACCACCTGCAGCAATCGTATCGGGTTTCAATCCTTGTTGTACTGGATATAGCTCAAGAGCTCCGTATTTTGAACCTCGAATAAATCGTAGCAAAAACGTTTCAATCCTTGTTGTACTGGATATAGCTCAAGAGCCGCCATCTGGCAAGGTAATTCCCAGCGCCCAACAAGTTTCAATCCTTGTTGTACTGGATATAGCTCAAGAGCGAACAGGAGTAGGAGATTGAAAATTCTCAAGAGGCCTGTTTCAATCCTTGTTGTACTGGATATAGCTCAAGAGCTATTTTTTCGGTATTTCTAAAAAGGGGGATTTTACGTGTTTCAATCCTTGTTGTACTGGATATAGCTCAAGAGCCTGTCCCTCTGGTTGGAAAATTGTTCGTTTGTAGTTTCAATCCTTGTTGTACTGGATATAGCTCAAGAGCCCATCAAAAGTTTCGTAAGCCGAACGTCCTGAAGGGTTTCAATCCTTGTTGTACTGGATATAGCTCAAGAGCCTTGTGGGGTTTTCCCAACTCGGGCAGTTCAGTTGTTTCAATCCTTGTTGTACTGGATATAGCTCAAGAGCTTTATATTCTTTCTGAGAGCCGTTTAATTTTAGAAGTTTCAATCCTTGTTGTACTGGATATAGCTCAAGAGCAATTCTTCGCGGGAACGTTTGCAGGTGACTTATTGAAGTTTCAATCCTTGTTGTACTGGATATAGCTCAAGAGCAATAATATCATTCATCAAGACCCCCAATAGATACAAGTTTCAATCCTTGTTGTACTGGATATAGCTCAAGAGCTTGGGAATCGGCAGCCTTGGCACGAGCAGAATAGTAGTTTCAATCCTTGTTGTACTGGATATAGCTCAAGAGCCAGTTTCATCGGTTTCAACTACCGGTTCATCGGTTTCAAGTTTCAATCCTTGTTGTACTGGATATAGCTCAAGAGCTAGTTAGCAAAAGGCTTTGAATATTAGAGCCTTATACGTTTCAATCCTTGTTGTACTGGATATAGCTCAAGAGCATGTACACAATACCCGAAGGCGGAGGTTCTGAATACGTTTCAATCCTTGTTGTACTGGATATAGCTCAAGAGCGGTTCACCGAGGCAAATTATAATCTGCCTTCCCTTAAAAGTTTCAATCCTTGTTGTACTGGATATAGCTCAAGAGCCCCAAACGCTCACGAAAAAGTTTTCGAAGCCGATCAGTTTCAATCCTTGTTGTACTGGATATAGCTCAAGAGCATTATCTTTTTTCACCTTCTGAGTTTAAAACTCTGTTAGTTTCAATCCTTGTTGTACTGGATATAGCTCAAGAGCCTTAACCCAGACCGTTAAGTTGGCAATTGCACCTGAATGTTTCAATCCTTGTTGTACTGGATATAGCTCAAGAGCCGATGCCTATCACTTTCTCAAATAAAAACATGAAATTATAAAAAAACACTCCACCTTAATTGGCTTCAAAATCACCCCCAAATTTACTTAAAATAACCGATTTTACTCCCTCTCTGCAGCCAAAAATAGAGAAATTATCATTTTAATTCAATTAATTAATGAAACACCACCGCTAAACCAAAATAATTTGGTCTCAGCAGTTTACGTATAAAATATAATGTTAAATAACAATTATAAATTATTCAAAACGTTAATTCAGATAACCCTTTAAACACAAATATTTCGATAACAACAATCTATACAATGCGTTTTCTGAGTTGTTCGCTTTGGCAAACGTTCAGATTGAATGGTAGCGAAAATTTCATCCAATATCAACTGAATTTCCTCTTGATGTTCAGAATTAACCGGCACCTCGTAAAGCTTATATTTACCTCGAATGTAAGCGACAAAACCTTTATTTACTTTTTTTCCATACACGACTTCTACCAATAAAGCATAAATCCGAATTTGAATTTGGTGAGTTTTAAAAACAATATCGCGTTCATTGGGTACAGTATATTTGTAATCTAAAGGCGCTAATGAACCATCCCTAAGCCATAATACTTCATCTACAATTCCTCGTAACCGTAATTGAGGTGAAGCGAGGTAAACGCCAATTTGTTTGTCAATAACTCCTATTTTTCGCCGTAAATAGGTTTTATTCTCCGTTTCTCTTCGGGCATGTATTTCTCTGCCTTTTAATACTTTATAACGGCTTTCCTCGTGTTGAGGAATATGCTGCACATTCATAAACCAAGTAAATCGCGGACACCAAATATGTTCTAACACTTCGGTTGGTGTTAGCATGGGTGTCGAGTTAATATCAACTTCAGTTATCATAAAAATAAAGCTTTTACTTCATCAGTGACTAATTTTTCATCAAAAGCTTGTCCTAAGGTTTGAACTTTTTTGAAATCGGCTTGGCACAATGGAAATACATAGACTGAATCGGTCTGTTCGTCAATTAAATCCTCAAATTGCAGGGTTAACTCATCTAAGCGATTCCGTTCAATAGTGCCCAGAAAAACGGATTTTTGGACTCGATAAAGTCCGGCTTCTTTGCATAACTTCGCAATTCGACCTCGTGCTTTATCAATCGTGACATCATAAATAATCCACACCAAGGTTTCTGTTGATTTCATTGATTTTTATCTATCAATTGGTTAGCGATATGGTGACAATCTAACTGAACAATTTCACGACGTTGAACTTGCCGACGATTATAATGTATCTTTTCATCTAAAAAATTGACCAATGAATTGAGCAGGACTGCCTTGCCATCCTGATTTAAGGTTAAACCATTGTGCAATTTGTCAAACAGATTTTGTTTTATTTGACGATTAGCAAACAAATTCACGACAGATTCATCTGCCCAAATTCGGTAACACTCAATTAAATCAAAAACGAAGGATTGTTTATTATAATCATCCGTATGAATAAACCCAACATAGGGATCCAATCCGGCTAACACACAAGAGCGTTCAACCACGCCATACAATACACCGTAAGCATAATTCAGTAAGCAGTTAAATTCATCCTGAGCGGGACGTCTAGAACGTTGTTCAAAACGATAGGATTCCGGAAGTAATAAATTAATCGTTTGCCAATAAAGTTTAGCGGCTTTCATTTCCAATTGGAAAATGGTTGAACGCATTTCAGCTAACGTACCGGAAAGCGCGGCTATTTTATTTCTTGATTCAGTTAATTTTTCAATGGATTCAGTCAAGGAACTGGACAAACGCGTTCGTTTCTGACGTGCTGAATCCAAATAATCCAATTGATTATCAATTTTTCTGACCATCCAAGCTAAGGCGAGTTGAAAGCCGGCTTCCGTATCCGCAATCCGCAATTGTTGCCGGCGAATAGCGGTAGTCGAACCGAGTTTACCATGCCAAATTCTACCGTAAGGATCACCAAATTTATCTAAAAAAATCAGATCAATATTTTTCTCAATGGCTAATTCAATGGCATCGGTGGAAAGGCTAGCACCAATGGTAATCAAAATAGAGCGAACTTTACGTGAAGAGATTTCTTGGGTTGTATTGTCGATTTTGATAAGAAACAATTCACCAGAACGATGGAGATAAGTGCCAAAGGTTGTTAAGATTAGATCCATAAATTAAAATTTCCCAGTTAAACTAAAAGTGTTAAGTTGAGTGCAGCGAAACCCAACATATGGCAACTAGCACTTGGAGACGAAAGTTACAATCCTTGTTGTACTGGATATCGCTCAAGAACACATTAACCACAACTCAATATAATAAATATTTAATAACAAATAGAGTTATACTACGTTGATTTAATTTATTTAATTTAAGTCGGAGACTAAACTCATGAAAATTAAAGTTATCATACACGAAGCTTCAGAAGGAGGTTATTGGGCTGAAGTACCAGCTATTCCCGGTTGTGCAACCCAAGGTGACAATTTTGAGGAATTACTAAAAAATCTCTATGAAGCTATTGAAGGCTGTTTGTCAGTAGATATAAAATCGATTGAAATGACAGCAACCGATCGAATATTAGATATCGCCGTATGAAAACAATTTCCGGTAAAGAATTTGCTAAGTTACTGGAGAAACAGGGTTGGGTATTATTACGTGTCCAAGGTAGCCATCATAAAAACCGAGTAATCCAGCCATAACCATGACTTACCGCATGACCCATTGAAAAACCTTCTGGCAACAAAGCGTTAGTAACGAAACCGCCGGTTAAACCCATCATAGTTTGGTTTTTATAGCGGCAGTTTACCGTCTCAACCCGAGCGAAAGCCGCATATAATTGAGTATTAAATTCCACCCCAACACCTCGTAAAGCAACCAAAAGTTGTGCTCTCAACAATCGATCGCTTTCATAGCGTTGAGCATGGGTATTAAGTTGTTTATATTTCTTATAATTGTCCTGATTAAATAATAACACCGGGGTAAAAAAGCAATAATGTAACAAATACTCACTGATTCCAAATTGAGCAGCTTGGGTATTAATAACCGCCTCCGTAACCAAAACAGAATCTTCGCCCAATTGGAGTGGTAAATCTAACCAAGAGACATTTAACAACATTTCTGCCACCTGGTGCCAGCCCGTAATCAAGCCATATCCCTCTCGCCAGCGGTATTGAATTAGCGGATATCGATACAGTAATTGACCTTGAGCATCATGCTGGTGAAAGCGACTATCTTCTGGAAAAGCTTGAGCTATGGCACCACGTAACTGACGTGCTCGCAGTGAGCCTAAACCCAATAGCGGCGAATGCCAACGTAATTCAACGGTAGTTAAGGGGATTTTAGTTAAAAGATACATGCGGCGGGATCGTCTTCAATTAACTTCAAATCTAAACCAGCAGCAGAAGTATAAAAACCTGCTTTTAAAATCCAAAGGTATCCTAGCAAATCAGCATAATCTTCTGGATGAAATCCACGCCGCTGATAAACATTGACACTGCGTTCACTAATACCCCCAGCTAATTTTTGTAAAGCTTGTCGTCTTGCCCATCTCCCTTTTATTTCTAGAGCAGATTTTATTTGCGAACGGAGTATTTCACCTTTTTGATCATCTAACACAGTAAAACTAATTTGTTCACCTTGAGGTCGTAACAGAGTATGTATACTTTTTTCTAACGCTTGCCAATAAGCATATTGTTTAGTTAACTCTTTGCCAGTATTCATTTTTCTATGTAGTAGCTGAAAGTAATGCTCACTCAGAGTTAACACCGACTCTTCACCAATCGTTTGATAATTTTCTAAAATTTCAAAAGTGGTATTGAGTAAAACTGGATCGTATATGTAATTAGCATATTTTTGTCCGTTGAAACTCAGCAGGCGGACAATTTCGACATACCCCCCGTGTTTTCCTCGGTGGTTATGACGATTACACCGCCCGGCAACTTGTATCAGTTTATCCAGTGGGGCAAAATCACGAATAATCACATCCATATCAATATCGATACCGGCTTCGACGGTTTGAGTGGAAACAACCAAACAGGGCTGGTTATTGAGAATATTGCTAATTTTTTCTAACCGATCTCGTGGCGTTACATCGGCACTCACCAAATAAATGGGAACTTGCAATGCCAATTCTGTTTGTAAAGCTTGCCACACGCGTTTTGCTGAAGCACGAGTATTTAAAGTAATCATGACCCGTTGCTCATGAGCCAGCCAGGTTTTAACCCGAGTTATCAATGAATCAATAAATCCGGTAAGCGGTTGTTCCAGGTGATGCTGAAGATGAATTTGATAACGTTGACATTGGTTAAAAATCGCCGTGACTTGTTCAGGCGTTCCCACTAATTCTTGTGCTGGGGTTAAAAATTGAGGTTGGGTTGCAGACATCATCAGTATTCGGCTTTGCCCCACTTTTGCCAATACTTGTAATGTTTGGTTAATGATATCCCACAATCGAGGCGGTAAGGTTTGCACTTCATCTAAAATAATAATGGCATCCATCAGATTATGAAATCGCATCAAATGCTTATTCTGTTCGGAAAAGAAAGTTAATAACAATTGATCAAAGGTAGTAATCACTACTTCTGAGCGCCAAGTATTAAGAAAAAATTCGGCATAGGAATCACTTAACGCTTTTCCCTCTAATTCATAATTTCTGTCTGCCAGTGAATGACTGGCCATTTTCAAGTCGGTGTGCGCTTCTTCTGTAGTTATACCTAATACTTGCTGGTAAATTTTTTCTACTTGGTCAATGATTGAAAGGTAAGGTAACACCACGATAATCTTAGGCTTAAATCCTTTGGGTAATGATAATTGTTGTCGAAGTGCTAATGCCCACCGAGCAGCGATTAAGGTTTTGCCAGCCCCGGTAGGTAATGTCAACGTGAAACATTTTTCGGTCATTACTTGACTATTAAGGATAACTTGCGCTTGCAGCGTAGCGCGAAACGCATCGAAGGGAGTTGAATGGGTAGTTTGGGTTAAATAATTATCTATCCAAGCCGGCGGGATTTCTGGGGCGGTTTTTTGTAAATAGGGCGCGGCACCCTCTTCATGTAAAGCCAAAAAAGCTTTGTCTGCTTCTAATAATACGGATAAACAAAATTGGGCCCATAATCGCAAGGATAAAGCCGATTCCAAAGCCAAATGAGTTAATTGTTTTTTGATTTTTTGTTGTTTAAATAACCACCATTTTGCCGCTTCAAAATTGGCTTGATCAATATTTTGCAAGTTTAAGCCGCTAATTTCGGAAAGTAAGCTTAAATCTAAAGCGGTATACTGTGCGGCGAGTGGATCGTCAATATCCAATTCTAGCGCTATTTCCAATTCATCTAGATTTTTAAACCCAGCATGATGACAAGCCACAGCTTGAGTTAAAATTAAGGTATCAAATGCTGGCCATTGTTCTTGTTGTGCCCATAAAGTGGCTAAAACCGCTGATAAAAAAGCATGAGATTTAGCACGTGGATCAGCTTGATTTTTATTGTAAGCGGCTGGATTTTGGATGTAAGTCTGAAAAGCCGGGCTACCTTTGCCCAGATCATGACACTGTACAATGGCATTAATAATAGTTTGAGGAAAATTAACCGAATGACAAGAGAGAATAAAATGAGTGGCTTGCTGAACTTCTTGCAAGTGTTCACGTAAGGTTTTATGGGGATCGTGATGTGATTGTAATGTCATAAAATGATTCCTCCTCTTCTTAATTTTTTTGCTGCTGTGCCGATGTTGTCTCCTACATCGGTCGATTTCAGCTTCTAACGGTGCGTTCCACGCACCCGACTTGCTCACTGCCATTAAATTAAGCTGATTTCTCTTTCGCCTGACTTAGGAGGGAGTTGGAGGGTGGTTATTAATCGATTGAAACTTTTTCAACCACCCCCAACCCCTCCTTGATAAGGCGGGGAGGAAAAAATGCTTAACTTAACTTAATGGTAGTGACCCCACTTGCTACGTTCGCTACCGGAGTTGGTAATGATACCGACAAGTAATAATTCTTACGGTGTCTTCAACCACCTCATAAACAAGCCGATGTTCATCATTAATACGCCGTGACCAACAACCTTGCAATTGATAGCGAAGCGGTTCCGGTTTACCTATTCCTTCAAAAGGTGTTCTTTTAATTTCATGAATGAGTTTATTTATTTTGTGTAGAATTCTCTTATCTGTTTGTTGCCAATAGAGATAATCTTCCCAAGATTCATTAGTAAATAAGATATTCATTCTTCAATGAGTTCTCGCTTGAGCAGTTGACCTTGGCGAGCTTTTTCTAAAGAGGTCAATAACCTTTTGGCATTATATGGATTAGATAACAAGTAGTTCGTTTCTACCCAAGCGTTATAATCTTCAAGAGATAAAATGACAACATCTTGATCATTTTTTCCTTTTACCACGTAAGGTTCATGATCTTGGCAAACTTGTTCACAAATCGTTTCTAGATTTTGTTTGGCGTCGTCAAATAAAATGATTTGCATAGTTTTGTTCCTAATTTATCATTAACTTAATGGCATTTTACCAATGACCGGTGGATTACCTCATTTACTTAAGAGAAAACAATATTTCCAATCTCATGCTTCGTTTTCGTTTTAATTATTTCGTCTAATGACCAAGCCTGTTCAGTTTCTACTGTAAAAGCTTGTCCTTGGTGTTCAATATAATAATTTTGATGAGAAAAAATCCGGTCAGTATTCACCTCACGAGGCATTCGCAATAGATGTATACCCAACTTTTCTTCTGAATTCAGTACTCGTCCAGCCGATTGGGGAAAAATAGTAGTAATTTTCACTTTACCTGCCGGAACCGGCTTAGCTGCAGCAATGCCGATTAATTCAACTTCTGCCAAAAGTTCTGATAATCCCATACAAGGGGTAAAATACCAACGCCGCTGGGCAATTCTCTCATAGAGTTCAGTAAAAATCGCCTGATTATCAGACATAGCAACATGAATTAGAAAGTTCGGTTGCCAAAGCCATTCTTGCAAAACCAGCGTGGCTTGTTCATCAGAACCTTTGTTGCCTTTTTGTCCTTTTTTGATGGTTAGTGGTAATGCGGTGGGTGGATCTTTTCTTAGCTTAATCTGATGCCAGAAACAGGATGGTAAAGTACCCCCTATCGCTACTTGAGCATTTCCCAGTATTTCGGGTAAACGATCTTTTTCTAAACCTAAAATAGCACCGAATAAGCCTAATACTGCTGTGCGCGGTGGAATTGGATAAGAGAGAGCACTGACATTAGCTTCTGCGCGTAAAAAATGACCGTATTTAGCAAACCATCTTAAACTCAGTACCTGCATGATTGGACTCAGTTATGCGGGCGTGTCAAAGTGAAGCAATTGCCATTGTTTGGGTATTGCAACTTGTAGTTGCAGATCGGGGGATTGTTCATAACGAATTTGAGCAATGCGCTTGTGTTGACCGGCTAAACGATCTAACAGGCGAGATAAATCCAGTAAATAATCGGTTGGTGAAGCCCAGTGTATCTCTTCTTTACCCTTGGCAGGATGTAATTGCACATAGTCCATTAAATTACCCAATTGAAATTCTTCTCCGGCTTGATACTCAATCGAGACTAACAGGCGCGGTACTTGCCCCACTTTAGAACGAGTATTTGCCGCTGAGCGCACACCATTCCACAAGGCTTTGAGTAAAATTTCATAATCCTCTTCGCTCATGCGAGAACGTTGGGCACTATGTTCATTGGTAATGCCACTAAAGGCAATGAGTCCATATCGTAATACATTGATTTCAGTAAAAGTACCGGCCCCTTTTTTTTCATCACTGCTAAAGATAGTTGTCCCATTGACTTGTATTTCTTCCGTTTGATTAAGGACTTCTCCCATATTGAATTGAGTTGCACCAGTTAACGTTTTCGGGATCGGGCTCCAGTCTCGATTTTTACTACCTTCACCCTTCTTAAAAGCTAAACTAGAACCAAACCAACGTGCATCAATAAAGGTATCCAAAAGAATATCAACTAATTCTTGACCATCTGCTTGGGGTTTATTTTCTTTATTAAGGTAATTCACTACCCGTCCAGTCAAATTAGTTGTTTTACCTTCAATATTGGTTACTAAAATATCATAACCATGGCTGGCCACATAATCGCGGACAAACCGTTTTAGCCGCACATCAGTCACATAAAAACGACCGTCCGGTAATCGTCGGGGGCGATTTTCATCAGGGTCACCATTGGGATTGCCCATGCGAATGTCGTAAAGAAATAAAATTTCCCGCCGGGATTTGAGTAGATTTTTAGCCATTGACTTCACCGAATTCTGATTTTGATTTAGAAGGCAATATTTCAACTGCAAGCGCTTGTCCTAACAAGAGAAAATAAACGGTTTTGGTGATATCTAAAACAATATTGTCACCCACGAGGGTACCTACTTGCGCGGTTTCCTTAATAACTTGTCTAGTTTTATCACTGGGATTACCATAAGTGAGAAATTTATGGCAGATTTTGGCATATAACTCTGGTAAATCTTTGCCGGACAACTGTAATCGTTTTAGCCAAGGTAAAGTACTTGAAGTTACATTGACTTCTCGAGCACTTTGAACCTGTAATAATTTTCCATACAGGATGCCAATTAAAAATGCTAACGCTTTTTCATTAGAATCAATACCACTTTCGGGGATGAAAAAGGGTTTTAGTTCTGCCATCTGGGGCTGAAAAGTTCGTGTATCTGATTTACTCATCGGTAAAACCCCTGTTTGATCAAGATAATAAAAAAACCGAGCTAGATGACGTATCCAACCAGCTAAAGTCCAGTATTTTTTTGCTTTCTTGTCACTGTAACCTTCATGGCATAGTCCATAAACCTGACTTTGTTGTAAGGCTTCAGTAAAATACCATTGCGCGGTGATAGTGATTTCGTTCCACAAATTTTGCTTATCATCATTCGCTAAAGCTTTACCATGATAGATTTTATCAGTCAGTTGTTGTCTAACTTCTTTTAATTTTTTACTTTTGTTGGCATTATTAACCTTTTTACCGTATCCTGGTCGTTTAAGCAGAAACCAAAGCATATTTAAATGTAAATCAAATTTGGCTTCTTCCAAGCGAATTTTAGGAAATAAAGCTGATTGCCATTTTTTAGCTCGGCTATGCAATTCACTGAGTTGATACAATCGTGAGGGAAGAATATCGGTAATATAGTGATTAACATTTTCCATATTTTGCCCAAAAGTAGCCCAAATAATATGGAGCAACAAGTGAGAATCCTCTTGTTCCTTAAAGAATTCTAAAATATCTTTCTCGATATTCTGCTTAATATCTTGGTTATCTTGCAGTCGTTTAAGGTATTTATGCCAATCTTCTATAAATTCATTTCGATCAATGTCACCAATCAAACTCGGTAATATTAAAGCTTTATCACCGGCTACCTCGCTAACTAAATCTGGTAATACATAATTTTTAAAAATAAACAATAGATCCGCACAATCTAAACATAAAGCATAATTCTTCCAAGCTTGCTTCGTATCTAAGCCACAAAAAGCGCCCGCTCGGTCGGCATTACTGATATTAAGTCCAGCGCCTTTAATCGCATTGGGATAAACTGTGGTGTTTGCTTTTCCACATAAAGAACAAGTACCGTTTTCTTGAAGGGGTGTATCTTTAGTCACATATTTAATGTTAGCGAGTTCGTGAGCTAAATATTCATGGTATTCAGGTCTATTTCCTGGCCAAAATTCTTGGCCATTTTGGTCAGTGGCGACGGTAAGAAAGACCGTTTCTTTTTCATCAATTAACTCGACTGCTTTTGTAAGTACATTACTGCCTGCTGAAATGGAGTGTTCTTGTTCAAACAGGAGGGTTTGGCTATTTAAAATAGTGACTATTTCTTGAAAATAGGTTTGCCAAGGTGAAGGTGTGGTTGCTAATTTTTTAAATTCTTTCAGGGTGGAATTTAAAATTTTAGCCGTAGGACCATAAGATGGTTTTTCCTGAGGTTTAAAAGTTCGTTTGATAACTGGACCGACAGCAGCAGATTGCGAGCCGCTCGGTTTCACAAAAGGCAAACGTTGACGTTTTTCTTCATCCAATTCTAATGAGGATAGACGAACAGTATTTTCCCTTTCTAAAACTGGGGAAAGAACATATACACGAGGTATTTTTTCAGCATTTTCTACTAAATATTGCGCAAGTTCTTTAGCGTGCTGTTGACGTAATTGGCTTATATCTAAGTGTTCATCATGATGAAATTCGTAATTTAGCTTGATTAAAGCTAACTGTCGCATATCATTAATCATCCAATCCTCTCTTGGTGCAGATAGTTGCCATAGACAAGACATGAACAGTATTTAAATTTTGACATTGTACCTAAATTTAGTTAACATTGACAACCTTAATTTTAAGGCTGTAACCAAAGCGATGTTAACACACTAATTTTTATAGTGGATCTTTAAAATAACACATTGAATTAAGTTATTATTTCAACTTAACATTATTTTTTATGTTTGTACTGCTGAGACAAAATTATTTTGACTGTGGAGAAGTATTTAATTAATCGGTTGAAATTAGAAGAATATTTTTCAATTTTTGGCTGCAAAATAGGCTTAAAATTGGTCATTTTGAATGAATTTAGGGGTAATTTTGAAGCAATTTAGGCGAGAGTGTTTTTTCGTAATTTTATGTTTTTATTTGAGAAAGTGATAGGCATCGGCTCTTGAGCGATATCCAGTACAACAAGGATTGAAACTTGTTAATTTCCCGCAATAAACACTATTTTCGGAGCTCTTGAGCGATATCCAGTACAACAAGGATTGAAACGCAGATAGTTTGGCTGTATTTCAATCATCTTTAGCGCTCTTGAGCGATATCCAGTACAACAAGGATTGAAACGGAAACACCTGACTACACATACATGATGGGTACATTGGCTCTTGAGCGATATCCAGTACAACAAGGATTGAAACCTAAACACATAACTCCACGAACCTAGGTTAGAGTCTATAGCTCTTGAGCGATATCCAGTACAACAAGGATTGAAACGTGACATGGAAATTAATTTGCCAATTTTTAGAAATGCTCTTGAGCGATATCCAGTACAACAAGGATTGAAACGTATCTAAGTAAGAACGACCATTCTTATTGTATTGGGGCTCTTGAGCGATATCCAGTACAACAAGGATTGAAACAATCGTTGGATAATCAGAATATACTTCCCCAGTTTTTTGCTCTTGAGCGATATCCAGTACAACAAGGATTGAAACTTGAACATAACCCTTCGCAGTCTTAGAAAAATCTATTTTGCTCTTGAGCGATATCCAGTACAACAAGGATTGAAACTTTACCGCCTGGAATAAAATGGATCCGGTCGATGATTGGCTCTTGAGCGATATCCAGTACAACAAGGATTGAAACCAACTAAGGTGCAAAATTTCCCAATGAGATCTTTCGTGCTCTTGAGCGATATCCAGTACAACAAGGATTGAAACAAAAAATGACAGGGTACCACCACATCAATATCTAATCGCTCTTGAGCGATATCCAGTACAACAAGGATTGAAACACAGGTAAAACCAACTTTGCAGAAAATGGATCCTCCGTGCTCTTGAGCGATATCCAGTACAACAAGGATTGAAACACCATAAAAGGCTGCAATACGCATGGCATCGGTGATAGCTCTTGAGCGATATCCAGTACAACAAGGATTGAAACATTAATATCCAAAGTACAACCGGAACTGGTGATTGCTCTTGAGCTATATCCAGTACAACAAGGATTGAAACCTAATTCGGGCGCGGGGAAATTCTCAAAAGGGGATTTAGCTCTTGAGCTATATCCAGTACAACAAGGATTGAAACGTTGATCCGAACACTCGTTCAATGGCGGCGTTGACTTTGCTCTTGAGCTATATCCAGTACAACAAGGATTGAAACCAGTTGTGGTGTGACTCCTCGTAAGAACGCAAAACGAGGCTCTTGAGCTATATCCAGTACAACAAGGATTGAAACTCCTTTAAGCTCTCTTCAAAAAGTGCAAATGCCTTCCTGCTCTTGAGCTATATCCAGTACAACAAGGATTGAAACAAATGGTAGGAATAACAGGAGAAAAAACAACATCATGGCTCTTGAGAGTGACGAAGATTAGCTTGGTTATCAACCGATTAAATCCCCCTCGCTACCCTTTGGCAACGGGGGGAATTCCTTTTGTGCTACGGTGAATTATACCTTTTCTTTGGAGCAACACTTTTTATTTTAGCAACGAAATTCGTAAGCTTGCCAGTCTATTGCGACCACCGTCAGGCGTATGACAGACGACAGACTACCTTATCGATGGCTTTGATTGGCAAGCAGTTAGGGCAATTTAATTCTGCCAATGTTGAAAAACGAGGGTTGCATTGGTACCGCCAAACCCAAAGCTATTAGACATCACAGTATTTAAGGTTACATTGTCCTGTCGTTCTCGAACAATCGGTATTCCTTCTGCTTGGGGATCCAATTGAATAATATTGGCAGAAGCACTAATAAATCCGGCTTCCATCATTAATAAACTGTAAATAGCTTCATTCACTCCCGCTGCACCCAAAGCATGTCCAGTCAAAGACTTAGTGGCACTAATCGGTGGAATTTGGTTGGAGAATACCTGTTTAATGGCTTCTAATTCGCGGATATCACCAATCGGTGTACTAGTGCCATGAGCATTAATATAATCAATCGG
This sequence comes from Thioploca ingrica, assembly GCA_000828835.1. GTDB lineage: Bacteria > Pseudomonadota > Gammaproteobacteria > Beggiatoales > Beggiatoaceae > Thioploca > Thioploca ingrica. Next base: position 672,838 of record AP014633.1, read on the forward strand.
GGTAACCACCGTGGCTAAAGCTTGCTGCATACAGCGCACTGCGCCTTCACCAGAAGGTTGCACCATATCGTAACCATCCGAGCTAGCACCATAACCCACGATTTCTGCATAAATTTTAGCTCCCCGCGCTTGAGCATGATTCAATTCTTCTAAGACCACAATCCCGCCACCGCCAGAAATGACAAAACCATCCCGATTCGCATCATAAGGACGTGAAGCAGTGGGTGGACTAGCGTTATATTTAGAAGATAAGGCGCCCATCGCATCAAATAATAAGGTCAAGCTCCAATGAATTTCTTCACCACCACCGGCAAAGACAATATCTTGTTTTCCCATTTGAATTTGCTCGTAAGCATTACCAATACAATGGGCACTCGTAGCACAAGCGGAACTGATAGAATAATTTAATCCTTTAATTTTAAATGGCGTTGCCAAACAAGCCGAGGTCGTACTCGCCATGGTGCGAGGAACCATATAGGGGCCCACTTTACGTAACCCTTTGGTACGCAAAATATCCACTGCTAAGACTTGATTGGCTGGTGACGCTCCCCCAGAACCGGTAATTAAACCGGTACGTGGATGAGATACCTCATTCTCAGTCAGTTGGGCATCAGCAATGGCCTCACGCATGGCGATATAAGTAAAAGCCGCTGCTTCCCCCATAAATCGTCTAATCTTTTTTTCAATCAATGCTTCTAAATCGAGCTGAATCGCACCATGAATCTGTGAGCGAAAACCCAGATCAGCATATTCCTGGTGAAATTTTATCCCTGACCGTCCTTGACGTAAGGAATCAACCACTTCTGGTTTATTATTACCAATACTGCATACAATCCCAAGCCCAGTAATTACAACACGTTTCACCGCCTGAATCCTCTTAGAACTTATCGGTTGAACTAAACAAACCTACACGTAAATCTTTAGCTGAATAAATTTCTTTGCCATCAGCTTCCATGATAGCATCTCCAATACCCATCACGAGTTTACGCATAATAACCCTTTTCATGTCAATATGATATTTTACTAATTGTGTCGTTGGCGTTACTTGACCCATAAACTTGACTTCTCCGGCACCCAGAGCACGTCCTCGTCCTGGTCCACCTAACCAGCCTAAAAAAAAACCAATTAACTGCCACATCGCATCTAAGCCAAGACAGCCAGGCATCACCGGATCTCCCTGAAAGTGACAATGAAAGAACCACAGATCCGGACGAATGTCCAACTCAGCCACAATATAACCTTTGTTGGCAATCCCACCTTGCTCATTAATATTGACGATTCGATCAAACATTAACATAGGTGGCAGAGGCAATTGTGCATTGCCAGGACCAAACAGGTCACCGCGAGCACATTGAAGCAGTTCCTCATAGGTATAATTATTTTTTTTGACCATATCGGTTCCTAGTATTTAAAAACAAACCAGTTATTCATATTACTTTGCATACTTGGCTTATTATTTGAACAAGTTGTGAGATAAGAAAACGATTTGATCATCGCTTTTTTATTAATTATATTAATAGATAATTTAAATCCATTTTATTATTGTTAAGTTAAATGCTATGCAGAAATTAGCCTTACCACTTAGTTCGATTTTAGTTAGTATCACTTTAATTCTTAGTTTAACTATTTCACCCGCTATCAAGCCAGAAGAACTCACTTATGGTCCAATTCAATCTGGCGACCGACTTTGGGATATTGCCACGCAACTACGCCCTAATCCGACGATTAGTCGTTATCAGGTTATGGTTGCATTACTGAAGGCAAATCCTGAAGCCTTTAGGATACCATGTAATCTAAATAGTTTAAAAATTGGTAATCGATTCAAAGTTCCTTCATTAGCAGATATGCAAATTTTAACACCAGAGCAAGCGTTGGCAGAATTCAATCGGCAAAATGAAGAATGGCAGTTAGCTCGTCAGCAAAAACAAAAGATTGTTTGTCAACCCACTCCTTATGATACCCCAATCATTAACGAATCGAAGCTAGAAAAAACTGGTTTAATTAGTCCGCTAGACCATGATTCCAAGATAACTAAAAGTATAACTAAACCCGTGGCTTTGGTGACAATTCAGCCACCGGAAAATAAATCCGCCCCTGATTCCCAATGGCTTGCTTTTCTCCCTAACCATTGGGGAGATAAAATTTCTGCTTGGCTAGCTTTGGTAACTCAAGAGCAAGTTTTATCATGGTTATCAGCACCTTGGTTATTACCTTTGTTGATTAGTTTATTCGGCAGTGGAATATTAATCGCTGTGGTTAAAAGCCAGTGGCGACGTTATTCGCGCTCTTATCATCGGTCAGTCACCCCGAAAGCCAAAGATAGGGATCAATTATCTGCTGAACCGTTGTTGAGTACTTTAGAGATCCAAAAACTTCATGATGAAGTCAAATTAACTCCATTACCTGCGGCTCCAACATTCCAAGAATCGACTGTCGCTTTAGCAGAAAACAGCTCCCCCGCTAATTCTTCCTCAGTCGATGAAATTAAAGAAAAATTAGATAATGTTAGAAGTTATCTCGCTGAAGAAGAACAATTTATTCAAAAAACTTTGCGTGAAGTGATTCAAAAAGGAACGCCAGAACAACAAATTGAAGCTAAACAACTTTATGAAATTAGCAAAAAAATCAATTATCTAAAAAAGGACAAAAAATATCTTCCGGTTGCTTCTCAAGTGGCTCCAATGGATAATTCACCTTATCTTCAGCAAATGGAACAACAGTTAACTTTGCAGAAATCTTTACCCCAAGACCCGGAAAATTTTTTTGATTTAATTGATAAAATCTTTGCCACGTTAGATTATGAATTGAATACTCAAGGTAAACTGGTTGATGCTTATATCAATCGGCATAAACCCGAACCGGTTGGCATAGACAATTATCAGGTGGTAAAGAAAAAAGAAGCCACTGCATTCAACGAGGGAAGTGAAGAAATTCCTTTACGAAAACCGCGTCCTGTACCTAACCCAACTCGGCACCTGTGATCCCTTGGATCAAATAATACTAAATTACGTTCAAAAATAAATGTAGGTCGGCAATCTGTTGCCGACCGGCGTGGTGGGAAAGGATTCCCGCCCTACTGAATGGAGCTATTCCTGGAGGCAAGTTTCTCTCGTTCCCACGCCGGGAGCGTGGGAATGCGTACTGCGGCGCGAGTTTTTAGAACACGCTTGAGATGGATTCAATTTCACATTCACAGGTGAGTTAGAAGATCACTACTGTCAAACATAGAAAAATTGGGGCATGCAAATATGATTGAGACAACCGAACAGATAGACAAGAAGGTAATAATACAAGAACAATATCTAAAACGGGTTAATGCGTTCTTCACGCAGGTTAAAGATTGGTTGACTGATACTCCTCTTGAGACGGTTGAAATACCTACACGCACAATTACAGATGCAACTGGCACATATCGAGTGGGTATGATGGCAATTGTTATCAAAGATAAGCCAGAACCAGAGGATAATGTTGCCAGCATTTTTCCTATGGGGGCAACGACTTTACTCGGAGAAGGAATATTAGAAATTGCTGGTGCTTTTGGTGAAGAAAAACTGATTTATTTTTGTCGGAATACACTTCAGCAGGTAGAATATAAACTCGGTGTTTTTCGTCCAATATACAGAGGTGTAGATTCAGATGGATGGTATTGGCTAGAAAGTTCCATGAGTAATCGCGCACTATTGATTACAAGAGAACGTTTTTTTGATTTAATCCGCATGGTGAGTTTTTATGAATTCACCTAACCCCTTGGAACCGATTTTTAATGCTTTTCTTATGACTAAAGAAAGTAATAAAATTGTAAGATTTATTCTCAACAATGCACAGAGCTATCCACAATTACTCAATAAGTTGGGAAAGTTAAAAAATTACTCTAATCCACAACAACAACTTGACGATAGCCGTGAAGAAATTGAAGATTTATTTGTAGTCAATCTCTGGGCAACGTTTGAACGATGGTTACGTAACTATTTTCAGGAGAAAGGCAATATTCTTAACACCATCGTACCCAATAGTATCGGTACAGAATTTTATAAACATTTTGAAAAAGAGATCGAATTTTGGCAACCTCTAGAAATGCTAGATATTATTAAAAATAGTCTCTTTGCCCACTCTGAAGAAAATAAACAACTGGTGGGACATGCCAAACAAATTTTAGAATATCGGAATTGGATAGCTCATGGTAAAAATCCTAAAAAACTGCCATCAATTAGTCAGATAGCACCAAACGCAACGTACAACACCTTAAAGATACTCATTGAGCTAATAGAACCATCCCAATCTCATCTAACATGAGCGAGCGTAGCACGTAGGATGCGGTGAACGCAGTGAACCACATCTGTTGAGAACGCGATGGATGCAATTCGCGTTGCTCATTGCATCCTACGTGCTAATATTAATTAGGCTCTTCTTCTGGCCACAACCAGGATTGGTTAAAACACTCATCAACGGGCCACACGATAGATTCAATATCGTTATAAGCCAAATTTTCAAAAGTACGCTTTTTCACGACTCGGCAGGTCTTTGGATCATAAGCTACGATACTGGTTTCTTTGGTGTTTCGATGATCAATTCCTAATAATAGCAAGCCATTGGGTTGCATTTCTAAGCCTTCAATCAGTTGTCCCGATGGCACGACGTTAACACAAGCCAATTGCAATTCTTGGGTATTGAGGTGATCATAAATCCACAAAGTATTATTGCCAGCGGCATATAATTTGGGAATTTCTTGATTATAAGCATTATAACTCCAAGCTAATGCCTCTATATCACATTGTTTTTGGATAAATTTCTCAACTTGAGTTGATTCTAATTGAGTGAGCGGTTGATTGTTATTCCGTTGAATTAAGTCAGTATAATGTTGATGAAAACTGTCATTGTTGGCTTGTTTTTGCTCCAATTGCGATACATAACGGGCTTGACACTCTTTATCAGTAAATTGTTTAACCAGGGTGGTTATACCCGTATTGGGATCGATTTGAATCAAGCCCATCCAGTTACCCTTTTGATTGGTTTTAGCCCATGCCCAAAGTCGGTCCAGGGTTTTATCATTCCAGTTGACTGCTAAACTAGCCACTTGATTAAAATAAAGATTTTCTTCAGGAACCGTGAGCGGCATTTGAGATAATATTTCGCCAGTAAGTCGATCAATGGTATAAAGCGAGCTACTCTTTTGACCAGTCGCTGGGGTACCGGCTGTTCCATATAACACGTTGGGATTAGCCGGATGTAATGCGAGTCCCTCAATATTTTTATGTGGATAAAGTGGTCCTAACGGTGTCATAACGCCTTTTAATCCTAAATAACTTAAGTCAATTTTGAGGAATTGAGTATCATCTACCCCTTCATCATGTACCGCGTAAACATTACAAGCCGGGGGTGCACTATCGACAAAGAAATGCAGCGGAGTAGCACCATTATAGATAATCGTACCGTCTGCTAAGCGATAACCCACATAAACAGTGTATTCACCGGCGGCTTTGCTTAAATCCATTTTATCTGCCACTTTCACGGTTAACTTCTTAGGTAATTGTTCAACAGTTTGTGCAACTTGCAAAGTACTGGGATCTTTATTCCAAGTAACCCACTTATCTTGTTGACGCATAGAATAAGTAGTTTTTTCTTGAGATTGATAACTGCGCACCATGAGAATATCTGCGACTTGCCCTACTTGTTCTGGTGCCACTTGAATGGTGGTGTCAAGATTGATTTCTTCAGCTTGGATGTAAGATAACAAGGCATGATTAGGTTGTAGACCTTGCAAAGTGTGTATTTGGCTCAGGAAACGAGGTGCTGTTGGGCTGTCGTCAATATTTTTAGCAACATATTCGGTTGGAGCTACTTTGAGCAAGGCGATAGCAGCATAATTTGGTTGGGCAATCGTTGGCTGGTTAGGTGTTTGATTAACCCATTGTACACCGGGTCCCAAGTTGACATTTTTCGCTATAGTCGTCGTCGCTAAATCAATAATGACGTTATCCAGGGAACTACCAGCGGCAATGGTTACGTTTTCTAACTGGGCTGGTTGAGTGGGATCACCTTTGATTTCACCCTTGAGATTACCGCCCTTGATTTGAGCACCCGCCGCTAATTGCACGTTGCTGATCGTTCCACCGCGAGTATTGAGAATAACACCAGCCAAGGTACCCCCCTCTAAGTTGGCACCTTGAAGTTCAGAATCAGCGATGGTTCCGGCGTTGGTGACTTGTTGGCCAATAATGATATTAGATACATAACTGTTAGGCGTAATAATTACTAAATCCAGTTGCGCCCGTTGCTGCGCTTCTCCTTGCCCTTCAATTCGACCTTGGACTTGACCACCGGTTAAATGGCTTTTTGCTTCTAAAGAGACATCGGTAACGGTGCCACCATCACTGATGAGGTTACCGGCTAAGTGACCACCATTGACAATCGTGCCGGGTAACAAGGTAGCGTGAGCAATCGTACCTTGATTGGTGATGGTGCCGGTTAAGGTTGAATTAAATAGTTTACCCTCGGCTGTAATAGTCACGGTTGATAAAGTTTGACCTTCGGCTTGAACTAGACCGGTAATCAAAGTGGTTGGCGTTACGTCTGAATGTGCCATTTGCTGAACACCGTCGCCATAAGTTACCTTTTTAGCAACTTGAACATTTTCACCCAAAATGACATTTTCAAGGTAACTACCGCTCGCAATCTGGACATTATTGAGTATGGCTGGATAATGCGCATCGCCTTTGATTTGACCTTGCAATTGTCCACCTTCGATTACGGTATTCGGGGCTAAGGTAACCTCTTGAATAATACTTTGGGTATTGGTTATCTGCCCAGCGAGTAGCCCACCGGTGAGAGTAGCATTATTCAATTGGACATTTTTAACAGTACCCTGATTAGTAAACTGACCACTTATCGAACCACCGGTTAAAGTGCTCTCCGTTGACAAGGTCGCTGTTGAAATTTGGCCTAAATTGGTGATCGTTCCGGTAAGTACCGCGTCAGTGAGAACACCGGTCGGCGCAATCGTGATATCTTTAAATACTTTACCATTGGCTTGAACCGAATCGGTAATAATAACCTGATTACTTGCTTGAGTTGGAGCGATACGTTCAACCCCTTTACCGTAAATCACGCCGTCGGCGAGTTGAACATCAGCACCCAGTTTCACATTTTCGAGATAGCTACCCGCACTAATTGTTACGTTTTCTAACCGGGCTGGATGCGTTTCATCGCCAATAATGAGACCTCGCAGGGTACCGCCTACAATATGGGTATCAGCAGCGAGATTCACATCGGTTAGTGTCCCTTCATTGATGATTTGTCCCTGCAAAATACCGCCTATTAATGCGCTATAGGGTGCTAAAATCGCATCGGCTACGGTTCCTAAACTTCGAGTCGTCCCTTGTAACACCGCACGAATAAGTTGGCCTTCAGTACCAATAACGGCATCTTTAAAAGTTTGACCCGCAGCCGGAATAACCTTAGTAATAAGCGTATTACCCAGATTCGGTTGAGGACAATGACCAGTAGTTATGACATTTTTTTCTAATTGGACACCTTGACCGAGTTTAACATTTTCTAAACAACTACCAGCGGCTACTCTGACATTTTCTAGCACCGAAGTCTTGGCAGATTGACCAATAAGGCTGCCCGTAATAGTTCCACCACTGATTCGAGTATCAGCCGCTATGGAAACATCGCGGATAGTACCTAAATTATTAATTTCACCAACCAGGGTTCCACCCAAAAGATAAGCGTCGGTATCCAGTGAGACATTTTCAATCCGACCATTGACCGGACTGTTATTAATAATGAGACCGGATAATAAACCACCCGTTAACTGAACACCCCGAAATTCGACGTGAGATAGGGTACCTTTATTGTCGATAACGCCGGATAACACCCCACCCATCAAACTCGAATTAGCGGCTAACTGAGCGTTGGATATCCATCCGTGGCTATAATTAGTGCCTTCTAGCTCGACATTAGAAATGTTACCTTCAGAACCAATAGTAACTTCCTTGCGAGTTTGTCCACCTAAATTACAAACGACATTAATGAAACTGCCTTGGATTTCTTTACAAGCAGGTGGAAGTGCTTGAATTTGTCCAGCGATGGTTGGCTGTTGCTGTTCTGGTATTACAACGGGTTTATCAGTTAACTTGGGGTTATCTGGGTTAGTTGGCGCAACTGGAATGGAGTCAGTTGTCTTAAACAACGCTTTACAGGTTTTATTTGCCGTCATACTGAGCGTGATATTATTATGATTGCCCTGACAATCACCACTCCAACCCACAAATTGAGAATGATCACCATCCTGTGCCATTAAAATGATTTCGGTACCATAAGGATATTCTTGAGTACAATCGTCACCACAAGAGATGCCCGGGAGGTTACTGTGGATGCTCGGCTGCTTACTTTTAATAATGCCTTCCTGAGAAGGATCAGTATTAACAATCGTTAAAGTAACGGGTTGTTGCTGTGAAGAATAAACTTCATAAGCACCCATATCGACAGTGGTGATGCCATCATTATTACCGTCGAGTAGGCGTGGATTACCATCGAAATCGATTTCAACTAATTCAGTCGTATTGCCATCACCACCTTTACATTCGGCATCTGCTAAATCTTGCGGAATATTGGTATTATTCCCCGCATCGATGGCTGGAGAATGAGCGGCTAAATGAAATGCTTTCGCTACGATATGTTGCGTTTTGCTATTTTCTACAGCAGCAAATAGCGGATCTTCATTTTTGTTCCCTTCACCGAGCCAACCACCTTGGATAATCGAATAAGTGACCGTCGTATGGCTGTTATTGTCATCTTTAATCTGAGCGGTAGCGGTCGTGCCAGTATTATCTTTATTATTCCAGAGGATACTGTTCATGATTTGTACTGAGCTGGCTTGATTAGCGATACCTCCACCACTGGCCGCTTCATTTTGACTGAGAGTCGCATGAACCAATAAAGGAGAGCTATTTTCATTCCACAAAGCACCACCCGCTTGAACGGCTGAATTATTGCCAAAGACAACCTGACTTAACCAGGGATGATTATTATTTTTATTAACCAAGCCACCACCACTATGACTGGCTTGGTTCTGGCTAAAGATACTATGGCTTAACCACGGACTACTGGCATCGTTGTACATTCCACCCCCATAAACCGCCGAATTGTTCATGATATTCAGGTGTGCAAGTTGAGGTTGGCTATTTTGTTGGTTTAACAAACCACCTCCCACCTGAGTGGCAGTATTGGCCATGAAGAAAACATGACTGACTGCGGGGCTACTATTGATATTGGCCATACCGCCACCGCTAGTCGCAGTATTGTTTTTAAAAAAGCTATATTTTACCTTGGGGTGACTGCCCGTATTATTTGATAAACCCCCGCCATAATAGGCAGAATTATTTTCCACCATGAGATGTTGTAATGTCGGACTACCTTGGTCATTAAATAATCCACCACCACAACCCAGTGGGCAATTTTGGCTACCATTCGCTTGACCCGCGGTGATAGTGAAACCATCTAGCAATGCGGTTTCATCAGTGCCACTTCCGGTGACCACGTGATAGCTATTGTCATTAGGATTACCCACGACACCTATGTCGCCACTGAGAATGGTTGGATGACTGGCACTATCACGTTGTTGCAGTTGGGTTTCTGTACCATTGAAGCCACCATAAATTGCTATCCCATTAATCAATTGAAAAGTAGCTGTCCGGTCAGTTTGAGTGGTTGGTTTATAAGTCCCTTCTGCTACCCAAATTTGATTAACCCCATCACAACTGATTGCTGTCGCTAAAGCCGTTTGCAAATCAGTGAAAGCCTCGTTCCAATTAAGACCCGTATTCTTGCCTCCAGCTTTTTGATTAACGTAAAGAATCGGTGTATTGGGGCAATTTAATGACGATTGCGGCGAAGATGGCGATAGCGGCACAAAAATAGCCTGACACTTTTGATCTTCGGTCATGATCACTTGGGTAGTATTATCTTTACCGAGCGTACAACCAACCCAACCTCTAAATCGCCACGCCATTGAATCAAAGGAGGTTGTTAAAGTAACCGTAGTTCCTTGCTCGTAATCAAATGTACAAACTTTATTGCCATCACCACAAAGAATACCCATTGGCTTACTCGTCACTTTACCTTTACCGGAGACACTGACAGTTAGATTAAATAAGGATTGTGTCGGCGGTAATAATTGGAAGTAGGCTGTGCATGATTGTTGTCCGGCGATAGTAATTTGACCTTGTTCATTACAATCACCACTCCAGTGGTCAAATTTTGCTCCCAGTGCGGCTTTAGGTATCAAAGTCACCACAGCATTAGGTACAAAACTAAAAGCACAAGTGGCTTCGTTGTTCTTATTACAAACAATTCCTTCAGGATCACTGGCTACCGCACCGCTACCATCACCAGCCAATTGAATAACTAGCCCATTATCACCTCCTGGTGTTGGTGCTACCGAAATACCCTGACAAGTTAAATCATAAGCAACTGTGAGATTGTTAGGATCATTAGTCATTAATTCTAATTTGGCTTTATACTGCTCAGCGGCGGCTGGTTGACATTGAACAGTCAGAATTTGTTTGGCACCCCCATTGGCAATCGTGAAAGGAATCGACGCTGGACTGAGGATACTAAAATTGGCTTTTTGTTCACCAGAAATAATAGCTGACTTTATCGTTAAATCTTCATCACCCGTTTCTTCAATTTCAATAAGTTGTGTTGAACTTTCGCCAATTTTAACTTTACCAAACTCCACCGTACTATTGGGAGGTGGAAGGGACGCAAAGCCAGGAAAGCCAGGTTGTACACCATTGCAAATCAGCTGATATTGAACCGACCAATGACCTGAATCTTCAATTCGCTTACTGGGTAAATCCTGATGTGGCGGCTGATCATTTGGCCACCCATTGGTTATTAAGTTAAGCGTGGCTCGCCGCTCACCTTGATCTTTAGGTTGACATTGAACTTGAATCGTTGTTTCCTTACCTTCCGAACTTTCTGGGGCAAATAAAGGCAAAGGTGAATTAACTAACTGAAATTCACTCGCTTGTGGACCAGAGAAAGGTTGTTTAGCCAAATCAACCCATAATAATGAATTACCATCTTCTACAATCGTCAAGGTCGTTGGTTGAGTGGTATTAATCGGTACAGACCCAAAATCTATCTTCCCACCGGGTGATACCGGCATAGAATTATAAACCGCTGGTCGATCGGCTATACCAAAACATTCTAATTTATACTTAAATTTTTGTGGTTGTTTTTTATCCGGAGGAAGATTGAAAGCATTTAGAGTTAACAAAGTTAGGGTCGCTGGCGTTATCCAACTTTTGCGGGGTATACATTGTACGGTAACCGGAAGTTGCCCATTTTTAGGAATCGGATTTTGAAACAGCGTATCAACATTTTTAATGGTAAATCCGACGGCAGTGTCGATGCTGTCAAGTGCTACCCGTAAATCCGCTTCCCCGGGGTTATGAATAACAAAAGTTCTTTCTGCCGTTTCCCACTGACCGGATCTCATTTTATGTTCCCGACTTTGACCCACGTAAAAAGTATCATTAGGTTTGAGAAACATCGTTTCATTAGTCGGTGATTGATAAGTCACTTCATAACCGGCTAACTTAGGTTGGACATCGCATCGTAAGTGATACTCCTGCTTCGATTCTTTTCCCTTGAGTTCATCTTCAAATGTCCCTTCGTAGGCAAATACTTGTAATTTTGCTACCTTTTGGGGCATAAAATCCCCATTCGCTTTTGGAGCCGGTTTGCAGGTAATCTTGATCGGAAAGTAATCTGGAGCGTTATAGGGAATGGTAACTGGGAAAAATGAGGGATCTTTATCAATGGAAAAATAATTAGCTAAGGAGTCACTTTTTTCCTCAATCAGTTCCACTCTACTTATCGTTAAATCACGCCCACCGGCTTCAGTAATAAACAGAGTTTTTTCTGCCGGCGTATCTTCCCCTGCATTGAATTCAATTTGGTCTTTGGGAAGTGGTGAAGAATGGTATGTCGCTACTAATTCCGATTTATCTACATCAATCCCATTACATTGCAACCAGTATTCATTAAGTCCTTGAAACTCAGTGGTTACGACTAATTTAGCTTGACGTGTTCCCAGTGCTGATGGCTCACATTGTAACTTAACCGTTAGACTCGCTTTATCAGCAAGGGTAATGGGAAAGCTAGCCGGTTCTATAACAGCAAAGTCTAACCAATCATCTGTTTGAGTCAGTTCTATATTTTCTATTTTTAAGGGAGTATTACCGGTGTTGTTGATCTGAAAAGTTTTAATTTTTGCCGCTGTCGGCACCGGTGGCGTTGTCATCATGACCGGAATATCGCCAAAAAGAATCGTGTTATCAGTAAAGGTAGGGATAGTTTGATATTCTGAACCCAACCCAGTACAACTTAACTTATATTCCAAATTTAAATTATCCGGGTCATCCGTAGCGAGTTTTAAAATAGCGGTGCGTTCACCTAAAGTAGTCGCATCACATTTGACCGTAATAACATTGCTCATCCCGGCGGGAACTGTTGTCAATAACGTATTGGCAGCCGGCGGTGGACTCATCTCGACAGCAAAATCGTCTTTATCGCCAGTGATTTCTTGAAAATAGATTTTTAAATCGGCATTACCCGATGGATTAGAAATTCTAATCGGTTGAAATGAAGTGGTGCTAGTATCTTGAGGCAAACCATCAACCTGAATGGCTTGAAATTGAAGAGTCTCATTGGGAGCAGGTTGCGAAACATAATTTGGCTTACCAGATAGTACTAAATCAGCGCTCAAACACCATTTTTTAATTTTACCATTCGGGCTAGCGGGTTCTTTATCTTGGACGCTGAGTGTCCAGGTACCTTGGATATTTTGACCATCAAAAGTACTTAATAAATTATTGGGCCGATATAACCCATTCGGTTTGTAAGCGGGATCACCTGCGTCGTTACAATCTTCTTCAATACTATCCGTCGCTTCATCGTCTAAAATAACCAAAGGAATATGCCAACCGGAACAACCTTTCATAGTTTCTGGCAACTGCGGTGTTAGACTGGGTATGCCTGGTTGATCAATAAGCGTGACCTGATTTGCACCCTGTTTTAAAGTGACAACGAGTCCACCCACATGTTTATGTTCATTCAGATTTAATGACAGATTCAAGTCTTTGATAATGCCGCTATCATTAATAATTAAAGTATATTCTTTACTGGTCTCATCTAAAGACAGTGGCCCACCAATAGTGTCACAGAATTCTTTCGAAGTGGCAAAGCTAACCGACAATGTGAATAAACCACATAAACTAGTTAACAAATAAATAAGCAAACTCAATCTTTTATGGGAATGCATATGGTCCTACCCTATAAAAAATGATGGTGATTTTCAACGGGTTAACTAACAAGACTCGCAACAATTAAAACCGTTGTTCCGCTGGCAGATAAAGATAAATAAATTTGGTGTTTATTTATCTATCAAATAGTATTATTTTATTAGTAAAACGATATTTTTGCAAGGAAAAAATAGTAACAGAGAAGAGAAAAGTATTTAAGAGCACACTTCGATTAAAACAGATCGGCTATTTCTTTTCTTTGAATAAAGATAATATAACTTATTAACAAAAGGGAGCGGAGAGAATCGATTGAATGAGATAAACTCTTTCAACACTGAATCGTTCTAATAAAGCAACCGTGGTTGGTAAAATAACGGTTGTTCCAAAACCGGTTGGTCAAGTCCAAATCATCCTTGATACGACTCACAGTCCATCTTGTGAAGAAAATGAAGATAAAGTATTCTACATAATAGATCACTGTCATTAAGTTAAGGAAAAAATTTCCCCGCCTGATAAGGAAACGAGGGATTTACCTAACCACCCCAACCCCTCTGGAGCCAAACCGGAAGCTAAAAATCCTTAACTTAATGGCAGTGATCTATTGTATACCATTGGTTAACTATCTCAGTTTTGTGTGATGAGGGTGTGAATTCTCATCCTCAAGAGAAAATTTTGTAAGGAGCGAGAAAATGCCAACAGCAACTTTTGCAGCCGGCTGTTTTTGGGGAGTTGAGGCGGTATTTCGTCAAATAACGGGCGTTATTTCTACTTTGGTTGGTTACATGGGTGGAACATTAGAAAATCCGAGCTATCAAGCAGTTTGTACCGATACCACCGGTCATGCTGAAGTTGTCCAAGTAGAATATGACGCTAACCAAGTTTCCTATGAGACGCTTTTAGCGGTATTTTGGGGTAATCATGATTCCACTTCTTTAAATCGACAAGGTGCCGATGTCGGGACACAATATCGTTCGGTTATCTTTTTTCACACTCCGGAACAAGAAACGATAGCCCGATTATCAAAAGATAAGCTTGAAAAATCAGGTCAATATTACGCACCGATTGTAACCGAAATTATCCCGGCGGCTCGGTTTTATCCTGCAGAGGAATATCATCAGCAGTATTTAGAGAAAAAAGGACTTTCCCATTGTTCAATTTAACTTACTATGAAAAAATAATATTATCATGAAAAAATTGGGAGAAGTTATGAGAAATATTTTTAGGTTGGTGACCCTTATTGGGACTTTACTTTTCATCACCATTATTTATGCTACACCCAGTGCAGCAACTTGGCAACGTGAAAATTTAATCGGTTGCAATGAAAAATATTTTTACACCTTTATTATGGAGAGAAATAATCCAGCCTCTTATTATGAATATACTGAAACTTTTTCATTGGCTCAATATGAAATCGCTAGTAGTAAGTTAGTTAATAAAACGGTTATTAGAAAAACCCGACATGTTGATAAACAAGCAGATGGTCATTGGGTTAAAGAAGAGCAACAGACAAATGCTTTTGATTTAAATCAATTTTTAAGTAAAGATAACCTGGTCTACATTTTTCCGGCAGATATGAGTGAAACTCAATGGTTCGTTCAAGCGGATGGTATCTATTTACAAGGTGATAAAGGCAAAGCTATTTTAGTACCAAAAGCGGATCTCGCTACCAAGGTACCCTGGTTTAATGCCTATTCTAGAATAGCGGGGCTCTATGAAATCAATAACAATTATTATGTGTTACTAGAACAAGGTGATGAATTAGGTGGTCGTTCACTTGAGAATGACTTTCAACAAATGATTATGGTGGTGACCAGTGATAATTATAATAAAAGTTGGCAATTACTTAATCAAAGAACCACTCAAAAACTTTCCAGCGATCAAAATCCTTGGCAAGTTCAAGTGGGTTGTTTTAAAACGGTGTCCAGTGCCGATCAATTGGTAAAACAATTGGCAAAAGCTGAATTTAAAGCGCAGATTAATTTTAGTAAATCAACTCACTGTCATCGTGTTATCTTGATTCCACGCCAAGTTACCCAAGATGCTGCTAAACAACAAGCTCAGCAATTGCAAGAAAAACTCAACATCAAAGGCTATATTGGGAAGGTAGAAGAATAAAAATGGGGTTAATTTTATATCACGGCACTTTGATATTAACTAATTAGTAATATAACTATTTATAAAAACTGTCCAAAATATTGATTACTATAATACATCAGCTGTGTTAATGGCTTTAAGTTGCAGCCCTATTTTAAGTAATAATATTTCTGGCAACGGAAAGGGTATTTTATTTTTTGCCAAATTTGTTGTTTCGGACTTCAAGAGTGTAACCGCTCAATTTCTCGATGTCCTCCGGTTTGGGACTGATTATGAAAATAAATGGTATAAAAATAGATGACACCTTTGCCGAAGCTTTTCCCATGCAAGCGACTCGGATCTTGATTACGGCTCAGGACCGGCATTGGGCAGCGATTGCCGCAGAAGCCATGACTGGTTTTGCAACCTCTAGTTTGGTTTGTGGCTGTGAGGCCGGCATTGAACGCGAGTTGTCCCCTGACGAAACCCCTGACGCACGTCCCGGTTTTGCTATTTTGTTATTTGCCATGAATAGTGAAAAACTGACCAAACAATTGCAAAGTCGAGTCAGTCAATGTGTGTTGATGACCGCAACCAGTGCTTGTTTTGCGGGTATTCATAACAATCAACCGGTTCCATTAGGAAGTCTCCTGCGTTATTTTGGCGATGGTTGGCAAGTTTCCAAAGTCATTAATGGCAAACGTTACTGGCGAATTCCAGTCATGGAAGGAGAATTTGTTTGTGAAGAAACGACCGGTCTGGTTTCGGCTATTGGGGGAAGTAACTTTTTTATTTTAGCGACTACTCCTTCAAGTGCGTTAGCTGCCGCTGAGATCGCTATTGAAGCGATGCGTCACTTACCCAATATTATTATGCCTTTTCCAGGTGGAATTGTTCGTGCTGGTTTTAAGTTTAGCTCCAGATATAAAAATCTGATGCTTTCCACGAATCATTTATTTTGCCCTACCTTAAAAGGACAAGTGAATTCAGCATTAGACAGAGAAACCGATGCGGTACTTGAAATCGTGATTAACGGACTGAGTGAAATTGATATTCAGCAAGCGATGCGAGTCGGTATTCAATCGGTTTGTGCCCTAGGACGAGAAAGTGGTGTAACCCGTATTAGTGCTGGTAATTATGGTGGTGAAATGGGGTCTTTTCAGTTTCATTTACAAGAGATCTTAGCATGACACCGTTGACGTTTACCCTTAAAACGGTACCACCACAGCGGGTAGATTTATCTAATTTAGTCCCTCATTTACTCACTCATCTATCACTTACTGACATTGCCGCTTTGCCCTTACCTTGTGGCAATCGAACTTTGCGAGTGGATAACTTGTTTGAAATCACCGGCACCAACCCAGAAACTTTGTTATTTTATAATACCTGTAACACGTTAGATAGCATTGGCAATAATATGCAAGGTGGCATTATCAGGGTACATGGTGAAGTCGGTGCTTATTTAGGCCAAAACATGAAAGGGGGTGAAATTAGTGTGTTTGGCAATTCTGGTGTGTATGTGGCTGCCGGTATGTCCGGTGGAGAATTATATATACACGGTAATGCCGGCAGTTTTCTAGCCGCTGCCCGCCCAGGGGAAACCATGGGATTGAGGGGGGGACGAGTGATTGTCACTGGTCAAGCTGGGGATCGAGTGGGTGATAAAATGCGTCGTGGGATGGTATTGGTTGAAGGTAATGTCGGTGATTATTGTGGTACCCGAATGATTGCCGGTACCATCGCCGTGTTTGGTCAAGCCGGTCACTACACCGGTTTTGGTATGCACCGTGGCACCTTACTCTTATCACAACCACCGATTCATTTACCGGTGACTTTTAACGAATGTGGCCAATATGACTTATTATTCCTGAGATTACTGGCTCAAGTACTTTATTATTCTAATAGTCCTAAACGTACCTTTCTTTCTAGACCGGTTCATCGCTTTGTAGGCGATATGGCTTGTCAAGGTAAAGGTGAATTGTTAATTCTCAGTGCCGTTAAACCGACTTAAAGCGAGAAAATATTCAACCAAGCAAGCCATTATAACTAGCATAGGGTTGCTCTTAAATATAAATGTCAAACTTGGTTAAATAGGCCTATTCCCATTTTGCTGGTGAATAAGTTCGGTTATTTGATTCTTAAAACGCTAACCTCCCAGATTGGCTACCCATTTAATTGATATAGAATAATTTTCTGAGTTAGGCTCATCAAAATAACTATCCTACTGAAATTTGGAGATAGACTATTTCGAGTAGTTTCAGAAATCAGGAATAACGTTATCATTCTTGAAACTACCGAAAAAATTTGACGGACATGGCTAACCAAACCCTTTCTTAACTAAGTTACTTATTGAAAGATAACCATTTTGCCACTTTATCACGATTTTCATTAACCCAACGTTTAGCATTTTCTTCCGGAGTGGTATTCGGTTCTTCATTCCATATCATTACTTTTTCCATATCAGCAGTCGTCCAATAGAAGTTATCTAAGAAGTGATACACTTCTGGCATATCTTCTCGTAAGCCTTTACGAACAATCGTACCAATATACTCTTCGTCCCCGTATATTTTCTTCGGATCTTCAAGATACTTCAATTGCCAACGAGAGAATTTCCAGTGAGGGGTCCAGCCAGTAACCACTATCCATTGCTGAGTTCTAATCGCTTCCTTCAACGCGGCTGCCATAGTAGCACCACTTCCTTCAATTAATTTAAATTTGTCGAGGTGATATTCTTTGATAACCGTTTCGGTTTTACTCATTAAACCCGCACCTGGATCAATACCAATAATTTTTCCTTGAAATTTATCCACATTGGCATTTAATTCCTCAATAGAATTGATAGTAACATAGGCTGGAACAACCAAACCAATTTTGGTTCCTTCTAAGTTAGCGCCTAAATCTTCTACTTTATCTTTTACCGCTTCGAAATAATGAGCATGGGTAGAAGGTAACCAAGCGGCGACATGTGCATCCGCATCACCACTCGCAACGGCTTGCCACATCGCTGCCGCACTGACAGAAAGCATTTCTACTTTATAGCCTAGCTCTTCTAATATGGTTTTAACTACGTTCGTACTGGCTATTTCACTAGACCATTCTACATAAACAAGAGTGACTTGGCCTTTAGAAGCTTTCTTAACCTCGGCAGCGGTTATTCCACTACTAAATATAAGCAAAAATGTTAATAATTTTAACAAAATAAATCTACTATACCCTTTCATCTAGAAGTATCCTTATGGTTAAAAATGAAACTGGAATAGAAGTTGTTGTGCCCAATTTTAAAAATAATCTGGTTGGTATTCGGTTTCAATTAATCTATTTTAACAATGTACCTATAAATCATTTAGTAATTACATAATTATATTTATTAAAAAAATTAATATAGGTAACACCATGATGATTAAATTTTTTAAAAACCTAGAATCTCTACTCAAGCTAAAAGATAACAAATAAGAGCAATCTCTCCAATTGAAAATTAAACCATGCTCGCCTACTAGGCGCAAGCATTGAAATAAAAGAATTTAAAATTGAACATGTTAAATTCAGGGGTTATTTTTATCAAGTTGTGGTTTTATCTCTATCGGTGTTAAGTTGTCACCCGGTAATACCGTTAGAAAATCATCTAAATTGGGTAAAATAGGAATTTCATGTTCTGAGACTAAAGGTAAGCCTTGAGCCTGTTGTTCAAGTTGTTTTGTCCGCATATAGCTATATTTATCATTGCTGATAATATTTTCACTAGCAATATCACGTACAATGACTGGATGTAAAAATACCATTAAATTACGTTTAACTTTGTTGGATATCTGCGAACGAAATAAACCACCTATCAAGGGTAAATCACCCAATCCAGGTACTTTTTGGGTAGTTTGTTGTAAATCTTCATTAATTAAACCACCTAATACGACCATACTATTATCTTCAACAATGACAGTGGTTTTAATGCTCCGTTTATTAGTAACAATATCTGTGGTTGCAACATTGCTACGACCAATACTGGAAACCTCTTGTTCAATTTCTAATTTAACGGCATTACCCTCATTAATTTGTGGCTTAACTTTCAATTTAATACCCACATCTTCTCTCTGAATCGTTTGAAATGGATTAGTGATACTCCCGGTGACACCCGTATTAGTATATTGTCCAGTAACAAAAGGTACATTTTGTCCAACATGAATTTCAGCTTCTTGATTATCAAGGGTTAACAAAGAAGGCGTTGAAAGTACATTCGTGTTAGTATCGGTAGAGAGTGCTTGTAATAGTACAGCAAAATTCAGCACACTACTGTTAAACTGACCCAAACCGAGAAAAGCACCGGCATTCAGAGAAGGTAAACTTATATTTCGATTTTGACTAAATTGGTAACCACTTGCAGCTAAATCAATAATTTTTTGGTTAGTGTTATCAAAATTACTTACTCCCAATGGGGATGTATTGTGAGTACCATAAACCATCCATTGTACACCTAATTCTCGGGCGATGTCATTAGAAACTTCGGCAATGATAGCTTCTACTAATACCTGTGCTCTTCGTACATCTAATTGTTGGATGACTTCTTTTAAATTTCTCATAACTGCCGGTGTAGCTGTAATTACCAGACTATTAGTACTTTCATCCGCTTGAATGTTTGTTTTTAAAGTTTCTTTGCTTGTTGTTTGTGTATCTTTCGTTTTAGTTTTTTCTATGCTATCAGTGATTCCTTTCAATACATTTGCTAAAACAGTTGCTTGGGCATAACGCAAATAAATAACTTGGGTATTACCAACGGTTTTTACCGGGGTATCTAAATGAGTAATTAAGGTCCGCAATCGTAGCCGAGTGACTTGGTCACCGCTAATAAATACACTATTAGTTCGTTCATCAGCAACCAGAGTGGAACTATTCGAGGTACCGGCTGTCCCCGTAGCAACTGTTGGTTTCTGCTCTAATGAAGTCAGTACGCGTACCACTTCGGCAGCCGAGGCATGTTCTAAGGCGATGACTTCAATTTCTTCATCACTGACTTGGTCAATCCGGTGAATAATTTTAAGTAACCGTTGAACATTACTGGCTTGATCAGAAATGACTAGAGTATTGTTTTCTGGATAGGCGACTAAATGTCCTTGTTGTTGGATGAGTGGGCGAAGCAAAGGAATTAATTGTGCCGCAGATACATGTTGCATAGATACGACTTGAGTAATGATACTATCACCCGCTAAGGTTTCGTTATCTAACAACACAGGGGTATTTTGAGATTTAGCTAAGTTATCTGGCACAATTTTAATAACATTTCCCGTGGGAATAGCGGCAAATCCATGCACACCGAGTATTGATAAGAAGACTTCATAAACTTGATCGCTATTCATGGGTTGATTAGAAATGACAGTAATTTCGCCTTTCACGCGTGGATCAACTATAAATGTTTTGTGAGTTACTTCTGAAATCAGATCAATCAATTGATTAATATCCATCCTTTTAAAATTCAACGTCACTTCTTCAGCAAACACAGTTGGTAAAAACAATATTACCAGGCAATAAAGCAGAATTCTCAAAGGAAATAACATAATATGTTTATAAATGGGTAGATTGGTTAGTGCAATGAAAGGAAATAAACAAATAACATTGTGCTAAAAAAACGATATCCAAATAAATTTGTTAATTTTATCACGAACATTATTGTTAGCAGACATGATTTACAATAGGGAGTGAGATAATAAAATCTATTTTAATAATTAAATTTAATTTGGTAATGAAAATAGGTCAATAATAACAATCACACCATTTTTTATAAATAGCTTCGATATCGCTTGAATTATTTAGTCAGTAAAATGAGTAAAGGAGTACTTGGTTTCTTTTTTTACTCAATGGCTTTCTTGCGTTTTGCAAATCTTACTGCACTTTGCAAATCAAAATTAGAAATTCTGCTACTTATTTTTCCACGTTAAAAGAAAACGACAATGGTTGTCCTTCACGTAAGATTTCTAGATTAATTTGCTCGGCAGTTGCCAAGGGTTGTATAACACTTAATCCATTGATTGGACTGTCTAATTTAACACCGTTCAGGGTGGTTAATATATCACCTGGTTGGAGGTTAAAACGGGCTAGTAAATGAGTATCTTGTCCCGGGTTAATTTGATAACCAACCAAACGACCAGCTTGATTAATAGGTGAAATCCGTATTAATTTCATTAAACTATTTGGGTCAGTCTGCAATTGGTGTTGGTAATGACCTAGAAGTTGTCCGGGACTTAATTCATCTGCGTTGGAAGAATTTTGCACATTTTTTGCCTCGCCAATTGTATTGACGATAGGAATTGATTTTTTACTATCTAATAAATTCAAGATTTCGATTTGTCCATTTCTTGATAAAGTAACCTGTTTTTCATGTATTTCGTGAAGTATCGCTCCACCAGGTAAAGATTCATTAGTATGATAAAAATTTGTTTTACCAAGAGAATCTGCGATCATGGCCAGTGAAGTGTGATGATTGGAACTATAGTAAATACCATGTAACTTTAAATCAAGGTGAGTTTGAGGTAACGTTTGAACATCTGTGGTAGAAGTTGTGGAAATTGTAGGAAGTTTACCGAATAAATAAGCTTGTTTGAGAGCTGAAATATCAAGGGTAACCTTAGCAGAAGGTTGAATTTGATCAAATCGGGAAAAGAGTCGATTATGGGGTATTCGGTGAACTAAATTGGTGGTTGAGGATGCTAAAAATAGTTCTACCACAGAATATCCAATTATCCCACATAATCCAAGATTAATGAAAATAATCCATTGGGTTGAGACAATAAAACGCATTAATAAATTATTGAATTTATTCATCGATGGTAAACGGGGTTAAACTGAGGTGCAATAAAATACATGGAATAAACTATCAACTAAAAATAGGTAATAATCCTATTGTGTAAGTACATAATAAATCCTAGTATTTAAATTAATTATTTTTTAAGTTAACCAAAAATTTTAAATAATAATAAAAAATAAATTTTAAGATATATTACAACTGGTTTTTAACATTTTAAGACAAAAATTATTAATAATGACATATGTATTTTAATGATATAATATTTGTGTGTAAGCTATAATAAAAATATAAGCCTTTGAAATTACCTTCCATGAGCTAAAACTATCTCATTAGGATATTAACTATGAAAAAAAATTCATTACTACTATGGATTTTAATACCTATTTCTTGTATGACAAATTATGTTGTCTATGCAGAATCTTTAGATCCATTAGACCCAGATGTAGTGGTAGAAGAACCTACTCCTACAGATTTAATTGAACCTGATCCTGTTCCTGATCAGACAATCCAGGATGAAGAAGTACCCGTCGATGTATGGGCACCAGATGAACCGGTTGCTCCAGCGGAAGAACCAGTGGATACAGCGGAAGAACCGGTCGATTCTTTAGAACCGTTATTAGACCCGATGGGAACCGGAGGAAGTCAACCTATTGTCGGAGGTGGACTTCAATCTGCCTTAGGTGGGCTTCAATCTGCTATTCTACCAACGACTACTCCACCAAATACAAGTACAGATAATCAAAGTAACTCTTCAACCAGTAATTCAACAGTAGATACCAGTAATGGTACTTCTACAGAATCTCAGACTAATCAGCCGGTTCTAGCTAACCCGACTTCAAGTAACTTAATTGCTCCAGCCAGTACGAGTACCGGTAATCAAAGTAACTCTTCAACCAGTAATTCAACAGTAGATACTAGTAATGGTACTTCTGCAGAATCTCAGGTTGACCAACTGGTTCTAGCTAACCCGACTTCAAGTAACTTAATCGATCCAACCAGTACGGGTACAAATGAGCAAACTAACTCTTCAACTAGTAATGGTACTACTTCTACAGAATCTCAGACTAATCAGCCGGTTCTAGCTAACCCGACTTCAAGTAACTTAATTGCTCCAGCCAGTACGAGTACCGGTAATCAAAGTAACTCTTCAACCAGTAATTCAACAGTAAATACCAGTAATGGTACTTCTGCAGAATCTCAGACTAATCAGCCGGTTCTAGCTAACCCAACTTCAAGTAACTTACCCGCTAATAAAAACAGTACCTTGACTGAAAATAGTACTCAAACCAGTTCTTCTGGTGACAAAAACAAGACATCCACTGCAACTCAAAATAGTTCCACTAAGAATAGTAACACAACCCATTCTAATTCAAGTCAAAGTAATTTGAGTGGCTCAACACGTAGTAACAATACCGCTTCAAAAGCAAGTTCAACTCAATCAAAATCTAATGTTAATACAACTACTTCCACATCAACAACAAAAGACAATACAGATGATAAGAATACCCCGACCAATTCATCTGTTCAGGATAGAGTAACAACCAGGCAAAATGCTTCAACGACTACCGATGAAAATCCTTCCGGTAATTCCAATTTGAGCGAAGGTGACAGTCCAGTTTCTTCATCTAATGCTCAGCAAGAAAAGACACTTAACGAAAGTAATAATGAACCTGGAATTCAAACCAATGCCAACGAGAATGAAAGTCAACTCAGCACGCCGAAATCAGAAGCCAATGAAGAAGGTGGGACAACTCCATTACAGAATGACGGCGTTGTGATTGTGGCAGATAATTCTGTACTACCCAATACCTTTAGTGTTGATACTCAGATTGGTCCTCATCAAGTATTTCTTATCCATATAGGGGAAGGTTATTCTAAACCAGAGGTCGTAGAACATTTAAATAATAGTCAAGTTTTTATTAAAGAAAATTTGTTAACCTATGTACCTCATCTTGGATTCATTGGGATTGATACTTTTAGTTACCGAGTGACTGATCCTGAAGGTAAAAGGGTTGTTAAACAAGTGAGGGTTAAAGTCACTGCAAAAGACGAGCTTGTTCCGGTAAAAAATTGCCAACTGTATTTCATTAATGATGAAGGTGATAGTAATTCTCAGTTTTTAACGGTAGCTCCAAAGAGTAAAATAGCTATCGAATTGGGTCCTAAGTATTATACTTTTGACATAGAAGGCCTGGCAATTCATCCGACCACCGGGCTACTTTATGCCACCTCTGGAAAAGGAAAACAAAATATCTTTGATGGTTATCTTTATCGAGTTAATCCTGAGACTGGGGGCGTAACTATTATTGGTGACACCGGTTATAGTGAATTATCATCACTCGCGTTTCGTCCCGACGGCACTTTATGGAGTTGGGCTAGAAAGGGAAGTAAAGATAAATCGAAACCGATTGGACTTATTCAAATTGATCCGACTACTGCTCAAAGTCAATTTATATTTCCCGCTTCTGTAGACATTGAGGGGTTAGCCTGGGACTCTGAAGGTAAGATATTGTATGGTACTGAACAAACTCGGTTATGGGCGTTTGATGGGAAAGAACTTCATCAACAATGTTCTAATTTCTCCTCCGAAGTTGAATCACTAGAAACCTCAGTGAATGGAATGCTGTTATTTGGCACCAATGAACATAAGGGTAACTCTATACACCTTTATGATCCCGCAATTTGTGAAGAAATAACCGGAGATTCATTTACTACTCCTTCAATAAGCGGTATCTTTGATATAGAATCACTGGCGTGGCCATTAGAATGTCAATCGGCTATGACTAAAACGACTCTTTCGGATAAAGACAGTAATTCGACCAAAACTTCTAATGTTGATAATCAGAAAACAACTCGTAACAGTAAAAAAGTAACCTCTCAACCAGTAACGACTTGTCCAAGTGATATCATTGGACCGTGTCCAGCTTTGAAACCGGAAGAAGTACAACGATTTTTCACTGACAATTTAAAAGCAGATTTTGTCCAACTTGATCCAGATGGGTTATTATTTGTATCACTCAATGAGCAGTTACACTATGGGTTCTTCTCTTATTCATTGTCGGCAGAACAAGTTAGGAAATTGAAATTAAAGTCGGTTTATGAAGTCGCTTGTGAAAAAAATGCGGATTCAGTTGCGCAATTAAAATTAAGCTTAACCAAAGATGTTGATGGTGAAGGTCATGGCGACTTTGTGATCACTTATTGCGACGGACAAGCTCAAATGCTGTTTTATTTAGGTATAACCGACTCTGTTCTTACGGGTACGGATGATATTGAAACTTCCAACGCGATAAAAAAAGAGGACGTTAAGACAAAAAAAGGTAATTCTACCCAAACAAAGAATTAGCAGAATTAAATAACATATTCTCTTCCCCGTGACCAGCAGGTAAGAAGAGTAGTATTTATAGTTAATTTAGTTAAACCCGACCTTCCGCACACCTCTCCCCTCCATCGTCAAAATCCAATAAGTATTTGCTCAAAAGTTTTCCCCCAGCAATATAGTCATTATTTATAATAAATACAATAGTTTATTGATTATTGATAACCCAAAATAATTTCCACCCGATGACTTGAAAACTCACTTAGATATGCTCTACTTTATGGTACATTACGGTTAACATTTAACGTACTCAAGGCTTCACTGAAGGTCAATTAGTGAGTGAAAACTATCCGAACTATTGTCAAATAGGATTACTATATATGCGCATTCTACTTATCTCAACGTCATATAATGGTTTAACCCAGTATGCTCATTTGGAACTGCTGGCATTAGGACATGATGTTTCTATTGAGTTGTCTTTAAGTGATGAAGTGATGAGAGAAGGAATTGAATTATTTCAACCTGATTTAATTATTTGTCCCTTTTTAAAGGAAAAAATCCCTGAAGATATTTGGCGTAACCAGGTTTGTATTATTATCCATCCCGGTATTAAAGGCGATCGCGGCGCCTCTTCTATGGATTGGGCTATTTTGAATAACGAGGTGGAATGGGGTGTAACCGCTCTACAAGCTACGGAGGTGATGGATATCGGTGATATTTGGGCCGCAGTTACTTTTAAAAGAAGACCAGTTTGTAAAGCACGTATGTATCGGCATGAAATTATGGCAACCGGAATTCAGATTATTTTGGACACGGTTAAACGCTTTGGAAGTGGGATTTATTTACCTGAACCGCTCGATTATACCAATGAAGAGGTTAGGGGACAATTACGTCCGATTATGACTCAAGCGGATAGACGTATTAATTGGTCAACCGATAACGTTGATACCATTATAAAAAAGATATATTCCGCTGATAATCAGCCAGGTGTTTTAGATACCATTGCGGGGGAAGAATATTATCTTTATGGTGCTCACCGCGAAGGTAAATTGTTAGGTAATCCGGGTGAAATAATTGCTAAACGGTATGATGCTATTTGTCGAGCAGCGATAAATGGAGCGGTGTGGATATCACATCTACGCAAGAAATCGACTGCCACCCAAACTTTTTTCAAGTTACCCGCTACGATGGTTTTGAGTGAAGTTCTGCAAGAGGTACCCCATTCTCCAGTAGAAACCTTTTGTGCTGAGAGTAATTGCGAAGCACTTTATACCGGCTATAGTACCACCTATAACGAAATTTGGTATAGCGAAGTTAATGAAGTCGGCCATTTATACTTTGATTTTTATAATGGTGCGATAGATACCGAAAAATGTGAACGTTTAAGAGAAGCGTATCTGGCAGCCTGTCATCGCCCAACGAAAGTTATCGTTTTATCTTGTGGGATGGATTTTTGGTCAAATGGGGTTCATCTCAATATGATCGAAGCCGCTGATAATCCGGCTGACGAAGCTTGGCGTAATATTAATGCCATTAATGATTTAATTCATGCCATCATTACGACTGATACCCATTTGGTTATCTCAGCTATGTTAGGCAATGCGGCTGCCGGTGGAGTCATTATGGCTTTAGCCGCTGACTACATTTATGCCCGCTCCGGTATTGTTTTAAATCCCCATTATAAAACCATGGGGTTATATGGTTCAGAGTATTGGACTTATTTGCTACCCAAACGAGTTGGTCAAGAGAAAGCCATTAGCTTAACTGAAAATTGTTTACCGATTAGTACTCAACAGGCGAAAGAAATCGGATTAATTGATGGAATTGTTTATAGTGATGGTTATGACTTTCACCGACATATTACCCGCTTAGCTGAAAAAATCGCTCGTAGTCCAGATTTTTGTGAGCAGCTTTCACAAAAGGTTGATGAACGGTCTCGGGCTGAACAGAAAAAGCCTTTAGCAGAATATCGGGCTGAAGAGTTGGCAGAAATGAAGAAATGCTTTTATGATCCCAATCATATCTATCCTCAAGCTTGCGGAAATTTTCACGTCATGCGTCGCAATTTTGTGTATAAAATCCGTCCGGTAGAAACCCCACTCCGATTAGCCAAACATCGCGATTTAACTGGACACGCAAGGAGGAGTTGGGGGTGGTTGAGTCAAAAATGCGTAACCTGAGTTAAATTATTTCTCTATTACTCCTATGAATTACCGCCATCTTTATCATGCCGGCAGTTTTGCCGATGTATGTAAACACGTTATCTTGATTAATCTTATCAATGCTTTTAAATCTAAAAATACTCCCTTTTGCTACCTTGACACCCATGCCGGTAGGGGTCGTTATCATCTCCTGGCTTCGCCAACTCAGCAACCTCAAGAA
The DNA here is from genome assembly GCA_000828835.1 of Thioploca ingrica. GTDB lineage: Bacteria > Pseudomonadota > Gammaproteobacteria > Beggiatoales > Beggiatoaceae > Thioploca > Thioploca ingrica. Next base: position 700,715 of record AP014633.1, read on the forward strand.
TATCAAGGCGGAATTAAACGGTTACTTAATGCACGTGAACTGTTACCGGACATAGGTAATTATTTAAATTTAGTCATGGCATTTAACCAGGATAATCAATCCAATATCATTTATTATCCGGGTTCGCCTTTGATTGTGAGTACTTTATTACGTCCTCAAGATCGTGCTATTTTAATTGAAATACATCCACAAGAATTTCAACTTTTAAAACAAGAATTGAGTCATAATAAACAAGTAGCAATACATCATTTAGATGGTTATCAAGGTATAAAAGCATTGTTACCGCCTCAAGAAAAACGGGGATTATTATTTATCGATCCCCCGTTTGAACAAGAACGTGAGTTTGATGATATATTGAATGGGATAGAAATAGCACATCAACGTTGGTGCAATGGCATGATAGCAGTTTGGTATCCCATTAAAGATCGCCACAAAATTGATCACTTTCATCAACAATTAACCACCCAAAAAATTCGCAAAATTTTAGTCGCGGAATTATGCCTGTTTCCGGATGATGTTAAATTGAGACTCAATGGTTCGGGTATGATCATTATTAATCCACCTTGGCAATTTGATCGCCAAGTACAAACTCTGCTGATGCAACTTTTACCCTGGTTAACCATAGCCAATAATCCGGGTAAAGTGGTCGTAAAATGGTTAGTAACCGAGTAATCACATCGCCTAATGAATTATACTTTGAATCACCGGCAAACTAACATGCTGGTTATTATTAGTATCTCACCGAAATAAATCTGATTTCGATCTAAAAACATGCGTTTTACTACCCTTGATCAATGGCTTGACTGGCAAACTTCACTGCATCCACGAGAAATAGAATTAGGATTAGACCGTTGTCGTACCGTTGCCCAACGGTTGAATCTATTGCCACCCCCCTATTTCATTATTACAATAGCCGGCACGAATGGTAAAGGTTCGAGCACCGTTCTACTGGATACGATACTATCAGCGGCGGGTTATCGAGTTGGTCGTTACACTTCGCCACATCTTTTACGTTACCACGAACGGATTTGCATTGCTGGACAAGAAGTTACTGATGAACAGCTTTGTCATGCTTTTAATGCCATTGAAACCGTTCGAGATAATATTTCTCTGACTTTTTTTGAATTTTCCACCTTGGCAGCGATGCTGATTTTTAAAACCAGTCAAATCGAACTAGCTCTATTAGAAGTCGGACTCGGTGGACGATTAGATGCAGTCAATATTTTTGATGCCGATGTGGCACTCGTTACGACGATTGACATTGATCATGTAGATTGGTTAGGACCGGATAGAGAAAGCATTGCTTTAGAAAAAGCCGGAATTTTACGACCGTATCATCCAGCCGTTTGTTCCGATATTCATCCGCCACAAAGTTTGATAAACTATGCGCACCAATTACCAACCGCTTTATATTGTCTTGGTCAGCACTTCACTTATCAACAGCTCGATAATACCCGTTGGTCTTGGCAATATCATTCGGTGATACCGGATCAACCAGATAACTGCTTTTCTTACTCCCAGCTCCCTTTACCGCGATTAGTTGGTGATTTTCAATTACAAAATGCGGCCGGGGTATTGATGGTGCTAAAATTAATCAAAGGATCTTTTGCCTGTTCATTACCCGTTATTCAACAAGGTTTAGTTCAGGCTTATCTTCCGGGTCGATTTCAAATTTTGGCTGGCGAAATTAGGCGTATTCTCGACGTTGCTCATAATCCACTGGGTGCACAAGTTTTAAATCAATTACTTTATCAACAACCGAATTACGGTCAAACACATGCCGTCGTGGGTATGCTAAAAGACAAAGATATTGCTAGCGTTTTCAAAATTATGCGCAATGTGATTGATCACTGGCATGTGGCCCCTTTGAATACCCCACGTAGTGCTACTGTACCACAACTGCTTGACTATTTACTGGCTTTAGATATCACGTCAGTTCGTCATTATCCTTCTATTACCATTGCTTACCATCAAGCGCTCATGATGGCACAACCCGGAGACCGAATTGTCGTTTTTGGTTCATTCTATAGTGTTGCTGAGGTATTGCGATTAGAAAAAGAGTGATACTTATTTTGTCAAGACTTATCTCTGTTGGCAAAATAATGTTATCATTTTAATTTTTATCACTTAATTGGCAACACGTTACGTTTTTTATACAAAAAATAATATAGGTAGTCCATGTTTTCAAAAGAATTAACTATTGCAAATTTCGACTTGGAATTATGGCAAGCAATCCAAAATGAAACTCGACGGCAAGAGGATCATTTAGAGTTAATTGCCTCAGAAAATTACGCGAGTCCTCGAGTACTCGAAGCACAAGGTTCCGTATTAACTAATAAATATGCGGAGGGTTATCCCGGGAAACGCTATTATGGTGGTTGTGAATTTGTGGATATCGCGGAACAATTAGCCATTGATCGAGCTAAACAGCTATTTAATGCGGATTATGCTAATGTGCAACCCCATTCTGGGTCACAAGCGAATGCGGCTGTCTACATGGCACTGTTACAACCGGGCGATACCATTTTAGGAATGAGCTTGGCGCATGGTGGGCATTTAACTCATGGTGCCGCAGTCAATTTTTCTGGCAAATTATACCGTTCCATACAATATGGTCTCAATGATCGCAGTGGGGAAATCGATTATGAGCAAGTGGCTGATTTAGCGCAACAGCATCAACCGAAAATGATCGTAGGCGGCTTTAGCGCTTACTCACGAATAGTCGATTGGCAACGGTTACGCGATATTGCCGATGAAGTCGGTGCCTATTTAATGGTCGATATGGCCCATGTGGCTGGGTTAGTGGCAGTAGGATTATATCCTAATCCCGTACCAATTGCCGATGTGACGACCACCACTACTCACAAAACGTTACGTGGACCACGTGGTGGATTAATTCTGGCTAAGGCGAATCCCGATATTGAGAAGAAACTCAATTCCGCGATTTTTCCAGGAACGCAAGGGGGGCCACTCATGCATGTTATCGCCGCCAAAGCGGTTGCCCTGAAAGAAGCTTTACAGCCCGAATTTAAAGCGTATCAAATGCAAGTCCTGACTAATGCCCGAACCATGGCAACCACCCTCATAAAATGCGGCTATCAAGTTGTTTCTGGTGGTACGGATGATCATCTGTTTTTAGTTGATTTGATTAATAAAAATATAACCGGTAAAGCCGCTGAAGCCGCCTTGGGACAAGCCCATATTACGGTCAATAAAAATGCGGTTCCGAATGATCCCAAATCGCCATTTATCACCAGTGGTATTCGAATTGGAACACCCGCCGTAACCACCCGCGGATTAGGAACCGCCGAAGTTCGCCAAGTAGCACATTGGATTAGTGATATTTTAGATAACATAGAAGATCTTGATTTACAAGCTAAAATAAAAGCAGAAGTGCTGGTTTTATGTGCTCGTTTTCCAGTCTATGGTTGAGATGAGCCATTTAACCCTGCGTTCTGATCATAATTATATGGCACGGGCATTACGCTTGGCAGAAAAGGGGTTATGGAGTACCGATCCGAATCCCCGCGTAGGCTGTGTCATTGTTCGTGATGGTGAAATTGTTGGTGAAGGCTGGCATCAAGTGGCGGGTGAACCTCATGCCGAAATTTATGCTTTGCGCATGGCTAAAGAGAAATCAGCGGGTGCAACCTGTTATGTTACCTTGGAACCTTGTTGCCATCATGGACGCACCCCACCTTGTACCGACGCCTTGATTAAAGCCGGTATTACTCGGGTAGTGGTTGCCATGACGGATCCCAATCCCCTAGTTTCGAGTAAAGGGATTGAACAATTATTAAAAGCCGGAATTATAGTCGATACGGGGGTTTTAAGTCACGAAGCCGAACAATTAAACCCGGGGTTTTTTAAGCGAATGCGTTATAACCGGCCTTACATTCGCTGCAAATTAGCGATGAGTTTGGATGGACGAACGGCTATGGCTTCTGGAGAAAGTCAATGGATCACTTCTCAAGATGCCCGTCGTGACGTACAATGTTTACGAGCACGAAGCTCAGCGATTATGACTGGGGCTGGAACGGTGCTCGCCGATGATCCCTTATTAACCGTGCGTGAAGCAGAATTACCTTGTCATTTATATCTTAAACTGACTCCCATTAAACAACCTTTACGGGTTATCATTGATACCCATTTAAGTATGCCAATTAACGCTCGTATGCTCAGTTTGCCTGGGAAAACCCTTATTTTTACCGCATCGCCAAATGAAACCCTTAAAGTGATATTAGAAAAAGCCGGCGCCCAGGTGATTCCTTTACCAGGACGAGAAAGAGAAGTGGATTTGAAGGCAATGTGTCGAGTCTTAGCTGAAAAATATGAGGTTAATGAGTTACTTATGGAAACTGGTGCCACTTTAGGTGGTTCGATGTTACGCGCTGGCTTGATTGATGAATTAGTGATCTATATGGCGCCGATGTTATTAGGTAATAAAGCGCGGGGTCTATTTAACTTACCTGAGATTGAGCAGCTTGATCAGAATATTTCCTTAGATATTAAAGACATTCGTGCTGTTGGTTGTGATTGGCGTATCGTCGCTCACCCGATTTATTCCCGCTAGATTGAGAGTTATTGTTTCAATTAGCCTAAATTCCCTTAACTAACTAATAATAGAACAACTCAGTTATACCGATTTATACCACAAAATGAGATAACCTTTGGTATGAAATCAGTATTTGCTCAGCATTTCAGGAGATTCTATCTTGACAATCCCTAACAACAACGAACCGCAAGATCAACAGCCCATTGCAACCGATAAATCTGCCGATAGCAATCTGAGTAAACCTTTGTTAAATCGCAATACGCTTAAAAGTTTGGCTATCAAAGGTTCTATTTGGATTATGATTGGATTTGGGGTAGCCCAATTCCAGCGATTGGTAGGAAATGTTATTCTAACTCGGTTATTGTCTCCAGAAATGTTTGGCATGATGAGCATGATAGGCGCCATGTTATCCGCTGTAGCTATGTTTTCTGATGTGGGTGTTAAACCCAATATTATTCAAAGCAAACGTGGAGATGACCCTAGTTTTTTACGCACGGCTTGGAGTATGCAAATTGTTCGTGGAATCGGACTCACTTTAGCAGCAGCCCTAGCTTCTTGGCCATGGTCAATTTTTAGTGATGAGCCACGACTATTTTTATTGGGAATTGTATTAGGATTAGCCTCGATGATCAGCGGCTTTGATTCAATTTCATTGGTGGTTCATTCCCGTCATATGAATATCAAAATACTGACTATCCTGGGTATCGTCACGTCTACTGTTAGCCTGATTGCTAAAGTCACCTGGGCTTGGTATTTTCCCAGTGTTTGGGCTTTTGTCGTGGGTACTTTTGTGGGTAATATTATTAATCTGATTGCTAGCCATACCATGCTGGCGACCATTCCCATGCGGTGGCAATGGGAAACGGAAAGTGTTCGAGAATTTGTCCGCTTTGGGCGGTGGATGTTTATTAGCACCGCCTTAGGGTTTTTAGCCAGTCGTCTTGATGTCCTTATTTTGGGTCGCATGGGTGGGATGGAAATGGTTGGTTTTTATGTGTTGGCTAAAAATTTAGCTTTGGTAGTGACCACCGCTTTAAGAAAACTTTCTGCTATGATTTTATTACCCGTTTATTCACGACTGGCTGAGCGAAATATTCAAGAATTACGCCGTAAAACTTTTAAGGTCAGGTCAATATTGTTAATCTTCTCTTTACCACCTCTATGGTTTCTTATTCTCGGCGGACAGTTTGTTATTGACATTCTTTATGATGAACGTTACCACCAGACCGGTTGGATGGTACAAGTATTGTCGGTAAGCGCGGTGGCGATTGTGGTGAGAGTGACTCTTGGGCCTATTTTACTGGCAGTGGGTGATTCCTTCCGACACATGATTGACACGGCTGCTCGAGTGGGTTTATATATCATATGTATGGCCGCGGGTATGTGGATTGGAGCTATACCCGGCTTTTTAATCGGGATTACGGTGGCTGAATGGTTGAGTTATCTCGTATTACTTTTTCTCATCCGTCCGTATGGTGTATCTTTACCTCTCCTGGATTTAGCTGTTTTTAGCAGCACTTTAATCGTTGTTGGAATAGCGCTCATATTCAACTGATATGACTGACTATTCATTACCAAGTTTTGGTTACCTTTCGCTTAAGCTTTTTAAAAAAATTAACTGAATTAACATACCCAGGTTGTTCTAACCAGAAAGACTGGGTTTTATAACCATATTGGGACATGATAGCTTGAGTTTCTGGAGGACAAGGTAAGCGGGGGTGGAGTCTAATCGTACTGCGGGTACTCTTTCTCGCTTGTCGGAGAATAGTTGAGTCATACTCTAACTCTAAGAAATCAAATATTCTTGCCATTTCGTGCTGAGTTTGACTAATGATATCTTCATATCTAACATCTAAAATAGGAATTTCTTGTTTATCCTTTTCCAGTTTGACCCAATTTTCATGCATGGTCCACAATTTAAGAATTTCTTCTGCTGACATTCCCTTCCATAACAAATCATCACCATAAAAAACTTTGGCACTTTTGACGACTGGAAAAGGATGTCGAATCAAATGAACATACCGAGCACCCGGAAAATGTTCTTTTAAAAAAGGCATTATTTCTGGATCAATTTGTTGAAAAGGCTTTTGATCACCTATCCATAACAAATTATCTTTTTGCATGGGTTTTAAATTAAGAAACCCGTCCTTCATTATAGTTGTTTGTAGAGTAATAAAATTTTCAAGAGGAGTTTTTTCTCGTGAAAGTAAAGCCGTGTACCTTTCTAAGGTTGCGTTCATCCCGGTGGGAGCATCCCATTGATAGGGAGTAATCTCTAAATTATGATGAAATCGATATAAAATCCAAATAATATCCGATTCGTTAGAAACAAACACTTGCGGATGAAGATTCATTAATGCCATTAATTGGGTAGAACCACTTCGTTTATTACCGACAATAAAAACAGCCTTTGTCATCTTAATTGCGTGAGAGACCCCGTACCTTTAGGTCGGGGAGGGATAGCGCGTCGGCGATAGCCGACCCGGTTCTCACATCCTCTTGTAGTTAAGCTATCTAAGGTTTAAGGTTAAAACATGAGGTGCTGGTCTTTCCCAGCGGTCAACCGGTTAAGGTGTCCCCGTAAGGGGCTAGTGACGCGGCGGTTTCCCGCCATCTCCCTTCGACAAGGCCACACAGCGGCTCTTGCTGTTACCAGCAACGACTAAAACCTGCGGGGCTTTACCTTTCTCCCCAGCTTGATTAAAGCCTTTTAGAGCAGCAGACTCAGGAAGCATCTGCTGGTAAGTCTTAACGACCCCGGTATGGCGTAGCCACTCTGACTAGCGGCTTAGTCTGGTCAACCTCGCTTTTTCAAGCTCCGCCCTTTAGGGCGGGGTAGTTGACCTTTTCTAGAGAAAATTGTAAAAAATATACTATCATCTATTCCAATGAAGTAAAAGCCAGATAACCACCGCCATAAAATACTCTCAGATAGAGCGAAACAATAAGCGATTTATCCCCAACGCCAGTTAATATTAGATAATTTTAATATAAGCATAAAAAAACTTTGGCTTGCGACCCACTTCACTTTTTAAGATACTAACTCGAAAATGACATTAATACTTATTCCAATTTATGGATAGCAAAGTTAATTACGCGCTGATTGGCTTATTGGTTATCATCCTCAGTATTCTGTTAGTCGCTATGATATTGTGGTTAAGCGTTGGCACGGAACAGAAGGTTTATGATACTTATCAAGCTTATATACAAGAATCGGTTTCGGGATTGAATCGCAAAGCGTCGGTAAAATACCGCGGAGTAGAAGTAGGTTATGTCCGTGATATTAGCCTAATCCCCGATCGTCCCAATGAAGTGCGTGTTCTCTTGGACATTGAACGTAATGTACCGATTAAACAAGATACCTTGGTGCTATTATCTACTCAAGGCTTAACCGGTTTAGCCTATATCGAATTAACGGGGGGAAGTATCGAGTTACCAACGCCGCTGCGTCAACCCGGGCAACCCTACCCGGAGATTAAAACGAAACCCTCCCTCCTGGTCCGCTTAGACACAACGATTTCAACCTTATTAACTCATTTAGAAAAAGTATCTGAAATAGCGAATCATTTTTTAACGGGGGTTAATTTTGATAGGGATCTTACCGGTAAGTTATTAAACAATTTTAATCACTTATCTCGAGCAGTAGACGAACTCCTTTCCGAAAAAAATCTCGTGGCGGTTACGAATACTTTACATCATGTGGAAAGTGTCACCGGGACTTTTGCTAAGCGCACTGAAAATATCAACGCCGGTTTACTCAATTTAGAACAAACCACCGGTAACCTGAATAAAATGAGTTCACAGATGTCAAATTTATTAACTCAATTAGAAACGAGTTTAATGACTTTCTCAACCACAGCTAATAGTTTCAACGACACGGCTAAACTGATCAACCACATGGTCGAATCGAATCGCCAAGATGTTGAGAAAACCACGCAAGCGGTTGCCAAAACGGCTACCAACATCACTCAAGCCGTTCAAGAAAGCCGTGAAGATATGAATTATTTTACGCGCCAAGCCTTACCTGAAGTTACTACTTTACTACGGGAGTTGCATATTCTATTAAATACCTTACGGAGTTTCACTCAAGAATTAGAGCATAAACCGAACATGCTATTATTCGGTAAATCCAAACCGGTTCCTGGTCCAGGTGAATGAGGACGTGAAAAATTTATTTCATGCGCTTGGTATAGGGATTTTACTCTGGATCAGCGGATGTAGTGTTATTTCCGCAGCGGATTCAACCATACCACGGACTTACTTACTAGATATTCCTTTACCCACCGTGTCATCACCGCCACGTCATGGCAAAACCCTGTTAGTTGCTGTTCCACAATCGGCACCGGGATTTGATACCCCAGCACTGGTTTATATTCGTACACCTTATGTATTGGAATATTACACTCAAAGTCAATGGGTTGATACCCCGGCACGGATGTTGTTGCCACTGTTAGTCAGTCGCTTAGAAGCCAGTGGCTTATTTGGCGCCGTACTCTCTGCTTCTACTTCGCCGGTCGTTGGCGAATGGCGTCTCGATACCGAAATTGTGCGGTTTCAACAAGAGTTTTTAACTGAACCCAGCCAAATACGCCTAGTCTTAAGAGTCCAACTATTAGATATGGCAGCGCGTCAAGTTATTGCAACCGGGTTATTGGAAATCAAGGAAAATACGCCCAGTGAAGATGCCGAAGGGGGTGTATTAGCGGCTAACCAAGTGATCGCTCGTGCTTTAAATGAGGTCGTTGCTTTTATAGAAAAACAAATGCAGCCATAAATACCACAATTGTTACTGATTTCTCTCAACTTTTTAAAACCCAATTCTTTTCAGGTTAGCGTTTATTTTGCTATCAAGTTGTTATCTCACGCAGAGAGGGGATCATACAATATGATGAAATATTTAAAATTATTAATATTAATCCCGCTGATTTCACTCATTTCTCACCGCAGTTATGCTAATGCCCCGGTTTTTTTACCCAACCGTAAAATATCCGATTATGTTCTCGATTTTAAACCTATTTATTTTCCTTGGGCTCTCAACAATAGGAACAGTAGCACATTTTGGAATAATGACCATCAAGAAATCGACTGTCTAACGGCAGCGGTAAGTCAACCCAACATGAATCAGTGTTGGCAACGTCAAGCACAATATTCAACCCAACAACTCAACCAGTTGTTAACCGCAATGCAGCAAATTTTTGGCAATAATCATGAGCAATGGTTGCAACTTAATCAACTCAACCATAAGTGGGAACAATTAAGAGAGCAGATTTGTTTATGGGAAAAAGCGACTTTCGGAGTCGGTTTGGTAGCACCCATGGTTTATCATAATTGCATTACTTTTTATAATGATCAATACTTGGAAACGTTAAAAGATTTACTTTATACCGTTTACCAAAGCCGATTGGATTGGAATCATCCTGACTAATAACCCGTTTTTTTATCAATCAAGGCGAACTTTATGAGTGTTTTAAAGATGTTCATTACCACTGTTGTTATCACGCTACCAATGATGAGTCGTGTTGAAGCCAAACCACCTTCTATTGATTACCAATGGAGTGGGTACGAAGGTATTCAAAAACAATGCGTTCAAACAGCAAAAAAAACGATGCAAGAAATGAAATTTACTATCAGTTCTTCAACCGCAGGTAATCAAGAAACCGTTGGTTATCAAGGCGATTACAAAGGCGTTATAGCCTGTTTACCGGATAAAACGGTCGTATTTATCGTGGCGGGACCAGATTATAAGCAAGCAGAACTGCTAAGTAAGCGACTTAAAAATAATTTTTAAGAATCTACTCGTCGTGAGTTTAAGGTAACAAGGGGTTGCCAACTAGCTAACCTCACGACGAGTTGGGTGCGTTTTGTTATTCACTTCTTCAAGTAATCGCAATGGGATTTTAATAAATTATAGCGTTAACTAAAATCTTAAAACATTCCCAGTTTTAATTCAGTTGGAATCAAATAAATATGATATAATTCAAATATTTTTTAATATTGCACAGTATTATATTGATAAACTAAGGATACCTCAATTTAAATGGTTCAATTCGCCAAAGAAATCCTACCCGTTAATATTGAAGATGAAATGAAGAAATCCTACCTGGATTACGCGATGAGCGTTATTGTCGGTAGGGCATTACCGGATGTGCGTGATGGGCTTAAACCAGTACATCGGCGTTCTCTTTATGCTATGAACGAATTGAGCAATGTTTGGAATAAACCTTATAAAAAATCGGCACGGATCGTGGGTGAAGTACTAGGGCGCTTTCATCCTCATGGGGATGCGGCAGTTTATGACACCATAGTGCGAATGGCACAGCCCTTTTCTTTACGGTATCGGTTAGTTGACGGTCAAGGTAATTTTGGTTCCGTTGATGGTGATGCACCCGCAGCAATGCGTTATACCGAAATTAGGCTGGCCAAAATTGCTCATGAATTGATGGCGGATCTGGATAAGGAAACGGTTAATTTTATCCCCAATTATGATGGTTCTGAAATAGAACCCACTGTTTTCCCTACGCGGATTCCTAATTTATTAGTTAATGGCACGAGTGGGATTGCGGTGGGTATGGCAACCAATATTCCACCTCACAATCTGCGCGAAGTAATTAATGCTTGTTTAGCTCTGATCGCGGATTCCAATTTGTCCATTGAAGCTTTGATGAAATATTTACCCGGTCCGGACTTTCCCACGGCGGCTATCATTCAAGGAACTAGTGGTATTTCAGAAGCTTATCTTACCGGACGGGGACGGGTTTATGTCCGAGCCAATACGGAAATCGAAGAAGAAAATGGCAAGCAAAAAATTGTCGTCAAAGAGTTGCCCTATCAAGTTAATAAAGCCCGTCTTATCGAGAAGATCGCCGAACTGGTTAAAGAAAAAAAACTGGAAGGCATTAGTGAACTACGCGATGAATCTGATAAAGAAGGGGTTCGCATTGTCATTGAATTACGGCGTGGTGAAATAGCCGAGGTGGTACTGAACAATCTATTTCAACATACTGCCATGCAAACCGTGTTTGGGATTAACATGGTCGCCTTAGTTGACGGGCAACCGCAATTACTCACACTAAAACAATTAATTGAATTATTTATTCGTCATCGCCGTGAAGTGGTGATGCGGCGGACTTTATTTGAGCTCCGCCAAGCCAAAGAGAAAGCGCATATTTTAGAAGGTTTAAGTATCGCGTTAACCCATATTGATGCGATAGTTGAACTCATCAAATCGGCGAAAACACCTCAAGTCGCTCGGGATAATTTATTAGCACAATGGTGGCAACCCGCTCTGGTAAACAATCCGTTGTCATCCATAGCTACTGAGCTGTCACGTCCGGATGACCTGTCCCCAGAACTGGGTTTGACGGCAGCGGGTTACCGATTATCCGAATCACAAGTACAAGCTATTCTCGATTTGCGGTTGCATCGGTTGACTAGTTTAGAACAAGATAAAATCTTAGCAGAATTCCAAACGCTATTAACTCGTATTGAGGAATTATTGGCTATTTTTCAGAGTCGGGAGCGCCTCATGGCAGTCATCCAGGCTGAACTGTTAGCCATACGAGATGAATATGGTGATGAACGACGCACCCAAATTGTGGCTGATTATGCCTCCTTCAGTATAGAGGATTTAATTACTGAAGAAGACGTGGTAGTGACTTTGTCTCATGAAGGCTATGTCAAAGCCCAAGCAGTAAGTGATTATAGTGCCCAAAAACGCGGCGGTAAAGGCAAGTCCGCTACACAAATGAAAGAAGAAGATTTCATTGATAAATTATTTATTGCCAATACCCATGACACGATTTTATGCTTTACTAGTTTGGGCAAAATCTATTGGCTGAAAGTTTATCAACTTCCCCAAACGAGCAGAACTTCCCGAGGAAAGCCCATTGTTAATCTCTTGCCGCTAGAAGAAAGCGAACGAGTTAATGCCGTATTACCGGTGCGAGAATTTACTGAAAATCATTTTGTCTTTATGGCTACTGCCAAAGGGGTTGTGAAGAAAACGGCACTCACCGAGTTTTCTCGTCCGCGCTCCAATGGAATTATTGCCATCGGTTTAGACCAAGATGATCAACTGATTGGCGTCAATATTACTAATGGTTGCTATGGTATCCTCTTGTTTACTAAAAAAGGTAAAGCGGTTCGTTTCAGTGAAGAAAAAGTCCGTCCGGTCGGGCGAACTGCTCGTGGTGTGCGAGGTATAACCTTAGCAACGGGTGATAAAGTGATGTCCCTGATTGCCACTGACACCGACGGTACGGTTTTGACTGCTACTATTAATGGTTTTGGCAAACGCACGCCGATTGAAGATTATCCAGTCAAAGGACGAGGTGGCAAAGGCGTTATCGCTATTAAAACCTCCGATCGTAATGGAGAAGTCATTGGTGCTGTGCAAGTTGAGGAAGATGATGACATTATGTTGATTAGTAATCGTGGAACATTAGTACGTACTCCCGTCAGCGGTATTTCTGTGGTCAGTCGTAACACCCAGGGCGTCAATTTAATTCGGCTGGGAGAAGGAGAACAATTAGTGAGTATCGAACCGGTTGTCGATTTAGAAAGCGAAGCAGAATAAATAAGTATGAGTTGGTTATATTTATTTGTAGCTATTTTGCTAGAAGTTTCTGGCACCATTGCAATGAAACTTTCAGAAGGATTCACCCGAGTGGCTCCTTTGGTAACGATGTTCATTTGTTATGGTTTTGGCTTAACTGCCTTGACATTCGCACTCAGAAAAATCGAACTCAGCATTGCTTATGCGATTTGGTCCGGGATTGGTACCGCTTTAATAGGCATCATTGGAATAATCTGGTTCAAAGAATCTGTTACCTTATTAAAAGTGATTTCCATCATTTTAATCATTGTCGGTGTTATCGGCTTAAACCTAACCGGAGAGCATTAAGCCATGGACTCATCATGAATTCTTTAAAAACGATTATTGTCATTCCCGCTCGACTAGAATCTTCCCGCTTACCTCAAAAAGTACTGGCGGATATTGCTGGCAAACCGATGCTTTGGCATGTTTATCAGAGTTGCCTCCAAGTGACCAAAGCCAGTGAAATCCATATTGTGACTGATTCTGAATTAATCGCCCAAGCGGTTAAAGAATGGGGTGGCACGGTTTGGTTAACTGATCCCCATTGTGCTTCTGGTACCGAACGTATCGTCGCTATTTTAGACCAGCTAGACGGCGATGTTATTGTGAATGTCCAAGCAGATCAGCCGTTCATCCAAGGAGCATTGATTGATCAACTCATTGAGATATTTGAGCAAAGCACTCCTCTCCCGGATATAGTCACTCCCATTTATCCGCTCAATCAGGAAAAAATTTTCGATCCCAATCTGGTTAAAGTGACCCGTCGTCATGATGATTATGCCCTCTACTTTTCACGCCAACCTATTCCTTATGTTCGTGATATTCCAACCGAACAATGGGTAACCTCAACTGTTTTTTGGGGACACATTGGTATTTACGGCTATCGACGAACCGTATTAGAACAATATTATTTGCTACCTCCAAGCCCTTTAGAAGCAGCAGAAAAATTAGAACAACTACGCTTTCTTCAAGCTGGAAAAAGTATTTTGACTTTCATAACGAATCATATTCCCCTTTCAGTTGATACTGCGGCGGACTTAGAACAAGCAAGAAGTTTAATAATCGGTTAAATCCCTCCTTTTTCAAAGTGGGGAACTCCTTATAAGTTTATGATAGAAAAATCAATTAGGTAAACTCGGGATAGCATTGGGGTGCAAGAACTGAATTAATTCTGAAAATTCTGCCATTCTGCTAATTCTGATTCCAGGAGTGGCATTGCACCGAAGTAAAAAAGTTCCTCCCCGCCGAGTTGATTCATGAAAGGAAGGGAGAGATTAGATAAGGTTTAACTTAAGAGTGGATCTCGTTCTCATCCCCCGAGTTGAGATAAAAAGGAAATAGGGTATGGGTGGAATGCTGAAGCCCTATAACAACCGTCTTCTTATTTACCCTACCCCTTTTTTACTCAAGGGGGAATTCTGCACAAGCTATCCGTAATAGCTCACTGATTATTCTGTAATAGTCACTTCAATGGGTTCTAAGTTATGCACTACGGTTCCCTCTGTCAACCGATAACCAAAGGAGATTTTCAAGTGACCCGTCGCTGGTAATGGTCCTTGATACATCGGTACTTCGAGGTAGGGAACCAATTGAGCTACCGCTTGGAAAGCGACCAAATTCCTAATGTCTTCATCCCACGGTAGAATATCACCTTTTTCATTTAACATGAAGTGAACTGGTGGCTCGGAAAATTTAGCGGCGAGCGGCTTATAACTAACGTATACGACTGCTTCTGCTGCTTGCCCTAAATCCAAAGGATCCACTTGAATTTGACCGAGAATATCGACCAAATCGGTTATCGTCAGAGTTGCTGGTGATTCAAAGGCGCCCTGATTGACCGAGATCCCACCACTGAAAATGGCTGCCGTCATCATCGGTTCTCCTTGAGCATTGGTCGCCGTAGCACGCAAAGGAGGAAGTTCTATCTCACTGGGGCAAATCCCTTCTTGAGCTTGGACGCCTTCACCACAAGTGACTTTAGCTTCCAACATGACACCTTCACCCAGTTTGACACCGGAGAGTAAACTATCGGATTTAATCGTGACGTTTTCTAACAGCGCCGGTGCATCCTTATCACCTTTGATATTTCCTTGTAAATAGCCACCTCGGAGATGGGTATCAGCGGCTAAGTGAACATCCTTGAAAGTGCCTCCAACCTGGCTGTTATTATTAACTGTACCCGCCAAGGTTCCGCCACTGATTTCAGCACCGACAAATTCAAAGTTAGATAAAGTCCCCTCGTTATTAATGTATCCCGTTAATTTTCCTCCATTGACCACTGCTCCTGATTGCACTTTAACTTGAGAAATGATGCCCTTATTAGTCACCTCACCCGCGAGAATACCGCCGGCAACATTACCTTTGGTTTCGATGATGACGTTGGTTAGGACTTGATCACGGTTGTTGCGGCAAACCCAATCGATGATGCCGCTGGAGGAGGCGCAAGTGGAGAGGGGTTGGGGAGGTGGAGTAACTCCTGTACTACTATCGTTGCCGGTGGCACTGACGGAGATTTGTATTTCCTTGGTAATAATCACAGTCGGATCAGATTGCGAAATGGCAGTAACCGTGATAATGTTTTTCGCACCTAGCGAATCAGCTAGAGTGACATTTAACACTAAATCAACAGCATCTATACCTCTAAGTTGAAGTGAAGAAGGTAACTGACTCATTACCCAGCCGGCTGTATCAGTGACACTTAGCTGATAAGTATCTGTTTCTGGACCATCGTTAGATAGTGTTAAGCTGATAGGTAAAACTTCCTGCGGCTTGCCAAATAATTGGTCGGCAACGCTGAGTGAAACTTCGTACAATATCTTGTTAGGACCGACCACGATTCCTGCAGAAGATTCTATTAGATCAGATAGTTTCATACCGGTATCTAACAAAATGGTATCTGCGAAAATGTATACATGACCATTAGCTTTTAGTATATGACCTCGACTACCTCTGAAGTCAATAATGCCGTCTTTGCCTACCGCTAAGGTGATATCACCAGTCGCACTCAAAACTGGACCATTAGTATCATTGAGATTACGCAGATCAAGAGTCCATTCTTTGCCGCCAAAAATGGTGATATTGTTACCCTCAATTTTAGTATGACCACCGACTAAAGAAATTAGGCTGGGGTCCATGTAGACGCTACCGTCTCTACCATTAGTGCTACAATTTCTTCCTCCTTTGCCAGCAGAGAAAGTTCCCGCTACATTGACATAGGTTTGAGCATTCCATCCTACATCACCACCCGTGCCACCCGTTTGGGGTGCAGCGGCAAGCGGGTTACAATGACCACCATCACCGGCAGTGATTTTTACATCGCCAAAGTGTTGTATATAACTGACACCCAAAACTGTCATGCGACCACCATCACCTCCCTTTCCAGTCTGGATACCAGTTATATCACCACCTTTACCGGCAATAACAATTCCACCGGTTCCATCACTGTGTAAAGTATTAGTGATACCGTCGCCATGGACATTCACAGGACCACCATTGCCACCATACTGTATGCCGGCACCACCATTACCACCCTTAATTTCACCCTCGTTATAGAATGGCGAAGTTGGATACGTCCAATTTCCTGACATGAGATAAATACCCGCACCGGCTTTGCCTTCAGCACCATTTTGCCCTTTAACAATACCTTTGTTCTCTATGTAATTGGAGGCGTATATTTCGACAGAAGTACCTTGATCATCTAAGCTTTCTAGGCGACCACCCTGATCAATACAGAGTGCTCTTACTCTAGCGTAGGGTATACCGGTTATCGCGTGACCATTTTTAATTCTGACTACATCGTTTTCTCTTGGTTTATTGGGGGTAGCACTTTCACCTTCTTGAAAATTTTTAAGCCGCTTCCAAGCCAGGGTAGTTCCATCATACACCCCAGAGTAAGTATGAAAATAATGTACACCACTGCGAGAAATAGAACTGGTATCTTGAGTTTTTGCTGCCCAGCGATGATCGGAAGGATCGCCCGATGATTCAATAGTAATGTTAGCATCAGAACAATCTCCTGGCGCTTGTGCTATACCGGTTAAAGGAATATTCAGAGTAGGAGTATCAGGATCATTAGAATCTATAGTTAAATTAGCCTGCTGTTCACCCGCTGTTATGGGCATGAACTTGATATCCATATAACATTGCTCTAAGGGCGGCAGAAATTCTCGTGAAGAACATGAATCGTAATTCTTACTGAAAGAAGATTTACCGGTTCCAGTTATACTAATCGGCTCTAACTTCAAGTTAGAGCTACCCTTATTTGTAACAGTAAATCTTGGAGAAGAAGAACTACGACCAATCACCACCGAACCAAAATTATGGGAAGTCGGAGTTACTTTAATATTTGGCTGACCCGGCGGAGCAACTGCGTTAGCTTGCAAGGGTATACTGCTTGAATTACCATCAGTAAAGTTAAAGGTTAGATCAGCAGTTTTAGCACCCACAGACTTAGGTTTGAAAGTTACGACAAACTGGCAATTGGAGTAGAAGGTGTTACCATATGAACCAGGATAGCATTCTTTGTCACTGATACTAAATTCAGCCTTATCCGTACCATTCACTTCAATTGCTTCTGCTTCTATTTTAACCGCATTGACACAGCCAGTTGCTTGAATATTAAGGTTTTGTTTTAATGACCTTAATTTATCCACAATTTCCGTTCCAAAATTAGGAGAGGAAGGTGGAGTAGAAAATTGATAATTAGAGCATGAATTTGATCCCGTACCTTTTAGCGATACTGCCACCGTTGGCATATCCGAATCATCTGAAGCGATAGAAAGCATACCCGTTTTTTCCCCTATCGACTTCGGTTCAAAACGAATATTGACATAACAACTTCCACCGGGTCTAATTTTTTGATTAGAACAAAAATCACCTAAACTGTTAAAATCTTCTCCAAAAAGACTGACTGTTCCTAACTGAAGATAAGCGGTGCCAGTATTAGAAATGGTAATCGTCTTATAGGTGGAGGCACTACCGACCTGAACTTCACCAAAACTTTCTGTCAATGGAGTCACTTCAATATTGGGTACTTTGACCACATCACTACCACCACTCAAAGCAATTTCCAATGTTGGGGTATCTGGATCATTGGAAGGAATAGAGATAATTGCTTTCTTTAAGCCATCTAAGAGCGGTTTAAACGCAACTCTCAATGTGCAGTACGAGTACGCAGACGGTATAATTTTTATATTGGAGCAATAATCCTGGAAAACAAAGTTATCTTTATCTCCACTCAAATTAATGGTTCCTATTTCTAGCGATTTTCTGCCCGTATTGCGTATCATAATGATTTGAGAAGGAGAAGTTTTACCCACTTCCAATTCGCCAAAATCATACGATGTCAGGCTGGCTTCAATATTCGGCTCTTCAGTACCGTAACCGCTTAAAGTGATGTTCACGGTAGGCATATTTGGATCCAGGGTTGGAATAGAAAGCGTGGCAGTTCTAGCACCGGCTGATTTCGGTTTAAAAACGACAGTTACTTGACAATTTTCAGCATTAGCGATGGTGGTATTAGAACACAAATCATTATTGATAATAAATTCTTGAGAACGAACTGTGGTAACATTACCGAACTCTTCATCTATAACAGTAGTTAAAGTTTCGATAGTCCCGATAGGTAGGGAATTTGGGTTTGTATTTAAAAGATTAAAAGCCTGCCCGGCTGAAGAACTTCCCACCAAAACTTTACCAAAGTCATAGGAATTGGGTGTAACTTCCAAAGCTGCAAAAGCCGCTACGTTAATAAACATCACCCCGATTATCAACACCCATTTCATCAAACTCAATCTCGTCATCTGGGGTATATCTACCGGAATTACCCAAGGTTGAAAAAGTCTCCTTTTTTCCGGAATGTCCGGATGAGGTTTTCTGGTCATGAAACTCATAAATAACTCCTAAAAATTTCCTCTGAATGAATATTTCCACTCCCGTGGGAATGAGTATTATTTAGTATTGTTCATAATAGGCGATTTGTCGTTTACTAAATTGTCCAATTGGATAAGATTCTTTTTCGTGCCAATTTGACACCGGTGTCAAATTCATTTGGGGTTGAAAAAGTCCAATTTGATGCTTGTGTCAAATTCAGCGGCTTATATCTTTTATTATTTATAGGCTTATTTTGTAACTATTTGAATATCATGAAAATGGATTTTGTCAAAAATGACCCCGGAAAATGGACTTAAAGTAATAATTGTTATTATTAATAAATTTTATTAAAAGGAAACTGGTTTAAATTGATAGCCGATCGGATTAAACTGGTATTTGGGAAAGCGGAATTGGCGGAGAAGGACTGACAACAAGAGGAAAACTTTATGAATTGGCAAGAAGTATGTGATCATCCCGACTTACAAAATTTACCCTTTAAAATAGAATTAGATGAAACCGGAAAAATTTTAATGTCGCCAGCAAAAGTATATCATTCTGTATTTCAAGGAGAAATCGCAGCTTTATTAAGAATTAACCGGGCAGATGGAAAAATTCTAACCGAATGTGCCATTAATACTCATAAAGGAACTAAAGTTGCCGACGTTGCTTGGGCATCAACAGAGGTTTTTAAGCGGATAAAAAACGAAACCGAATGTTCTATTTCACCGGAAGTCTGTATAGAAATTCTTTCTTCTACCAATACCAATAATGAAATAGAAGACAAAAAAGCTTTATATTTTTCCAAAGGCGCCAAAGAAGTTTGGATCTGTGATAAATTCGGTAATATTGAGTTTTATATTCCGGGGGACAAAATTGCAATTTCGGTGATATTCCCTCATTTTCCTCAAAAGATTGACTATGATGTCTAACATTTCTTAGTCCTATAGGGTGGGCAAAAACGAAGCGTTGCCCACTAAATGGTGGAGAGCCTGTTAGCGAAACGTAACCCGCTTTTCGCGGAAATTGGCGGGTTACGGTGCCAAAAAATACGCCGCCCTACGCAATCTAATCTTACGATTAGGACAGCAAGCTCGTCGAATCCTACCACAAGCTGATAGAGGAAAAGATACTATCTTCATTTCAGCGATTAGTTTGATGGAAATTCTTTACTTATCTCAAGCAAAACGCATAACCATTGACTTGTTAGAAATGACAACTTTCATCACCAACAGTACTAATTATATTTTAGCGCCGGTAGATGCTCATATGGTTCTATCAGCAGCCACTATATGATGATGTTCCTGAATTACATGATCGCATTTCAGTTTGTGATCATGTCATTGTTCAATCACGTCATGTTCAGACCATTTGGACATAGCCAGCGCTGGGTCACTAAAAAGTATCCCTAATCCGGTCATAAAACCGCATCCGATACAATAATCGCTTTTGTTCTGGATTATTGCCATCCGTAAAGCCGCTGCGGTTATGTAAAATGTTATTACAAATGAGTCCCTGATTTGGCGCTAATCGACCATGAAAAACATAGGGTGAATCCTCGTTAAATAAGCTTTGTAAGTATGTTAGGGCAGCCGAAACGAGGGTACTGGATTTCCAAACAATACTCCGAGTGCGAGCGGTATAGCGCATGTGTAAAGCACCCGTTTGTGGTTCAATTGAAAATACTGGGCCGGTTTGAGCGGTTCGCAATTCAGTTCCCTGTTCAACATTCGCTGGAATCGTCATCACATCATTTGCCATTAAAGCGGCAATATAGTCAGGATTTTCATCGCGTAGCTGTATATAAGCGATCTCGTGATCTAATAACTGATTGTCTCCCCCGGTTAAAGCCGGACGAATACAATGTAATAATACGGCTCGGACTTGTTGTTCGGAGGTATTATAATAACCATCGGTATGCCAATTAATCGGTCGATTACTATAAGGAATGTATTCTTGAGAACGTCCGGCGGTGTTGACTTGCAAGGCAGCAATGCCATCTTCATCCGCACATAAGTTATGATCCAACTGATGTAATCCCAATTGTGCTGTTAACGCTTGCAGAGCCGATTTATCCACAGCAACTTGGGCATCTATTTCATAAATCGCCAAATTGCTCTTACAACAACGCGTTAATAATTCAGTATATTCTTGAGAACTCAATTGATAGGGGTTTTTAATGGGTACAATAAGATCATTTATGGTCGTTGGATAATGGGTTAATTTTTGTTGACGCCAGCTAATATAACTGGTTGTATTTGCCAATAAAAAAGGATTTGCCGCTGAATAAGCCGTGTTGATATTTATCAAAGAAATTTTTTCACTCATAAAAATAAATAATTTTATTCTTGACTAAAATAGTATACTATGAAGCCGCTGAAAAAATTAAAGTCCAGTTATCCCTTATCCACAAGAAATGCGAAGTGTAGACCGCTGACTTTAATTTGGAAGCGCATAAGGTTCTTGAGGTGAAGAAAAAATAACTTGACGAGCCTTTGCTAAATCATTATTTTATTATTTATTAATCTACCTGTATATGATGCACTGCATCGTAAAAAAGTTGTCGCAATGCCTCAGTGGGTTGATTAAACCAATTTAACTTACTCAAAAAGTAAATGACCGGTTGATCCCTATCTGTGAACGACTCTTAACCGACCAGGGTAATAACACCGAACACTGATGGCATTATCCAAACTAATCAGGACACTTTTTTTAACCAGAGGAGCTTATGTCAATGAGTAAACCGATGCATGATACCCCGATGCTCGATCAATTGGAGAGCGGCCCATGGCCCAGTTTTGTGACGGGTATTAAACGTCTTGCGAAGGATGAAGGGAAACCCTATCAGAATATGATGATTGATCTGTTAGGGCAGTTGGAACACTCTTATAAAACCCGCAAAGGTTATTGGAAGGGTGGCACAGTGGGTGTTATTGGCTACGGCGGTGGCGTTATTCCTCGTTTCTCTGAAGTCGCTGCTAATTATCCAGCGTCGAAAGAGTTCCATACTTTACGCATTCAACCCGCTGCCGGAATGCATTACGACACCAAGATTATGCGCCAACTTTGTGATGTTTGGGAAAAATATGGTTCTGGCTTAATTGCCTTCCATGGTCAAAGTGGCGACATCATGTTTCAAGGTGTTTCCAGTGACAAGGTACAGGCCGCTTTTGATGAACTCAATGAAATGGGTTTTGATTTAGGCGGTGCCGGTCCCGCAGTGAGAACGGGCATGTCCTGTGTGGGTGCGGCTCGTTGTGAACATTCTTGTGCCAATGAACAAAAAATTCACCGTATTTTAGTGAATAATTTTCTTGACGACATGCACCGTCCTGCATTACCTTATAAATTCAAATTTAAAGTTTCCGGTTGTCCCAATGATTGTATGAATTCAATCGAGCGGGCTGATATGGCGGTAATTGGGACTTGGCGCGATGAGATGAAAGTCAACCAAGCCGAAGTCAAAACCTTTGTGGCGAAGAAAGGACGTAAGTATGTGATTGACAATGTGATTACGCGTTGTCCAACCAATGCTTTGTCGCTCAATGATGACGATAGCTTAGCCGTTGATAATCGTAATTGCGTGCGTTGCATGCATTGCATTAATGTGATGACTAAAGCCTTGTCACCCGGTGATGATAAAGGTGTAACGGTTCTGATGGGTGGTAAGCGGACTTTAAAAATTGGCGATTTGATGGGCACAGTCGTGATACCCTTCATGAAGCTTGAAGCCCAAGAGGATTATGATAAGCTAAGAGAAATTGCCGAGGCAACCATTGATTTCTTTGCTGAAAATGCTCTAGAACATGAACGTACTGGAGAAATGATTGAACGAATTGGGTTAGTTAATTTCTTAGAAGGAATTGGCTTAGAAGTTGATCCCAATATGATAGCTGAACCACGTCAATGCTCCTATGTGAGAATGGACACTTGGGATGAGGAAGCCCAAAAGTGGTTCACTCGTAAAGCGGAAGAAAAGAGAGCAGCGGCCGCTGGTTAATAAACGGCTGGGTTCTTCTCAAGTTCTCTTTGAGAAGAACCTCCTCGGGATTATCTTGAGGATAAAATGAATGATGGAATAGGCCCCCTTAATTAAAAAGGGAATGCAAGGGTGTGTTTTGTTTAATTAACATATTATAATATTCTACTATATTAGGAGGTTATTATGCCGCCTCGGATGCCAATAGAAAGTGGAGTGCCTGATCCGTTTCAATACATGCACCCACTGATGGCAAGAAATTTTGGTGCTTGGAATTACCATGAACGTCCTCGTCCGGGCGTATTATGCCACACGGCTAAAAGTGGCGATAAAATCTGGACCGTACGTGCGGGTACACAACGCCAAATGGATCTGTATACGATTCGCAAATTATGTGATATTGCGGATGAATATGCAGAAGGTTATGTACGCTTTACTATTCGTAGTAATATTGAATTCATGGTTTCCAATGAAGCCAAAGTACAGCCGCTGATTGATAAACTCACTGCAGAAGGTTTTCCAGTGGGAGGAACCGGGCCATCTGTCAGTATGATTGCCCACACTCAAGGTTGGTTACACTGCGATATTCCCGGCACCGACGCTTCTGGTGTGGTCAAAGCACTGATGGATGAATTATATGAAGAATTCATCAAAGAAGATATGCCTAACCGGGTTCATATCACCACGTCCTGTTGTCAGATTAACTGTGGTGGACAAGGTGATATTGCGATCAATATTCAGCATACCAAGCCACCTAAAATTAATCATGATTTAGTGGCAAATGTTTGTGAACGTCCTTCAGTGGTTGCCCGTTGTCCCGTAGCTGCTATTCGTCCGGCTTTAGTGAATGGGAAACCTTCACTCGAAGTCGATGAGAAGAAGTGTATTTGTTGTGGTGCCTGTTATCCCCCCTGTCCGCCGATGCAAATTAATGATCCAGAACATTCTAAGTTAGCGATTTGGGTGGGTGGTAACCATTCTAACGCACGCAGTAAACCAACTTTCCAAAAGTTAGTCGCTGCAGGAATTCCCAATAACCCACCGCGTTGGACAGAAGCAGCCGCCATTGTGAAAAAGATTCTGCGGGTTTATAAAGAAGATGCGAGAGATTGGGAACGTCTCTCTGATTGGGTGGCACGCATTGGCTGGCCACGTTTCTTTGAATTAACCGAATTGCCCTTTACCAAATTCCATATTGATAATTGGCGTGGGGCACGTCGCAGTCTCAATGCGTCAACCCATATTCGCTTCTAAATGAATTTAAAGTAACCAGTAACCACTGTTAACTTTTAACTGGGGAAACAACACCATGAAGTTTGGCATTTTGGTCAGTGAAGGCCCTTATCAACATCAAGCCTCTGATTCGGCTTATCAATTTACTAAAGCAGCCCTAGAAAAAGGACATGAAATTTTTCGGGTTTTCTTTTATCATGATGGCGTCAATAATGGGACACGCTTAACAGTACCACCGCAAGATGATCGTCATATTGTTAATCGGTGGTCGGAATTAGCGAAAAAATATAACTTAGATCTGGTGCTCTGTATTGCAGCGGCTCAGCGGCGCGGTATGCTCGATGAAAATGAAGCGAAGCGACAAGGTAAGGATGCCAATAACATCGCACCTGGGTTTCGCATTTCGGGTTTAGGTCAGCTCGTTGAAGCGGGGATACAATCCGAGCGGTTAGTGGTATTTGGTGATTAGGAGAAAAACACATGGATGAAATGGAAGGTACAATCAAGAAATTCCTCTATCTCAATCGCAGAGCACCTTATGGCACCATCTACGCATTAGAATCATTAGAAGTGGTGTTGATTGGAGCGGCTTTTGACCAAGATGTCAGTTTAGCTTTTATTGATGATGGTGTTTATGAATTAAAGAAAAATCAAGATACCACCAAAGCTGAAATGAAAAATTTCTCACCCACCTATCGTGCTTTGGAAGGTTATGATGTGGAAAAGCTTTATGTTGATAAAGCCTCATTAGAAGCGCGTGGTTTAACCGAAGAGGATTTGATCGTGCCCGTGCAGGTGTTAGATGCAGCGCAAATGACCCAGTTGATGGAACAACAAGATGTCGTGTTAAGCTTCTAAGCGGGAGAATGAGAGCATGTTACATACTGTGAATAAATCGCCTTTTGAAAAGAATTCTTTAGAAACTTGTTTACGTTTTGCCCGCCAAGGTCATGCTATTTTGCTGTATGAAGACGGCATTTATGCTGCACTAAAAGGGACGATGTTCGAGTCAAAGATCACTGAAACAGTAACCTACTGTAAAATTTATGTGTTAGTGTCCGATCTTGAAGCGCGAGGCATGAGGATGGATAATGTGATTGCTGGGATTCAACCAGTCGATTACACCGGTTTTGTTGATTTAGTCGTGGAAAATAATCCCGTGCAGGCTTGGTTGTGAAGGCAAACCCTTGCAACCCACTATTTTCCTAATGTTTGTACTAATTGAACTAAAGAGGATGATGTACCGTGGCAATTGAAGTGAATGGTAAAACCATTGAAACCGACGAAGAAGGTTATTTAGTTAACCTGAATGAGTGGAATGAAGATGCGGCTAAAATTTTGGCTGCTCAAGATGATCTAGAATTAACTGAGAGTCACTGGGAAGTTATTAATTTTCTTCGTGAATATTATGACGAATACCAAATTGCCCCAGCAGTTCGGGTGTTGACCAAAGCGATTGGCAAGAAATTAGGGCCAGAAAAAGGCAATAGCAAATATTTATATGAGTTGTTTCCCTATGGTCCAGCTAAGCAAGCTTGTCGCTTCGCTGGTCTGCCCAAACCAACGGGTTGTGTCTAAAATTTAACCTACCTTCACCCTGACCCTCTTCCATTGGAAGAGGGAAAGGAAATAGATCCGCTCTCGTGATAGAGGCGTAGCCTCATCTTGATCTAAATGATTAATTGCGATTGATTACTCTAATCACCCAAGGTGAATGGAGGGATTCAATTTTAGCAACTACCCTTTATCATTATGGATTGAGAGCTACCAGCACAAGAGGATGAGGGTGAGGGAACGAGAAAGTCGCTATGACCACGTTATATGCAATCTTACTTTATGTCGCCACTCTAATTTTCGTGTTGGGGCTTGCCTACCGAATTTATGAATATGCTAGCGTACCGGCACCGCTAAAGATACCCACGATGCCAGCCCCGTTGACTCGAAGTGGGGTGGTGTTACGGATACTTAGCGAAGTCGTGTTATTTCAGAGCCTATTTCGCTCTAATAAATGGATTTGGCTATTTGGGGTGATGTTTCACCTCGCCTTATGGGTCGTGTTACTGCGTCATTTACGCTATTTCATTGAACCCGTCTGGACTTGGGTGGTGTTAGTACAACCGTTTGGCAAATATGCCAGCTTTTTCCTATTCATCGGCTTAGTCGGTTTATTGACAAGACGAATTGTAGTCGAAAGGATTCGTTATATTAGCAATCCTTCTGATTACTTAATGCTGATTTTACTGCTGGTGATTGGGAGTAGTGGCATGATGATGACTTTTGTTAAACACACTGACATTGTTCAATTCAAGGCTTTTATATTGAGTGTAGTCCATTTAAAATTATTTCATTGGCAACCACTGCCGCTAAATGCGCCTTTATTAATTCATTTAGCCGCAGTTATTACATTAATGATTATCTTTCCGTTCAGTAAGTTATTGCATGCGCCGGGCGTATTTTTTAGTCCTACTCGTAATCAAGTGGATAATTCCCGAGAACAACGGCATGTGGCACGCTGGGCAATTGAAAAATTTGAGACCTCGAGTCGTTAAGGAGAATCAATGGCTAAGGCAAATTTCGCAACACCCGCATTTAGACCTTATCCGCTGATTCCGGCTTTGCAAGCGGATGTCATGAAGGGGAATGGGCCTTTTGTTGCCAAACCAGAGATCCAAAAACCTTTGGGTTATCCTGGCGAATTACTGGATAATTGGCAAGAAGTAGCGCTTGCTAAAATGGGCGAATTGCTGAAAAAATACCGCTCATTGAGAGTATTTTTAGATGCTTGTGTTAAATGCGGTGCTTGTACGGATAAATGTCATTACTTGCTCGGTACCGCTGACCCTAAAAATATGCCGGTGGCGCGGCAAGACTTGTTACGACAAGTTTATCGTCGCTATTTTACTTTAGGGGGAAAATTATTTCCCAAGTTAGTGGGCGCTCAAGATCTGACCAAAGAAGTACTCGACGATTGGTATAATTACTACCATCAATGTTCTCAGTGTCGTCGTTGCTCCGTATTTTGTCCTTACGGAATAGACACCGCTGAAATTTCGATGGCCGCCCGAGAGATCATGGCCTGCGTTGGCAAAGGTCAAAAATACTGTAACGAAATTATTGGTAAAGTCTACAAAATTGGCAATAATTTAGGACTCCCTGAGCCAGCCTTGCGTGACACCCTCGCCGGTTTAGAAGAAGATATTAAATTAGATACCGATGTCGATGTACGCCTACCCCTCGATGAAGCCGGGGCGGAAATATTAGTGGTTACTCCCTCAGCGGATTTTTTTGCTGAACCCCATATCGATGGTTTAGTGGGCTACGCCAAAGTTTTCCATCAAGCCGGTATCTCGTGGACCCTCAGTTCACACGCTTCGGAAGCGGCTAATTTTGGCATGTTTATTGGTAGTTATGACAACATGCGCCGGATTGCCTTACGCATTCGCGAAGCGGCTTTGGATCTCAAAGTAAAACGGATTGTCTTTGGTGAATGCGGACACGCCTGGCGAGTCGCTTATAGCTTTCTCAATACGTTAGCGGGGCCGTTTGATTTTCTGGATCAACGTTATCCCATTCCCCAACATATTTGTGAATTTACTTATGATTTAATCCAAAGAGGGGCACTAAAATTGGATAAATCAGCGAATGATCACCGGCGAATGACTTTCCATGATTCTTGTAATGTCGCCCGTGCTTCCCGGATGGGTAATATTCCCGGGGGCCAATTTATCATTCCCCGAGCCATTATTAAAGCGACCTGTAATTATTACTATGACATGCCTGCCGATACTATTCATGATCAAACTTTTTGTTGTGGTGGTGGTGGCGGCTTATTAACCGATGATTTGATGGAATTGCGGGTAAAAGGCGCACTGCCACGCATGGAAGCCTTAAAGTATGTCGTTGATAATCACGGCGTTACCCACATGGCCGCAATTTGTGCAATTTGTAAAAGTCAATTTACCAAGGTACTCCCTTTTTATGGCTTTCAACTCGATCAAATTGTCAGTATTCATCAATTAGTTAGCGATGCTATTATCCTAAAATAGCAATCCAATCAGACTGTAGTATTGTTATTTTGAACTTAACCGATTTCAACTGTTTCAAACTTTCGGAATAACCCAGAGGAGGCGATATGTCGACCCAAGGCCAAAAAACTGAAACTGCGCTTACTTTTCGTAAATATAAAGAAGGTGATACCAAACGATTACCTTGGAAAGAAGAAATTTTCCAAGCCAGTTGGAGTTATAAGTGTCCCACTTATATTCATCGCACCCCGCCCTGTCAAGGCAGTTGTCCAGCGGGTGAAGATATCCGTGGTTGGTTAGGAATTGTCCGGGGGATGGAAAAACCACCCGCCGGGATGGATTGGCAAGAATATGCCTTTATGCGTTCAACCAATGCCAATCCTTTTCCTTCCGTCATGGGTCGCGTTTGTCCGGCACCTTGTCAAACCGGCTGTAATCGCAATATGGTGGAAGATTTTGTTGGCATCAATGCGGTTGAACAATTTATTGGTGATACCGCGTTAGCAAAAGGCTATAAATTAGTCCCCCCGGGTGAAGACACCGGTAAAAAAGTAGCCATCATTGGGGGTGGACCAGCGGGTTTAGCGGCAGCTTACCAACTCCGTCGGCGGGGACATGCCTGTACGGTTTTTGACGATCATGCTGAACTCGGTGGCATGATGATGTATGGTATTCCTGGCTATCGAACCCCGCGAGATATGCTCAAAGGTGAGATTCAACGTATTCTGGATATGGGCGTGGAAACCCGCTTGAATATGCGAGTCGGTCGTGATATCAGTATTACTCAATTAGAAAAAGAATTTGATGCGGTTTTATGGGCTATCGGCTGTAAATCCGGCCGCCCATTACCGGTGCCCGGTGCTGATGCGCCTAATTGCGTCTCTGGCGTTGATTTTCTTAGTGAATTTAACCAGCAGAAATTACACCATGTTCCCAAGCGCGTGGTGGTCGTGGGTGGTGGCGATACTTCCATTGACGTCGCTTCAGTAGCCAGACGCTTAGGTTACAATCATGTTGTGGCTGAACAAGTTAAAGATTTTGGCCGTGATAGCGCGGCGGATGGTGGTTTAGGGTTTGGCTATGTCGCTCACGATGTCGCGCATTTAGGTGCCCGTGAAGGTGCGCAAGTGACCCTGACTTCCCTATTCACCACTGAAAACATGACGGCTGCTCAACATGAAGTCCAAGATGCGCTCCGCGAAGGTGTTGATATTCATGCCGGCGTAATGCCAACCGAAGTCGTCTTAAATGAACAAGGACGTGCTACGGGCTTGAAGATGATTAAATGTACGGTTGACAAAAGAGGCATTCCCAGTCCGGTGGCAGGAGCCGAACCGTATGTCATTGAAGCGGATGTCATTGTTTCTGCTATTGGTCAATATGGTGATTTAACTCAAGGTTTGGAAGAACTGAACAATGGCCGTGGATTTATTGAAGCGGATTCCTTTTTCCAAGTGAAAGGTCGTCCCGGACACTTCGCGGCGGGTGATATTATTCGTCCCCATTTGCTCACCACCGCGATTGGACAAGCAGCCGTGGCGGTCGATACGATCGACCGTTATTTGCAAGGTTCAGAGTTAAGCAAACGGCCTAAAGTAGACGTTCACCATTTCAATCTGCTGGCTAAATTACATGAAACCGCTTTAGCCCCGGAAGACTTTATTCCCGAAGAACAAAGCGATTTGCGGGGTACTGCGGATGCTAAATATGCCGTGCATAACTATGAAGATCGCGCAGCTCATGAAGTGATTTCATATGACGACCTCTTTTTAGCTCATTTTCCCTACACCGCCCGCAATCTCCGCGAAGACATCCCAGTTGCTGCGGAAGAGGTATTAGGACACTTTGGCGAACGCATGAAAGGGTTAAGCACTGACCAAGCTCAAACTGAAGCCAAGCGTTGTATGAGTTGTGGTTTGTGTTTTGAGTGTGATAACTGTGTGATGTTCTGTCCCCAAGAAGCCGTAAAACGGACTCCGAAGAAAGAAGCCACCACGGGACGGTATGTTTATACCGACTACAGTCGCTGCATTGGTTGCCATATTTGTGCCGATGTCTGTCCCACCGGTTACATTAACATGGGTCTGGGTGAATAAGTCAGCTAACGAGCGAGTGGCTTATTTCTTAGTAAAATTACCGCTAGTCGACTCATCAGTCATCAGCTGCTGAGCCGATGAAATCAAAACAATGATTATTTAAACAGTTTTTCCCAACTAAAAAATGAGAAAAGCGCCGGGCGAACCGCTGGAAGCTTGAACCCCTGGGTTCGCCCTTACGCACGGAAAATGCGGAATATGAAAATACGTTATTTACTGAACACATTGGGTCAGCTTGGTATTGGTGTTCTATTCAGCTTGATGGTACAGGCGGATGAGCCGGCTACGAGTGAACGTGTTCCGATACCTAACCCCCCCAAAGCCAAACAACATTTTTCAGCAGAACAAGCTTGTGTTGAGCCCCTTGAAATTATTCGTCGCAATCATGGTCAATTTCTTAAACATCAACGTGATCAAACCATGCATAACGGTGTGCGAACTCAACAACATAGCTTAGTGGAGTGCATCAATTGTCACGTGACACCCGATGACAAGGGCAATTACCCTAATATCCATGAAGGAACTCAACACTTTTGTCGTAGTTGTCATGCCTACGCAGCAGTAACCATTGATTGTTTCCAATGCCATGCCAGTAAACCGGAGCAAGCGACTGCTTCTCAATAAACCAGTCCTACCCGTGCTGGTTAATCGTTTTAAAGCCATTCTGAGAATTCTGCCATTCGGAGAATTCTGATCCGAATAGAGAGATAAACATATGAACGAGGAAACTACCACTCCTAATCGTCGTGATTTTCTGAAAAATGCGGCTGCGCTTGCGGGTATAACCGTAGCGCCCGGTATTTTATTATACAGCGTTTCTCAAGCAAAACCGGCTGACCAATCGGTCACCTCGGAACAACGCTGGGGAATGCTCATTGATGTCACTCAATGTACCAGTGGTTGTGATGAATGTGTCAAAGCGTGTACAGTTGAACATGGTCTTACCGAAGCAACTCGTCCAGAAATCGCTGCACACTGGATACGCAAAGTCGGTTTACGTGATAAACAAACCGGTCAAGAATATTCTCTACCGGTATTATGTCAGCATTGCGAACATCCACCCTGTGCGGATGTCTGTCCTACCGGCGCTTCATTCAAACGAGCTGATGGGATTGTGTTAGTGGACAAACATATCTGTATTGGTTGCCGCTATTGTATGATGGCGTGTCCCTACAAAGCGCGTTCCTTTATTCACGAAACCTTAGAAAATCAAAAACCGTATTCACCACGCGGTAAAGGCACCGTAGAAAGCTGTAATTTCTGTGTCCATCGCGTTGATAAGGGTAAAAATCCGGCTTGTGTAGAAGCTTGTCAACAGGCAGGGCATGAAGCGATGATCTTTGGTGATCTCAATGATCCCTATAGTAAAATCTCCGAAAAATTGAAAATAGTTAAAAGTACGGCTTTACGAGCCGATATGCGCCTCAATCCAGGAGTACGTTATCAAGGACTTTAATTTATGAAAAACATGGTTTATCGAGAACTGGAGGGTAATAGTCCGGGCTATTACGGATTATTAGGAATATCCGCTATCTTGGTAGCATTAGGCTTATTCGCAGCCTATAACATGGAACATCATGGACATGTCATCACGGGAATGACCAATCAAATCGTTTGGGGAATGCCGCATATTTTTGCGATTTTTCTTATCTTAGCTGCTTCTGGCGTATTAAATGTGGCTTCCATCGGTTCGGTTTTTCGCAAAACTTTTTATAGTCCACTCGGGCGATTGTCGGCATTGCTTGCTATCACTTTGTTAATCGGTGGTTTATCTATTTTAGTCTTAGATTTAGGACACCCGGATCGCTTACTGGTAGCGATGACGACTTATAATTTCAAATCCATTTTTGCTTGGAATATTTATTTATACAATGGATTTTTAGTGATTGTCGCTGTTTATCTCTGGTTTATGATGGAGCGGCGAATGCAACGTTATTATCCCGTTGCCGGATTAGTCGCTTTTATTTGGCGCTTAATTCTCACTACCGGTACTGGCTCCATTTTTGGCTTTTTAGTGGCACGGGAAGCATACAACGCCGCTATCATGGCACCTTTGTTTATTGCGTTATCCTTATCCCTCGGATTAGCCGCTTTCATCTTGATATTACTTACTGACTGTACTGAAACTCATTGTCCATTGGGAGAAGGCATCCTTCACCGTCCTAAAAGTTTATTAGGTGTATTTGTGGCTGCCGCATTCTATTTCGTGTTAGCTTATCATTTTACTAATCTTTATATTACCGAACGTCATGGAATTGAATACTTTATTTTAGTTGGTGGTGGTATTTATACTTTCCTCTTTTGGGGCGGTTATTTGCTTATAGGTACTTTATTACCTTTAATATTGATTTATCATCCCCAATTAAACCAAAGTCGGAAAAATATTACCCTGGCGGCTGTGTTAGTCCTCATCGGTGGATTTTCCCTGTTGTATGTCATTATTATTGGAGGGCAAGCCTATCCACTCGATATTTTTCCCGGGATGGAGGTGACTGCTTCGGGTTTTTTTGATAACAGTCCGGTTCATTCCTATGTACCCAGCCATTGGGAAATTATGCTCGGTATCGGTGGCATAGCCATTTCCGTCTTGTTAACTACCCTTGCCTTAAAAATTCTACCTTTCTTACCGGCGAGTTTAGCGGATGCCGATCTCGATCCGCAGCTGTTAGATTAATCGTAAAATTTCGATTTTGGACGATGGGCTATTCCGATCCAAAATCGAACCCCAGAGGAAACACTATTTATGTTAACAACCACTTACTACCAAGAACATCCCTTTGCTCAATATGTACGCATTTTAGGTAAAGGTAAAAACGGCTCTCGGCCATTAACACAAGCAGAAGCGTTTGCGGCTATGCGCATGGTTATGGCTAATGAAGTCGAGCCGGTGCAATTAGGTGCCTTTATGATGTTAATGCGTGTTAAGGAAGAAACGCGGGAGGAATTAGCCGGCTTCATCCAAGCAGCACGTGATTCCTTCAAACTCCCCACCGGGTTGGCAGAAGTTGATTTAGATTGGTCTTCGTATGCCGGTAAACGTCGCCATTTACCTTGGTTCCTGCTCTCAACCCTCTTATTAGCAGCTAATGGCATTCGAGTTTTCATGCACGGTACCCGCGGACACACCAATGGACGCATTTACACCCAAGATGTGTTGCATTACCTCGGTATCCAATTCGCGAGATCGGTTGAAGAAGCGGCAGAGCAAATTAAACAAACTCATTTCAGCTATTTACCTTTAGAATTCCTTTGTCCTAAATTGCATGAAATCATTGAATTAAGACCTTTAATGGGGTTACGTTCACCCGTACATACTCTCGCTAGAATGCTTAATCCTTTTGATGCTCCCTATGTCATGCAAGGTATCTTTCATCCCGGTTACCGACCAGTTCATCAAGAAGCCGCTGTATTACTTAATCAACCTCATCTGGCTGCGATCAAAGGTGAAGGCGGTGAAATTGAACGCGATCCCGATTTAGAATGTTTAGTCCAAAGTGTCCATAACGGCGAACTGAACGACGAAGTGTGGCCACCTTTGTTTGCCAAACGGCATGTAAAAGAAGAAATTCTCGATCCACAACGATTACCGGCTTTGTGGCGAGGTGAAATTGAAGACGAATATGCGCAAGGTGCCATCATCGGTACTACAGCCGTTGCCCTAAAACTCATGGGAAAAGCCAGCAGTATTGACGAAGCGCAGGAGATAGCTAGAACCATGTGGGAAAATCGGCCCAAAGCCCAATATGGTCTGGCTACTGCTTTAGCCTCCTAAATCAATTAAAAGGAATTGCAAAATGAATCCCGCTGATAACACTGTTCAAGAATTAACCCAATCTCTGAGCCAATCTGAGCAAACTATTCAACAACTCACTGAAATTCTTTCCAAAAGTGAGAAACGCTCCCAATTGTTAGAAAGGACTTTTCGTTGGTTAGCGATACTCTTTATCTGTCTCACCATGACGGTTTTTTATATTGGTTTTGACTGGATCAATCACGCCCAAGCAACGGCTGATGTTAAAGCAACGACTGCTCAAGCAGCAACGCCGAAAACCACACCTAAACCAGGAACGCCTAAACCAGAAGAACAAAGTTGCCGGCAAGCCATGCAACTCATGATGGTAAAACAAGCACAAGATCTCATGCTCACCAGCCTAACGCTCAATAAAGAAATCCAGCAGCTACCGCAAAGTCCTGAAAAAGATCAGATGGTGGAGATGAGCAAGCAGTTGGGGAGTAAATTGAACAACATCTTCCCCAATATGAATAATGTATTCAACGATAACTCCCGTATATTTTGTCAAATATTTTTGCGAGTAGACAACCTAACGAGGAAATTGGGTAAATTTCAAGTAGATTGGCCGGTGGTTAGACTGATATTGTTAAAGCGGCTTGATAAAATAGTAACAGACCAAGAAAAACAAAAAGACCAAAGAAACCAAAACCCTCTTTTTCAGGAAGCCCTTGAAATATTAACCTCTCTCAGAAATAAACATGCGATTATCGAAGATAAAGATAGTCATCAGCTCAAAGCATTCAAGCAAGAAAATACAGCAGATGTAGATAATGCCTTAGTAGCTAATTTAATGTTGGGGATTGTTAAAGGCTTAGGTAGTTTGGATGAAGTCCTAAAAGCCTTGAGATCTGTACCAGAAATGAACACCAACATGGAATATATGAACACCAACATGATAGATATGAATGCCCATATGTATTACATGATGAGAAATATGGGAGTCATGACTAGTGACATGGATTCAACGCTGGGTCGTGCCGGTAGAAACATGCCGTGGATGCCTTGGTAGTTAGTTCGGTGAGTTAAAACATAGCGCGTAGTTGGTCACATCGTTTAGTTTAAACTACGCGCTGGTTTTTTATTTCAGGGTAAATAGATAGATAACCCGCCCGAAAGCAACGGTAAAATTCAAGATTCTCACTTAAGAATTTCTATTTCTTAATAGTTAAGGTAAAATTTAACCTTCTCCCCACAAATAAGGATATAAACATGTCTAATGATTACTCCATTATTATCGAAAATCAAGCTAAGATCATGGCTAACCAAGCCAAACTAGAAGAATTGCTGACTAGACAAGCTAATATTCTTCAAAATCAAGAAACTATTCAGGAGAAGGTGACTGCTAACCAGAAAAAATTAGATGATATTCTTGCTAATCAGAACGTGATCATTAAAAATCAGCAGACCCTTCTTAGTAATCAAGCCAAGTAAAATAAAACTGATTCAGACACGCTGGTCTGCCCCTACCAATGATATGTATTTTGGAGCGGTAGGGGCGAACCGATGTGTTCGCCCTAGCTTAACTTAATGGCATTGGGGGCTAGGGTGAATCTAATATACAGAAAATCATTTCCTTCCAATAAATTATTATCATTTGATCTTGCCAGTCCATCGGTTTTGTTTCCTCAATTGAGATTAAGTAGGTTGCCTTTCTCATTTTAGGTGGCTGCCAAATGGATTAGCTACCCATTTTTAGCTCTTAATTCGCATTTAATTGCCACTATACTGCCCCGTACCCTCAAAATGAACTTTTCTTAGGCAAGGAAAGGTGATAAATTTTCGCCATAAAATTTTCACCTGGTTAAAAGCCATGGAAGGAAAGCATCCCCTTTTTCTTCACCAAGCGATGCTACAAATCTCCATGATTTCAATTTTGCTCCGCCGGTTGGCATAGCCTGCGGGTTTACCAACAGCTTCTAAATGCTTGGCGCGATTTTCCCGCCTTGCGCAAACAATTAGGCGCATTGGTGCAAACCCAATTCGCTGTAGAATTTCAAATGCCGCAGGGTGTAGGAAGTTTATCGGCATGGTGGTGAATTTACACGGGATTGACGACTGTTTTTGGTGGTAAATGGTAATATGATTTCCATTTTCGCTTCACTCACAAATGACATAATATGAACATAAAACAATTTCTCATGGTGTATTTACCTTTAAGCCTTGCGCTATCCCCATTCGCGCAAGCCGAGCCATCCGCGCCAAAAGCCGCCTTAACGGTCACAGTGACTAAGCCCGTGAAAGCCACTTGGCACACCAGCGTATTAGCAATGGGAACGCTGAATGCCTGGCAGGAAGCGGTGATTGCCGCTGAAGTCAGTGGTCAGCGCATTGCGCAGGTGTTGGTGGATGTCGGCGATACGGTGAAACAAGGGCAAGAATTGGCGTTATTGGCGCAAGAATCGGTGCAAGCAGATCTGGCGCAAGCACAAGCGCGGGTTACGCAGGCTGAAGCGAGCTTGGTAGAAGCCCGCGCCAATGCAGGTCGGGCGCGTAACTTAAAAGCCGATGGCGCCTTAGCCGCGCAGCAAGTGGATCAATATTTGACGGGCGAGGCCACAGCAAAAGCCAATTTAGCCGTGCAGCAAGCCGCCTTGCAAATCCAGCAGATTCGCCTAAAGCAAACCCGCATTGTGGCAGTAGATGACGGGGTGATTATCTCGCGCAGCGCCATGCTGGGCGCAGTGGTGCAGGCTGGCACGGAATTGTTCCGCTTGGTGCGGCAAAATCGCATTGAATGGCAGGCGGAAGTGGCCGGGCGGGATTTGGCGCAGATTCAACCCGGTCAGCGCGCCCAGTTGACGTTGCCCAGTGGCGAAAGTGTGAACGGCGAAGTGCGCCGGGTTGCGCCCACCCTGGATTCCAACACCCGCAACGCAACGGTGTACGTCAGCTTGCCGCCAGATAGCCCCGCCAAAGCCGGCATGTTTGCGCAAGGCGAGATTTTTATCGGCAAAACCCGGGCGTTATCCTTGCCGCAAGCGGCGGTGATTGTGCGCGATGGAAATAATTATGTATTTGAAATCAATAATGAAAATCATGTTTTACAACGACTGGTGAAAACCGAACGGCGAGAAGCGGGCCGGGTGGAAATCCTTGATGGAATTACTGACACGGCGAGCGTAGCAGCGAGCGGCGGTGCATTTTTGAACGAGGGCGACACGGTGCGCGTTGTGGATGCGCCGCACGATCAGCCGCACGACACACTACCCGCTCAAAAGCCGCAAAGTGAGCTATAGCCCATGAATGTTTCCGCCTGGTCAATTCGCCATCCGGTTCCAGCCATTTTATTGTTTATCCTGCTCACGTTTCTGGGGGTACAGGGTTTTCGCGCGTTGGGCGTACAGAATTTCCCCGATGTTGATTTTCCAACGATTATCGTGACCGCCACGCTGGAAGGCGCAGATCCAGCGCAATTGGAAAGCGAGGTGGCGCGCAAAATTGAAAATCAACTGGCGACACTCACGGGCGTAAAACACATTCGCACAATTTTAACCGATAGTGTGGCAACGATTTATACCGAATTTGACATCAATAAAAACACCGAAACCGCGCTCAATGATGTGCGCAACGCCATTGATAGCATTCGCGCCAATTTGCCAGCCACGATGAATGATCCAGTGGTGTCCAAAATCACGACCGCCGGTGGCGCGTTGGTGACGTTTACGGTCGCCTCGTCCAATATGGATGAAGAGGCGCTGTCGTGGTTTGTGGATAATGACATCACCCGCGCCCTGATGGCGGTCAAAGGGGTGGGCAATGTGTCGCGGGTGGGCGGCGTGAACCGCGAAGTGCGCATTGACCTGGATGCAACGCTCATGGCGGGCCTGGGTGTGACCGCTGTGGATGTATCCAATCGGCTGGGGCAAGTGCAGCAAGATGCGTCGGGCGGGCGCGGCGACGTGGGGGGTGGCATTCAATCGGTGCGCACCCTGGGGCGCGTGGGCACAGCGGCAGAATTAGCCGCGCTGGAAATTCCGCTCAGCAACGGGCGGCCGGTGCGCCTGGATCAGATTGCCCGGATTCACGACACCATTGCCGAGCGCAGCACCTACGCGCTGCTTGACGGCAAGCCGGTGGTGGGCTTTCAGATTACGCGGGTGCGCGGCGCAAGCGAAGTCGCGGTGGTCGAGGCTGTGCGCAAAAAAGTTGCGCAATTCGCCGCTGCGCATCCGCAGTTCACCATTGCCGAGGCCTATAACACGGTGGAGCGCATCAAAGCCAATTATACCGGCTCCATGCATTTATTATTTGAAGGCGCAACGCTGGCGATTTTAGTGGTGCTTTTGTTTTTGCGCGATTGGCGCGCTACGCTGGTGTCGGCTGTTGCCTTGCCGCTGGCGATCATTCCGACCTTTGCCGCCATGTATTATTTCGGCTTTTCGCTCAATATTCTCACCCTGCTCGCGTTGGCGCTGGTGGTGGGGGTGTTGGTAGACGACGCGATTGTGGAAGTGGAAAACATTGAACGTCATTTGCGCATGGGCAAAACGCCTTACCAGGCGGCGATGGACGCGGCGGATGAAATTGGCCTAGCGGTAATTGCCACTACCTTCACCTTAATTGCGGTCTTTTTGCCCACCTCTTTCATGGGCGGCGTGCCGGGCAAATTCTTTGAACCCTTTGGTATTACTGCCGCGGTGTCGGTGTTCTTTTCGCTGGCGGTGGCGCGGTTACTCACGCCCATGATGGCTGCTTACTTACTCAAACCTAAGCCGCATAAAAGCCGCAACGACGCTTGGCTCATGCGCGTTTACCTGTGGATTTCCAGTTGGTGTCTCAAACTGCGTTATTTGACCTTATTCTCGGCCATTGCGCTGTTTATAGCCTCGCTGCAAATCCTGCCCTTGTTGCCCAAAGGCTTTGTGCCACCTGCTGACACCGCGCTGACCTCGGTTTCGCTGGAATTGCAGCCGGGTAGCACGCTCGACGATACCTTTGCAGTGACCGAACAAGCGCGCAAGTTATTAGCGCCCCTGCGCGATGTCAAACAAGTTTTTACCCTGGTCGGCTCCAGCAGCAGCGTCAGCAGTGGCCCCTTTCAGGAAGGCGGTGGTGCGGACGTGCGCAAAGCCGTGCTGGCGCTGACCTTGACGACGCGTGAAGAGCGCACGCGCACGCAAACGGAGGTGGAGCGCGATATCCGCGCCCAGCTTCAACCTCTGCCCGGCGCGCGTTATACCGTTGGCGCCGGCGGCGCGGGCGACAAAATGCAGGTAGTGCTGGCGAGCGACGATGGCGCATTGCTGCAAAACGCAGCACGGCAGGTTGAACGCGAATTGCGCACCCTGTCAGGGATTGGCAACGTGGTGTCTGGCGCGAGTTTGCAACGCCCGGAAATTCACATTATCCCCGATTTTGCCCGCGCCGCAGAACTGGGCATCAACACGGAAATGCTGGGCAGCATCGTGCGTGTCGCCACCAACGGTGATTTTTCTACACGCCTGCCCAAACTCAACCTGCCGCAGCGGCAAATCCCCATTCGCGTGCAATTTGACCTGGCGGTGCGCCAAGACCTGGAGTCCATCCGCCAACTGCGCATTACCGGGCGCAACGGCGCAGTGCCCCTGGCGGCGGTCGCCGAAGTCAGCCTGGGCAGCGGCCCCGCGCGTATTGACCGCTACGACCGGATGCGCAACATCAGCATTGACGTTGAACTTAACGGCCTGCCGGTCGGCAAAGTGATGGCAGAAACGGACAAACTTGCCACCCTCAGTGCCCTACCGCCTGGCGTATACCGCCAAAGCTCCGGCGACGCTGAGCGCATGGCGGAACTGTTCGGCGGTTTTGGCGGTGCGATGCTCATTGGCGTGATGCTGATTTACATTGTGTTGGTGCTGTTGTTCCATGATTTCCTGCAACCAATCACCATTCTCGCGGCGTTGCCGCTGTCTGTGGGTGGTGCCTTTTTGGCGTTGCTGCTGACGGGCAATAGCTTCTCCATGCCTGCGGTGATTGGCTTACTCATGCTGATGGGGATTGTCACCAAAAACTCGATCCTGCTGGTGGATTATGCGGTAATGGCGCGGCGTGAACATGGCTTGAATCGCTTTGACGCGCTGATGGATGCCTGCCATAAGCGGGTGCGTCCGATTGTGATGACGACGATTGCGATGGGGGCTGGGATGATGCCGACAGCACTCGGACTTGCGGCTGACCCCAGCTTTCGCGCTCCTATGGCAATAGTCGTCATCGGCGGATTACTGGCTTCGACCTTTCTCAGTTTATTGGTCATTCCGGTGGTGTTTACGTTTATAGATGATTTGTTGCGGTTGTTTAGGAAACTGACGCGGCGTGGGAGAAACCAGCACGTGTCGCCCAGATAAAGCGTAGCGGTATCTGGGGGCTGGGAATTGCCGAGTGCCGATCAGGTTTTCTATGAAAACCTGAATGAAGCGTAGGATCAATGCCATTAAGTTAAGCTTAATTAAACCACCCCCTTCCCCTCCTTAGCAAGGAGGGGAGCGAGGGGTGGTGGTCGACTTGATCCTTAACTTAATGGCATTGACTTTACGCTTGCTAAGGAACGAAAGCAATCAAGTAGTTTGCTTACGTTTGTGAGGCTTACGTTCGCTACGGCGCGTACCACCGATCCTCTCGTATTGTGACGAATCATCGCCATAAATACCCTTAACACCATTGCGTACCCGTTTAACTTTATCCCAAATCCCCACATAAAGCGTATCACGCTGATTGCGAATATCGGTGAACTTGGCTTTTAGCTCATTAAGTTGTGACTGGATCAGCTTGGATTTAGCGATATCAGCCTCTAAATCAGTTTGAGACAATTCTCCAATTTTTAGATTTAGATCAATGTGTTTCCAGGCATCCAATATGGCCTGAGCTTGAGTAAGAACATTGGTTGGATAAATTTTCTTGGGCATCATGATTCATTGGTAATTAAAATATATTTTAATCAATTATTATTCACTCTAAAACAAATTTGTCAATATAACATTAAAAATTTTAATTATAATTTATTAAATTAAATGTTTATAGTTAAAAACTGAATGACGAAGCTTATAAATAAAATGACGAAGCTTAGTAAGAACATTATTAAATGTATAAGTTAATAAATTATACTTCATATTAAAACTACGAAACTAAATAATTAAATAACGAAATAATAAAATAACGAAGCTTAATAATCAAAATCAAAAAAGCGCGTTTTTGGGAGTGCCAAAGGTAAATATCAACTCGCGGCTGACTTTGACGCGCCGCTAGAAAATTTTAAGGACTACATGTCATGAGATTTCTCTTGGATACGCATACTTTTTTGTGGTTTGTATCCGGTTCGTCCGTAAATGATTTGGTGGGCAACGATAAACCATGTTGCCCACCCTACCTGGCTTTATATGCGGTGGATGACGGCTATGCCTTATCCACCCTATGGTTGCTGACCGGCATTACCAAGCAGAGCTTGGTAACGAGCGAAAACTCTCTCAATAAAAAAAAAGTCCTCTCATCTGTTGACCCCTTTCTTCTCCATATCTTTATTTCGGGATAGAAATCCGCTATAACAGTAAC
Source organism: Thioploca ingrica (assembly GCA_000828835.1). GTDB lineage: Bacteria > Pseudomonadota > Gammaproteobacteria > Beggiatoales > Beggiatoaceae > Thioploca > Thioploca ingrica. The sequence continues at coordinate 742,384 of AP014633.1, forward strand.
TCTATCTCGAAATTATTTAATAACACCTTCTGAAAAGTACTTCAGGAGTCAGGAGAACTTATCATGTCTAGAATTACGCCAAGAGGATTTAAGTTAAATAGCATCGTCGACAAACTGGCTCTCGATCTGTTGATTATTTTAGGTGACGCTTTGACTGAGCCTACGCTTAATCAGGAGCGGTTAGTTTTGCGAATTTTGTTGACATTGAGTAAAAAACATTATGTCAATGAATTGTTATTTCGTGATTTCAACTTGAGTAATGACATGGTTTGGTCTGAGTGGTCAGTTCTCCCGCAACTCATTGATGGCAAAATAGTCAATAAAGTAAGAATTCATAACCAGAGTTTGGTTTATTTAGAAACGGTATTGATGCGTCGTCTGACACTGGCGAATAATCTGGAAGATCGGCCGACTAATATGCACCTGCTGCTAACAAAGCTTTGTCAATACGGCAATCCAGAACCTTTTTGGAAATCGGTAGAACTCAAGCGCGATAAAAATCAGATACCTAAAGGTGAAGATAATCTCTTCTTCCAGCGGGTTGCTAAGCGGTTAGCGGCTCAGTGCCAACAGTTAGGCAATCATTGCAGTGACATTGCTCAGCGGCGCCGAGAACAATATGGTTCTTGGTGGTTGTTATTAGCAGATTGTGCGACCGAAGTGCCGGAAGAATTGGCTTTATTTTTCGAGGTGCTTGAGGCTTTAGCTTTACCACTGGCTCCTGATTTTGCTAATGATCCTGATTTACAATGTCGGTTAAATCGAGTGTTGAAAGCGTTTAACGAACGTTATAGGTTGTTACGTTCTTGTGGTCTGAATCCAGATAATTGGATGGAACGTGAGGAGCTCTCTATTAATGAACTGAGAGAAATGAAACGGTTGCGAAATTGGGTTAAAGATAACTGGGTAGAGAGCAAGGAAAATCATCTGGAATCAGCTTATCGAAATGCTTTTAACCAACTTCAAGGCGAACAGAAAAAATTCGCTGGTTATCATGATTTTGAGGAGTTTGCCGCTAGTGAATGGGGAATGATTATGCTTAACTATTTGGCAGTTTATCTTAATCATTCTGCTAACGATGACGATCCGGATGAGGAGGAGACCTTACAAGATCAGCTTACTATTCCAGATGAAGAATCTGGGTATGCTCAACTGGGAGTACGTGAATATAATGAAGAATATGACAAAAAATCTGCGTTTGCTCAATGTGATGCCCGTGAAGGTCGATATAAGTTAGTCGAAACTTATCCCAACCCATTTGGCAATGATCCCGTATTAATTTATTTTTTTTGCGAAATCCTGAGTTTTAATCAAAATTTTCCGCCTGCTGACCCTGAATTTAACAGATTACTTAAAACTAATCCTAAATATGCTCAGTTGTCTGACCAAGAACTGCTTACCGTACTGAGTGATAAGGTAGATAAAATTATTGAGGAATGTATTAAACCAGTTAGGAAACGACTTCATGATAAACAGCAGAGGTAAATGACTATGATTAATCGTAAATTAACTGATGCCGAAGAATTATTACTTTGGCAGGAAGCAAAAACTCATCTAAAATTGCTTCAAGCTGGACCACCGGCTTCAAGAGGAGAAGTGGATAGTTTATTAGCAGTATTGCCTAAACGTCAGCCCGAGGAATCATTCCGACAGTGGCTAGTGCGTGGTAAAGGAGCCAAACAATGGGTTTTTAAGCCAATTACCGAAATAATCCGCCTAGCCGCTGATACCAGTGAGTCTGAATTTCCGCTGCCGGATTCAGGACGGGCATTGGAATCCACAGATGGACAGTTTCGGCTGACTATTTTTATTCACGAAATGGGTAAAATCACTATCCAGGTTGAAACGCTCGGTTTTGCAGCCGATAAATTTGCTAATCAACCCATCGGTATTGCGAGTGCACCCAGAGCAGATGCGGTAGTTGCTGTTATCAACCTCAATGAAGATGGTGATGGCGACTGCACCGTTCCTGATCAGCTTGAAGTGCGTAAAACTTTACTGAGACCGAGTATCGGATTGTTTGAAGAAGTGGAAAAAAATAATGCGTAAAGTCGTGTTGATTCCAGTTTCTTCCCTAGCCGGGGCACCTCAACATCATCTGCTTGAACTGATCGTTGAACCGGCGGAATTAAGTATCAATGCTCAACCGAAATTTCATTATCTTCAAGGTCATGGGCTGAAATCGGCTATTAAAGTGGCAGAAAAAGTGATTGTTCAGCTTAAATCTAAAATAACTTTTTGGCCATCGAGAGCACCGTTATTATATCTCGCCAATCCTTTGCTCGGATTAAGTAATGCGCTGGGTGCGGCATTGGGAATTGTGATGAGTTTGCTCATGTATAATGGAGCATGTCGTTGTAACCGGTTGATTGCGATGGGTAAACTGAATTCAGTCACGGCTACTGTCGAAGCGGCGACTGATTTGACTGATGAATTAACATCTGCTATAGCATTAGGCTATCAAAATAAGTTACTTCGGTTTATTATTCCAAGGTTAGCCAATGAAGACGTGACTGTGGTTAAACGCCACGCTGAACTGATTTGTCTCTTGAGAACACTTAACATCCGGGTTTTTCCGGTTCAAACTTTGCGGGAGGCCATCGCAGCGTGTTCGTCTTAACTTGACCAAGGAGGAAACCTGTGGAGAAAAGACGTTCGGTTGCTCAACATTCGGCGCTAATACCTATCATTGAATTAGGAAATAATGGTGATGTGACCATCCCACCAAAGAATCTATTGTTGGAAGTTCATGCTGCTCCGTATCAGTTCGGGGATGACACTGATGATCTAGCTAGGAAAGCTAAGCAAAAAGAAATTGAACTTAAAGCCATCGATAAGGACTGGGATAGAGTTGCCGCTCCCTTGCGTAAGGTTAACGTGGTACTTTATCGCTCCGGTTGTGTCGCCGCCGGCGCAGTGCGCAAATTAGGATTGAAACAACCTAGACTGGCGCTTTATCAATGGATTAAACCGCAAGCTTGGCTAGAGCAACAAAGGTTGTATTCTTCATCCTATCCCGAAGAACTCAGTGAGGGAAACAGTGCTGAACTCGGGTTAGCATTGGTACTGTTGATGGCAGCCAGTGGTTCTCCCTATCGTCAAGTGATAGCAACCGGTAAGCTTAGCGGTCAAACGCAGTTAATCCGGGAACGTGACGTAAAAATATTGCCAGTAAGTAAGTTAGAGGAAAAATTTAATTTAGTTATACAACAAGTTACTCAAGGTCAGCTTCCTCGAGATAAAGAGTTATTATTTTTTATCCCGAAGTACTGTAACCAAGGAGAATCGGCAGTTGAGGTTGAAAATCGGCCTGAAGTTCAAATTTTGCGAACTTTAGGCATTCAAGTAATACTGGTAGAATGGTTAAGTGAAGCCGCTGAAAAATTAAAAGCTAACACAGCGAGATATTTGCTACAAGACTTGATTTTGAAATGGTTTATAATAGTGCTATTGGTAATGAGCTTGAGTTGGGTTAGTTGGCTGGGGTGGCAAGATCGGGCTATTAGTATGAAATTTGTTGCGGCTAATCCGGTGACTTTATCAGCCGAACCTTTTTTAGTTTGTTTTAAGGGTAAAAAAGTTCATTATCAATCGATTGCACGCGAAGGAATCGTTCCCATTGTGCCGATAACAAGTACTTTAGGTTGGCAAGTTAAAATCGGTGAGGCTAACCGTTTTGATAGTTTATTAAACCAATGGTTTGGTTATCAGGGCTATTACGTTGCTTATCTGATGATTTCAGAATTCTCAGCACCCATGGTTAACATCTCCGATGAGACCGGTAAAGTGATGAGGATACTTCCTGGTCAAGAATGGGCTTGGAGTTGGAAACTCAATGAGCAAGCAGAAGAAAATAAGCTCATCTTGCTTACTCAGCGAGGAGCATTTAAGCAAGACCAATTTCAGTTGTTAGTCAACCAACCAATTGAGTCTAAAACTGCCGATTTGCCAATGAATATCACCGAAATAGCTAATAATATCGAGTCAAAATTTCCTAACGGGCTTTACTTTACATTCCGAACTACTAAAAGTAAATCTCAATGTACTTTATAGATTGATGGGGGGTAGTGAGGCTAGAAATAATTTGCTGTTAAGTCTTAGTTAAAGTTAATGTATAGCGTTCTAATCGTGAGGGGAAAATTTGAATGTTATTAAAAATGTTAAAGAGTACCAAGAAAATATGGATAGAGAAAAAGCTTGCCGGAGCTAGTAATATACATGGGCCTCTTAAAAAGCCAACCGAACAACCAAAGCAGTCAAAAGATAAAGAAAAACCATCGGCATCTTCACCCAATAATCCCCAAAAAGTGAGTAATCACAAATCGAATAAGTCGTAAGTAAATAGTCTGGATGAAACGAAGTGTAATCGAGGAATTTATCTTTTCCTGGATTCCGCTGCGCTTCATCTAGCCTACGTTCCAATGCCATTAAGTTCAGAATTCCCTCCTTTTTCAAAGGGGGGAGTTATTTATGGCTTAACTTAATGGCATTGAGGCTACGCTAGCTTAAGCGTTTGTGGATAGGGCGGAGCAGCGAAAATTAAATCAATAGATGAGTCTGGATTAGATACCTCTCAATTGATAGTGAAGTGGTTATGGTGTTGGAGTTAGCTTCCGCTTACTCTAACTGACATGTTAATATAATACCTAATAAAAATTTAGTTAATAGGTAATTATTTTTAGTACAAGTTAATGGCAACGGCTCACTTTCCTATCGAATCTCTTGATCCTATCTCAATCCCCTTACAAGGCATTAATTTGATCGAAGCCAGTGCGGGTACTGGGAAAACTTACACGATCACGACTTTATTTATCCGCTTAATTTTAGAAAAAAAATTGCTGATTAATCGAATTTTGGTGGTGACTTTTACCGAAGCCGCTACTGAGGAGTTACGTGACCGGATTCGTCGTCGCTTATATGAAACGTTACTCGCTTTTCAACAAGGGCAAAGTCAAGATCCAGTACTGACGCGGTTAATCCAGCAATATACTGAGCCTAATGAAGCCATTTTGCGCTTAAAAAATGCCCTGCGCGGTTTTGATGAAGCGGCTATTTTTACGATTCATAGTTTTTGTCGGCAAATGTTGCAGGGTAATGCTTTTGAAAGTGGGGTATTGTTCGATACCGAGTTGGTGAGTGATCAAGCTTACTTATTGCGTGAAATTGTTGAAGATTTTTGGCGACAACATTTTTATCAGGCTTCACCTTTATGGGTAAGCTATCTGTTGAATCAAGGTTATCATCAACCCTCCAAGTTATTAAAAATATTAAATTATGGCCAGTATGTTGGACAACCATTTTTAAATAAAATTCCTCAAATTGAATTGCCCGTGACGGCAGCCAAAGAATTCGCTTTTTATACGGCTTTCACTGCCGCTCAACAGACTTGGCAAGGTCATTCCGCCCAGATAGAAGAATTACTCCTCCAAGATACTCATCTCAATGGCACTAAATATAAAAAGTCGTCTATTCCGCAGTGGTGCAAGGCGGTGGCTCGGTTTTTAAATGCGCCATGGAGGTCTATTCAATTACCGGATAAATGGATAAAATTCACGCAAGCGGAACTCATCAATAGTGTCAAACAAGGCAAAACTGCACCGCAACATATTTTCTTTGAACAGAGTGAACAGTTATGGCATTGTCAGCAGGCGTTAGCGGCAGGTTTCGAGCAACAATTATTGGCTTTAAAAATAAAGTTATTTACCGTCGCCGAACAAGCTTTAGCTCAAAAGAAGCATCAGCATCATATTCAATCGTTTGATGATTTATTGCTTAATCTCTATCGCGCTTTAACCACGCCCCGGGGTCATTATTTAACTCAGTTGATTCGTTATAAATATCACGCCGCTTTGATCGATGAATTTCAAGATACGGATCCTGTGCAGTATGATATCTTTCGGACACTTTACGGGGCGGGTAGCGATGGTCTGCTGTTTTTAATCGGTGATCCCAAACAAGCGATTTATAGTTTTCGCGGAGCTGATATTTTCACCTACATGGCGGCTTGTCGGGATGCGCAACAACATTATACGTTAGCCACCAATTGGCGTTCTGAACCTAATTTAATTCAGGCAGTTAATCAACTATTTGCCAAGGTGGCTCATCCGTTTATGTTCGCAGCCATTCCTTTTCAACCGGTACAAGCACCCGCACAGCAACAACTCTCCTCATTCAGTAATCGTTTAAAAATCGAGAATAAATATTTACCCCCGTTGCAAATTTGGTTTGTTCCTCGCCAATTAGCCCACGGACCCCCGGATAAACCCATTAACAAAAGTTGGGCAAAGCAGCAAATTCCGCTGACGGTGGCGAATGAAATTGCGCGGTTATTAATGTTAGGTCAACTGGGGCAAGCGTTAATTGGCGATAAACCAGTGGTGGCGGGTGATATTGCGGTATTAGTTCGTACTCATGCGCAAGCGCAACGTTTGCAAAAAGTGTTGACTCAGTTACAAATTCCCAGTGTGTTGTATAGTCGCGATAGTTTGTTTGCTTCCCATGAAATTCGGGAAATAGAGCGGCTATTATTAGCTATCGCCGATCCCAGTGATGAGGGGCTGATTAAATCAGCTTTAACGACCGATATGCTTGGATTATCGGGGCATGATCTGTATCAATTGTTAGACAATGAAAATGCTTGGCAAACTTATCTGAATCGGTTCCAGTATTATCATTTTTTGTGGCAACACGTTGGTTTTATTCAAATGTATCGGACTTTACTGATGACGGAGCAAGTGCAGAGTCGGTTATTAACTTACCCCGATGGTGAAAGACGCTTAACTAATGTATTACATGCCGCTGAGTTATTACAACAAGTGACCGTGCAACAAAACCGCGGTATCAGCGGGTTATGTCAATGGTTAGCGCAACAACGTGCTCAAGCCGGCACGATAGCGGAAGAACAACAGTTACGGTTAGAAAGCGATGAAAAACGGGTTAAGATTGTCACCATTCATAAAAGTAAAGGTTTAGAATATCCGATTGTATTCTGTCCGTTTGTGTGGGATGGTTATTTATATAGCCATAAGGCAGAACCGCTGATTTTTCATAATGAACAAGAACAATTAACCCTCGATTTAGGTTCGCTGGAGCAAGAGCACCATCGGCAACGCGCTGCCGCAGAAGAACGGGCTGAAAATTTACGCTTGTTCTATGTTGCGGTCACGCGAGCTAAACACCGTTGTTATTTAATTTGGGGTGCTTTTAGAGATGCCGGCACTTCGGCGTTAGCGCATTTACTCCATCCCGGCAAAGTCATCGAAGAGACTGATGATGCGACTTTATGGCAAGATTTACACCACTTAGCGAGTCAGGCCGAACCGGCGATCCAACTTGCGCCGTTACCGACGGATCACCCGCCTTATCAACGTCAACGCGAACCAACCGCTAAACTGAGAGCTAGATATTTCAAAGGTCACATCGATAAAACGTGGCGAGTGGCTAGTTTCACGGCATTATCTAGTCCAGCAACCGTGACCGATACCATTGAAAAACCCGATTACGATGAATTCGCCTCTAACCGCAGCAGTGGTATCAATAGCTTGATATTGTCGGATAAAAGCCCTATTTTTAATTTTCCCCGCGGGGCGCGGGCGGGGTCATTTATGCACGCCCTGTTTGAAAAGTTGGATTTTACTCAACCGGAGATGAAATTAGTCACTGAGCAATTAGCGCATTTTAATTATGAGGTTGACCAGTGGCATGAAGTTATCGTGAATTGGGTTACCCAGGTGATTGGTACACCACTCGAGCCACAACGACCCACTTTTACGCTGTCACAAATTAGTCTTAATCATCGTCTTAACGAACTCGAGTTTTATTACCCCTTAGCACCGATTACCAGTCAAGGATTACAAACTCTATTCGCTGAATTTGGAACCTCGTTACCTTTGAATTCCTTGACTCAACACCAAACTGAGTTGCAATTCCTGCCGGTACAAGGTTTAATGAAAGGGTTCATTGATATGGTTTTTGAATATGAAGGGCGTTATTATTTAGTTGACTATAAATCTAATTTACTCGGAACCCAGATGCACGCTTATCATCATAGCCAATTAAATGCAGTCATAATAAAAGAAGCTTATTGGTTACAATATCATATTTATGTTGTTGCCTTACATCGTTATTTAGCGAACCGTTTATCGCATTATCGATATGAAGATCATTTTGGTGGGGTCTATTATTTGTTCTTACGTGGGATGCGACCACAATGGGGAGCACATTATGGTATTTATCGAGATTTACCCTCAGTCAAATTGATCGAAAAATTATCTGCCTACTTTGATAATTGATAAAGTGTTATGGCAACCGCCAGGGTTGTTCCTACGGATAGCTAACTATTTAGGGAGTTTTAACTATGCAAAAACTTATCACCATACCTTTGGATGATGACAATGAAGAAGACATGACCATACGTGAACATTTAAGCAGTTACTTAGAAAATGGTTGGCGAGTGGTGCAAATGATACCGGTCGGTGCTGGCGTTGGCACCGGTGACGAAGAATCTGGTCCCTACGTAGCGGGCTGGCTGGCTATTTTACTCGAAAGATTTGAGTAATTTTAATCCCAAGTTCAAGGTGATTATTGATTTAATGGTTCGATTTCCTTTGGCTCGGAATCGCAAGTCAGTGGAGATAATAATGTCACGTTGAGTTTAGTGGTCTCACCGACTATTGTGATTCTGACCCTCTTCATGTCGTTAACATTGATACGGGTCACTCAGAAGTGAGGTGGGTTTTTAGCCGCTTGAAGTTTTTGCAGAATAGCCTAGGTGCTACTTGGAATACAAGAGCGATTTCTCTACCTAACCGGTGTAGTCGTTAATAACCCATTCCCTTTCCATAAATATAAGTACTGGATTGATAATTGATAATTGATAATTGATAATTATTAATTATTACTCTTAAGTCAGTATGCAAAGAATCCATATTATTAAATAAATTTGATACTGATCGAGCAACAATGCAAGCAAGATGGAAATATTTTCTCATCTCAGAGGGCATTGCTTGTCACAACAGCTATCCTCCCTGAAAACAGCAACCCGATAACAGCTTGTTCAAAGTAAAATTGGCTTACTCTCCAAGCCCGAAGGGGTGGATTTTTTATTTATTTTAACTGAATATTTTTACTTCTGAGGGTCTAGACCATTGGAAAATCAACACGATTTATTTTCATTTCCTTGGCTTATGCTCTGTTTTGTCGACTTTCGTGGTCAACTAAAACAAATAAGTCCTGACTTAGCCAAGTTACTCGGTGGTGATACCACTGAAAAACCAATTCAGGTTCATGACCAAGACCCCAATGAACCCAATAATTATCCTTCGCTATTTGATCTAATTACACCATCACAACGATCGGTTATCGAAGCAGCGATATTGCAATTGCAACACCACCATCAACACTGGAATTTTGAAATCAGTGTCCCCTTTCAACCCGTCGCTGGTTATATTGAATCCAAATGGTTGTTATGGCAGGCAACCGCAGTTCCAGAACAGCAAGGTTTTTATGCCCAAATCACGGATATCAGTGCTTATAAACAGCAAATTAATACCTTGCATCAAATTTTAGTAAGCCAACACGCTTTCTTTGAAAAATCGCAATTAGGCGCAGTATTACTTGATAGCGACGGACGTTTGCTAGAAGCTAATTTAGCCTTGGAACAGTTATTAGGTTATCACGCTACCGAATGGATTGAGCAGCCGCTAACGAAATTTATTTATCCGGAAGATCTTGCGGTCTATCAAACCGCTGTTACCACGATAATGAATAATCGCGATTCTAAACAGCAATTAGAACTCCGCTTAATCCATAAAAATAGACAACTCTTGTGGTGTCGGACGACCTTGACTTGGATCACGTATACCCCTTGGTCACCCGCTAGCGCCGGTTCTTCACCCGTTACTCTAGAACCAGAGCATCCAACACCAAGAGAGCTGTTGATGATGATGGTTGAAGATCTTAGCGATCATCAATTGGCATTAGAAACCTTACAACAAGCTTTAGAACGCTATCATAGTCTATTTGAAAATGCGACTTTTGGTATTTTTCACTCGACCCTGGATGGCAAATTACTCAGTGCTAATCCAGCCTTAGCGCGCATTTTCGGTTATACCTCGCCACAAGATTTTAAAAACAACGCCAGTTGTACTGGGGAACAGCTTTATGTTCATCCAGAACAACGCAATCAAATTGTTCAACTGGTCCAAGCAAATGCTAATCAAATGCTCCAATTTGAAGTGGAGTATTATCGTAAAGATCGCACGATTATTATTGCTAATCTTTATTTGAACGCAGTTCGAGATGCTCAAGGGACGGTGCAGTATTTAGAAGGCATTGTGGAGGATATTACTACCCGCAAACAAGTTCAAAAACGTCTCCAGCAAAATGAAGAACACTATCGTCTGTTAGCAGAAAATGCCACTGATATGTTGTCTCAACTGACACCAACGGGTGAATTTCTCTATGTTTCCTCTGCTTGTCACTACTTGCTAGGATATCGTAAAGAAGATTTGCTGGGACATAATGTGTATGAATTTATTTATCCGGTTGATATTGATAATATTAAAAATGAGTTAACCCAAGTCATTAAGAAAGACAAGCTTCAACACATGGCCGGTTCTTTGGCAACCTCGCTGACTTTGACCGTCAGTGGTCGAATTCGTCATCAATCCGGTCAATATCTGTGGTTTGAAATTACGAGTCGTTTTATTCGGCATCCAAGTACCGGTTCTATCCAAGAAATCTTAGCGATTTGGCGAGATGTTAATCAACGTAAGCAAATAGAAACCGCAGTACAATCAACTCACGAGCGATTGTTATTGGTACTCGATAGTTTAGATGCTTTAGTGTATGTTGCTGATCTGGAAAGCTATGAAATCTTGTATTTAAATCAATATGGACGCACTATTTTTGGCGATATCACCGGAAAAATGTGTTGGCAAGCTTTTTGGCATTCCCAACGTCATTATGGACCATGTCCATTTTGTCATCATCGGGTCATCCATGATCCCCAGCAATCGGATTTACACCGAGAAATCCAAGTTTCAGAATATTACAGTCCGGTGGCTAAACGCTGGTATGCAGTACATGATCGCGTTATTCGCTGGGTAGATGGACGCTTAGTTCGTTTAGAAGTGGCTTATGACATCACTGAGCGTAGAAAAGTGGAACAGTCACTGCAACTGAACCAAGAACGTTATGCGTTGGCAGTGGGTGCCGGGAAAACCGGGGTATGGGATTGGACCGTGAATAGCCAAGCCATTTACTTAGATCCCAATTTAAAAAAATTGTTGGGCTATGACGAGGTTGAATTACCCAACCAATTATCCACTTGGATGTCTTTGGTCCACCCTCATGATGTGAAACCATTACAAAAAAACCTCAAGGAATATTTACGTCAACGGTTACCTCAATTTGAGGTGGAATATCGGCTGCTCAATAAAGCCGGGCAATTTCGCTGGATGATTATGCGTGGCACCGTGGTACGAGATAATTCCGGTCGTCCCTCTCGCATGATTGGAACGAATACCGATATCACCGAACGTAAACAAATTGAAGAACGTCTGCAAGAACAAGAGCGGCTCCTACGAGGCGTAGCACAGGCAACCCATACCCTTTTGACTTTACCGGATGATGACAAAGCGATTCAATCCGCCTTAGAAATTTTAGGTCGGATTATCTCGGTTGATCGCGCTTATCTTTTTGAAAATATGACGGTTTCTCAACCGGCTACGCCGATAGAAGCAGAAATATTTATTAATCAAAAATTTACTTGGGTTAATGAACGCTATAAACCCTATAACACCCCCTATAAATTGAAAAATCTTTCTTATGGACAGTACTTGCCAGGTTGGTATGATATTTTAGTGAAATATGAACCGATTGCGGGGTTAGTTAAAGATTTTTCGCCACCAATTCGTTCACTCCTGGAATCCTATCATGTGATTTCCATTGTGATCGTACCGCTCCATTTTAATGGGCAATTTTGGGGTTTTATTGGCTTAGATGATTGTCACCAGGAACGACAATGGTCACCCTATGAAATTTTTGCTTTAAAAGTGGTTGGTGATAGCATTCGCGGTACTTTAGCGCGTAAACAATATAAAGAATTCTTACGCCAAAGCGAAGCTCGATTTCGTTCTATCATTGAACATAACCGGGATGGTATTTTTATTGTTGATCATGAAGGTGTCATTCGATTCGTTAATCCAGCGGCTGAAACACTTTATAAAGCACTCCCTGGCGCTATGGTTGGTAAACATCTCTGTGCACCAGTCGATGTTGAACCCAAAGCCGAATTTAAATTCGCTGATGAAGAGGGACAACACCATGATGGTGAATTACAATTATCTGAAATCGAATGGGAAGGTGAACCCCTAATTCTCGCTTCGTTACGGGATATTACTGCTCGCAAGCAAGCTGAAATTGAATTACAGCGCAATAAGGAAATGGCAGAAGCCGCTAATCGGTTTAAAAGTCTATTTTTAGCCGCGATGAGTCATGAAATTCGCACGCCGATGAATGGGGTGATGGGGATGACACAATTATTGCGTGACACCCCATTGAATCGCCAGCAACATCATTATGTAAAGCAAATCGGTAATTCTGGGCAAATGTTGCTAACCGTGATCAATGATATTTTAGATTTTTCTCGAATTGAAGCGGGTAAGGGCTTAGCACTTAATTTTATTGAATTTGATTTGCGTAATTTAGTTGAAGAGGTGATTGGTTTATTTGCACCGACAGCTCAAAGTAAAAAATTAGAGATTCTCTGCCAATTACCACCCAATTTACCCAAAATATTACGTGGCGATCCCAGTCGATTGCGACAAATATTAAATAATTTATTAGGTAATGCGATTAAATTTACCAACCAAGGTGAAGTATTATTACGCCTCACGGTTCGTCAAGAAACCAGCCAACAGGTCGTGTTATTATTTCAAATCCAAGATACTGGCATTGGAATTGAACCCCAAGCCCAGAAAAATTTATTTCAGCTTTACTTTCGTTCCGAACAAGCCAGCCAGCAATATCAAGGTACCGGTTTAGGCTTATTCATTTCTCGCCAACTCGTCCACAATATGGATGGAGAAATCACGGTAGACAGTCAACCGGGTCAAGGGACTACTTTTTGGGTGACGCTACCCTTAGAAAAAGTAACGTCGTCAGCGCGTAACCAACCCAAACGGCTTGAATTAGCAGAGCAAACGGAAAGATTACACGGTTTAAAAGTACTTGTCGTTGATGATAATGCCACTAGCCGCCAAATTTTACTGGATGAAATGAATCATTGGCAAATGCAGACTAAAGCAGTTAGTACGATAGAGGCAGCTTGGCAGGAATTACAGCAAGCGCAAGCCGCTAAAACACCTTATCAGATCACGTTACTCGATGCCGAAGTACCCACTATGGCAGCCGGAATCACCTTATTACAACAGATTAAAGCGGATCCACAATTAGCGCTTAATCGGGTAGTGATGTTAACGACCTTGCAACAACCTTTAAAACCGCATCTCGTTCAACAAGCCACTAATCTGTTAAATAAACCGATTCTAAGAACAGAATTATTAGAATGCTTACTGTCTACCCTAGACAAACGTGATCTCAATCCGGTGCTCAAGGTAGAAAATTATGAAGATGATTTACCCCCTTGTTGGCGGATTTTACTCGCAGAAGATAATACGATTAATCAAGAAGTGATAAAAGATATGTTAAAACGATTGCGTTGTCACGTTCAGATTGCCATTAATGGTTTAGAAGCGCTTAAATCTGCGGAAAGACAACAATTTGATCTGATTTTTATGGATTGCAATATGCCAGAAATGGATGGGTTTACGGCGTGTAATCAAATCCGTCACTATGAACAACAGCATCGGCAAATTCGTACACCCATTATTGCTTTTACGGCGGACGTGATGCCATCAACTCGGGAACGTTGTCTAGCCGCCGGTATGGATGATTATTTAACTAAACCGGTCATGTTTGAAGATTTAAAAACCATGTTAGCGAGTTGGTTAAAAAAGTTTCCTCAGTCTACCGAGGCTATTCTCAGTCTAGAAAAGCAATCACTCACTTCGCCTACACCACCCGTTATCAACACAGTTCCAAGCATTCCAGTTCAAATCGTCAATCAGAAAACGATACCACTTGGATCTGAGCAAAATCAAGAACAACCACTGGATTTAAAAGTATTAAATGATATGCGCCAAAATATCCCCACCCGAAAATTTAATTTACTGATCAATTTATATTTACAAGAATTACCCAATTATTTAGGTGCATTACAACAAGCGGTTACTTCACAAGATGGTCAAGCATTATACTTAGCTGCGCATAAATTTAAAGGTGCTAGTGCGACTTTTGGTGCCAAACGGGTCGTGGCTTTATGTAAACTGCTAGAAAATTTAGGTCGGGAAAATGCACTTAATCAAGCTAAGGATGCGTTAGAACAAATCCAAAGCGAGTGTGAGCAAATTAAACCCATTTTAATCAAACAACAATAACTTTCGCTTCCATATGGCAGTGATCCTACAGTGGAGAGGTTTTTGCGTAAGCCCTATTAATATTAGTAATCTAGCACATCTTGATTGATAGCATTGCTTTAAACCCCTGGTTACACTAGAATTAATACCTCTTAATATGACCAAAATTTTTGATTCACCTTATCCAATACTTCGGATTGTTTTTGGTAGGGTGCGTTAGGTGATAGCCGTAACGCGCTGATTTCTTTAACCGGCCACCAGGTGCGTTACACTGCGCTAACACACCTGACGGTGGTTAACTATCCGATACCGGTTGATAAACTGACCTAAAATTTAAGTGAGAAGGAATGATTTCATGACGGTTCTTAGAATTTTCTTAACATTAATGAAACCTGTCGGGTTAATCTATCTGTTGTGGGAATACAAGCTACCTTTTCTCATTAAGGTAAGAGAAACTATTGCGCTCACTTATCGGGTGATGACTAAAAGAAAAGGGGAAATTTTAGTCGCCTACACTAAAAATCATCCCGCCTATAACATTATTGCTCATGATCCACCGCCAGGGATTGTCTTAGTTAGGTTAAGTTCCCGGTTGAAGCCCAATTTTTTGCTGAATTTTTTAGCGGCTAGAATCGATATCTGTTATGAAGATGCCCCAACCCCAGTGACCTTAAGAACTAACCAACCTATCGTTAAAGAATCTGAATGCCCTTATTTTAATAAAGAATTTTTAATCGATCCGCAAGTCAAAAAGATATTTGTTTATTCTCATTGGGCTAAGCCGAATTCTCCTGATCCTGACGCTAAAATGGAAATTTTACATCCCGCACCGATTCTAAAAAAAGTTAAACCCAAACTAGAATCTAAACGAGTCACTATTTTTATGTCAGGTGCTGCTTCTGGTCGTAAAGGGGCAGATATTTTATATCAAGCCTTTGAAAATGTAGAAAGTAAATTAGCCGGCCAATATCAATTATTTTTAATTCTCGCTTCTAATTATAAAAGCCAAGAAGAATTTTATCCGGTAAACCCTGAATGTTCTGAAAGAATTCAAACGCTTTATAAAAAATGCCAATCTAAAAAAAATACCTATTGGGGACGTGTCTACCCACCCCGTTTTGTCGACTATATTTATGATCATTCTGATATTTATGTATTACCCGCTCGCTTTGATACTTGTCCTTTCTCCGTATTTGAGGCGATGGCGAGTAGTTTGCCTATTATTGTCAGCGGTATTCAAGCTTTTCCTGAAATGGTTCACCATGGCGAAAATGGTTTTTTAATCGATGCCAATAATTATGATGATTTACAAAGTCAAGAATATTTTGACCATGCTGTCAGACAATTGGAAGAATATCTTACTATTTTAATTAAAGATCCGGCTTTAAGATTACAAATGGGGAAAGCCTCTAGAAACCGGGTAGAGCAAAAATTTAACGTGGAGTATAGGAAAAACCGATTAAAAGAAGTTTTTGAGGAGATAACCACAGCAAAAAATTGACGCCATCGAAATTAACAACTTAGTTTTACTTGGCATGAAAAAAGAGATATCGAAATCACTTTTTTTCATGATAACGGCGGAAAATCCCACCAAGATTAATAGTGATTAAAATACTGTTGTATTCGTTGTACAATTCTTTTAGCCGCTTGACCATCTCCATAAAGATTAATCGGCTTGCTCATGCGAGCATAATCAGCCGGATTAGATAACAACTGATGAACATGGTGGTAGATGGATTCGGTATCGACTCCGACCAGAATGGTTGCTTTCATGGCAATTCCCTCCGGTCGTTCAGTGGTATCACGCATGACTAATACCGGTTTGCCTAAAGAAGGCGCTTCCTCTTGTACACCACCGGAATCGGTTAAAATTAATTTTGAACCACTCATTAAAGCCACAAATTCACTATAATCCACCGGTGGAATCAACTTGACATTACTGAGATTACCCAATTTTGGGTGTACTTGTTGTTGTACATTTGGATTTAAGTGTACTGGATAAATAAAATAATGATCTTGAAAAGATTCAGCTAATCGAATTAAGGCATTACAAATTTGTTCAAATCCACTGCCGAAATTTTCCCGGCGATGTCCGGTGATGAGCACAAATGGTTTACTATTCCAATCTGCTCCCAGAAATTGACTTAAACGTTGTTGTACGAATTGGCGTACTTCCGATAAATTTTGACGTTCAACTTCAGCTAATAGGGTGTCAATGCCCGTATTACCCGTTACCAAGATGTCGGTGTCTTTCACACCTTCATGCAAGAGATTAAGGCGAGCCGATTCAGTGGGTGCAAAATGCAAGGTAGCGAGATGAGTAATGAGCCGGCGATTGCATTCTTCCGGAAAAGGTGAATAGATATTATTGGTGCGCAATCCAGCTTCGACATGACCCACGGGAATATGTTGGTAAAAACTGGCTAAGGTAGCCATAAAGGCGGTCGTGGTATCACCTTGAACTAATACCATTTGCGGGGCGATATTCTTCAAACAATCATCGATGCCAACGATTAAGCTGGCTGTCAGTGAGGCGAGTTGCTGATTAGGTTGCATGACCTCTAAATTAAAATCAATGTCGATATTAAATAAATCGATGACTTGTTGGAGTAACTCTTTATGTTGACCGGTTACAACGACCACCGGCTGCAAACCGGGAGTCGTTTTTAATACATTAACAATCGGCACCATTTTTATGGCTTCAGGACGAGTACCGATGAAAATAACCACTTTGGTCATGGTTTACTCCTCTGACTCCGCTGTAGCCAATATTCACGCCAAACCGTTCTAATAAAAAGTGTATTGACGACGAGATGGCGCTTAAATAATTTTCTCGGTTCCATCAGGACTCGCCAAAACCATTCCATCCCTATCTTCTGCATCCACAGAGGTGCTCTTCGAACAAAACCGGCCAGTACATCGAAACTTCCCCCAACGCCTAAAATGATGGGAACATTAACTTCATCTTTATGTTGATAAGACCAAATTTCTTTAAATGGAGTAGGCATCCCAATGAAAAGAAAATGCGCACCACTCGCATCAATTTTTTGGATCACTTCAACCTGTTCTGATTCACTAAAATAGCCATCTTGATAGCCAGCTACTACCACGCCAGGATACTTTTCGTGACATAAAGCGACCAATTTTTCCAGGACGTTAAGCTGTGCTCCCAGAAAATAGACCCGTAGCTGATGTTTGGAAATCGCTTCTAACAATCGACTGAGTAAATCGACACCAGCGACTCGTTCAGGTAAGGGAGTCCCTAACAGCTGACTAACCCATACGACAGGTACACCATCTGCTACCACTAAATTGGCATTGATACAAGCTTCATAGAGTTGTTGGTTTTGTTTCATCATGACGAGTGTCGTCGCATTTACCGTAACGATGGTTTGTGATTTTCTTGGTCCACGGCACCATGCCAAACATTGATTGACAACTTGCTCCATCGTCATGGAATCAAAAGGACAAGTTAATAATTGAATACGGTTGATATCCTTTTGCATTGATATTTCCTTCCTATAAAGTCACTAATGGTATTATTTCACAGTTCTGTTTCCGTAGCATCCTAATTTTATCGCTCAAATAAGTACCGAAGCAAAATCAATCTGGTATTTAAAGAAAGAAAAGTATAGAAGTTATGCGTAACCTGAGTTACTCAAGTACTTATCGAGTACCAGTGCCAAATAATACTGGTATAATTCTTAAATTTGTTTTAATGACTTTTTATAGGATGCGTCTTAGTAAAATCAAATTAACTGGTTTCAAATCGTTTGTTGATGCCACCACGTTATCGTTTCCAAGTCATCGAGTGGGTATTGTCGGTCCAAATGGTTGCGGTAAATCCAATATTATTGATGCGGTTCGTTGGGTCATGGGGGAAAGTTCCGCTAAGCACTTACGTGGTGCGGCGATGACGGATGTGATTTTTAATGGTTCTCATACCCGTAAACCCGTGGAACAAGCGATTATCGAATTAGTGTTTGCCGAAGTGAATATTCCCCAATATCCCCCTAATGCGGATATTGCGGTCAAAAGACAATTGTCCCGGGATGGACAATCCGTTTATTTTATTAACGGGGTTCGCTGTCGCCGCAAGGATATTACTGATCTGTTTCTAGGTACCGGTTTGGGACCCCGCAGTTATGCCATTATTGAACAAGGCATGATTTCCCGTTTAATTGAAGCCAAACCGGAAGAACTGCGGATTCTGTTGGAAGAAGCGGCTGGAATTGCTAAATACAAGGAACGACGTAAAGAAACTGAACAACGTATGCAGCATACTCGTGACAATTTAGCGCGGCTGGATGAAGTGCGCAATGAATTAAATAAACAAGTCGATAAGCTGAAAAGGCAAGCTAAACAAGCAGAAAAATATCAAGAACTTAAACAAGCTGAGCGGTTACTGAAAGCGCAATTGCAAGCGCTACGGTGGTACGCTTTGGATAGCTCAGTCCAAGAACAACAGGATAACATTGATGAACAGGCAGCGGTTTTAGCAGAAAAACAATTAGCGTTACAGCAGTTTGATCAGACGCACCAACGACAACGCGAAGCTCAAATTATGGCGCATCATACTTTAACTGAAGCGCAAAATCGTTACTATGAAGTGGATTCGGAAATCCAACGGTTAGAACAAACGCTGCAACATGCTCAGGAACGCTATGAGCAATTACAATGGGATTTAGAACAGCTCGAAACCCGTCGGGAAGCTATGCAACAGACGTTGGGGTTAGATGAACAACAACTGACGCAATTCGCCACGGAGATACAAGCTAAGGAGATAGAATTCGCACAGCAACAGGCAGCAGAACAAGTTGCGCAACAAGCGGTGCTGGAAATTGAAACGCAATTGCAGGCGTGGCAATCGATTTGGGACCATTTTAATCAACGTGCGGCGGCACCCACCCAACAGGCGCAAGTGGAAAAAACGCGGTTGCACAATCTGGAACTGCGCTTAGAACAAAGTCGACAACGGTTATCACGTTTAGAAGCAGAAGAACGCCATCTCGATATTGACAGTGTTGAATATGCCCTGAGTCAATTAGAACCAGAAATCACCGCACTGAATACCGAATTAGCTGACGCTCAAACGACCTTAACCACCTATCAGCAAGCCGTACAACAGGGACGAGCCGTTGTTCAACAACTCACGCAACGTTTACACGAACAGCAAGCGCAAGCACATAAGCTCAATGGTCGCTTAGCCTCATTAGAAGTGTTACAAGAAGCCGCTTTAGGTAAAAATAATGCGTCATTAAATACTTGGTTGCAAACCCAAGGTTTAGATCAAGTGGCTCGACTCGCTTCGCATTTACAAGTGGAAGCCGGTTGGGAGAAAGCCGTGGAAATCGTCTTAGCTAAATATTTACAAGCTTTGTGTGTAGAAGATTTAAGCTCTATCTCCGCACTGTTAGATACACCGCCTCCCGGTGCATTAGCCTTTTTTGCCACGCAACCGCCCCTAGAATCAACTCATTCCGGTTCAGCACCAACCTTACTCGACAAGGTACAAGCACCCTGGGCTTTAACCAGTTTGTTAGCTGGCGTTAGAATCGCCGAAACGTTAACCGCCGCTGAGCAATTACGGACTCAACTCCAAGCTCATGAATCCGTGATCACGCCGCAAGGCATTTGGCTGGGTTCCAATTGGGTATACAGTCAGCAAGCTATCAATGAATCAACCGGTTTACTGGCACGGGAACAAGAAATTCAGCAAGTCACTTCACAATTAAATCAGTTAAATGCCGTGGTTGAACAACTCACCACCGAGCTAGAAAACCAACGGTTGAGCTTACAACAACAAGAATACCACCGTGAGCACGCTCAACAACAAGTGAGTGATATTCACCAGCAGTTAGCACAATTACAAGCCCAACAGAGTGCTAAACAAGCGCGGTTGGAACAACTCCACGTGCAAAGCCGCCGTATTATCGCCGAACGGTTGGAATTGACTGAGCAAATCAGTGATGATAATCAGGATTTAGAAACCACCCGGCGTGCCTTACATGCGGCTTTGGAAGCGATGGCGCAATTAGCCGATGAGCGCGACGCCTTAACCCAACAGCGAGAATTATTACAAACTACCGTGATACCCGCCAAACAAACTTGGCAAACAGTGAGAGCCAGTTGGCATCAACTGGAAATCAAGTTAGAATCATTGCGTACTGACCAAAACCGCTTACAACAAGGTATCAACCGCTTAACGCAGCAATTAGAACCACTGGCTGAACAACAAGCCCAATTACAAACTCAGTTAGAACAACAAGCCGATCCGATTGCTGCTTGGGAAAGTGAATTAGCGGATTATCAACAACAACGAAGTTATGCTGAAGAAGCCTTGCTGCAAGCGAAGCAAACGGTGGCTCATCTAGAGTCGGCGGTGCGCGATTATGAAGGGGAACGTCAACGCTTAGAATCAGCGTGCCAGGTGCTCAGAACGGCTCTTGAACAAGCGCGCTTGGAATGTCAAGCGAATCAAGTCCGCCGCCAAACTTTAGAAGAACAACTGCGTGAACAACAGTGGAGTCCGGTGGCATTGGTAGCTGATTTACCCGAATATGCGGATGAAGCCAGTTGGCAAGCCCAAATCGAAGCAGTCGAACGGAAACTCGAACAGTTAGGTGCCGTCAATCTCGCCGCGATGACAGAATTTAAAGAGCAAGCCGAACGTAAACAATATTTGGATCAACAAGCGGCTGATTTAGATCAAGCTTTGCAATTGTTGGCAGATGCCATTAAAACGATCGATCGAGAAACGCGGAATCGTTTTAAGCAAACGATTGATAAAATTAATCATTATCTACAAAATATGTTTCCACGTTTGTTTGGTGGTGGTGAAGCTTATTTACAATTAACGGATGATGATATTCTTAAAGCTGGAGTTACGGTGATGGCGCAGCCACCAGGAAAACGCAATACTCATATCCATTTACTCTCGGGTGGTGAAAAAACGTTAACCGCTATTGCGTTAGTATTTGCCATTTTTGAACTCAATCCGGCGCCGTTTTGTATGCTTGACGAAGTTGATGCGCCGTTGGACGATACCAATGTCAGCCGCTTTGGTACATTGGTCAAAACCATATCAGAACGTGTACAATTTATTTTTATTTCTCACAATAAAATCACAATGGAAATAGCTGACCAATTGATCGGTGTAACCATGCAAGAAGCGGGTGTTTCACGCATCGTTGCGGTGGATATCGATATGGCAGTGAATATGGTGAAGGGATAAGGTCATGAGCGACTCGGTATTAATCATCAGTATTATTATTGCCCTCTTAATTATAATAGCACTCACCTGGCGATACCTGCGTCGACGGCGACGTCGGCGGCGTATCAAAATGGCAGAACGTCCGGAACAAGATTTATTTGCCGATCGCTATTTCGATGAACCGACACCAGTGGCTCATAATCAAACCGAGAATTTACCCCATGAAGCGCCGTTAGTTGACGATGTGGTTGAAACTTCATTAACTGAAGCCATTGCTGACACGACCGAATCCGCTCCGACCAAAATACCTTTACAAAACGAGTTAATCATCGTGATTTATGTGGCTGCTCAACAGGAGCCGGGGTTTTTAGGCACGGATATTTTTACCGTATTAGAAGATCTCGGTTTACGATACGGTGATATGCGTATTTTCCATCATTATGGCGTTGGCGAATTGAAGGTTAAAAAACCGGTATTTAGTATAGCCAATATGCTTGAACCCGGTATTTTTGATCCTCAACAACTCGCTGACTTTAGCTCTCCGGGTTTAGCATTATTCATGCGCTTACCCGGACCATTTGGTGGTAGAATCGCTTTGGAATTAATGTTAAATAGTGCGAAAAAACTAGCGGAGGTGTTGGAGGGAATAGTGCAAGATGAAAACCATACGCCACTTGAGCCAAAAAAGATCAGTGTCTTACGAGAAAGAATTGCGCATTTTGAACAACGGAGTATTCCTTTAGCGATGACTAAACGCTTTAATTAAATTCTAATACCAACCCGTATATCTAAAGTTAAGTTTTTAAAAGTCGCTTGCTACCAAGCTTTGCTTGGTAGTATCTGTACACGAGAGTTTCTGCTTCGTCTATCTTGTCAAGCTAAGCTTGACGGACCGGCATTACTAAACGGGCAAAAATAGACAACCGCTTTATTCGAGATGATAGTCTTTGGCAACGAAATTTCTTCTCTTTTCACCAATTTGGTTGGCTGAAACGTATCAGCTAGCGACGAGTAGCCCGTAGCGTAACCCGTTTTTTGCTTAATGAAGAGTTCCATCGAGTGAAAACTATTCTTATCTAGCTAACTAAAGGAAAGCAAAAATGGAAATACCCACTGAACATCGCTATTTAGATTTGATAAAAAAAACCCTTACCTTTGCGTTATGGGAAGAACCGAAGTTCGTGCCTTTGGATAGCCGTATTTTCAGATTACCTCCATTGTTACGTCCGGTTGCTCATGCGATGGTATATTTTTTCAGTTTGATGAATTTGCGTCTCTATGCACGCAGACGTTTGGAACTGACTCCAGAATCGAGAGAAGAAGGTCAATATCGGCCCGAATATGCTCACACCATGATAGGGTTGAAACGATTAAATAATATCCAGTACTGTGTTGAGAGCGTTATAAAAAATCAAGTCGAAGGTGATTTAATTGAAACTGGGGTTTGGCGTGGTGGGGCCTGTATTTTTATGAAAGCTATTTTAGCGGCTTATGGTATTACGGATCGACGTGTATTTGTTGCTGACTCTTTTGAAGGTCTTCCTAAACCAGACCTAATTAATTACCCTCAAGATAAAGAATCTAAGTTTCACGAAAAAAAATCCGTTTTAGCCATATCCAGGGAAGAAGTAGAAGCCAATTTCAAAGCTTATGGGTTACTAGATGAACAGGTAGTCTTTTTGAAAGGGTGGTTTAAAGATACCATGCCAACCGCGCCAATTAATAAACTAGCCGTGTTAAGGCTTGACGGTGATATGTATGAATCGACCATGGAAGTTCTTACTCACCTCTACCCTAAATTATCTCCAGGCGGATTTTGCATCATTGATGATTATGGAATTCGTTTTTGTAGACAAGCCGTTAATGATTTCCGAACTCAGTTAAAAATAACTAGCCCTATTCAAAAAATTGACCATACGAGTATTTTTTGGCAGAAGTGAACCCCGTAGGGTATGCACTGGTAGTGCGTATTCGACCTAGCTTGGCTTTTTTTAAGTTATTCTTTTCTTTGCTTACATTCAAGCGATTATCGTAATTTATTGGCAATATTTCTGGTATTTCCTTATAATTAGTATATACTAAAAATTGTATTAACCTAGTTTATTTTCTTCTTTATAAATATTTTTATCAATCTTTTAAGAGAAGAAAATTTATATTGACAGATATACCCTTGATAACTAGGTGGTCGATTTTTCATTATGATAATTTTTTTGTAGGAGTAAAAAATTATGAACCTTACTACGTATGGTGTAAGGTATTCTATTAGTAGCCTCAGTGGCTTACTGATAACGTTCTCTCTGCAGGCGGCAACTGTGACCAATTTACAAGGACAACCGCCCTCCACTATTCAGCTATTTCAACAAAATAGTGTTACCACCTTTTCGACAATAAAGCCGGTTCAACAACATACTGATAACAAAGGTATCGTTCACAAAAAATATTTGCAATCCTTTAAGGGAATACCGGTATGGGGACAAAATATCGTTACTCACCAAAAAGGCAGCGATATTTTTAGTATCAATGGTACCTTGGTGGAAGATATCGGTGTGGATATCCCGGTGACTCAAGCGGCTTTCGACCAGACCGAAGCTATAACCAAAGCCAAAACATGGGTAACTCAACAAGATCCAGCTATACTATGGGATTATCAACAAGAAAAAGCTGACCTATTTATCTATGTTGATGAATCTCAACAAGCTCAGTTAGTCTATCAGGTTGATTTGCTTGCTCGTAGTACTGACCCAGTCACTAATGGCATAAAAAAAGTAACGCGACCACAATTTATCATCGATGCGCTCACCGGAATAATTCTCAAACAATGGGAAGGTTTAACTAATAATAAGATTGGTACCGGTCCTGGGGGCAATATTAGAATGACTGGAGAGGGAATAATGCCAATAGCTCCCTATGAATACGGGGTAGATTTTGATTTTCTAGACGTAGAAGAAATGGGAAACGGGAATTGTCGGCTGGCAACCCCTGATGTCATGACTATCAAATACGATGATGGAACCTGGAATGCGCATATCTATTCCTGCCCACGAAATGACTATCTAAATGGAGAAACAGTCAATGGTGCTTATGGGCCGCTGAATGATGTTCACTTTGCTGGGCAAAAAGTTTTTGATATGTATAGAGCCTGGTATGGTGAGGTACCTTTACCCTCATCCATTTTACCATTACATATGTATGCACATATACCTGATTATGATAATGCTGCTTGGGATGGTTCGGCGGTTTGGTTTGGCGGCGGATCCGATTATTTCCATCCGATGGTGGCTATAGATATCGTTGCTCATGAAATATCCCACGGGTTTACTGAATATCATTCCAACTTACAATACTATGGGCAATCTGGTGGGATTAATGAATCCTTCTCAGATATGGCTGGAGAAGCCGCTGAATTTTACATTTTGGGTAAAAATGATTGGTATGGTGGTGCTTATATAGCTAAAATGGATGGCCCTTTAAATGGCGATCCTTTGAAATATATATGTGAACCAACCCTAGATGGTGTTTCCATCGATAATGTTGCCGATTATAATGATTGGATGGATGTGCATTACAGCAGTGGCATTTTTAACAAAGCCTTTTGTCTTCTCGCTAAAACAGCCGGCTGGAATACTAAAAAAGCTTTTGAAGTCATGTTAAAAGCCAATGGTAACTGGTATTGGTCGCCCCAGTCTGGTTTTGTAGATGCTGCTTGCGGTGCGGTATTAGCTGCTAAAGATATGGGCTACAAAGCGGCAGATGTTTATTATGCTTTTTTAGGAGTGGGTGCCGATGCCATCGCCGGCGGTTGTCCACTTTGTAGTAGTGAATCGTCTATTGCTGCTATTTACTCTAATGATACTCGCCAAGCTATTATTCCTTGTTTAGAAATGCCACCTCTTCTTGATCCGACTGATGGACCATTGGGGTTATCGGTGGTCTCTTTATACACGGCGGTTTTAGAAATCCCCTTTGGTTTTTCTGATTTTAGAGTTAATCAACTGACTTTTGTAGACAAATTGACCACTTCTAATCCCAACAATGCTAAATTTGATCCAGATACAGGGGTATTAACCGTTCCTAGTGTTGACATATCTACCATTACGCCCTCTTTTGGCGGACAAACCGCCGCCGGATTTTTAGTCAACTGTAACGCAACTTTACGAGAATCGGTTTTAAAACCGGAAGTTCTGAAGTTAATTGATCTCAATTGTCAATTGCCGCCGGAATGATTTTGAGGAAAGCGAAGGTAGGGTGCGTTAGCGAAACGTAACGCACCTTTCGATCTACCATCAACTTAGGAATTTCCCCATTTGACCAAAGGGGGATTTAAAATGAATCTCAACAAAAAATGAGGTTAGCGATGTATGAGATACCGTGCTTCAACCATTAAGCGTTTCATTTCACGTACCGCTTCCGCAAAGCCACTAAATAAAGCTCGAGCAACAATCGCATGACCGATATTTAATTCACCAATTTGGGGAATGGCGGCAATATCGATCACATTATGGTAATTTAAGCCATGACCGGCGTTGACTTGTAAACCTGCTTGAATGCCTTGTTCGACCGCTGTTAAAATCCGTTGATATTCTTGCTTACGTGTGATTTCATTAGTCGCGTCGGCAAAATGGCCAGTATGAATTTCTACTACTGGGGCGCCAACTTTAACAGCGGCTTCAATTTGTGCCGGATCAGCATCAATAAACAGCGAGACTCTAATTCCGACTGCCGATAATCGTTGGCAAGCAACGCGGATACGTTCCAATTGACCCAAGACATCCAGACCACCTTCCGTCGTTAATTCTTCCCGTCGCTCGGGGACTAAGCAAACATCATGGGGACGAATTCGTTCAGCAAAGGTGAGCATTTCCTCAGTGACGGCCATTTCTAAGTTCATGCGAGTCAACAGCGTTGCTTGTAAAAGCGTGACATCACGTTCTTGAATATGGCGGCGATCTTCGCGTAAATGAAGGGTAATTAAATCGGCACCGGCTTGCTCGGCAGTGATAGCCGCTTGAATGGGATCCGGATAGCGAGTTCCACGCGCTTGTCTAACGGTGGCAATGTGATCAATATTGACTCCCAAACGGATAGGGAATGTCGGTTTCATAACTTGTACCTAGCAAAATGGTGAGTTAAAACGGATTAAGTCAGGGTTTTTTTGACCCAGCAAATTTTTTTATTCTTGAAAGCTATCGGGAGTTATGGGCATACCTTCACGGTCGGTACGATAGTTGAAGGTACTGAGTTCGCCAACATCTTGTATTTGACAACCAGGGTGTAGTAAGGCGGAGGCATCTATAAACGGCGTTGGTAGTGTGATAAGCCCTTCAGTGGCATCATTTTCGGGTGAATGAATCGTGATTTCGCCATCGATACCTAATTGTGACGAAGCGGTGATCACGTTGGCAATCGGTTCAGCGGAAAGGTTATAAATGCCCGTGGTTGTAATATCAATGTTACCGCCTTTGCCCTGAAAAGCATTGGCTTGAATTCGACTGTTATTTAAGACCAGGAATTGCGGTTTTAAAATCATATTGCCGCCGTTACCGATTTCGGCTTTAACACGAGTACTGATTTCACTGTTAGTTAAACGCAAGTAACCCGGGGTGGTCAGGCTGATATTACCGCCATCAGCACGTTCTGTTGAAGTTCGGATTGAGCTATTTTCCATGAATAAGTTCCCTTCTAAGATCAAAGCGATATGACCGGCTTGACCTTGACCTTGACTGCTAGCGGTGATAGCGGCGCCGTGACGCAATTGCAAATCGGAGGTAGTGATTTTAATTTCACCGCCTGGACCAAAACTGGATTTATCAGTAGCGGCACTAATACCGGTTGAGTCACCTTCTAACTGAATCGCTCGCTGAGCAGTGATTTCGATATCACCGGCTTGACCACGACCGGCGATGGTATTGCTCTGAATGCTACCGCCGGTTTGTAATTTCAACGTATCAACTTGCAGCGTAATATGACCCGATTTACCATTCAAGAGTGTAGCTGTTTGTAAAGTGCCACCATTTTCCAAGGTTAAGGCGGGTGCCGAGACGGTTATTTGCCCCCCTTCTCCTTGGGAAGAGAACACATTGCTGAATAAACCACTGGGTTGTTTTGCTGATTTGCCGCTAATCAACACGCGTTCCGAAGCGGTGATGGCGAGCTGACCGCCTTTGCCAGTCCCCGTTGGATTGTTTTGACTACCCACACCAACAGTCATTTGAGCACCATTGCGTATTTCTAAAGTATTGGTTTGCAAAGATAATTGTCCGGCTTGCCCGCTGTCATTAGCGGTACCCACATTAATTTGCGCTTCATTATCTAGCTGGATTTGTTGCGCGGCTAGCTTAACTTGTCCACCGTTACCTCGACCTAAAGTTTGGCTTTGAATCCCACTGGGTAATGCGAGTGTTCCAGTTCGATCAACTCCGGTGATTGATATCGTTCCTGGAGTGGTCAAGGTAACGTTACCGGCTGCTCCCAAACTACGAGTGGAACTGGCAATCTGTGAACCCTGACTCAGGCGAATATCACCGGCTTTAATCGCAATAGAACCAGCTTGACCAGTGGCTTGACCGGGAAAATAATTGTCAACAACTTCTGTAGTAATTCGAGAACCATTTTGCAGTACAAGAGCATTATTGGTCTCAATGGTAATACCCCGTCCGTTTTGATCCCGCCAGGTATCGGCAAAAATCCAGCCTTGATCTAATAATAATTGTCCCGCCCGAATAAATATCGAACCACCGCCTAAGCCACTGGCATCAACATTACCGAATTGTCGATTAGCTGTACTGATATCGGTAATGCTTATTGTACCGTAAGCCGCCAAGCGATTGTCAGTAAATTGACTCTGATCGACTGGAACTTCTCCGGGTGCCGCTACGCTAATTAAATTGATGTTATGACCATAACTGATTAATTCGCTTTGGCTAAGGCTAATATCGCCACCGACGAAAGCTAAAGTATGAGACGGTATGGCTTCTCCTTGCAGGAGTTGTTTGATGGCTTGATTATCGGGTGGTAGGATGAGTTGGCTACCCGTTAAAGTAATCGGTGCTGGATGATTATCTAAAAAGCCAAATGCGGAAGGGGGTGCCACCGTCAGTGAGGTATTTTCTAAACGAACCGCATCAAAGCGACCGGCTTGACCCAGTTGCAGATAATGAGCAGTGCTGAGGTAAAGCGAACCCGGGACATTGATTTGTGCATGGGGACCAAATAAAATGCCGGCCGGATTAATAAAATACATATTTGCGGCGGGTATGGCAGAACTCAGTACGCCATCGATATGAGAAATTTCTCCGCCAGTAACGCGGCTAATCACGTTGGTTAACGTGGCTGGGCCGGTAAAAATAGCTTGTTCACCTTGAATCAAATTGAATTGTTCAAAACTATGAAACAAATTACTTTCATACTGTTGACCCAGTTCAGCCGGAATACGATAAGTTGGGCCGGTTAATTCCAAACGCGGACCAAGACTCCCATCCAAGGTGATTTCTGCTTGGATAGGTGAACTGAGCATCAAGGAAATCAGGGTGCCAATCAATCGGTATTTCATTTTGGTCACTTCTAAATCCCCCCTAGCCCCCCTTTTTCAAAGAGGGGAATATACGTAATATGAGTGACTTACTCACACAAAGTGTAAACCACTTTCCCATTAATTAGTGTATAGATAACTCGACCCTTAAATTCCCAACCTAAAAACGGCGAATTAAGTCCTTTGCTATGCATGTTTTCTGGAGCCAATTGCCAACTGTCATTCGGGTCAAAGATACAAATATCAGCGGCTTGACCAACTGCTAAGGTACCAGCGTCTATGCCTAAAATTTGGGCTGGTTTGGAAGTCACATAACTCAATAACGTGATTAAATCCATTGACATTTCTTCGGCTAGGTGTAAACACAGGGGTAACAAAGTATCTAGCCCCGATATACCCATAGCGGTCATGGCGAATGGACTGAGTTTGGCATCAGCTTCATGCGGCTGATGATCAGAACAAATGGCATCAATCCCACCTTGTAACAAGCCCGTTCGTAAAGCGGCTTTATCTTGCTGGGTGCGTAGCGGTGGATAGACGTGACATTGACTATTATAGTTATTGATATCCATTTCGGTTAAAAATAAATGATGAGCACTAACATCAGCCGTGACGTGCAGCCCTTGCGTTTGAGCGTGTTTAACCATTTCAACGGCACGTGCGGTAGACAATCGGCAAAAATGAGCACGTACCCCAGTCGCCTCAATTAGCAGGAGATGACGAGCCACTTCAATGGTTTCGGTCGTTTCTGGAATACCGGAGAGACCTAAGCGGGTACTCACCGCGCCTTCATGCGCGCAACCATGAACACCTAGCCAGGGTTCGCGGGGATGGATAAATACGGTCAATTCACAATTAGCAGCATATTCCAGGGCATAGCGTAATACTTCGGTATTTACTATCGGGAGCACATTACTGACGGCAACGCAACCCGCTTCTTTGAGATCGCCCATTTCAGCCAATTGCTCACCGGCTAACCCGCGAGTTAATGCCGCTAAAGGTAATACTTTGGCCATTCCAGAATGAGCGGCGCGCTGTTGTAACAGTTCAGCTACTGCGGGGATATCAATGACCGGATTGGTATCCGGGGGACAACACACGGTGGTGATACCACTACTGGCAGCAGCACGGGTTTCAGTAATGATAGTTCCTTTATGTTCCGCTCCCGGTTCGCGTAGGCGCACACTTAAATCAACTAAGCCGGGGCAAACGATTTTCTGTTGGGCATCAATTTGCCTTTCGGCTTTAAAATCACTGGGTGGTTTACCAACCGCAATAATTTTACCCGTTGCAATGTGTAGATCGGTAATCAAATCGAGATGAGCAGCAGGATCGACTACTCGCCCACCGATAATGCTTAGGGTTGTCATTAACGGGTATCCTTTAGTTCAGGAATCGCCTTTAAGGTCATTGCCATCACCGCCATCCGAATAGCAATGCCATTGCTCACTTGTTGTAAAATCACCGACCGTTCACCGTTAGCGACTGAGGAGTCAATTTCAACGCCGCGATTAATCGGTCCGGGATGCATGACAATCGCATCGGAGTGAGTGGTTTCTAAGATTGCTTCGGTCAGTCCATAATATTGAAAGTATTCATGGACACTGGGGATGAGTGCAGCCTGCATTCGTTCGCGTTGTAACCGTAGCATCAGAATGACATCCACATTGCGCAATCCCTCTTTTAACCGATTAAAGACTTTAACACCCAATGTAGCTATTCCTTTTGGAATCAAAGTGTTAGGCCCAATTACCCGCACTTCCGCCACCCCTAAAGTCATTAACGCATGAATGTTAGAACGCGCCACGCGTGAGTGTAAAATATCGCCCACAATCGCTACTCGCAAGGGGGAAAAATCACCTTTGTACTGGCGAATGGTATACATATCCAGCATCGCTTGGGTAGGATGTTCATGTCGACCATCACCGGCGTTAATAATGCTAATATGGGGTGCAACATGTTGTGCCATAAAGTGCGCGGCACCGCCAGCGGCATGACGAACGACAAACAGGTCACAGTGCATGGCTTCTAGATTGCGCAACATATCAATCAAAGTTTCCCCTTTGCTACTAGACGAAGTATTAATATTAAAATTCAACACATCAGCCGATAACCGTTTCGCAGCCAACTCAAACGTAGTACGGGTACGCGTACTGGGTTCAAAAAATAAATTAACAATGGTTTTACCGCGCAAGAGCGGGACTTTCTTAACGGTTTGTTCAGTCACACTCATGAGTGAAGTAGCTGTATCTAAAATTTCAATCAGTAATGCTTTGGGTAAACCTTCAATGCCTAAAAAATGTTTCAAACGACCTTGATGGTCTAATTGGATAGTGTTCATGCCAGCGTACGAATTTCTAAAGATAAAGGCTCAGGTCCACAGAGTTTAACATGCTTGCCCGGTTCCAAATGCAGTGAATAACCGACTACATCTGGCTGAATAGGAAGTTCACGCCCATTACGTTCGATTAAAACCACGAGGGTAACACTCGCCGGTCGACCATAATCAAACAGTTCATTGAGAGCGGCTCGTACCGTGCGGCCGGTATGCAACACATCATCGACTAAAACAATATGACGATCATCCACCTCTAAGGGTAGGCGAGAAGGTTTAACATGGGGATGTAGCCCAATGCGACTAAAATCATCTCGGTAAAAGGCAATTTCTAACTGCCCGAGTGGTTGCGGCAAATTTAATAACGTATGCAGCTGTTTAGCGACCCATACACCGCCAGTATGTATTCCCACCATCAGGACATTATCACGCTGGTGTTTTTTTAAGTATTGATTTAAAGAATTTGCTACGCTATGTAACAACATATCGAGATGATTTATAGACATTCCGTAAACCACGTTTCTAAAATAATTTGGGCAGCCACCGCATCTAAACCTTTTCCTTTCCGATGATTTTTCTTCTTGGAATGTCTTGATCTTAAAGTGTGGTGAGATGCCTTTTCGGTAGTTAACCGAACCGGGGCAGAAATTTTTTCCGCAGCGGCGACGGATGATAGGGTTTCGTTAATGGTATAAACCGGTAATTGATAACGCGTTTCTAATTGCTGAGTAAAATGCTGAACCGCTATGGCGATGACATTGATTGAACCATTGGCATGGAGGGGTATACCCACCACTAAAGCATGCGGTTGCCACTCTTGAACTAAGGTTTGAAGATGTAGCCAATCCGGTTGTTGATTTTTAACCGTTACTATCGTTAAAGGGTGAGCCGTAGCCGTTATCGTTTGCCCAATCGCAATGCCAATTCGTTTGGTACCATAGTCAAATCCCATGACGCTTTGAATAAGCAGCGGTTTCGTCTGTGAAGCGTTCTTACTCAATTAGCCATGCCCCGCTTCACTTGAAAGTAAAGTTAAATCCACGCCCAGACGAGACGCCGCTGCTTGCCAACGCTGTTCGGGTGGGATATTGAAAATAATGTGGTTATCTGCTGGAGTACTGAGCCAAGCGTTCTCAGCCATTTCTTGCTCTAGTTGTCCAGCACCCCAACCCGCATAACCTAGGGCAATCAATACTTTTTTTGGTCCTCGGCCATCAGCAATAGCATTAAGGATATCTCGAGAAGTGGTAATTCCTAAATCTTCACTGATAGTCAACATCGCATCCCATCTTCCCGCCGGTTGATGAATAACAAAACCGCGTTCGCGTTGCACCGGTCCACCTTCAAACACGGGCAGCCGATTAGCAAAAGGATCGGTGGCTTCAATGTCCATATGTTCAAGTACATCACCAAGATCCACGTTTAGAGGACGATTAATCACTATCCCCATCGCACCTTCATCATTGTGTACACAAACATAAGTGACCGTGTGGAAAAAATGCGGATCCCACAAATTAGGCATAGCAATTAAAAAATGATTAGTTAAATTAGTAGGTTCTAACAACATAGTTGGGTACCGATACTGTGGGCTAAAAAATAAAACTGGATTTATTCAAAATTATCATACTCTTTATCGACTGGTTAAACTATTGTAACGAAATTCCCACGTTCGAGTAATATGCAATACATCGGTTTCTTGACGAATTTCTTCTGGAAAAGGATCAAACGGGGCAGCCAAATGCACGATACGTAACGCGGCTTCATCTAAGATAGGATAAGGAGAGGGTTTGACAATAGTGACTTTGCGGATCGTGCCATTTGGATTCAAGGCGACATCTAACACCAAACTGCCGGATAATTTTTGTTGCCGGGCTTTATCCGGATAATTGGCATTGCCCACTTCTTCCACTTTTTGTCGCCACGCTACCATATAATTCACATATTTATCTTCTTTAGTATTCGCATGGATCCATTTACTTCGCAACCGTTTAGTATAAGAATTAAATTTTTTACTCAATTCCGCTTGAATACTAGCTAATTTTGCGGATTGTTCATTGATTAACAAAGTGTTTTCGGCAATATATTCATTTAAAGTCGTTTGTGAATCACTGCCTTGTTCTGGGGGGCCTTCGGTAGCATCAACCGGTTGCCATGATTCTACTTGTTGTGAAGCCGGATGCAGCGTAGCCAATTTTTCCACTTGAGATTCTTCAGCAGGTGTAGCCACTTGCGGTGGCATGGGGGTCACCACCTCATTCGGATTAATTTCTGGAAAGGGCGCGATGAAAGGGGTACTCGGACGTTCTTGTTGTGGGATTTCACCACCACCGATTTGATTAGCCTGTGCTAAATAATCTGCTTGCTGAGGTGGTTTATTAGTACGCGTTTGTACCAAAATGATTTCCATAGAATTATTCAATATTTTAGCGGGCTTCAGTGGTATGAAACTGACTTCATAGATAATCACTAAATGTACCACGGTAGCCATTAACAAAGCGATAGCAAAGCGTTCAGTGCCAGGATCAATATAGATCAGGTCCACATTCATACTCAAATCGACCTCTAACTAAAGAAACTACTCACTACACTGGTAACGGTAGGCTAACATGTTTTACTTCCTGAATAAAGATAAAATGAAGCGGAAATGGGCTGCATCACTTATTACGCACCCAACGGTTTTCTCCAATTTCCCCATTTACTTATTGAGCACGGGTAATATTGCCACTGCTCGTGGTGGGATAACCAGCGATTCCGGTGAGGATAACAGTTCAAGTAAGCGACTGTTTTTGGCACCTAATGTTGGCCAAGTAGGTTGTTGAGAAATAACATATTCGTCCATTTTATCTACTAAACCGGCTATTTCGGCTAGTAACAACTTATCGGGATAACGGGCGCCGGAAGTGGGGATAAGTTCGTATTGCCAATTGGGATCATTTGAGGTGGAATAAGATTTTGCTAAGTCTCTCACTTGATTATCATCAAGCTCAAAAATCACCTGCTCACTATAAAGACATTGTCCATAGCGCGGTAAAGCAGCGCAATCCTCTTGTTTTTTTATAACTTCAGCAGCCACTAATTCTTGACCCACTTTAGTTTGATAACGGGCTTGCTTAAACTGTTTCCAGCCGGACTGACTACCAGACTGAGCATAATAAATCACATTGTAAACTTGATAAACTTTTTTGTTACTCTGCTTATCCAGAAACCCACGCAGAAAATTATCATCGCCAACGACTTCATGAGTTCCCAGTTGTGGTTGAACCCCATTAATAGTAGAAAAAATAATGACTTTTTCAGCAGCAAAATCATTAATGGTTACTGTTTCTTTAAAGTGTTGTTTATCTAGGGATTGTTGTTGAGGTACCGTCATACATCCCGTGAAAAAAACGCTAACAAAAATAATAATAAATCTTTTTATAAACATATCTTTTAAAATTACTCAATAACGTTGTCGCTATGCTCAATATAGAAATGATAAACTATTCAAATAATCTTACTAGAGATTCTCAGTTAACGCCTCGGATGATAAAGCAACTCAGGATGAATGAACACTCATGACTAGTTACATTTACGCACTTTTTGATCCTAAGTATCCAGAAGAATTTCGCTACATTGGAGAATCTCCCCACCCAAAAAAAGGTTAAGTGAACACCTGAGTAGAGCCAAACGGAATCCCCATCGATCTTACAAAAATATTTGGATAAATCAATTAGTACAAGCGGGACGCAAACCGCAACTGCGGATTATTTGTGTAGCCAATGCCATAGAAACGGAAGAAAAATACATTCAACTTTGTAAAGCCAAAGGAATGATATTATTAAATATGACTCATAATGGTAAATCACCCGGTCCAAATGGGGGACAGTTCATTTCCCAATCGGAGGTTGAAAAAATCCGGGCGAGTTTAGGATTACCATTCACAGCGGCGTTATTTTAAGAGTTACTCAGTTAACGTGAGCAAGGTAGCACCATTTTTCTCGGTTCAATTGACTCAAAGTGGAACCTAATCGATACACTACACTAGTGTCCCTTCATTCACTGATGACGCGGGCGTGCGTGGGTACGTTAAAATTTTTCATTGGAATAGCTGGATAGTTTATAGGAGATTGAACTGAATGGAAGAAAAAAATCGATATATTGCGGTAGTCGAACAATACGATAAACAACTCGTTAAAGCGGTTAATGACAAAATGAAAGCCGGTTATGAACCTTATGGTCAAATGGTGATTTCCTTCAATGAAATGGGGGTCATAAAATCTTGGGTGCAAATTATGATGTTGAAAGAATAATAATTATTTGAGAATAATAGCTTAACTTCACGACACCATTACAGGAATTTACCTTAAAATTCCTCTCTTTGAAAAGAAGATTAGAAGGGATTTAACGGGTTGATAGCAAACTAGTAAAGTGTAGGATGGGTAGAGCGCATCAGCGCGAAACCCATCAATTCTAAAATTGGAGTTTAGGGATGTTGGGTTTTGCTGCGCTCTACCCATCCTACGCATCACTGTTATTAAGTTAAACAGTTGGGTGTTAGAGCGAACACACCGGTTCGCCCCTACCGACGTGGTAGGTTGTAGGGGCAGACTGGCGTGTCTGCCCTTAACTTAATGGTATTGAACCTACGCATTGTTATTTGTGCTGTCTTTTGCAGGAACAGGTTTGTAACCTATTCTCAAACATTAAAAACGGTTATAAGATATGCCCTACAGTGATTTCACATTAAAAAAAGTTAAGGAACAACTCCATCTTAAACTGGTAGAAAACCAAGATTTATTTTCTGTGATAACTGAGATTGGTATAAGTGATTATTTATCCACAACTTTAAAGTATAATGTCCCCTTGGCTTTAGCGGTTGGAACGGAGAAATTTCGTTCTGAGTTGATTATTGCAAATATATTATTGGAAGTGCGGCGAGTATTAAAAGACGAAATTAGTTTGTTTTCTGGCGTGAACCTAGATATTGATAAGCAAAAAGACCTGAATGGTTTTTGTGATTTTGTTATTAGTAAATCGCCGGAGCAATATTACCTTAATGCCCCGATTATTGCTGTTGTCGAGGCAAAAAATGAATATATAGCCGGGGGTTTAGGTCAATGTATCGCAGAAATGTTTGCATCCCACCTATTTAACGAAAAAGAGGGTATTTCCTTAAGAATATACGGCGCAGTAACAACAGGAAATACATGGAAATTTTTAAAATATGAGGCTGGTGTTGCCTATATTGATGTTCCGGAGTATCACATAGCCAATGCTGGTAAAATTCTTGGCATATTGGTCAGTATGGTTAATCAAGAAGCCTAACTTTGCGTTCCTCACGGAATAATAGTATTAATTTCAAAGTGATCGGTCACTAAAAGTCGTTTTTGCCAGAACTGGTTTGTAACCGGTTCCCAAATATTACGCCGGTATCGTACTGGGATCGGTTCCCTGAATAACCAGCGTAGCAGTTTTAGCGCCCACCACTCACGGTGTAAATAAGACGGTCACCTCACAACTGGCTGGAATAGCTAAAGTTTGATTAGCACATCCATCACTTTGAATTTTAAACTCATTTGATACTAATCCAATGGTGCCGAGTGATAATGGACTGGGGATTGGAAATCGTAACCGTTTTGAGTACCGAAGTATCGAGTGGCGTTGGGCCAAAGTTTATTGAGGCTACTAGCGCATTAAGATTAATAAATAAGATACCGGTTATCAATGCCCATGGCGGGAAAACTCGATAAAAATGGGAAAATAGTCGCTCAAGTTGATAACAACAAAAATTAATTTAGCCTCAGAGGACTGAGAAACACAACCATATGAATAACAACGATTACGATGAAATTCCTTATACTAAACATATTTATAAACAAACTCAACCCGATAATCTCGCCACGATAGCCGCTTTGTTCGGTATGCAACCGCCACCGGTAGCCACTTGTCGGGTATTAGAATTGGGTTGTGCTAGCGGGATTAATCTTCTCGCTATGGCACAAGCTATTCCACAAGGGGAATTTTGGGGGATTGATTTATCCGTCCAACAAATTCAGGAAGGACAAGCTAATATCCAGCAGCTTGGATTACACAACATTACGCTTAAGCAGATGGATATAATGGCGATGGATTCTGATTTTGGGCAATTTGATTATATTATTGTTCATGGCGTTTATTCTTGGGTATCACCCACTGTACGCGCTAAAATTTTACAAGTGTGCCACCACCAGTTACACCCACAAGGTGTTGCTTATGTCAGTTATAATGTTTATCCGGGCTGGCATGTAGACACGATGTTGCGAAAGATGGTGCTATATCACGTTCAACAGTTAGAGAAACCGCAAGAAAAATTGGCAGCGGCTAAAACGCTACTCCACTTTTTGATAGAGTCTATCAAGCATAAATATGACACTTATAGTCTAGCGCTTAAGAAAGAGTTAATTCGAATTAACCAATTAGAAGAAAATTATTTTTTTCATGAATATTTAGAAAAATATAATGAAGCTGTTTTTTTTCATGAGTTCATTGAACAAGCGCATCAAGCTGGTTTGCAATACCTCGCTGATACCAAAACGTTATTTACGGCAA
Source organism: Thioploca ingrica (assembly GCA_000828835.1). Lineage (GTDB taxonomy): Bacteria > Pseudomonadota > Gammaproteobacteria > Beggiatoales > Beggiatoaceae > Thioploca > Thioploca ingrica. The sequence continues at coordinate 780,507 of AP014633.1, forward strand.
TCGCCGCGTTTATTCCTCAAACCGAAATACTTTCCCTTAATTTAATAGAGAAGGAACAATACTTTGATTTTCTACATAATAATTCTTTTCGCGAGACTTTATTGTGTCACCAAGCAGTGACACTAAATCGGGATTTAGTTCCTGATAAAATAAATAATTTTTATATTGCGGCACCACTTAAATTGACCACCGGTCACTTATTAAACAATTCATTAAACTCGTTGGAAACCACAGCAAAATTAGAACCGAATTTATCAGAACAATTTGAAACGCTAAGCGGCCGAATGGTGTTGTCAGTATCCTCACCCCTGCTTAAAGTCATTTGCTTTTATTTGGGAGAAATTTGGCCACAGAGTATATCATTTGAAGATTTGCTCCGGCGTGTTTATGAATTACTTATTAAAATAGATAAAAACCGCTATCAAGCAATTTTAGCGCCGCCCCATATTCAAGAAGTGAAAACGATGTTATTAGAATTTTATTTGAAAGATATTGTCGAACTCTCTAGTTATCCACCTCAATTTACCTTACCAATAAGTGAGCGTCCACTCGCCAGCCCCATTGCTCGGTTACAAAGTCAACGAGGTAATCAAGTCACTAACTTACGTTATGAGGTGTTTAAGCTTAATTTGGCCACTCGAGCAATATTAAAACATTTAGATGGCACCCATGATCGTAATTTTCTGGTAGAGATAATGAAAAAAAATATAGTTGAGGAAAAATTACTTTTATATCAGGGCGAAGAGAGAAAGGCATTAACCGAAATTGAACCGAGTGAATTAGACTCGCATTTATCTCACCAAATTGCAGAGATTTTACAAGACCTCGCTAAAAAAGCTTATTTATTAGCTTGAGCAAGCCAATAAAAAAGGCATAACGCACCTTCCAAAATTGATGCGCTATGCCGTAGTTATTTAGCGGTTGCTAACGGAGTGAAAGATAATTATTCACTGTCACCGCCGGTATCGCCACCACCTTCAGTAGTAGTTTCGCTATCACCGCCTTCGGTTTTGTCTTCGGTTTTGTCACCTTCAGTCGTTGCAGCAGCATCACCGCCTTCGGCTTTGTCACCCTCAGTTGGAGTCGTCGTAGTCGTCGTAGTCGTCGTAGTCGTCGTTTCACTGGAAGTATCAGCACTGGCTGCGTCTCCTTCAGGTTTCGCTTTATCAGTGGCTTTAGTTTCAGTAGTCGTTTCAGTAGTCGCTGAATTTGCTGCTGTGGCCTTTTCATCGGTAGCTGCTGGAGTTGCTGCTGATTCTGCTGCCAACAATGGCAAAGCAGCAAAGGTGGACAAATAAAGACCAGCAAGCATAGCGATCAGTTTTTTCATGGATATCTCTCCCAAAAAGTGGTTACGAAAAAATTCCATCGGTTTGAAGACCAATCCGATAAGCGCGCTATTTATACTAAGCAGCAGTGAATTAGTAAAACAAAATAAAATGATGGTTACAATTAAAATTATTGTTCATTTCAATAAAAAATAATATGATAACTCTCATTTAAATAATTTCAGGCTAATATGGATATTGATTTATTAAAAACCTTTTTAGAAGTGGAAAGAACTCGTCATTTTGGGCGCGCTGCTAATAATCTTTATTTAACACAGTCAGCGGTCAGTGCTCGTATTCGTTTATTGGAAGAAACGCTTGGTGTGGCTTTATTTACTCGTCATCGTAATAACATTCAGTTAACCAAAAAAGGCGAACGTCTGGTTAAACATGCTCGTGCTATTCTGAGTGCTTGGGAACAGGCTTGTCAGGATTTAGCACTAGATGATGAAGTACAGCATACTTTATTAAGAGTGGGTGGAATTTTTAGTTTGTGGGAAGTTATTTTACAAGATTGGATTCATACGCTTTATCAACATATTTCACCGCTAACTATTCAAACCGAAGTAGAAAATTTAGAATGGTTACTACGCAAATTATCGGCGGGGGTTTTGGATATTAGTTTTTTATTTGACCCCCCCCCAGTGCTTGAGATCATTACTCGAGAAGTGAGTCAAGTTAAACTGCTGTTGGTTTCTTCTCAACCGCGTCTCAGTGTTGAGCAAGCACTGAGTGAAAATTATGTATTAGTTGATTGGGGGACACGATTCGCCACTTTTCATGCGCAATTATTTCCTCACTCTCCACCACCTATCGCTCGAATGGCACTCGGTAGCTTAGCTTTGGCATTTATTCGGCACCGCAGTGGTAGTTCCTATTTACCGCAGAGAATGTGCCAAACTTTGCTTGACCAGGAACAACTCTTTTTAGTAGCAGAGGCGCCTATTCTTGACCATAAAGTTTACGCCTTATATACACCGCAAAATATCCAATTAAATCTAATAGAAAATGTTTTAAGTTATTTTAAGCCGATTATGGAAAGTTATTCCGTTCAATCGCTTTATTTGGAGCAATGATAACGGGTTGTCACCCAAATTGGGTAGCCCTGATGATATCAACAAACGCCGCTCGACGAATGCTAAAGCACGACGGGTTCATCACTACCCAAAATTGATTTTTCCTTCTAAGTCATTGCGGGAATCAGCGTTCTTTAAAGCTTCTTCCATACTGATCTTGCCTTCCTTATATAACATGTAAAGCGCATCATCGAAAGTTTGCATTCCTTTGGCACCACTGGCTTTCATCGCGTCTTTAATTTCAGTCAATTTACCTTTGAGGATTAAACCAGCAATATTCGGGGTATTAATCATCACTTCAATGGCGGCACAGCGTTTACCTCGCACATCGGGAATCAAACGTTGGGAAATAATCGCCCGAATATTTCCAGACATATCCATAAATAGCGATTTGTGTTTTTCCGTTGGAAACATGTTAATGGTGCGATCTAAAGCCTGATTGGCATTATTGGCGTGCATAGTCGAAACGCATAAGTGACCGGTATTGGCTAATTCTAAAGCCGCTTCCATCGTTTCCATGGTGCGAATCTCCCCGATCAAAATAACATCGGGTGCCTCCCGTAAGGAAGCTTTAATCGCAGCCGCATAAGAAGCGGTATCAACCCCGACTTCACGTTGATTGAGAATCGACATTTTATTAGGGTGGGAGAATTCGACCGGATCTTCAATCGTTAAAATATGACCGGGTGAATTGGCATTGCGATAATCGATCATCGACGCTAAAGTGGTCGACTTACCCGATCCCGTCCCACCCACCATCAACAGCAAGCCACGCTTAGACATGATTAATTCTAAGAGGATTTCCGGCGTACCCATATCTTTGGCATTCGGAATTTCCGCCGGAATGAAACGCATGACTAAGCCAATCGTTTTGCGTTGAAAAAAAGCATTGCCCCGAAATCTAGCGCTGCCATCGGGGAGACTAATCGCAAAGTCTAAATCTTTAGTTTGTTCAAACTGAGCAATTTGCTCATCCGTTAAAATGGAATAAGCGCATTTCTTAGTAATTTCTGGGGTTGCAATAAAGGTACTTAATGGTTTAGCGCTACCATAAATTTTCGCTTTAATTTGGGAACCCACCGTGAGAAATAAGTCTGATCCGCTTCTTTCATACGTTATCCTCAAATAATCTAATAAATTTTCACTATCGATTAATGGTATTTCAGTACTGGTACTCGCGGCTTTGGGTGGTTCTGCTTTGGGTGGCGCTTCGGTTTTTTCGGTTTTTTTACCTTCAGCGGGTTGAATAATGATATTAATGGCTTTTTGTTTAACAGCCACGTTGACATTAAAGGCACCGTTGCCATTACGATAAGCAAAATTCAACTCTTTACTTTTAGCAAATTCTTTCTTTTGCTCATCCGACATTAAACCAAAGGCGGCTGCTTTAGCCATTTCCGCTGTCACCGCAGTTTTGCCCACCGGTTTGTCTTTACCATCCAACTTCAGGGTTACCGGCGAACCCACCGTGACAAATAGATCCGAACCCTTTTTTTCCGCTAACAACTTCAAATAAGGTGATAAATCCATTGGCTTTCACCCATTAAATTTTGATATATTGCTCATTAAAAAAACTATCTCCCCATAATTAATCTTGAGAGGATGAGTTATTAATCCTCGGATCCGACCCTCCTTAAACGGGTTTTAAACTATTTTTTTAGTGTTTATCATCACCTTCTTTTTCTACCAACTTTAAGGAAGAACCACCGAGTCCACCTTCGCCGGCACGCTTACTTTCAAGTTTAATTTTCAACCGCAATTCATTTTGCGAGTCGGCATTACCAATGGCTTCTTCATAGTCAATTCGTCCCTCTTCAAACAGTAGAAACAGGGCTTGATCAAAGGTTTGCATTCCTAAATCCGATGATTTAGCCATGATCGGTTTAATGCCACCGATATCCCCATTAGCAATCAATTCTTGAACCAGCGGCGAATTCCGCAAAATTTCAATAGCGGCGGCGCGTCCGCCATCCGAAGTTTTAACTAGGCGTTGCGAGATAATAGCCCGGAGATTCAACGAAATGTCTTGCATTAATTTCTTTTGCTTTTCGGTCGAGAAGAACCCTAAAATTCGGTCAACGGCTTGGTTAGCATTGTTAGCGTGTAAAGTGCCCATCGCTAAATGCCCGGTTTGCGCAAATTCCATTCCGAAGTTCATAATCTCAGCATCTCGAATTTCACCCAATAAGATAACGTCTGGTGCTTGACGTAAAGTATTATGTAAAGCGGCTTCCCAACTCCGGGCATCAACCCCAATTTCGCGTTGCATAATAACGCAATTTTTATGGGGGTGGACGTATTCAATGGGGTCTTCCAGGGTGATGATATGCCCATAAGTATTACGGTTACGGTAATCGATCAGCGCCGCCATCGTGGTTGACTTACCGGAACCGGTGCCACCAACCATGACAATCAAGCCATTCTTCGCCATAATGATTTCTTTAAGCACCACTGGCAACTTCATTTTATCAAAATCCGGCACTTCTGCGGTGATAATCCGCATGATCACGCCTTGACAACCTTGTTGGACAAAAGCATTTACCCGAAAGCGACTTAACCCCGGTGGATGAATCGCAAAATTACACTCCTTGGTTTCTTCATACTCTTTGAGTTGTTTGTCATTCATGATACATTGGGTAAGCGACATAGCCTCAGCGGCAGTCAGCGGCTTTTTAGTCATCGGCGTCATTTTACCTTTGAGTTTCATCGCTGGTGGAAATCCCGCGGTAACAAATAAGTCTGACCCCCCTTCTTTAGTCATTAACTTGAGCAATTTCATCATCAAGCCCATTGCTTCATCTCTTTCCATCTTTATTTTCCTCTGTCATAACCCGGCTTGGCTAAGAATAAATTGATTGAGTAACGGTTAAATTAAATGTTAGATTAAGCGAATTTATCCTTATTAAGGGCGTATTCACGAGCATGTTCTTTGGTTATTATTTTTTGTTGTAACAGTTTTTCGAGGACTTGATCCAAGGTTTGCATCCCAAATTTTTGTCCGGTTTGCATCGCGGAATACATTTGAGCCACTTTATTTTCACGGATTAAGTTGCGAATCGCCGGGGTTGCTACCATAATTTCATGGGCTGCCACGCGTCCACCCCCAATTTTTTTCAATAAAGATTGAGAAACAACGGATTGGATTGATTCAGATATCATGGTACGAATCGTCGGTTTTTCAGCGGTAGGAAATACTTCAACGATACGGTCAATCGTTTTAGCGGCTGAGTTAGTATGTAAAGTTCCAAACACGACGTGTCCGGTTTCGGCAGCCGATAATGCCAACCGAATCGTTTCTAAGTCGCGTAACTCACCCACCAGAATAACATTCGGATCTTGTCGTAATGCCGATTTTAAGGCGTTATCAAAACTCAGGGTGTCGCGTTTAACTTCACGTTGCGTAATTAAACAACGTTTAGATTCGTGGACAAACTCAATCGGATCTTCAATGGTCAGAATATGGCCATATTCCGTGTCATTGCGATAATTCATCATCGCCGCTAAGGTCGTTGATTTGCCTGAACCGGTTCCGCCAGTGACCGTGACAATTCCCTTGTGAGTCATGGCAAAAGTTTTAAAAAGAGAGGGTGCTTTTAATTGTTCCAAACTTAAAATCTTGGAAGGAATGGTTCGGATAACAGCACCGGCACCACGATGCTGAACATAAGCATTAACCCGAAATCGAGCGACGCCCGGTATCGAAAATGAAAAGTCACATTCTAAGTATTTTTCATAATCTTTGCGTTGTTTATCGTTCATGACGTCATAGATCATGTCACGCACTTGAGTATGATCGAGGGCCGGAATATCGATCCGGCGCATATCACCACTCACTCGGACCATCGGTTGCACTCCAGCGGAGAGATGAAAGTCCGAAACACCATTGGCTGCACCAAAAGCAAGTAAGTCTGTAATGTTCATGGTATTTCCTATCTCTTAACGTAATTTCTTAACATACTGGTTTATAATAATACCTTCACTCACCTTCAAGTGATTCTGTTAAATTTAATCATATCTTTACCGAGAGGTAAAGTGGCTTAGAAAGGCGATAACTCTAAGATAGTTTAATAAATTTTCTTGATTTGGAATAGCTCAATAGTGAACCACGACTTTCCATTTTGCCGTTCGCTTGAATAGTCTTAAACAATAAATATGTTATCATAGGTTTATTCACTTCAGTGCAAATAAGCTCTGTTTTTATTGATAATTTTATCATACCCCATCGCTTTCAATTATTTACCTTAAAAGTGTATTTATGAATATACACCGAGTTCAACTTATTTTTAATACGGCTTACAATTTGACCAATCACTTAACGGTAACCCATTTACAATGTATTCGTGATGATCGCATCTTATTTGATAATTTAAATTTTACTTTGTCAGCCGGGCAGTTACTGCAAATAGAAGGTCGTAATGGGAGTGGTAAAACCAGTTTATTACGGATCTTGTGTGGCTTAACTTTACCTACTGAAGGCACTGTTTATTGGCAAGCACAAGACATTCAAGCCATTCGCTCAGCTTATTATGCTAATCTGATTTACATTGGTCATGCGCCAGGTATCAAAGCGGAATTAACGCCCCTAGAAAATTTGGCGATGGCACAGGCAATGGGATGTTATCCGACGGAAATTCCATTAGCAGAAGCATTAGCACAGGTTGGGTTATATGGTTTTGAAGATGTCCCAACGCGCACACTTTCAGCCGGTCAACAACGTCGGGTAGCACTGGCACGGTTGCTATTGAACAATGCCCAATTGTGGATACTCGATGAGCCTTTCACGGCACTCGATAAAATCGCCATTAATCTGATAGAAAATTGGTTGGAACAACATGCTCAACAGGGAGGGATGGCTGTTCTGACCTCTCATCATCCGATCAATTGCAGCAATACCACACTATTAAAACTGGATGCCTGAAAATAAGAGCCGTAGCTACACTGCCATCAACTCAAGAAATTCCCCCCTTTGACAAAGGGAAGTGAAGGGGGATCTCTTGTTCCCCCCTTTGACAAAGGAGGGTTAGGGGGGATTTACCAATGGTTGACTTGCCCAAATCCCTTCATCTGACCTTAACTGACTATTTAAGCCATTAGAAAAAACTGGCCAAACTATTGTTATTGACAAGTCACAAAAATATTATCAATTAAGCGAGCCGGACCGAGCCAAGCGGCTGCTAAAATAATTAAATTTTTATCTTCTGGGGTCGGTATCGTTAGATCGTGGCAACAACGAACGCTAACATAGTCCGGATTAAACCCAATCTGCTTAAGACTTTCAATGGCTTCACTTTCTAGTAAAGCCCATTCTCGCTGACCGGCGGTTATTTTTACCTTCATGTGGTGAAGAGTTTGAAATAAATAGGGGGCAATAGCACGTTGCTCCTGATTCAAATAATGATTACGGGAACTCATCGCTAAACCATCTGGCTCTCGCACCGTTGGAACACCCACAATCTTAATCGGTATAAACAAATCAGTTACCATACGTTTAATGATTAACAATTGTTGATAATCTTTTTCGCCAAACAAAGCCTCATCTGGTTGAACCAAATTAAACAGAATATTAACCACCGTGGCAACTCCCTTAAAAAGAACCGGACGTGAAGCACCACAAAGGATTTCACTTAACTTGGGAACCTGAATACCAGTTGTGGCTTCTATCCCCCCTGGATAGATGGTTGTCACTGCCGGATTAAATAATAAATCAACCCCTTGTTGCGCTAATTGATCACTATCTTCAGTTAAAGTTCGAGGATAGGTCTGGTAATCTTCAGTCGCTCCAAATTGTAAAGGATTAACGAAAATACTGACAACGACTCGATCGGCAACCGTCAAAGCCTGCTTCACCAAAGTGAGATGTCCGTCATGAAGATTACCCATGGTAGGAATAAAAGCAATACGCTGTTGGTTATTACGCCATTCATTTATCTGTGCACGTAATTCTGCAATTTGAGTTATTATTTTCATCATATTGGTTTTAGCATTTCTCCATGAATTATAATTTGTTCCTCGTTTTCAAAATCAGTGTCATTCTGGTTAACTCAACCCAAAGTAGTCAACTTTATTTTTTTAGAGTAGGAAACGGGTTAGCGTTAGCGTAGCATAATGTACCTTCTGGTATCAAAATAACGGTGAAAGACTCTATATTGCTATTCTTAAACCAACGAGTGTTTATTGGAAAAAAACCGTTATCATTTTTGCTGACCTCAACTAAAAAAGACGACTAATCGTGATTACTCATTTATGATGACTATTCAAAGAATTTTCAGCAAGCCATTGCTCAATAAAATCGTTATCTTGACTGGGCTGGTTAATGGATTTTTGCTGTGGAGCTTGTCAGTTCATGCCGTTGATTCTCCTATTAAAAGCGACGAAGTCATTATTTTTTTACCGGAGGTGGGTTATCCGCTTGCCGACGGCAAACAGTGGAACTTACATGTTCATGGCTGGATATATGAACCAGATTGGAGCAGTGATTTCAGTATCGCTTTTAGAACCTTGTTCGGGTTAGAAGAATACCGGTTAGAGGAAGAAAAGTATGAATCTATTGCTCAAGAACGCCGTAAACTATTTTTTGTCGATAATGAAGGGGGAAAACGCATTCCCATTCGTATCGGCGCTAAAATTTTTGTCCTCGATCAATCCGGTAGTAATGGACACTTTTATGGGAACTTGCTAGTCACTGCGCCGGAAGTTGAACAATGGCAGGATAAAGCGACTCATACTATCCCGTTTACAGCCATAACCCGCGAAAATGATAATAGGCAGTTCTCAGGAAAAATTTATCTGCTTGATGCTAAGGGAGTTTCTGTCATTTCTGATATAGACGACACTATCAAAGTGAGCGAAGTACATGACAAAAAGGCCTTATTAGCCAATACTTTTTCTCGCCCTTTTGTTCCCGTGCCGCAGATGGCTCAATTTTATCAGCAACTGGCTACTCAAGAACCAGGGACTACTTTCCATTATGTATCCGCAAGTCCTTGGCAATTATATCCGGCTTTAACAGAATTTTTAGAGACTTACCATTTTCCGCTAGGCAGTTTTCATTTACGGTTGTTTCGCTGGAAAGACAGCAGTTTTTTTAGTTTGTTCCAATCGCCCCAACCGCACAAGATTGAAACGATTGAACACCTATTACAATGGTGTCCACAGCGGCGATTTATGTTAGTGGGTGATTCCGGTGAACAGGATGCGGAAATTTACGCGATGATTGCCCGCAAATATCCTGAACGCATCGTGCATATTTTTATCCATGAGGTACCGCGCCAAAACGGAAATAAACTCGATTACCGAGAAGTTTTTAAAGGGATACCGACGACACAATGGACCGTGTTTACCGACGCAACGAGCTTACTAGCCAAGTAGGGATTATCTTCCCACTTTACGCCAGTAAGAATCAGGGAGATTAGCTTTACTATGATCAACCGCTTAAATTCCCCGTTGACCAAGATAGGAATTTCTATGGTAGTCAACGGGGCGGATTTAGTAGAGCAGCTAACTAATTATTCGCCTGTATAGCAAATATTCTCTGCTGTTCACCAGCCGGGTAAAGTACAAGCCAATCTTTTTGACCATCACCATTGCTATCAGGAAGTGGTTGTACTTTTAAGCTATCAGTCGTTACCTTATCCTTAGTCACAGCATAATCGACTAAGCCATGATAATTTTGACCGGCTAAGGTGAATGTGACTATTCCATTAAGTCCCATTGTTATTTTATCAGCTGATTTATCTAGCACTTCTGGAATAGCTGTGGCTGGATAAAATAATTGGTCCCGTTGCTTACCATCACGATCCGTAAATACCTGTTGAGCTATGACGGTTCCGGCTACTTTCGATGAGGGTAAGAAGTTTATTCCGGGTGTGGTTGGAGCCGTTATTTCCCTTGCAGCCGCATCGGGTCGGGCGCTATACCAGGCTGTTTCTGATATCGGTATTATCACATTACCGTTTGGCTGCATAACAAAAGTCGGCAAATTAAGTCCCTCTAAAGCAGCTTGCAATTCACAAGGCGCTTGGACTGCCGGTTGTGCCAGGACTTCTAGACCAGTTTTGGTAATGAACATCGTTGTTTGTTGCTCAGTCATTTGCATTTGCGCTTTGTCGACAGTGTTGCGCTTGATAGACCAAGGTTGTAATGCAACCTGCGAGTTATCTTGAGCCACTTGTAAATAACCCTGTTGCTTATCCTGACTTATTTTCCAGCCGCGTGCCTGGACATCGGGTATTTCATTAAGCGCTTCTAAAATACTAGCCCCACCAGGAAAGAGAGTTGCAGTTAAGTCAATGGGTTTCGGTTGAGAAAACCGCACTACACAATTGGGTTGTCCCCGTAAGCTAGGCAATATTTTACTCAGTTCGAGTTCCGTGGGAATAGCTTGAACATCAGTGAATTGTATCCCGTCTGTTAATACAACATCTTTAGGTAAAACCACATTCGGTCCGATGAGAACCTGGGATAGTTCACTTCCTGGTAGAATTTCAAGCTGTTCTAGCCCAACCGGCTGCCCACGATTTCCGCTGATTTTGCCTCCCAATTTGCCACCAATTAAGTGAGTGTCACCTTTAAAGTGGACATCTTTAAGGGTACTTTGCTCACCGCTTTTAATGGTGCCAGATAAGGTAGCACCTTGCAACAGTTCACCCTGAAATTCAACATTAGCCAAGGCAACATTTTCCGGTAATTGGACTTTATTGCCAATCCTAACATAGGATAAAAGAGTTCCCGTTTTAATGGTCAAATTTTCTAAAAGTGCAGGACCATCTGCTTCCCCGGTAATCTTACCAGACAATTGGCCTCCAGTAAGATGCGTATTGGCCTTTAAGTGAGCATTGGTTATCGTCCCACCACCGGTGTTGTTGATGTTACCACCTAAAGTGGCATTATTGAGATTAGCAGCGCGGAATTCGACATCAATCGCGGTAATGGCATCTGCTAATTTGACCTTATCACCAATAACTACGTTGGCTAGTCGAGTACCGGCTAGCACTTCAAGGTTTTCTAGGACTGCCTTATTTTTCGGATCACCCGTCACGGTTTTAGCCAGTTTACCACCCTTTATTTTGGCACCCGCTGCTAATGAGACATCTTCTAAAGTGCCGGTGCTGGCAACGGAACCCCCTAAATTGCCTCCACTAAGTTTTCCACCACGGAAATCAAAGTCTTGCATGGTACCGTGATTAGTAATATTTCCACTGAAAATTCCCTTTTTAACTGTTGCGCCCGCTTCAATGGTGGCGTTAGAAACTCTACCTTTATTAATGGATTGACCCGTCAACTTAACATTACTCACGTTACCCTCTTTCTCAATGGTAAGATTTTCTATGGTTTGACCTTTTCCATTGCAAACATAATTAATAATATCTTTAGCCGGACAAGGTGGCGCCACAAAAAAGGCTTGTATGGTTTCAAAAACCACTTCACATTGAACATCTTTGTCTAAGGTCACTTGTCCATCCTGACAATCTGGATCACCATTGTAACGGGTTATTCGACCTACTGTCGGTTGCAAAGTAACAACCGTTCCGCTCGGATAAGTGGCTGTACAAGTATCTCCACAAGTAAGACCATCGGGTTGACTTATGACCGTTCCATTACCTTGTTTGGTTAGCGTCAAGGTATATTGGGTAGGAGCAAATTGCGCGGTGCAATCTTTCGCTTCAGTCATCATGACTATCGTAGTGGCTTTATCGGTTTGACAATCGCCGTCCCAACCAATGAAGGTGAAACCTGCTGCGGGTAAAGCCGTTAAAGTGACTGAGGTGCCTGATAAGTAATTTTCAGTACACTTGGGATCGCAGTCGATACCGGTTGGATCCGATTGAACTTTACCATGACCAGTACCACTGAGTTGGACCGTTAATGGATAACTATCAATGTTTGGCTCAAATATGGCCCGTTCAAAAATTGCAGTACAATTCATATCATTGGTGATAATAAATGAATCTGCGCAACCCTCACCCATCCAGCCAACAAAACCTGAGTTCGAATCAGGAATAGCTGTTAATTCAACCGTACTTTCCGCTAGATAAGTTTGAGTGCAAGTGGCACCACAATTGAGATTATTAGTACCGGTCACTGTACCGTTACCATCACCACTCTTATTAATTTGGAGAACTGGATTTGGCGATTCTGTAAAAGTAACTTGACACTTCGTATCCGCAGTGAGAGTAACTTCACCATTTTGACAATTTTCGGACCAACTAAAAGATTTAGACTGACCTGTTGGAATCGCATTTAGTTTAATAGCTGTTCCAACTAGATATTCTTTACTACAAGTATTACCACAGTCGATACCAACCGGGTCACTGGTGACTGAACCATCACCTTGTTTTTCAACAGTCAGGATATAAGTTTTTGAAGATAAGTCGAAATTCGCGGTACAACTCTTATCAGCATCCATAGTCACTATAATCTCTGGTTCAGTGCCACTACAATCGCCACTCCAATTTTTGAAAACAGAGGCAGTAGTAGCTGTTGCTGATAATTTTACTGTCATACCATTGGAATATTTTTTCTCACAAACTCCGGTTGGGCAATCAATACCAGTCGGATCATCACTCATCACTTTGCCTTCACCATTGACATTCACCTTCAAGAGATGGTCTACGAATGATGATGGCTCTAAGTTAAAGGTGGCGGTACAAGTCATCGGGTTATTTATCGTAAATGAATCAGCGCAACCGGTACCACTCCAACCCACGAAAGTTGAACCTATATCCGGTGTGGCTGTTAAGGTGACTTGACTGCCTAGCTCATAGCTTTCTAAATTTCCTACACAGAGAGCGTCACAATCTACCCCACTGCCAACACCCATGTTAGCGGTCACTGTTCCAGTACCATTACCGGCTTTGTTAATAGTCAATTCCAATAAATTAACTAATGGTGGTGGTTCTCCTGAAATCAAAACTAAAATCTGTGAAGTAAACGGTGCTAAAGTCAAACTGCCACTCACCGGTTGCCCATCCAAATTTCGATAAGTCGCCGCACCTAAAGAAATGGTCGACGGCTTTGCAGTCGGATTAGTAAACAACCTGGCTCGCTTGGTAGCATTATTCCAATTACCCGCTTCAATCGGCTCGAAAACGATATTATCCAACCACACGATATCAGATTTGGCCTGAGGTTTGATCGAAAACGTTATCCGGCCATCCGGAGTCGCCTTGGGTGAAGTAAACAACATCTGCTGATCGCGCCGCTGCGGCCAATAAGCAAAGGGTAGCGGATTATTTCGCAACCATTGGGTGGGTTGACCTTTCGGGGCATCACTGATCATAACCGTTATGACCCCTAAATTATTGGCAATGGTACTAAACTTCAAGCGGTAAAGTTGTCCGGCCACTAAGTTAAACCGTGGGGAAGAGACGGTCGTGGCTTGCGTATTATCCACAAAGGTCACTTTTAAACTTCCACCATCTAAACCCACTGGATTGGGTTCATGAGTTCCCCAACCCGACGCATCCTTATCAAAGGTGGCGTTTACTATCGCATCAGTAGTATTAGTATTGGTAATCTGATAGTCAAAGTGTTCACCACATTGGCGGGAATGGACTTCATACGTCGGATGCCATTGTTGCCACAGTGCTAAGGATGCACTCGGACTAGAGATGATTTCACTGTACGGATTGCAATAGTAGTTGTTATCAAATTGATTGCCCTGACCATCAACGGCGAGAGATAACCCCCGTTGCTCCGGGTCCAGGGAGTACATAATATTGTCGGTCACGATACTATTATTCGACGGATCCTTGTCAAAATAGACATCTGCCCGCCCATTGTTGTACAGCGTATTCTTTTTTACGGTGGTATTCTTAAAGACATTCAAGCGGATGCCATTGTCATGATTATTATAAATCGTATTATTTTCAATGACATTATTGCTATAGCCCTTATCTGCACCAATCCCCATTCCAAACGAGGGTAGGTGGTAACACGGATTATCACCCATAAAACAACCGTTGGATTCGTCTACGTTACCAATCGTGTCGCCTAGAAAATTACCACGAATGATATTGTTACTGGAACCAATGAAAATCGCGCCGCCATCGTTAAGAAGGGCGAGTGAATGAGTAATCGTATTGTTTTCTATCGTGTGATGCCCATTTTTGGTGGGATATAAACCCACCCAACCGGTATAGTCGATCACGTTTTGACGTAAGATATAACCTTCACCAAACGCTTGAATAGCCGTCCCTTCATAACTGCCCTTAGAACGGATCCCATAACCGGGATACATCGCGGTGTAAGTAATCTTATTTTTCTCGACAATGGCCTGTTGTGGGTGAAAAGTTGCCACATCGTGTTTCAGATCCAGGGCTTTAACTAAATGGTGGTCAAAGGTATTTTCGCTCACTAAAATATTACCGGCATTCCACCAAGATAGGCCATTACCATTGTGTTTGAAGTCGCAATAACGAATAATTATTGGCCCGTTACCCCCGGTCTGTACCCCATCACCTTGAAAATGTTGAAATACAAGATTCTCTAGCGTGAAACTCCCCGCGCCGGCACCACGCCAACCGGTTTTATAGACACTCCCTTCCACCAGCAGTTGATTGGGATTGGCTCCATTGAGTGGGTACAGGTAGACTTTTTTGGTGGTGGCATCGTAATACCATTCGCCAGGAGAATCCAATTCTTCCAGTTTGCCATCGACAAAATAGCCCCACCCGGGTCGTTGGTTACCTAATCCCGTTGCCGTAATTTTACCTTGAGCGGCTTGGTAGCCAGTGATAGGCAGGATGGTAAAGGTCCAACTGTAGCTTCTTAGACGTAAGGTGGCACCAACCCAATAGCCATCCGGTTTACTGTAGTTAGCTAAGGCGGTATCGGTAAAGCTATCCGTTCCAGCGCTTTTATCCACGTTGAGCCAGTTTTTGTCGGCTGGGGAATTGACATTGGGGTAACGGGCAATCGTCATCAGTTTGCCACTGACAAACAAATGGGAGATAGCTTCAGTGGTTGGCGCAGTGGCTTCCCAAACTTGGGACGATAACTGGGGATGGGTGGTGGGTTGCCAATTGGTAATGGCTACACTGCCCGAAATGACCGGTTTGGGGCCAGCACCGTAGGCATTGGCGAATAAACCGTTGGTTTTCGTGTTTTTGGCGTTGATATCGATGCCACCACGAAACACGTCACCGCGCTTGAACAGGAGGGTCGTGTTATCTGGAAGTTTATTAGCGTTGATTTTATCAAGGCTTTTCAACGGGGTAGCTTCGCTTGTACCGTTGTTAGTGTCTTTGCCACCGCTGCTGGAGAAATAATAGGTTGTTGCGCCATGAGCGGGTAAAAAAGGTGCTAATATCAGCACACTCAGTAATGTTTGAATAATTCGTCGTCGCATGATTATCTCCTTGGTTATCGTAGCTTAGCTGGTACTTGAGCGAGCGGGGCACAGCAGGGCGAAAAAACTTCGTCACTTAGCTGGTACTAACTCTGACGATAACATAGAAGACTACCTTTTTTTATTGTGAGGATTGTAACATGTTATCCAATTTTATTAAAAGATGTATTTTACAAAAATTTACTTCATCACCTTATTCATTAAGAGTTTTTATGGGACAACAATATGTTCAATATTGGAATAATCACTTTCACCAAAAGCGTTATAGGCTTTAACAGCCGCATAGTAGCTTGAGCCACTTGGGAGTGCTATCGAAAAATCCATTTTGTCAGCCATATCCATGGACATAATGTTATTAGTCTCACTGGACGGCGCATAATATAAACGATATCCCTGAACGTCGCTAATACTACTCCAATAACCACTAGCTATCCCAGAATCTTGTATCACGGTAAAATGGGGCGCAATTGGTGGATGAGTAGCGAGTTGAGATGTTCCCGAAGCCACCATCAAAATCTGCGAAGTAAACGGTGCTAAAGTCAAATTGCCACTCACCGGTTGCTCCTCCAAATTCAGATAAGTCGCCGTATCTAAAGAAATAGTCGACGAACTCTCAGTGGGATTAGTAAATAACTTCGCTCGCTGAGTGGCATCATTGAAATTACCGGCCTCAATCGGCTCGAACATGATATTATCTAACCACACGATATCAGATTTAGCTTGAGGTTTGATCGAAAACGTTAGCCGGCCATCCGGGGTCGCCTTGGGTGAAGTAAACAACATCTGCTGATCGCGCCGCTGGGTCCAATAAGCAAAGGGGAGCGGATTATCCTGTAACCATTGGGTAGGTTCACCTTTCGGGGCATCACTGGCCACAACCGTTATGACCCCTAAATTATTGGCAATGACACTAAACTTTAAGCGGTAAAGTTGTCCGGCCACTAAATTAAACCGTGGGGAAGAAACAGTCGTTGCTTGCGTATTATCCACAAAGGTCACTTTTAAACTCCCACCCTCTAAACCGACCGGATTGGGTTCATGAGTTCCCCAACCTGACGCATCGTTATCAAAAGTGGCGTTCACTACTGCATCAGCGGTATTGGCATTGGTAATCTGATAGTCAAAATGTTCACTACATTGACGGGAATGAACTTCATACGTCGGATGCAATTGTTGCCACAGTGCTAAGGATGCACTCGGACTAGAGATGATTTCACTGTACGGGTTGCAATAATAGTTGTTATCAAACTGATTACCTTGGCCATCTTTGCTGAGAGATAACCCCCGTTGCTCCGAGTCCAGGGAGTACATAATATTGTCGGTCACGGTATTATTATTCGAGGGTTCCTTATCAAAATAGACTTGCGCTCGCCCATTGTTGTACAGCACATTATTTTTCACGGTGGTATTCTTAAAAACATTTAAGCGGATGCCATTGTCATGATTGTTATAAATCGTGTTATTTTCAATGACATTATTGCTATAGCCCCGATCTGCACCAACCCCCATTCCAAACGAAGGTAGGTGGTAACACGGATTATCATCCATAAAACAACCATTGGATTCGTCTACGTTACCAATCGTGTCGGCTAGAAAATTACCGCGAATGATATTGTCACTAGAACCAATAAAAATCGCGCCGCCATCGTTGAGCAACGCTAGCGAGCGACGAATGATATTGTTTTCTATCGTGTGATGCCCATTTTTGGTGGGATATAAACCCACCCAACCGGTATAGTCGATCAAATTTTGACGCAAAATATAACCTTCACCAAACGCTTGAATGGCCGTCCCTTCATAACTGCCCTTGGAACGGGCACCATAACCGGGATACATCGCCGTATTCGTAATATAATTTTTCTCGACAATCGCTTGTTGAACCTGAAATTTATCGACATCGTGTTTCAGATCCAGGGCTTTAATTAAATGGTGGTCAAAGGTATTTTCACTCACTAAAATATTAGCCGCATTCCACCAAGATAGACCATTACCATTGTGTTTAAAGTCGCAATGGCGAATGGTGATTGGTCCGTTACCGCCAGTTTGTACCCCATCACCTTGAAAATGTTGAAATACGAGATTTTCTAGCGTGAAACTCCCCACGCCGGCACCGCGCCAACCGGTTTTATAGACACTCCCTTCCACCAGCAGTTGATTGGGATTGGCTTCATTGGGTGGATATAAGTAGACTTTTTGGGTGGTGGCATCGTAATACCATTCGCCAGGGTGATCCAACTCTTCTAGTTTGCCGTCGAGAAAATAACCCCACCCGGGTCGTTGGTTACCTAATTCCGCTGCCGTGATTTTACCTTGATCGGCTTGGTAACCAGTGATGGGCAGGACGGTAAAAGTCCAACTGTAGCTTCTCAAGCGTAAGGTGGCCTCTTTCCAATAGCCATTTGGTTTCTTGTAATTGGCTAAGTCGGTATCAGTAAAGCTATCCGTTCCAGCGCTTTTATCGACATTGAGCCAGTTTTTGTCGGCTGGAGAGTTAACATTGGGGTAACGGGCTATGGTCATCAGTTCGCTATTAACAAACAGATGAGAGATAGTTTCAGTAGTGGGCACGGTCGCTTCCCAAACTTGGGGCGATAATTGGGGATGGGTGGTGGGTTGCCAATCGGTAATTGGAATACTGCCCGAAATGACCGGTTTAGCACCAGTACCGTAGGCATTGGCGGATAAGCCGCTGGTTTTCGCGTTTTTGGCGTTGAGATCAATGCCGCCACGAAACACGTCACCGCTCTTGAACAGGAGGGTCGTGTCATTGGGGAATTTCGTGGCGTTGAGTTTATCTAGACTTTGCCACGGACTGCTTTCACTTAAGCCGTCGTTAGCGTCATTGCCACCACTGCTGGAGAAATAATAGGTTGTTGCACCATGGGCGGGTAAGAAAGGTGCTAATATCAGCACACTGAGTAATGTTTGAATAATTCGTCGTTGCATGATTATCTCCTGGTTTATCGTAGCTTATTAAGTAATTGACATTAAAACAAATTCGCCGATTAGCTGGCACTAAGCTCAACGATAACACAAAGACTAATGTTAGTTACTCAGGTTACGCATGGTTTCTATTCCTTTCTTTGGTAAAGGGGGGGGAGGATTTCGAGAAATTGATCGCCGTTAAATCTTACCTAACCCTTCTTTTTCAAATGGGAAACTGGAAAAAAAACCGTCGGGTACGTAACCTGAGTGAGTTAATATAACAATGCTAATTGTTTTAAGAAGAAAAGTAAAATGTTAATTAGGCGCTTATATTGATAATCACTTATCGAATAAGTTGGGTTTCGCTGCGCTCTACCCAACCGACATAACGACATAACTCGAATTTATGTTATGGATAATTGGTTTAAGGGCCAACGGGGAAGAGCGGAGAAAGCCAGCGATTCTTGGTGACCAGCCGCCAGATGTAAGGCACCCGCATAAGCTATCATGGCCCCATTGTCAGTGCAAAATAGAGGACGAGGATAATATACGGCTACACCGATTTCTTTAGTGAGCTGCAGGAGACGCTGACGCAATCGCTGATTGGCACCCACTCCACCCGCAACCACTAAACTTTTCAGCCCAGTTTGTTGTAAAGCACGACGACATTTGATAGCCAGGGTATCAATAACCGCTTCTTCAAAAGCACGAGCAATATCAGCACGAGTTTGCTCAGTCGGATCTGTTTGAGCTTGCCAAGTGGTTAATACACAAGTTTTTAAGCCGCTGAAACTAAAATCCAAACCGGGACGTTGTGTCATGGGACGGGGAAAATTAAATTTATCCGCATAACCTTGTTCAGCTAAACGTGCTAAGGCGGGACCCCCAGGATAACCTAAACCAAGTATTTTAGCGGTTTTATCAAAGGCTTCACCAGCGGCGTCATCGACTGATTCTCCTAACACCGTATATTGACCTAATGCGGCAACTTCAACTAATTGGGTATGTCCACCGGAAACTAATAAGGCGAGAAAAGGAAAAGTAGGTGCTGGTTGCTCAAGCATAGCCGCTAAGAGATGCCCTTCCATATGATGAATCCCTACCGCCGGTACTTGCCATGCCCAAGCGAGACTTTTGCCTACCGCAGCACCCACTAATAATGCGCCGATTAAACCCGGGCCAGCGGTGTAAGCAACCCCATTAATTTCAGTCGCTTGAGTATGACTTTCATTTAAAACGGTTTTAATGAGCGGTATTAATTTACGAATGTGATCGCGGGAGGCTAATTCCGGAACGACACCGCCATATTGTGCATGCAATTCAATTTGGCTATAGACAGCATGTCCTAATAAGCCTTGTTCTGAATCATACACCGCCACGCCAGTTTCATCACAAGAGGTTTCAATACCCAGTACACGCATTTTATAATTGATATTGTTTGCCAATGAGCATCACGCAGATGAATAAACCGTACATCCCAAGTAATTCAAACATTTCTTCAACACAAGTGAGAACTGTGCCATATTGCTTAATAGTCACCAAGTACCATTCCATTAATTCCGACAAAAACACCCCCGGAAGAAATAATAAAGCGGCCCATAGTGCTATATAAGCTTGTTGGCGTTGCCAATTATTCTGGCTGGGCATCTTCGCAATCAGTTGATGTAATTGGTAAACTATCATAATTAAGCCTAATAATGCGAAAGGCGCATAGGGAATTACCCAAAAGAAACGAGTATCTGCCATGGGGGTTGTTAAGAGAAACTGGTTGGTAAAACGCGCCAATGATTTACCTACTGTTTCATGGATACTGGCAACTTCATCGGCCGATATCACAACCGCACCAATGGCCGCCAATTGAAATAGGAAGCGAGACAGTCGAGAAATTTGGAATTCAACTGAATTTCCCCAACCCAACAATATCAGCGCTATTCCTACCATGAGGTAAAGAATGCTGGAGTACCAAGTTGCCAAGTTATTTTCTTCACGCAAGTCGAGTAATTCTAGAACCCGGTGCCCATTAACCCCCTCGACTCTTCCCCACCCTGCACCTTGAGTAGCATGCGCTATAAAAGTGGTTAAACTGAAGAATACAATGAGTAGAAATAAGGGAACGACCAGTTTGGCGAGTAAAAAATGGATTTTAATAGTTAAATCCTCCGTGATGCTGATGGAAAGAAAATTGGAACAGTAAAGAAACCCATCATTGCTAATAAAAATAAATGAGTCTAATTTTAATTAACTATTTGAAAATAAATGTAAATTTACACTTAATTAACCCATGACAATAAGTCGAGTGGTTGGTTGAGCATCCCGGTTGCGCCCCATTGTGCTGGCGTCTCGTGGTCTTCTATATAACCATATAAAGCGACCAAGGTACGCATTCCAGCTCGTTGTCCGGCTTCGATATCACGTGAAGCATCCCCAACATAAATACATTGTTCTGGTATACTGCGTGCCAATTGACACGCATGCAGTAAAGGTGCTGGGTGTGGTTTACATTGTGCTAAAGTATCGCCGCTGATATTACAAATGCTACGCTGAGCCAAACCGAGTTGTTGCATTAACGGGTCAGTTAACCGGGCGGCTTTATTGGTGACCACACCCCATTGAATCTTTTTGCTTTCTAATGTAGCTAATACTTCTGCCATCCCCGGAAATAAGCAAGTTTGATCAGCGAGGTGTTCCGTATAAATGGTCAAAAATCGTTGTCGTAAGGCGTCTAGTGGCTCCGTTTCTCCCAAATTAAAACCTTTTCTAATGAGAGCTGTGGTACCCAGTGAGACCCAAGGGCGAATTGTTGTTAACGGCAGTGGCTGATATTGATGTTCAATTAGTAAAGTATTTAATGCCAATCCTAAATCTGGTGCAGTATCTAATAAGGTACCATCTAAATCAAACAGGACTGTCTGTATAGACTGATTCATAGGTCACGTTGGGCATGAATAATATAGTTAACTGAGATATCTTGGCTGAGTGAATAATGTTGTGTCAAAGGATTATAACTGATGCCCACCATTGAGCGTAGCGTTAAATTAGCAATACGTATCCATTGGGCTAATTCAGCCGGACGAATCAATTTTGCATAATCATGAGTCCCTTTGGGCAACAGTTTGAGAATATATTCTGCACCAATAATGGCAAACAGATAAGATTTTAAATTGCGATTAATCGTCGAAAAGAAAACTTGTCCAGAGGGCTTAACTAACTGATAACAAGCCATCACTACCGAAAGCGGGTTGGGAACGTGTTCAAGCATTTCCATGCAAGTGACTACGTCAAAGTAAGCTGGATAGGCTTGTGCTAGCTGTTCAACGGTGGTGTATTGATAATCAATATTCAGACCAGATTCATATAAATGTAATTTAGCTACCCTTAAAACGGATTCACCCATATCAATCCCGGTGACTTGAGCACCATGACGGGCCATACTTTCACTCAAAATACCGCCACCACACCCCACATCCAATACCACTTTACCCAATAGTCCCCCGACTTGTTGGTCAACATATTCTAACCGGAGGGGGTTAATATCATGTAAGGGTTTGAATTCACCTTTTGGATCCCACCACCGCGCTGCTAAGGCGCTAAATTTAGCCAATTCTTGTTGGTCAATGTTATATGTCATAGTGAGTTGTCAGTTGTCAGTGCTAGATTATTAACAACTATGATAATGGTTAACTAATATAATTTTGTTATTATAATGTATCTGGTTGAAAAATGAAAAACGATGAGTAATAAACGACCATAGAAACATTGCTATTAATATCATATGATTAAATCAACTTGTCATGGTGGCTGACCAGGAATTAAAACGCTATCGTGCCTATTGGAGCCAATTTATCGAGGGTCTTACTCAACCTTCATTACCGGCACTGATTGGAACAGTGGTGGTCGCTACCAGCGTATTTTTTTGGTGCGTGATTTTTATTACGCCGACGTTTATAGCCACGACCGGATATGGCTATTTTATCAATGGAGCGACTGATGAATACGGTTATCTCACCAGTGAAGTGTTGCGAATAAAGCAAACTCCTGCTCAACAACTAAGTATTGCTTTGGTTGGCGAATCTTCGCTTCGAGAAGCGATTTCTGATGTGACTCATCTTAATCACTGGGTAGAAGAAAAAATTGGACAACCCGTGGTGAGCTATGATTTGATGGCGGGTTCTCTTTCTCACTGGGAAGCGGTTTGTATACTCGATAACTTAAATGAGAATTTTCGCGGTATAGTAGTACTCTATATTTCCCCCAATGCGTTAGCACGCAAAAATGATTATTTGGCTGAATTGGTTCGTTATCCCCGGTTAGCATTGGATTGTCCGTCGTTTGACGCTGAATTGCGTTTAGCGGGAGTAACTGTTCCTCAGCGATTTAATAATTACTTTTTAAATCATTACTCATTTTTTATTGCTCGTCAATCTGCACTCCTGAACCTGATTACGGGTCAAGTTCAACTCGAACGCCATAAAATAGCTCGGTGGGAATTCATCATGAACTCGCAGCGGTGGCAATTAGCCATCCAAACAGTTAAACAATGGTTAGAAGGGGAAAATTATCACCATAATCGTCAAGCTAATTTAGGTGTTTATGCCCGTTTAATTCAGCGGTTACAACAATCTAAGCAAATTCAAGTGGCTTTGGTTGAATCGGTACGTAATCCCAAGGTAGAATCGATTATCTACGCCACGCCGGCGGCTAAACAACTTTATGATGAATATCAAATTGACGTGAAAAAATTTGTGCGTAAAAATAATGTCTTTTATTGGGATATTGGCAAGCGGGTTAACTTGCAACCAGAGGATTTTGTGGATCACACCCACCTAAAAGATCATCAATCACGTCAACGTTATACACTCGCACTCGCCGAACTTTTGGCAAAGCGTCTCCTTCAAATTCAATAATAATCTACAAAGTAATTTATTATGAAATGGTTACGTTGGTTAGGTATCAGTATACAAGCTTTTATATTAGGAATTCTTCTCGCTTTGGCTATAGGACAATTAATTGCCTTAGAAACCGGAGCACGTGTCTTTCGTTATCAAGGTTTCTAAGAATAAACCGAGTTCATTTTATAATCAAATAAAATTAATGAGTTAGCTAAATATGATTCAATCGAGTACTTTTTGGTTGGTACTCCTGTTATCAGTCGTGGTATTTTGGCTGCTTCCTAAACCTTATCGGTTTAATTTTCTCGCTATCGTTTCAATAAGTTATTTGGCGACAATTGAACTAAAAAGTACTTTAGTCCTCTTAGTTTGGACGGTTGCATTTTATTGGCTTGCCCCCCAAACCATCGGGAATGATTCGTGGCGGCGGTGGTTATTGTCAACGTTAATCCTGGCCATTCTAAGTTATTTGCTCTACTTTAAATATCTTCCACCTTTACTTGAAGCAGTCTCATTTGGGAATGAGATAGCACGTCAATTTATTCTCCCTTTAGGAATAAGCTATTTTACTTTTAAATTCATTCATTATGTGGTTGAAGTGGCTCGGGGGAATATTCAAGACCGTTCGCTGCCACAATTTTTTTGTTATATCTTCCTATTTCCTATTTTTTCTGCCGGTCCGATTGAACGCTTTGATCACTTTCTCACTCATCAAGAGGAACGATGGCAATTAGATTCAATGGTAGCCGGGTTGACTCGAATTATTCATGGATTGATTAAGAAATTCTTTTTTTGCCAGGTAGTTATATTATCGCTATTAGGTCCACATCAAGAAGCTGGGTTTCCTAATGCCAATTTTATACTAGAACGGTTAGATTTATTACCGACCTATAAAATATGGGGATTTTTGATATTATCTTATTTATACATTTATATCGATTTTAGCGCTTATTCTGATATTGCTATTGGTGCAAGTCGTTTATTTGGTATTCAGATTATGGAAAATTTTAACTGGCCCATTTTGGCTACTAATATCGCTAATTTTTGGCAACGTTGGCATATGACTTTAAGAAGATGGTGCCAAGCCTATGTTTATATGCCGATGATTGGTTTAACTCGTAATCCCTACCTAGCGATTTACTGTACCTGGTTAATTATCGGATTATGGCATGCTGGTTCTCTCAATTGGATTGCTTGGGGTTTATACCATAGCACTGGGGTTGCCGTTTTTGTTAAATGGGAACGATTTAAGCGATGTAAACAGTGGTTTTTTCTTAATCAAATACCCCTATTACGTTATGTTAGTATGGTTATCACTTTTTTGTTTGTCGCTGGTGGTGGTGTTTTTATCGCCAATTATGATCACCATATTTATAATACCCTGCGAATACTAGCCAAGCTGTTTTTCATTAACTTACCCACGTGAATAAATATCATTCCGCAGAGGTTATATGTTCACATTCACTGTCTACGACCTCTTAGCTAAAAATCTAGCTCAAAACGCCCACCACCCCGCTTTAATTTGGGGTGAAATGGAGATGAGCTATTCTATTTTAGGACAACAGGTTGAAAAAGTTGCCCTCTTCTTGCATCAGCATGGGGTTCGACGCGGCGAGCGAATTGGTATTTACCTTCCCAAAAGCATTGAAGAAATTATAGTTACTTTCGCTATAGCCCGTTTGGGAGCGGTTTTTGTCAATATTCATTATCAATGGACATTACGTCAACTGACTTATATCGTCCAAGATTGTGGGATAAAAATTATATTCACTGATAAATATAAAGCCGCTCAAATAGAAAACAGCGCTCTTTGGGAACAATTAGATCGTTTAGTGGTTAAAGATTTAGTGATAAAAAATAAAGCATTGGCTCATTCTAAGCTGATTTCATGGTCAGATTTACCACCCTCTTCAAATTCATCGGTTTTACCCAGTGGTCCAATTGATGTTGATTTAGCGGCTTTATTCTATACCTCTGGTTCAACCGGAAGTCCCAAAGGAGTTATGTTAACTCACTATAATATTGTCCAAGGTGCTCGCAGTGTCGCCAGTTATCTGAATAATACCTCGGCTGAGCGGGTGTTAGGGTTACTGTCAATGAGTTTTGATTATGGCATGAACCAAGTCACCACGATGTTTTTAGTCGGTGGGACTGTGGTGCTGCAACCCGTGGTTATGTTGCCGGAAATTGTTAAAACAGTTATGACTCATCAGGTGACTGGTTTAGCAGCCGTACCCCCCACTTGGATTCAATTAGTCCGCTATTTACAGGAAACTAAACTAAAATTACCTTCGTTACGTTATCTAACGAATTCTGGTGGTAAAATTCCGCAAACTATCCTCCAAGCGATGCCACAAGTGTTTCCAAACGTAGATATTTATTTAATGTATGGTTTAACCGAGGCATTTCGCTCCACTTATTTGCCACCGACCCGCTTTCATGAAAAAATGGGAGCCATTGGTAAAGCGATTCCCAATACCGAAGTTTATGTGGTTGATCCACAAAAAGGATTATGCCAACCCGGCGAACCCGGCGAATTACTGCATCGTGGTAGTCTGATCAGTTTAGGTTATTGGGGACAACCCGAACTGACTCAAGAAAAAATTAAAGTGTCTGAACATCTTAAACCACTGATTGGTGAAGAAAAAGTTTTATTCAGTGGTGACATAGTTAAACAAGATGAAGAAGGAATTCTTTGGTTCATCAGTCGGGCTGATGCTTTGATTAAATCCAACAGTATTCGTATTAGCCCCACCGAAGTAGAAGATATTGTCTATGAAAGTGAAATGGTTAACGACGCTATCGCTTTTGGGGTTGAAGATGAACTATTAGGACAAGTTGTGCATATTGCGGTTTCTCTGCTAGAAGATCCCATTATTGATATTCAAACATTAGCCCATTACTGTCGACAAAATATGCCCAATTATATGATACCGAGAGAAATTCATTGTTGGAAAGGCTTAATGCCTCGGACTGCGAGCGGCAAGATTGATCGTCCACACGTGATCAACACCTGTTTAGGACAGTCATAATGACATTGCGGCTGGAAAAATTTTTTGGGAATCAAATTGAATCGCAAATGGCTCCTTATATTGCGGCTATAGCGCAATTACGATTAG
This sequence comes from Thioploca ingrica, assembly GCA_000828835.1. Lineage (GTDB taxonomy): Bacteria > Pseudomonadota > Gammaproteobacteria > Beggiatoales > Beggiatoaceae > Thioploca > Thioploca ingrica. The sequence continues at coordinate 807,192 of AP014633.1, forward strand.
AAGTTTTTCGCGATTTTCCTCATCTTTACCAAAGTACTTTAGCTTATGAAGAAAAATCTTTACAAATTTTAGCTCAAGCGCCCCACTGTTTTATTTTACTCGTTTTTGATGTTGAGCAATTGGTTGGTGCAAGTATTGCACTCCCTTTTGAATATGCGTTTAAAACGGCTGAGATCAAACAACGCTTATCACAACAAGGTTTTAGTCCAGAAACGTTTATGTATTTTTATCAATCAGCACTTAAACGATCTTACCGTCACCAGGGGGTCGGTACCCGCTTTTTTACTGAACGGGAAATTTATGCTAACTCACTAAAACAATTTAACTATTGTTGTTTTTATGCCATTCAGCGGCCTTTAGATCACCCCCAATGTCCAATTCATTATGTTCCATTAGATCATTTTTGGAGTAGGCGTGGATATACTCAATTTCCTTCAATGGAGATAAGTGTTGCTTGGCAAGATAGGGGTGAAACGGTAAAATCTTCTAAAATTATGCAGTTTTGGATGAAAAAATTAATTTAATCGACATTAAATACTAAAGCGATTTTTTTATTTAGCCAAGGTAGGTTACTCGTTAATTAAGCTTAAATTGATATATTTTCATTGCAATCGATCAACTCAACAATCCAATTACCATTTTTTTAATTGAATATTATGTTAATTATGACCTTAGACCGTAACAATTTACTCAATTATTTTCAAAAACATATGGGACTTGACACCCACGAAATCGATGATGAAACGCGGTTATTTTCATCCGGATTACTCGATTCTTTCAGTATGGTTGATCTCATTTTCTTTATTGAAGAAAATGCCAAATTTAGAGTTAAACCAACGGAAGTGAATCTTGATAATTTAGATTCTATTCAACGGATCCTAAATTTTACGCAAGCTCGTGGTGAATAACAAAATAACCCGATGAATGAATTATTGATTCGTATTGTTCGTGAGTATGACACGCCTTGTTTTGTTTATCAAATGGATGTCATTAACCAACGGATCGAGGAACTGAGAACTGCTTTTGGCAATCGTTTTAAAATAAGCTACGCAGTTAAAAGTAATCCTAATCAAGTTATTTTACAGCGGTTACAAAATCGGGTTGATATGCTTGATATTTCCTCGAGTGGCGAATTGATTCGAGCTCGACAAGCGGGCTGGTCCGCTCACCAGCTGAGTTTTACCGGGCCGGGTAAGCGAGATAGCGAATTACAATTGGCGGTGAACCAGCAAATCGGTCAGATTGTGATTGAATCAGTCGCTGAAGCGCAACGTCTTAATACTATCGCGCAACAAGCCGGTATCATACAGTCAGTCCTGGTTAGAATTTCACCTTTGAAAATTCCGCCAGGTTTCGGAATTAATATGGCCGGGAAACCCAATCAATTTGGCATTGATGAAGAAGATCTCGATCCAGCCCTGGAGATAATCAAAAAATTACCCTTCATTCGAGTCGGTGGGTTTCATATCTATTCGGGAACCCAATGTCTTCAAACTGAAGCAATTATTGCTAATTTTAATAATTTTATTAATATTTTTCAGCGGGTTTCCCAAACTCACCAGTTCTACCCAGAAAAATTAATCTTTGGTGCTGGATTTGGAATTCCCTATCACGAAGAGGATCAACCCTTAGATTTAATTGCCATTGCTAATCAAATTAACCCCGCCTTGGATGAATTGCAAAATGCGACGTATTTTGCAAAAACTCGTTTCATTTTGGAACTCGGTCGTTATTTGGTTGGTGAAGCGGGTATTTATCTCACTCGCGTTATTAACCAAAAAAAATCTCGCGGTACCGATATCTGTATTTGTGACGGTGGCATGAATCACCACCTCGCTGCGTGTGGGCACTTTGGTACTATCATTCCACGCAACTATCGAATGTTTAAAGTCATTACTGATCCCGATCAATCGGTAACTCCTTCACAATTCTATGACTTATTTGGGCCTCTTTGCTCGGCCATTGATAGATTAGGGCACCGGGTTAAATTACCGCCGCTGGCTATTGGCGATATTATCGCTATTCAATCCAGTGGTGCCTATGGTCTGACAGCCAGCCCGCTCTATTTTATTAGCCATCCCCTACCCCAAGAGATTCTGATAGAAACTCAAGCTGGCCAAGTGAAGATTGAGGCTATCAATCAAGTAACTCATCAATTAACGTCTGATTGAAGCGGTTTTTTTGGGCTACCTTCAGCCGGAGTGGCTTCATCATTATCCATTAAAATTTCATGACTTGGACCTTCTAGATCATCGAATTGACCTGATTTAATAGCCCATAAAAACACACCAATGATTAACCCAATCATGACTAATGAGATAGGAATTAATAAATACAATATGTTCATAGCATTATTTGAATAAATAGAAAAAAATGAGTGTTAGTTAAAATTGAGTAAATAGGCACTGTTATTAAATGATGATTTTGATATTCTAGGGTTGAATTTCTGCTTATTTCTGTTTTTTAAATTGAACTCCGGCAGGGTGTTAGGAAAATAGGAGTGGTGAAATGACGATCTATTTTTATACGACCACTGAAAAATACGGAAAATTTTCAAATTTTTCGAGGTATGGTGTGGAACTTGAGGGTAAATGGTGGCAAACTACCGAACACTATTAGTGATTACTATTGGGGTTGTAGTGCAGAGGACTCAGGAAAAAACCTGTTGGGGAAAATACTCCAATCAGATTATACTAAAATATAAATAAATTCCTAAAACCGCCGTTCACAACTATTAAATTAGTTAAGTTATATTGTTAACTATGAAATTGCAAGCATTGCCGAAAACTGAAAAGCTTACCAAAGAAATCAATCACCTTATTGAGAGAGCGGGAGCAACAACGGATGAAGTTACGCTGGCACGCTGGGTCAAAGAAGCTCAACAACTTATCGACAATGGAATTGACCAGATTGGTGGATATATACTTCTCTTTGCTATTGCTGTCTTTCGGCGCGATGTTCGGCAATTGAAGAAGAATTACCAACAAGCTATAACCAAAGGGGTGTCAGATAATCCATTTATTTATATCAATTATTTTAACTCTTTGATAAATTTGGGTTATATATCAGCGGATTTTGATATTGTGCTAGCAGCGAGTAAGATTTTTCTAAATAATTTAAAAGTTATTTCTGAATCGATTGATTACGCTATCTCTGCCGGCCAATATCAATTTGCCCAAGAACTTATTGAAAATTTTCATAAACTAAGTCCAAATAACCAGCTACCTGAAGAAGAAATGGTTGCTTTTGCCCAAAAAAGAAATCTTAATGAAGCAGAAATTCAAAAATATATCTCTATTGCCATGGAAGTGTTTCACCATCTTCAAAATCCAGCGAAAATTATAATTGAAATGAGAGGTGAGATATTTGCTGATGAAGAATCGGAATGGATACAATTGGGTATTTGGATAGACAATATTTCTGTAGAAGAATTAGCAGATATAACATTTAATTTATGTGATGCACTGGCCGAAGAAAATTTTTCCCTTGAAACAACCAGCCAGTTTTTAGTTTCCTACCATTTATGGGAAAGAACATTGTGAATGCTAAAGAGTTTTTAGATTCGGCCTATCAAATTAATCAAGATGCAACCAAAGAAGTGGATTATCGCAATGCAACCAGTCGTGCCTATTATGCAGCTTACCATGGGTGCAAGAAATTAGTTAATGAACCGGCAGTAATGGGTGCCAGTCACGAGAAAGTAATCATTGCACTTAAGAACAGTTCTCACCAGGAAAAACGGTCTATTGGAAATAGCTTGCAACAAATTAAAGCGAGTCGGGTATGGGCAGATTACCAACTCGATAACTCATTTCCTCGCTCAGAATCCAATAAGGTGCTGGAAATCGTTAAACGTTTATATAATCTCAATAAATTATGAGAGCCGAATCCAGTAGCGTAGGTAGGATGGGTAAAGCAAAGCGAAACTCACTCTACATTCTACCTTGACTTAATTAATTTAATTGGCTGGTAATAACAGTTTTAACTCGTCCAGCTTCAGTATCAGTAGTGTGTGCATTGCCGACTTTACCACAATCTTTATTGGTTACGGATTTTGACGTCTAATTTATCTCTCAGTTGATCGCCTAACAAGTTGACTGATAGAACGACTAATATCAAGGCAATTCCTGGTGCTAATACCATGTGTGGTGAGACGAGCATGTATCTAGTGCCATCGCGAATCATACTACCCCAGGAAGCGGCTGGTGGTTGTACGCCTAACCCTAAAAAGGATAGTCCCGCTTCGGCAATAACCACGCCAGCAATACCGAAAGTGGCTTCAATCGTTAGGGGTGCCATAACTAACGGTAAAATGTGATAGCGTAAAATTCGTGGGGTTTGCGCACCTAAAGCTAAAGCAGCTAACACATGTTCTCGATGTTTAAGTGATAAGGTTTGGGCACGTGCTAGTCGCGCAAAGCCAACCCAACCGACTACCGAGAGAGCCAATACCACATTTTCAATCCCGGGTCCAAGTAAGCCTGATAAAGCAATCGCTAGTAAAATTCCCGGAAAAGCTAAAAAGACATCGATTAAACGGACCATAACTAAATCAATATAACCACCGACCCAACCACTGATCATTCCAATGAGTGTCCCAATGAATAATGACAGTAAAATGACCCAAAAGGCGACAAAGAATGAAGTCTTTGCTCCCATAATGAGCCGATCAAGAATTGGACGACCCAGATCATCATATCCTAACCAAGCGGTGGTAGAAGGGGGGTGTAAAATAAAGGGTAAGTTAATTTGGTTGGGTTGCAAAGGTAACCATGGCCCGAATAAAGCCAATAGTAACCATATTATTAATAAGCCAGCCGGAACAATGACTTGATATTTAAACACGATAACGTACTCGAGGATCTAACCCAGCGTAAAGCAGGTCAGTTAAAGTATTGACCAAAACATAACTTAGGCTAATTAATAAAACACAAGCTTGCACTACCAGGTAATCCCGTTGCTGAATCGATTCAACCGTCAATTGGCCGATACCCGGCCAAGCAAATACCGTTTCAGTAATCACAGCACCCCCTAATAAAGTACCGAGTTGTAAACCTAAGATAGTGATAATCGGTAAAGCAGCATTGCGTAAAGCATGATGTAAAATAATGGCAATTTCATTTAACCCTTTAGCACGGGCGGTGCGGATATAATCCTCATGAAGGACTTCTAATAAAGTCGCACGTACCATTCGAGCTAAAATAGCCGCTAAGGCAGTGCCTAAGGTCAGTGCCGGTAATACCAGTGAGGACCAGCCTTCTCGTCCACTGACTGGAAACCAACCCAGGTTAAGCGAGAAGATAATAATAAGAAGTGGTCCCATCCAGAAATGGGGGATAGATACGCCTAGCAAAGAAAATATCATCGCACCTTGATCATAAACTGTATTTTGACGCAAAGCGGCCAAACTGCCCAAGGGAATGGCTATTAAGATAGCAATGAACAAACCGGCAATGGCTAATTCAATGGTTGCGGGTAACCGTTGCAATAAGATATCCATAATCGGTTCTTGAGAATAAAGTGAGTGACCTAGATCGCCATGTTGTAATTGAATCAAGTAGGTCAACCATTGTTGTAATAGTGGTTGGTCAAGACCTAATTTTTCACGTAACTGCGCTTGATCAGCGGGTGTCGCCGACTCACCTAACATCACTTGCACGGGATCACCCGGCACGATATGAAGCAGAAAAAAAACTAAAGTAATCACCCCAAATACGACGGTTAAAAGACTGAGTACCCGAGATAACAAGAAAGATAACATAAGCTAATTTAGTGAGTCTGGTATCGATAAGCTAAACTCATCATGATAAATCCAATGATGATCATCGGTAAACTCAATAATTGTCCGGTCGTCATCCAATTAAAAGCAATAAAACCTAAATGTGCATCTGGGGTACGGACAAATTCGGCGAGGAAACGAAATGTTCCATAACCCATTAAAAACAAAGCTGATATTGCCATCGTTGGACGGGGACGTTGCGAAAAGATCCATAAAATAATAAACAACATTACCCCTTCTAATGCCGCTTGATATAATTGGGAAGGATGACGAGGGATCATATCAACATGGGGAAATACCATACCCCAAGGTAAATCAGTAGGACGTCCCCAGAGCTCACCATTGATAAAGTTACCGATTCGTCCAGCAGCTAACCCCAGTGGAACTAAAGGTGCTATAAAATCAGTCACTTCAAAAAACCGGCGCTTAATTTGGCGAGCATATAACCACATAGCAATTAACACACCTAAGAAACCACCATGAAATGACATACCGCCTTGCCAGACTTTAAAAATAGCCCAAGGGGTAGCAATATAATTAGGTAAGTCGTAGAATAAGACATATCCTAACCTGCCTCCTAGTACCACACCCAACGCACCATAAAAAACCAGATCACTCATTTGAGTAGGAACAATAATCGCGTTGGGACGTTGTGCTCGTCGTAGACCTAACCACCAGGCTAATCCAAACCCAATTAAATACATTACCCCGTACCAATGTATCTTCAAAGGACCAATTTGCAAGAAAACGGGGTCAATTTCAGGATAAATTAACATAATAACACTCTTAAAACAGGAAAAAATTTATGGTAATACGGTTACGTGAATTAATAGTAATAATAATTTGTTTAAGTTTACCTATTCTAGCAATAGCCACACCTACTGCTGTGGTCGATGCGGTTCAAGCTAGAGCGGCTTTCCAACGTGAGAATAGACAACAACCCCTTGCTCAAGGCGTAAAATTATATGCTGGCGATATTATCACTACCGGTGCCAATGCTCGGGTGATTATACGTCTTCCTGATAATAGTCTAATCAGAATTGGTGCTTATGCTCATGTCCAGTTTGAGCAATTAATTTTTCCGGTATCCAAATCAGCCATTTTAACGGCGGTATTTAAGGTACTCAAAGGTGTTTTTCGCTTCACCGGTAGTCATAGCGAGCCGATTGATGTCAAAATACGAGTTGGAAATAGCATTAGTGCTGGAATCCGCGGCACTGATGTTTACACCCAGGCTCAACCCGACAAAGATTTAGTTTGTTTAATTAAAGGTCAAGTCAGTGTGCAATCTGGAAAAGTTACCGCAATGCTCAAGCAACCACGTGAAGGTTTCATTGTTCCTAAAGGGAGTCCTCCTTTACCTATCAGCCAAATTTCAGAAGAAGTATTTCAGCAATGGTTAAGAAATTCTGAAATGAATGAACATTCATCAATGAACGGCTATCAGTGATTAACTATCAGATACTCATTATCAACGATTCGATAGCCGCTATCAATTAACCTTGAGCCATTATTAACTATCAGGTACTCGTTATCAACGATTCGATAGCCGCTATCGATTAACCTGGAGTCGTTATTAACTAACTGGTACCCGTTATCAACTATTAAGTAGCTGTTATCAAGTAATCTTAAACCGTTATTAACTATAATCGATTAATTACTTATAACTGATAATGGATAACTGACCAATGACAATAGCTAAAATGATGGACATTCTCCAGAGAGATTTTTAGTTTCAGCTAACTGATTTTCTGTAAATTTATAAATATTACATTGATTTTGTTCTTCATTTTCATATTGCCAAATATTGGACTTTTGATAATCACCATCTTCATCATTGACATAATCTGGCAAACGACCTTCATTTTTAAGAATTTTTAAGCGATCATCAGCACTTTTTGACATAATTTCTTGATATTCTTCTTGTTCTAGATTGGGTTCATTAGTGGCGTCTTCTTCTGGTTGAGCCGGTTTATTTTTTACTTCGGTAGAAGCTACTTTATTTTCAAGCGGTGCTGGAGGAATGGCAGCGGGTGATTTTGAATTGGGTAGCGTTGGTCCTTCCGATCCAACCATTGCCATACTAGTTGGAGGCAATGGTGAAATAGCCGGCACTGGCTCTGAAGCATTGGTTTGCTGAGCAAATACGGCATCACAATAGTTAAACCAATCCTTGATACTTTGACTCAAATTGTTTTCTTTACCCGTATTCCTATCAATTAGAGTGGCTTGGTGAATTTGATTAACAATCTCCGGATAAATACTCAAGGCTTTTTGTTTAGCCGCAATATACTTTTCAGACAACGAGGCAACTGGGATAGAAGAATTATTGGGACGACGAGCACAATATTCATTAATAGCTAAAACGACTTCTCGCTTAGCTGCTTCCTTGTTTTTCATCAACTCTTGACGATGTCCTTCTTGTTGCTTTTGTTTTATTTCCCGTTCTTCTATATTTTGTGTTACCACCGTTTCAGCTTGCTTAACTTTACTTGGCAAATCAGTCTCACAAAGCTTAAAGGCTTCCAAAAAACTCATTTTTTGAGAAAAAAATTTTCCGCGGTAGAAATGCTCTTTAGTACTTTTTACAGTTTCATCATATTTTAAAGCCAAATCACGGTTATATTGGTATCGGTTCCATAAGCTTTTTAAAATTCGTAGCGAACCTCTACTTCTAGGCATTTTTACTTGCAAGCCGCGATCACAAGCCGTTAAAGCGGCTTCAAAATAAAAAATCGCTTGTTGATTAATTGCTTGTTGATTAGCCGCTATCACCGAAGTATTGAATAAGAGCACCAATACAGTAGTCATCACGACCAGGGAGTGTGCAAAATACATTGTATTCTCCTTGAAAAATAATATGATGAATAATTTAAATTCAATAAGTTACATTTTATCTCACTGGTTATCCTCATCCTCTTTTCATCTCCACGTTAAGAGGACAGTCAATTGATAGACCAGTCATTGTAATTATCTATAGTTAACCCTGAAAAGTTTGAACCTCACCATTCAGGAGTCACTCTGAGTTAACTACAAGGAATTCGCATATCTTTTAAAGCCTTTTTAACGGTTGGCAAATGTCGTCTACTGACCTCCAGCGGTTCTTTGATATCTTTAAGTTGCATGTACGAATGTCCGTGATTATCTTTACTTAACCGAATGATTTTTACCAGCGCAACTAGCGTACTGCGATGGATACGTAAAAATTGGCCAGCAAATTCTTTTTCCAAATCCTTCAGTGGTTCAGAAATCAATATCTCTCCCTCTTTCCAACGTAACACGACATATTTTTGGTGAGCAAAAAAGTAGTAAATATCAGTTACTGCAACTAACCGCAACTCACCTCGAATGTAGTAGCTAATATGAGTTCGTGCGGCTGGTTTAGCCGTGGGTACCTGAGATTGAGAATGAATGAGAGTATAAGCCCGTTTAAGCGCTTGCTCCAACCGCTCTTTACGAACCGGTTTCAGTAAATAATCAATAGCTTGACGTTCAAAAGCTTCTAGCGCACGGTCACCATAAGCCGTGATAAAAATCACCACCGGTTTAGGATGTAATAAAGCGAGTTGTTCTGCTGCTTGCATCCCATCCATGGCGGGCATACGAATGTCAAGCAAAACGAGTTGTGGTTGTTGACTTCGAGCGATTAACAAAGCTTCTTTGCCATTACTCGCTTCTCCAATGACTTCCCCCATACCGATTTCATTAACCAGGGCATGCAATCGTTCCCGTGCTAGCGGTTCATCATCGACGATAAGTATTTTCATCATAGTGATTATGATAAGGAAAAATAAGGCTAACTTGGTAAGTATTCGCAATCGTTTGAATGGCTAAACTAGCTTGAGCACCATAAAAATAATGCAGTCGTTGTTGAATATTCTGTTGTGCCATTTGCTGCCCTTGATACGTAGAAGGTATTTCGGGCATTGGATTGCTAATACTGAGTTTAATTTGTGAACCATCAAACTGTCCAGTGATTTCAACGGTTCCCCCAGTCAGTAAAGGTTGTATACCATGATAAATCGCATTTTCGACTAAAGGTTGTAAGCATAACGGGGGTAATATCGCGTCTTTAGGCAGACTATCTATTTGCCAAATCAGGTGTAACCGCTCAGCCAACCGCAATTTTTCAATGTGTAAGTACTGTTGACACCATTGCAATTCTTCTTGCAAGGTAACGCTATTTTTAGCCTCAATTAAACTCGCACGAAATATTTCAGCGAAATCAATAACGGCTTGTTCAGCTTGTTGGGGTTGAAAACGAATTAAACTGGCAATGGTATTCATACTATTAAATAAAAAGTGGGGTCGAATCCGTGCTTGTAACGCTTGGAGCCGGGCATAAGCAGTGGCTTCGGTTTCTTGTTTCCAAAGATATTGCATATAAAAGTAGCGTAACACAATCGCACTCAGCAGCGCACTCATACCGAGGTTACGCCAGAAAAATAATTGTCGCGATGCAACCGGTGCAATCATCAATGACTCCACCGGAGAAATCACGAGCTGATAAGCCAATTCACTGACCAACCCAGTGACGACTAAAATAAGTAAATAGCTAAAAAAACCAGCTAATAAATTACCTAATCGACACAACCAGCGACGCAACAAACAGAGTAACCCCATACTGATTAGTGTAATCCACTGCATGAATAAAGATATCAGGGCTAAATCAGTCATGAGATCTGCTTTTACATATTTCCAATCATAGCCGATTTTACTGAGCGGTGCTAATGTCAACACAAAGGCTAATAATTCTGTTAAAATAACCCCTAAAAATACGGTGTATACTTGGCAGAAATCCGGCAAAAATAGATTATCGGCTAGTTTGGTTGAATCAATTTTGTTCAAGGTATTCATTAATCAATAGTATAATCTGGAGTAAACCAGCAAAGCCAGTCATAATTATATTGGCTGGTTACGTCATTGCTAACCCTGCCGACTCAGAAGTCAGTCGTTCAACATCAACAGAAACCACTAAAGTATGTTCTCCTCCACCAAAAATAATACCTTTTAAAGGGGTTACATCACTGTAATCACGTCCCCAAGCCATGGTGATATGTTGACAAGTCGGGATTTGATTGTTGGTTGGGTCAAAGTCGACCCAGCCATAATTAGGAACATAAACCATTAGCCACGCATGAGAAGCATCACTGCCTTGTAGTTTCTCTTGCCCGGGCAGTGGTAAGGTTTCCAAATAACCACTCACATAACGAGCAGCTAGTCCCATTGAACGTAGACATCCTATCATCAAATGGGCGAAATCTTGACATACACCACGTCGATGTTCTAACACTTCAGTGAGTGGGGTAACAATCGTTGTGAAATTAGGATCATAAGTAAATTCCGTATAAATACGGTTCATTAAATGGTACGCCGCATCGAGTATCGGTCGCTGCGGGGTAAAAGAAGGAACGGCATAGGCATGCAATAAATCATTCGTCGTAATAAAAGGCGAATCGAGTGCCAATTCCCGAGCCGCCAGTACCTCTGGTTCCAAGCTGCTTTGCAATTGATCACGGACTTGTTCCCAAGCTGGACTGTCTGTCAGGAAGGGAATGAGTCCACTATGTTGGATTTCGACTTCACTGGCTGCGGTTACAGTCAATACTTGATGAGGTATTTGAATGGAGAAATAAGTCACCCAATTACCAAAAAAATCCTGGTGATTTTGCTGTATTGCGGGTAATGGTTCAATTCGTAGATGATGCGAAAGACATTTTTGCGTCGTATCATCACGGGGTGTTAAATGGGCTTCATTATGACATAAAGAAGCCAGTTCATTATAGTGGTAGATAGTTTGGTGAGTAACACGATATTTCATCAGCTATTTCTTTTATGTAAATCAATTGACGATGAGTAATCATCCCGTTATTAAAGCAAATGAGACACCAGTCCATCGGCTAACTTGGGTTCAAACCAAGTGGATTTAGGCGGCATAACTTGTCCCGCATCGGCAACCGCCATGAGGGCTTGTAGACTGGTGGGGTAAAGGGAAAAAGCCACTGCCATTTCACCACTATTAACCCGTTTTTCTAGTTCAGACAATCCGCGAATGCCACCCACGAAATCAATGCGCTTATCACGACGCAAATCAGTAATTCCTAAAATCGGAGTCAGTAAATGATCGGTTAATAAACTCACCTCTAAACAAGCCACCGGATCCTGAGAAGAAATTCTATTAGCTCGAATAATTAATCGATACCATTGTCTCTTCAAAAATAGGCCAAATTCACCACTGTGTTGTGGTTTAATGGCTTGATTACTTAAACTGATTTCAAAAGCTTGATTAACTTGCGCTAAAAATTCCTCGACCGTTAACCCATTTAAATCTTGGACAACTCGGTTATAATCTAAAATTTGCAGTTGATCATCCGGAAAAATGACCGCTAAAAAGTAGTTATAAGCTTCTTCACCGGTACCGGTCGGTTGCGGATGGTTAGCGCGTCGTAATGCGGCTACCCGCGAGGCTGCCGCTGAACGGTGATGACCATCGGCGATGTAGAGGCAAGCCATGCTATCAAAGGTAGTGGTGATGATATCCATCGTGTTGGAATCATCCACTAACCACAAAGTATGTACGATGCCATCAGCGGCGGTTACATTGACAATCGGCGGTTGGTGGAGAACCCATTGTTCAACCAAATTATCGATGACGGGATGATGTTGATAAGCGAGAAAAACCGGTCCGGTTTGTGCATTAAGCGCATCAATTTGACGAACGCGATCATCTTCTTTTTCTGGGCGTGTCCATTCGTGTTTACGAATGCGATTGCTATCATAATCATTGACATTAGCAACCGCGACCAGACCAATTTGCTTATGATTGCCCATGGTCAAACCATAAAGATAATAATAAGGTTGAGTATCTTGCTTGAGGATACCGGTATTGATCATTTTTTGTAAGTTTTCTGCACCTTTGGCATAAACCAATTCACTATAAGGATCCGTGTCCGGTGGTAAGTCAATTTCTGGTTTGGAAATATGCAAAAAACTCCAAGGGCGTCCTTGGGCACGCTGACGCGCTTCTTCACTATTGAGGACATCGTAAGGTGGTGCAATCACCTCAGCAGCCTGCGTTGGAATAGGACGTAAGCCAGCAAAAGGACGAATGAGTGACATGAATAACTCCTTAAAATAAAACTTAAACAGAACTTGTTGGTGAGTAGTGCTAAACTGATCATGAAATTAGTTAGGTTGCAACTCTTAATTACCCTAAAATCATGACTGGTTGGTGTGCTAAAATTAACAACCATATAATTTAATTAATATTATTTTTTCTACCCGATTTATTTATTGGATATTTTGAACTATGCGTATCAACCGCACTCAAGATCCCGTATTGAAAAATAGAGTTGTTTTTACTGGTGAACCTCATCCAATCTGGCAGTTGGTGATAATCGGTGTGGTAGTTATAATGGTGTCATTCGCTACCTGGGCTTATTTTTATCTCCCGTGGGCTACTAAGACCACGGTCGTTAAAACTTCTCCAATAAACTCAACGGTCGAAACACCTCCTCCGGTGGCAACCCATAACACACCCCCGGTTGAAATTGATCCTAACGATGATCGAATCAAAGCTAAACAACAGTTACTCTCGCCTGCAGAACAACCCGTTGTTGCCCCGCTGGTTTCCAATCCAACTCGTTCCGCTACCTTAGAAACGAAAGTGGAATCTTCCTCAGAATCGGCACCGAAAGAAGCAACCATTTTACCATCAACTCCCGCCGAACCCGTGGAAACAGTTGCTACCTTAGAAAAGACCATTCCTTCAGTTGAATTCCCCGTTATTTCTGAGCCGGCAACCGTTAAATCAACCCAGATAACCAAATTATTAGCTCAAGCGCAATCCCAGCTTAAGCTCACTCGGCTTACTTCACCCCAAGGTGACAATGCCTATGAAACTTATCAAACTTTGCGCAAAATTGCACCACCAGAAGCCAACTCAGTACTAGATAACATCATAGCGTGGTATTATGAACAAGGTCAAAAATATCTCCAACGAGGTCGGTTAACCGGTACACAAGAAAATAATGCTTATCAAATGTATCAAAAAATAACCGCCATTGCGCCTAAACATCCCAGTGCAGCACAATTACTCCAGGGAATTATTGAGCAACTCCAGCAACAATTTGATAAACAATTTCAACGTCGACAATTTCTAACACCCGTTGGGCATAATGCTTATACTACTTACCAAGAACTCCTTGAAGTGGCTGTTCATCCTCAAGATACTCAATTGCTACGGAATAAAATAGTTAAACAATTACTGCTCGAAGCGGAACGGCAAATAACTGAAAAAAAATATATCACGCCCAAACAGGATAATGCCGTAGATACTTATCAAAAAATCTTGGCAATTGCACCTAAGCAAGTTGAAGCACAACAGGGTATCCAAAAAATTGTTCAGGAATATTACCAAAAAGCTTTGCAAGAACAGCGAGAGGAACATTATCGCAGCAGTTTGATCTGGGTCAACCGCGGGTTAAAAATTACCCCCGCTGATCCACAATTAAATAAATTAAAGCAAGAACTTGAGGATAACCGGTCTCCTTAACGAGTTAGGGTAAAAATAAGTCAGTACTGAAAACACAAATTCTCTGGTATTTTAAGTTTGCGCTCCCGTTCTCCCCCTTAATTAGGTCTTTGGCAAAAGGTTAGAGAAATCGTAAAGGTTAGAGAAATCGTACCAGAGTAAGTAAAAAATGGCTCCTAGCGAATAATAACGACTCAGTCCTTTTCAGGTTATGAGTCATTTTTTGTGAATCACTTTTCCTATTTTTGATGATAAGGTGTGCCCATATTATGACTTACGATTCACAATTACGTCAGCGTATCGCACAAACCAGTGCTCGGTTGATGGTGCAAGAAGGCATAACAGATTACCAACAAGCTAAACATAAAGCCGCCGCTCAATTAGGAATCCCCCATACCCGCAATTTACCCAGCAATAGTGAAATTGAAGCCGAAATTCTTATCTATCAACGATTATTTCAAGCCAATACACAACCTTATCGCTTACATCATCTGCGAGAAGTGGCCTTACAAGCCATGCAATTGTTCGCTGCTTTTACACCCCGTTTAGTTGGGGCGGTTCTGCAGGGAACAGCACATCAATATTCTGATATTGTTTTACATTTATTTACCCATTCCTCTGAAGAAGTTGCCTTATTTTTACTGGATAAAGGGATTCCTTATGAATTAACCGAACAGCGATTTCGTTTACCACAGCTCGTTAGTTTTCCTAGTTTTCGCTTTATGGCGGGTGAAGAAAGTATTGTGTTAGTTGTTTTTGGAGTAGATGATATTCGTTGGTCACCACCAAGTCCGCTTGATGGTAAACCGATGCGTCGCGCTGATATCCGTATGGTAAAAAAATTATTAGCTGAACTCGAAGTATAACTGAATTTAATCTACCCAAACTTCTATAGCCACGTCATGAGTTGCTAACCATGCTGAAGTCTGAATTGATTTTACCGCGCTTAAAAAAACGGGGTCATGAAGTTGAACTGCTCTGGTTAGCACCCGATTATAATTATCTACAAATAGCGGCTGAATTAATACAAATCGTCAAAGCGCATGTGGGTCTGAGTCGCGGTGAATTAGAGATAACGTTACGACAATATGAAGGAGATAGTTTAGATTATCGTATTATTCGCGGGTTAGCACAGGTTCTACTCAATCGAGGTATTTTCAGTAGTGATACTCAGATTGATCCCGTTACCTTACGAACCGCTTTATTTGATAAAGGCCCGGTCACTCAAAAACTGGATTTATTGTCCATAACGACTCGTGAACAAGCGCTAGCAGAAGTAGCGGCTCAGTTTGGGGTAACCACCGAGACGATTGAACAAACGCTGTTTGCTGATTTAATAGAAGAAAGAATTCTCCTCGGTAATAGTGAAATTTGGACACCCATCGATTTAATTGCGCGTTACAACCTGGAAATTGCGCGGGGATTACTTTATTGGGCACATGAGGTTGATATTCTGATCCGTGATAATTACAAAGAAATTTTTAAATATATTAAACTTTTTAAACTCATGTATACTGTTTATCCACTTCCTGAGCAAGGTTATAATATTGTTCTGCATGGGCCAATTTCGCCTTTCGTTAAATCTACGATTCGTTATGGACTACAGTTTGCCAAATTCTTACCGGCGCTATTACTTGGTCAGCATTGGCGTATGGATGCTCAAGTTCAACCACCCGATTCTTCCTACCCATTACATTATACTTTGAATAACACGACTCCCTTGCGGAGTCATTTTAAAACCCCGAATTTATTCGATAGCCAATTGGAAGTCGATTTTGCAACGGAGTTTGAAGCAAAATATGGGGGTAATAAACGTCAGTGGCTCTTAGCAAGAGAAGATGAAATTATTATCGTCGGTGATACCGTTATGATTCCGGATTTTTCTTTAACCCACCACCAAACGGGTCGACGTGCTTTAATTGAAATTATTGGTTTTTGGCATCCACACTATTTACAACGTAAGTTGCAAAAAATCCAACAAGCGGCTAGACGTGATCTCATTTTATTGGTATATGAAAGTGCCAACGTTGCCCAAGGGGTATTTGAACAAGTTTCGGCTGGTGAAGTGTTAACTTTTGCTAAGAAACCGATTCTAAAAGAAGTTTTAGCCGCGGTAGAACGATGTGCTATCGTACCTGAGCCGACTAATGCGATTAAGTTAACTTTAGATCGACCCCCTCCGTCCCCTCCTTCCCCAGGAGTGGAGTAAAGAGTGGTTGGAAATTCAACCTTTAACTTCATGGTAGCGATCTGATCCGGTCATAACGGTAAAAAATAATGATGATAATGACGTTAATTTTATATAATAACTTAATTCTTAAAAATTAAATTATGGTTACCAGACTTAAAGAGAGCTCATTGGTGGATAAAGACCTCATCGCCATCTAAAACAAGAAAAATATTATCAATAAATTGATTTATAAAACCTTAATATTATGCATACCTTATATGTTCTCTGGTCGGCTTTTTTTTTGATCTGTCGGTTACGGTTGCGACCACAAGATCTGCCGGCTTCTTCGATTTTATTAATGTTGTCTTTGTGCCTGTACACCCTGGTTAGTATGACTTTGTCATTGTTTCAACTCTCCATAAAACCAGCCATTTTATCCGCATTATTAGACACTAGCCTGTTGATTTTATTAACTAACAGTTTGTTATATATTGTTCATTATTCAGTACGGATTAATCAAACCCTCACTGCTTTAGCTGGCACGAATAGTGTTTTGGGAATCCTGAGTATCCCGTTGCTATTTTGGCTGGAACAACTTCAACTCCAACCAGGTGATATTGCTTTACCAGAATTGCTACTACTCGGCTTGATTGTGTGGAATATTGCGGTATATGCCCATATTTTACGTCATGCCTTAGAAGTTCCCTTTTTTGTTGGAGTGGGTTTAACGGTTATTACCCATTTATTAACTTTCGCTCTCTTAAATCTCATTCTTAATTAACATGCATATACACATTTTAGGGATTTGTGGTACTTTCATGGCAGGTATTGCGGTGATTGCTAAAGAACTCGGATACACCGTCAGTGGTTCTGATGTTGCCGCCTATCCCCCCATGAGCACCCAATTAGAAAATTTAGGGATTAAATGCTATTCAGGCTATTTATCCGCTAATTTAGAAAATTCTACCCCCGACTGTGTGATAATTGGTAACGCTTTATCACGCGGTAATCCCGAAGTGGAGACCGTTCTTAACCAAGGATTACCTTACATTTCTGGTCCACAATGGTTAGCAGAACAAGTATTACAAAAACGTTGGGTACTCGCGGTGGCAGGAACGCATGGTAAAACCACCACTTCAAGTATGTTAGCTTGGATTCTCGAAACCGCTGGTTTATCACCCGGGTTTTTAATTGGCGGCATCCCTGAAAATTTCGGTATTTCGGCGCGTTTAGGAAAAAATCCCTTTTTTATTATTGAAGCAGACGAATATGACACCGCTTTTTTTGATAAACGTTCTAAATTTATTCACTATCGTCCCCATACTTTAGTATTAAATAATCTTGAATTTGATCATGCCGATATTTTTCCAGATTTAGCCGCTATTCAGCGACAATGTCATTACTTAATCCGTACTGTCCCTGGTAATGGACTCATTGTTTGTAATAATCAATACCCAGCGGTTGAAGAAACGCTGCGGCAAGGTTGCTGGACTTCTCTAGAAACGGTTGGCGAAGAACATAGTGATTGGCATTTTAAATTACTCAGTCAAGATAATAGTCATTTTGAAGTCTGGTATCGTGATCAACCGGTAGGAGAAATCCAATGGGATTTAATTGGGCAACATAACATTTATAACGCACTTTCAGCGATTGCCAGTGCCCGTCACGCCGGCGTACCAGTGGCTTCCGCTTGCGAAGCATTATCACAATTTCGCAGTGTTAAAAGACGTTTAGAATTACGCGGTGTGGTTGATGGCATTAGCGTTTATGACGATTTTGCTCACCATCCCACCGCCATTCAAGAAACCCTAAAAGCATTACGACAAAAAGTGGGACAACAATACATCACCGCCGTCTTAGAACCGCGTTCTAATAGTATGCGGATGGGGATTTATAAAGATAGCCTCGCTTTAGCATTAAAAGAAGCCAATGCGGTTATGTTATATCAACCCGAAAGTCTCAGTTGGTCACTATCACCGGTCGCTACTGCTTTACACTATGCGCGCATCTTTAAGAACGTCGACGCACTTACTCGCCATCTTGCCACTACCGCACGTAAAGGTGACCATATTTTGATTATGAGTAACGGTCATTTTGAAAATATTCATCAGCGGCTATTAACCGAATTGCATGAATGCTGCGCGAAGAAAAAAGAATTATCTTCAGTGGCGAAACATTAATCTGACTGCAGCTAAAATAAGATGAGGCAACCCACTATCACGGTAGCAATAACCGGTGCTTCGGGTGCTGTTTATGGATTACGCCTCTTAGAACAGTTAATTGTTGCCAAGCAAACGGTTTATCTGCTCATATCAGCACCCGCACAACTGGTGATTCAAATGGAAACCGATTTGAAATTACCTTCTCACCCCTCTGCTATACAAGCGCTATTAACGGAACATTACCAAGCGGCACCCGGACAATTACAAGTATTGGGACGACAACAATGGTTAGCACCCATCGCCAGTGGTAGTGCAGTTTCCCAAGCTATGGTTATTTGTCCTTGTACCAGCGCTACCCTAGCCGCTATTGCTAATGGATTGAGCCGCAGTTTGATTGAACGCGCTGCCGATGTCATCTTAAAAGAACAACGTCAGCTTATTTTGGTACATAGAGAAACGCCTTTATCGGTAATCCATTTAGAAAATATGTTGCGTTTAGCCAAATTAGGTGTCGTTATCTTACCTGCCAACCCTGGTTTTTATCATCGTCCCCATCATATTAGTGAGTTAGTTGACTTTATTGTGGCAAGAATTCTTGATCATTTAGGAATTGAGCATACTTTAATACCGCCTTGGGGAAAAGAACTGGCACCTTATCAATTTTAAGTTTTAATTCAATGAGTTATTTGAGATTTTAGCCGATTAGATGTTGTTGTGAACGTATTTATGCCGAACTATAAGGAGTTAAATTTATTCGCTAAACCATTAAAAACTCCGGATTTATCAGAAAACAACTTTTTAATAAAATTGGAGTTTTCTTGCAAGTAGGAGCAAGGAATTTCCCTATCGTTGAATTCATCAATCACCTTGAGTAGAAATTGCACTGGATAGGCAAGACAAGCATGATCATGGTCAAATGGATATATTGGTATTTCATCATCAAGGTAAATATTTAACCATTGCCGAATCTGTTTTGTAGCAATTTCGGCATACTGCCAGGGTATTTCCGGGTCTGGCATTACTGCTGCTTTGTAATTCATCAACTCTCTTTGTTCCATCAACCATACTAGCGGAGATTTCCCATCAATATTGTTACTTAATAATAAGTCACCACTAAATTCACGTTGAAAGAGGGTTAAAACCAGTTTATGTGTTCCGACATATTGTTTGGCAGAGATTCCTTTGATGTAGGCACTCGGTTTTTTTAGGGTTTCATTAAACCTTAATAGCAGAACAAATGGCTTTGAATCTTCGTAAAGAATGCAAAAATCATTGATAGCCAACTTTGCTCTTGCCAAATAGAATACTGAATAATAGAGTTTTACCGTTGCCCAGCCGTAATTATTCTGCAAAAGGGACTTTATACCAGTACCAACCGACAATACGCCATTGTACAAATAACCGGCTGCATCTTTATGTAAGGCTTCAGTGAGAGATGGAACATAATTACTAGATAAAACTTTGGGATTATTTTCGTCATGAGGCAGAAAACCCGAATTTTTCAAAAAGGAAGCTGCTTCATGAAAAACTAGCATGAGACTATTTTCTTAATTCCTAGATTACCACTTATAGTCGTCTTCCTGGTAACTGGGTTTATCTATAAACTCCTTAAGTTTGCTTTTAATCTTATCTTTAGCAGCCTCACCAGAGAGTCCCTTTACTTCTGACTGATAAATCAACTTATTTTTATCTAGTTGCAAGAGCGACTCAAACATCTCTTGGGAAAAATTTTTTTTAGCAAAGCAACGTTGTAATAAACCCGTGCCTAATAATTCTATCGCTGCATTAAAACCAGCCGCAAAAATAAAAGGGTTGTGAACCTTATTCCAATTTTGACCGTAAGCTGATTTGAAAACAGAAAAGTAATTTTTTAGCAGTAATACCTGTCTCTCTAAACTCTCAACTTGAACTTTGGCAAACTCCCCTTCTTCTCTTTTAACTAGCTTTTTCAAGTTAGTTATAATTGTAGATAACTGTATTCCACCTTTTGTCCGGTTTTCACGCGGAAATTTAATCCATGTATAATAAGGGGAATCATTGTCATTATGCAACCTCTCGGCTATATCTTTCGCTCTATCGACCGTATAATCTTTGTCTGGGAAAGCAATCGAATACAGGTCATAAACCAAACTCTTTGGAACAGGATGTTGTTCAGTATTAATATTTAAGAAAATCTTTGCACATACATCTGTACGCTGTTTTTGCGAAAAAACGGTGGGTATTTCAATTTCACCTACCTCTGTTTTTTGATATAATGCCTGTTTGATACCCTCAATTCGGTGCTGCCCATCAATAATTTGCGCCATGTCTTCACTAAGCTCAAATTCTAATTGATTATTTTGAAACCGGAATAATTTATCTGAAGTCCAATTCAAGACAACACCATTAGAAAATATGCCTCCCCCCAGCACAAATTCTTTTATATTTTTAATTCTCCTAGTGTTCAATAATCTTTGGACAGCACCTTCTTCTGTCGAAACACCTCTTCTAGCAACGTAGGTTATCTGCGCTAAATGTTTGCATTTCACAGTACATAACCAAAATCTTACACCACTTTGCTCAAACTCTATTGCAAACCTACTTTCTGTATTCATCTTAATTCTCAATGGTTAAACTATTATGCTCGTATTGTAAGTTAAGCTAGATCAGTCGGCAATCCTTGCCTAGGGTGCGATTAAATTAAATCATCCCCTAAAGTGATGAATTCATTAAGTTGATAGCAGTAAGGCTACAACTGCCAAAAAAAAAGACTTGAAAAATCTTCTTTCACCCCAATTATAAGTAATAATAGTTGATATAAATTGTCAACTTTAAAAGATACTTTACAATTCCAGTCAATTCGTCGCGAGGAGATAACCATGACACACTTCCATCAAATCTGCACCACCGATCCAATTACTGGATATGATATTCCAGATCTAGAAGGTCGTCCTTACGTCGTAGAAGGTAGCCACTATAATGATCTTACTATCTATTTTGAAGACGAAGCGAGTAAACGTGTTTATCTAGACGTTCCTCTAGAACGTGTAGAGGGTGAAGGTCGTTTGCATCGTCTGCTCGATAACCCAGCTGAAGACATGAACGACAATAACTAGTTATTTTTTCATTTTTTCTCCCGTGCTACCCTAGTCACCTTGGTTACTTAACCAAAGGTGGCTTTTTTTAGCCTCAGAGTTTAATTGGGTTCATTGGTAACCAAATCATCGTCTGGTGTTACGGTTGAAATAGCAACACTGTGTAAGGCATCGACTAATCGCCAAACCGGAATAACTTCAATAGCAGATAATTTTTCCTGGGGTGCATTTGATTTAGGCACAATGGCTCGCTTAAAACCGTGTTTAGCCGCTTCACGTAATCGTTCTAATCCATTCGGTACGGGACGAATTTCCCCGGCTAAGCCAATTTCGCCAAATACCACTAAACTTCTTGATAAAATCACATTACGCAAACTCGATAATATCGCTAATAATACCGCCAAATCTGCCCCAGTCTCATTCACTCTAACCCCACCAACCACATTAACAAAAACATCTTGGTCATAAGTTGCAATGCCACCGTGTCGGTGTAAGACCGCTAATAACACCGCTAACCGATTTTGGTCTAACCCGAGAGCCACTCGACGTGGATTAGGGGTAGCTGAATCATCAACTAAAGCTTGTACCTCAACTAACATCGGTCGGGTTCCTTCATGAGTGACCATAATAACACTACCGGGGACTTGTTCTTCATGGCGTGACAAAAAAATAGCGGAAGGATTACTGACTTCTTTTAACCCTTTATCGGTCATGCTAAATACCCCTAACTCGTTAACGGCACCAAAACGGTTTTTTATCGCCCGTATCACTCGAAAGCGAGTTCCACTATCTCCCTCAAAATATAAAACGGTATCAACCATATGTTCTAAAATACGTGGTCCGGCTAAGGCACCTTCTTTAGTCACATGTCCAACTAAAAATATCGCCACATTGGCTTGTTTAGCAAATCGTACTAATTGTCCGGCACTTTCACGAACTTGAGCCACTGAACCTTGAGCGGATTGTAATAACTCAGTATGAATCGTTTGAATAGAATCAATCACCATAATTTTGGGTTGTTCTTGTTTAGCGACTTCTAAAATACTTTCCACTAGCGTTTCGGTGAGTAACTTGACCCGATGAACATCTAAACCTAACCGTTGAGCACGTAATCTCACTTGCTGAGGTGATTCTTCACCCGTAACATAAAGTGGTGAATTAACTTCAGTTTGACTCATTGTCGCCAGGGTTTGTAATAACAAGGTTGATTTACCAATACCCGGATCACCACCAATCAGAACCACTGAACCATTCACTAAACCACCGCCTAACACTCTATCTAACTCTGACAGTCCAGTAGAAGTACGAACTTCTTCTATCCCAGCAACGGCATCTAATAAACAGACATGAGCAGTTGCGCCACTATAACCAGTACGAATTTGATATTTACTAGCAGATTCTTCTATCATGGTTTCTGCTAACGTATTCCATTCTCCACATTCTGGACATTGACCAGCCCATTTAGGAACAATAGCACCACATTTTTGACAAGTGTAAGCGGTTTTTTTGCGTAACATAGTGTGATTTCTTAATCTACCTATTCATTATTAAGCGACTTTGGTTAATCTATCTTAACTTACCTGACACCCTTTTGATTCAATGACTTCCCTTAATTAATTAAGGAAAAGACCGTGGGTGGTCAGGAAATCTTAATTTATCATCACCACTGTTCATTTTATAATACCTCAATACCTCACCGTAGTTTGTTCAAATCAGGACTGGAATAGCCATTGCTTACCTGAATTCGGTGTAACTCAGCCATTTTTTCCTCTGCTTGATGGTCGACATTTCATCAACATCATCTTAGACTATTTAACTAATAGTGATCGGTTTTATTTACCTGACTGAATAATAAAAATAGTTTGGTCAAGTCAATGGTGACGGGCAGACAGGTCAGTTTGCCCCTACACTCACCTATTAAAATCAGCTTGACCAAATAATTAGGTTACAACAACTAAAGTATAAGCTTATATGAACACCTTACTTATAATGGATTGATATTATTATTCACACTTCCTGAAAGTAACAATGACATCTGAAATTTTAATCTTTTAAGATCAACTTATTATTTTAGCGTTACTTATTAGCAATAAGCGTGTTTGGTGCAATTATCGAGTAACGCGATATACTTAACTTAATAAATGTGAAGCCATTTTTTGTTAAATAACTGAGGTTTTATTCAATGACTAAGATAAATTACTTACTTATTGTCAGTTTAATGGCGGTTTTCTTTATCGCCATTCAATCACCCCCCCTGATTTCCGCCACTGATGATGGAGATTTTGATGAAGAAGATGCACCTATCGTTAAGAAAAGTGTTTGTTGGTCTAATGGCGATTGTTATGAAGGGGAATATGAAGGTAAAAATCGAACCGGTAAAGGAGTTTATACTTGGGCTAATGGGGATCGTTATCAAGGTGAATTCTATGAAGGCGGCCGTGATGGTAATGGCACTTATATTTGGGTTAATGGGGATCGTTATGTCGGCGAATACTTAGAGGATAAACGCGATGGCGAAGGTATTTATACTTGGGCTAACGGTGATCAATTTAAAGGTGAATTTGTAGCCGGTAAACGAAGTAAAGGTAAAATAATTCGTGCTGCTAAAACCACTCCAGAGCAATCTAAATCAAACTTAAAATCTGAAACCCCGGTTTCAACTCCAAAAGCAACCTTAGAAAAACCAACAGTTGAACTCAAACAACGAGAAGATAAAGTTAATGTAACACAATCTGCTCAAAAAATAGAACCAGAGAAAGCCAAGCCAGAAACTAATAAAGCAGAAAAGCCAACCGAAGAAGCAGTAACTGACACTGAATCGATGAAAAATAGTATAGAAAAACCAGAAGAAACAGTAACTTACACTGAATCGATGAAAGATAGTATAGAAAAACCAGAGGAAAAAACAGCATCACTACAAACAGATACAAAAAAACTTAAAGAAGCGGAAGTCAATACAACGCCACAGAATCTTAACGACAAGTTAGAAAAAGATTCAGCCACAGCAGCCAACCAGAATAAGAAAATAAGCCTTGCTAAAGAAGTAATGGAAGAAGCTTTCAGTGATGATTTTGAGCCGGATCATTCAGTTGAAACGGACAAAAAATTGACCGACACAGAAGATACCAAAGTAAAAGAAGAAGAAAAAATAGCAACAACGGTAACCGGTGATGAAAAACCGGCGAAAGCTAAAGAAGAAACCAAAGAAGAAACCATAGCTAAAAATGAACCCATCCCTGAGCAAAAGTTAACTGTTGCCAAACTAGAAGATAAACCGGCTAAATTAATTGAGGCGACCCCAAAAATCGTTGAAAAGAAAGCACCGCTTGAACCTCAAGATAATGTTGCTGATGCTAATCTTCCCAGTGAACAGACCTTATTCAAGTGGCCTAATGGCGACTCTTATGAAGGAAAATACCTTAACAAGGAGCGCACTGGGAAGGGAATCTATATTTGGCCCAATGGTGAGCGCTATACCGGGGATTTTATGGCTGGTAAACGTCATGGTATTGGTGCCTATGTCTGGTCCAACGGTGATCGTTATGAAGGCGAATACGTTAATGATGAACGTCATGGTAAAGGCACTTACACTTGGGCTAACGGTGATCGTTATGAAGGGGATTTCTTTAAAGGTCAACGTCATGGTAAAGGTAAATTAACTTGGGCAGATGGAGAAGTCTATGAAGGTGCTTTCGCTGAAGGCAAAAGAACCGGTCTGGGAATTTATATCTCGAGTGGTGGAGATCGATATGAAGGCTATTTCGAAGAGGGTAAACGTTCTGGTAAAGGTATTCTCGTGTTAGCTGATCGCCAACCCAAACAACTTGAATTTGAAAATGAGCTTTATACCCTTAACGAGTTAGAATTCAAAGCCGGTCAGTTAATTTCTGCAACAGCTACTAACCAACCCGTAGAGGACAAAATTGACGCAGAATTAAAAAATAACGCCAAGGCGACCGAAAGTGAGAGTAAACCAACTACCCAAACACCAGCAACGAAAAGTGATGCCTTTCAAGATCATAATGAAGAAAATGCCGCACCCCCATTAGAAGAGAAAAAATCTCCAATAATAGATAAAACCAATCCTGATAGTAATGAACCTTCAAATGATAATGGAGCAAATAAAGATCACCGATTAGATAGGGAAAAAATTGATAGCAATGATGAAGTTACCAATGGTAATGATAAATCCTTAAGTAAAGAAAAAAGCGATAATGCTGAATTTCAAAATAATAATCGGGATGAAGAATATTAATATGATTCCAGAATTATCCTATGGTTATATTTTACTAAAACGCGATTTAACTCTCGCCTATCGCCACCGTTCAGAACTGGCTAATCCGCTATTATTTTTCATTATAGTAATCAGTCTATTTCCATTGGGCATTTCACCAGAATCAAAAGATTTGCAAGTGATTGCACCTGGCGTTATTTGGGTTGCTGCTTTATTAGCAGCGATGTTATCACTGGATAGCTTATTTCGTTCTGATTTTGAGGATGGTACTTTAGAACAATTGGCCCTATCGTCGCATTCTCTACCCTTATTCGTCATTGCCAAAGTGTTAGCACACTGGCTTATTACCGGCTTACCCTTAATACTCCTAGCCCCTTTTTTAGGTATTTTATTATTTTTACCCGACACGACCCTACTCACTTTAATAGCGACTTTAAGTTTAGGCACCCCTATTTTAAGTCTCGTTGGCGCAGTAGGCGTCGCTTTAACGGTAGGTCTGCGACGTGGTGGAATATTATTATCTTTATTAGTACTCCCTTTATACATTCCCGTATTAATTTTCGCTGCTGGCGCTGTCAATGAAGCAGCAAGAGGTTTTCCGGTAGCCGGACAACTTTACTTTTTAGGCGCATTATTGACCTTATCTTTAACACTGGCGCCTTTGGCAACCGCAGCGGCACTAAGAATCAGCTTAAGCTAATAAATACCTCAACCAAACGAAATCGGTCTGGTCATATCGCTCTTTGACAAAGAGGAGTTAGGGGGGATTTTTCCATTCTCAACTAGACCAGAATCGCTTTCAATCTAACTAGGTTAGAGTGCGTTACGGCTGATTGACGCCTAACGCACCCTACCTGGCTTATCAATTGATGAAGTCGAGTAATATCAAATTTCATTATCAAACAGGATGGATTCAAAAAAGGGAGCAAATAATCTGTTCTGACTATTAACCAAACCACGTTGGCGTAAAGCAATTAAAGTAGTATTATTGTTCGGAACATTATCATAATGCGCTAATTTTAATAGTAATTGTCGTTCAGCTTCACTGCGATTTTGCCATAAATCGAGATAGTGTTCCCGTAGCATGGGTTGAAGGGAATCGGTGTCAATATCCCAGCCATAATAAACTGCTTTCCAATATTCTGAGGCGAGCAATTGAATCAAAGCCGGGTGATGACCAGAATAGTAAAATAGGTCAGCTAAGGGGGAAAAGTCAGCAGCTAAACTCCGTTGCCACGGTTCTACGATTAACTGTTTGGCTTCTGGTTCTGCTAATAATCCCAAAATGTAATGGGTACCAAAAATATTCCAAAATTTGGATTCTTGAACATCCCCTTGATGACAGATGTCACATAAAGGCGCATAACTCGCTAACACATAAGCAAAATTATATTCAGGTCGTTCACCTAAAGCACGTAAATTTCTAAAAAATACCTCATCAAAATAATCATTGCGCGTCATGCGGTCAAATTCATCAATGAGCAAAACAAACCGATAAGTATCGGCATAATGACGAATAAAATCTTGAAAATGAGCATAATCCATTACCGGTGATTCGATCGGTATGGTTAAAGCTTCAGTAATGGCTTGATGTAAATGAGTAAAAAAATCGGCTTGACCGTCAACGCTCCAATTTTGTGTGGTAGTATGAATACTGACCAGTTGGTTTTCTGTTGCGAGTGCTTGATATATTTGATTAAGTAAGGAAGATTTACCGATTTGCCGTTCACCAATAATACTAACATTTCCAGGTGTTTCTGGTTTACGTAATTCTGCCAAGGTGCCTTGTAATTCTCGTTCTCTACCATAAAATACGGCTGAGTTATGGGGTAGCGGTACACCATTGATATAGGGATCCTGTCCAAATTGGATGGATTGAAGGCGAGCCGCTTTTGACAACCAACCCAAAGAATGAGAATGACCTAATTGAGCAGTGAAATCGGTTAAGGTGGGACAAATAATGATAACCGCGGGTGATGATTGAACCAAGGATTCAATTTTTTCCACCAACAGTCCAATCATCACTATTCCTAGCATAGCAAAACCAAAAATAGGTAAAAACGGGATGACTATCAAAATAAAACCTATCCAAGCGGATAAGTCTTGTAAAAATTGATTTCTTTCAAACATAATGATTGAGAAAAATGAAGTAAAATCGCCTAAGTTGGCTATCTTATCTGACGGGTATCAATTATGAAATATGGAAAAATAAAATATCTTTTTAGAAAAGCGCTAGTTATTCTGTGCTGCTATCTACCAGCAACGCTTACTGTTCAAGCCACCGAAAAAAAACCAGTTAATGATTCAACGGTGGTTCAGGTTTCTACCATTCAAGCCTTATTAAAGGGTATTTATGATGGTGATACGACTTTTAAACAGTTAAAGCAGTTTGGAGATTTTGGTTTTGGTACTTTTAATGGTCTTGATGGAGAAATGATTGCTAAAGCTACGAACAGTTACAAAGCCGGCTTGATCAATATTTACCGAGTCGTAATCGTCCTTATGGCTTAAAAATAACCGGGATTTTTGACTATCTCAAAGTTCGTAGCGTGCCAAAACAAAGTAAACCTTATCCACCAGCGGTAGAAGCGGTCACCCATCAGCCCGTGTTTGAATGGAAAAAAATAACCGGAACGTTGGTTGGATATTGGTTTCCCGATTATATGGATAAACTTAATGTCCCTGGCTATCATTTACATTTTATTTCGGCGGATAAACAACAGGGTGGACATCTTTTAGATTGCCGTTTATCAACCGCGACAATTGATCTCGATTGGATTGACAGTGTTAAATTATTGA
Organism: Thioploca ingrica; assembly: GCA_000828835.1. Taxonomy (GTDB): domain Bacteria; phylum Pseudomonadota; class Gammaproteobacteria; order Beggiatoales; family Beggiatoaceae; genus Thioploca; species Thioploca ingrica. The sequence continues at coordinate 835,943 of AP014633.1, forward strand.
TTCCTCAAAATGCTGAATTTCAGCAGGCTAACTTAACGATTTATAGTAAAACCGATTTAGAAAAAGTAGAAGGAGATAAACATCAATAGGTTGTAAGCCTTGTTGGGTAGGCAACGCGGCAATGCTATTAAATTAAGGAAAACTTCTCTTCTCTCGCTGGAAGAGGGAGATCAAATTGCTTAACTTAATAGTTTGTAGCGTGGGTAAAAGCGACGCGTTGCCCACCATTTCCTCGTCATAGCCCATTGATAGTGGGCAAAATGCTGTAGAAGATGAGGGTGCTTTACCCCGTAGTAAAGGCATAAATTCTAATATAATCAATGAATTAAGTGTATTTAACGACGGTAGTCGTTGCACACCACTTTTCCCACATTTGTCGATAAGTCGCTTCTAAATGCTGAGTAAACTGCTTGCCATCCATCAAAGGAGAAGCTTGCATTTGAGTGCGCAAGCGAGCACGTAATTGTTGTAAATAATCAAGATCATTAGCTAATTTAACGCAAATCTCCACATATTCTTCTGGAGTGTAAGCGATCAGTTCAGTTAAACCCACTGCGGACAAAATACTCAGTCCCATTCGGGAAGCGTGTCTTTCTCCTACTAAAGTCACCACCGGTACGCCCATCCATAGCGCTTGACAAGTCGTCGTGGCGCCATTATAAGGATGGCTATCTAATCCGATATCAATTTGATGATAAGTTTCTAGATGGCTATAGGTAGAAGGTGCCAAGTTAAGTATAATTAACCGCTCGGCTTCAACACCCAAACGCGCGAATTGTTTTTGAAAATCTTGTTGTAGGTTGGGATCATGAAAACTTTTAGCTTTCACTAATAGCTTGGAATCAGCAACAACACACAGTACCTGTGCCCAAAGCTCAAAAAGTTTAGAGTTCAATTTGGCATAGTTGTTAAATGAACCAAAGGTAATGTAACCTTTATCCACCGCTGGGAGCGGATTAACTGGAGGAGTTTGGTCATAAACCTGGTAACAAAAATAACTGTTGGACATCCTCAGCGGTGTCTCTGAATTGATCGGCTCATTCCCTTGCGAGTCAACACAACCATCCGTTATACGGTAGTCAATAGTCGTTAATCCGGTGCTCGTGGGATAACCGAGATAAGTTACTTGTATTGGCGCTGGTTTTCTCGCAAAGACCAATAACCGATATCCACTAGTATGCCCAGACAAATCAACCAAAATATCAATCTGATCTTGCCTAATTTTTGCTGCTAAATCGGTATCAGTTAACTCTACACAGTTAACCCAATGATCGGCATAAGATTGCAACCGTCTGGTGATAAAATCATCGTGTCGCTCATTGTAGTAACAAACAATTTCAAACTGTTGATGATCATGGTGAGCGAGAATGGGTTCAATAAAAAACGCCACCGAATGCGTCCGAAAATCAGCGGAGACATAGCCAATTTTCAATTTTCGCTGGGGCTGGCGATCATTTAAGTGAGGCTGAATCAACTGGGCTAAAGGCAACGCGTATTTCTCGTTAAATCGTTGATGGGCAGAAAAAATAGCCGCTGGCGTTAATTCGTTAAGATAATTCAAGAGTAACAGAATCGGAATTTGATCTTGGGTTTGTAATGCTTTTATTTTCTGTAAAGCTTCTTCAACATTACCCTGTTCTATTAAGGTTGAACACAAACTTTGATGAATCCCCAGATCGTCAGGTGTTAAAGTCAGCGCTTGTTGATAATATTCAATCGCTTGGCTTAATTGACCTTGTTGCTGGAAAACAGCGGCTAATTGTTTATGGACACTCGGATAATCTGGTTTTAACGCGATAACCTGTTGATAACATTCTACTGCGTGATCCAGTTGACCGCGTTCTTTCAAGACTAAACCTAAATTATAATGTGCTTCGGCGAGATTTTTATTAAAAGCCAATGCCCGTTGCAACCAATCAAGTGCATCAATAAATTTACCTTGTCTCCTCATGGCAATCCCAAAATTAAGATAGATATGCGCATTAATTGGATTTAAGGCTAATGCCCGTTGATAACAAGCGATGGCTTCAGCAAATTGGTTTTGTTCCTGAAGTACATTGCCTAAATTTAGGTGCATAGCAGCGATATTGGGATTTAAATTGATTGCTTGTCGGTAGGCTTCTGCCGCTTGCTCAAATTGACATTGTTCTTTAAATGTATTGCCTAAGTTATAGTAAGCTTGAGCATAATTGGGATTTAAGGTCAGCGCCTGTTGATAGCAAGCAATGGCTTCGGTTGGTTTACCTTGTTCAGTTAAAGCAATGCCCAAGTTATTGTGAAATTCTGCTTCGGTTGGATTTAAAGCAATCGCTTGTTGGAAGTAAGTAGCCGCTTGAGCAAATTCACCCCGCTGAGCGAAATTAATACCCTGATTGTTCAGTATTTTATCTAAGTTTGGTGAGACTGCTGTAGTAACCGGGGACGCTGGATGCTTTTGCCGCTGTGGTTTAGTTTTAGAAAGCCGCTTAGACATGGTTAAGTACCCCAAAGCTAGTTTTTAAACGTTCTGCCAAGTTAGCGCCCCGCGAAATGCCCTGATAAGGCCACTCTAAATTGAATATCGAGAAAAATACCGTTGGTTCTGTTTGGGCTGCCAGAGACCGGTGGTAATTTTAGGATAATAATAAGCTTGGTTGTGAAGATAAATCCAGACCAGAAGGCGATGACCCTGAGCCATAATAACGGGCGTTATTTCTCGATGGTAATCATTGGGATGATTTTCTAACACGTCGAGTTTTTTTAAGACAGATTCCGTAATAGTGTAAACCTCACCAATCGCTTGTCCTTGCCCGCGAATAGCGAGGGGATAATGGGGTCCGGCATGTAGCACGATGCCTGGTGCAGTGGCGGGTAGGGGGGCGATTCGCGAACTGCCTCGAGGACCACATAATAAATGATGGTTAATTTGACCTTTTTTTAAGGTACCATAAACAAAAATTTTAGGCATTCGAGTGCACACTAACCCACTCGACACTAGATATATTTGATATCTAACACTTCATATTCTTTCTTACCACTGGGCGCATTTACCACGGCAATATCACCTTCTTTTTTACCAATTAGAGCACGCGCAATGGGGGAACTAATTGAAATCAAATTCGCTTTGATATCGGCTTCGTCTTCACCCACAATTTGATAAGTAACTTTCTCTTCTGTATCGACATTCATCAAATCAACCGTGGCGCCAAAAACAATTTTACCCCCGGCGTTGATCTTCGTGACCTCAATAATCTCCGCATTACCTAGCTTACTGTCAATTTCGACAATTCGACCTTCAATAAAGCTTTGTTGTTCACGGGCGGCATGATATTCGGCATTTTCTTTCAAATCACCATGAGCACGGGCTTCCGCAATGGCTTGAATGATTTGAGGTCGCTTAATGGTTTTTAATTCATGTAGTTCGTCGCGCAACTTTTGTGCGCCTTGGGCGGTTATGGGTGATTTATTCATGCTGCTGTTGCACCTTGTAATTCTTTATGTAAATCTTGTAAACGATTAACTTTATTCGTATCCAGGGTTTTTAGTGCTAAGACACTGGCTCGGGCACCGGCAATCGTCGTCGTGGCGGTAACTTTATACTGTAATGCCATTCGACGAATCGTGTAAGAATCAGCTATCGCTTGTTTACCTTCGGTGGTATTAATAATAAAACTGATTTCATCATTTTTGATCCGATCAACAATATGAGGTCTGCCTTCAAGCACTTTGTTAATGACGGTACACGCAATGCCCGCTTGTTGGATAGCTTGAGCAGTCCCGCGAGTAGCGAGTATTTCAAAACCCAGCGCAGCTAATTCGCGAGCAATATCAACGGCTGCTAGTTTATCCGTGTCACGCACACTTAAAAAAGCAATCCCCGAACGCGGTAAATCACTCCCGGCAGCGAGTTGTGATTTCGCAAAAGCTTCCCCAAAACTACGCCCAATCCCCATCACTTCGCCGGTTGATTTCATTTCTGGACTCAAAAGTGGATCAACTCCCGCAAATTTAGCAAAAGGAAACACGGCTTCTTTAACTGAGTAATAATTGGGAATACATTCTTGCGTGAAACCTTGTTGCTTTAAACTTTGCCCAACCATACAACGTGCTGCAATCCGGGCGAGTGATAAGCCGGTGGCTTTGGATACAAAGGGTACCGTGCGTGAAGCCCGTGGATTGACTTCTAAAACATGAATCGTTTGGTGTTGAATCGCAAACTGGGCATTGACTAATCCTACCACATTTAAAGCCATCGCCATCCGGGTCATTTGCTCACGGAGTTGGTCTTGAATCATCGCGGACAAGCCATAGGGAGGTAAAGAACACGCTGAATCGCCAGAATGAATGCCGGCTTGTTCAATGTGCTCCATAATACCACCAATTAAAACTTGTTTGCCATCACAGACCGCGTCGACATCGACTTCGATGGCATCATCTAAAAAGCGATCTAACAATACTGGCGAAGCATTAGAAACTGCTACGGCTTGTCGCATGTAACGATTGAGATCATCTTTATTGTAGACAATTTCCATAGCGCGCCCCCCTAACACATAGGAAGGTCGAACCACTAGGGGATAACCAATTTCTTCTGCCAGGATTAAAGCATCTGCTTCAGTACGCGCGGTTCGATTCGGTGGTTGACGTAGGCCCAGTTTTTGAATAAGTTGTTGAAACCGCTCCCGATCTTCGGCTAAATCAATCGAATCCGAACTGGTACCAATGATAGGCGCACCCGCTGCCGCTAAAGCGCGAGCCAGTTTCAGTGGGGTTTGTCCACCATACTGAACAATAACGCCCAGTGGTTGTTCTAAGGCAATAATTTCTAAAACATCTTCTAACGTCAGTGGTTCAAAATACAGTCGATCCGAAGTATCGTAATCGGTAGACACTGTTTCCGGATTACAATTAATCATGATGGTTTCATAGCCATCTGCTCGTAAAGCTAATGCCGCCTGCACACAACAATAATCAAATTCAATTCCTTGGCCAATCCGATTAGGTCCACCACCCAGGACAATGATTTTATGACGTGAGGTGGGTTGCGCTTCGCATTCTTCTTCATAAGTGGAATAAAGATAAGCGGTGGTGGCAGCAAATTCAGCCGCACAGGAATCGACGCGCTTAAACACCGGTCGAACTTGGTGACGATGACGCAGTTCTCTAATCGTTTTCTCACTGACTTCTAATAAGTCTGCCAAACGTTGATCGGCAAAACCTTTCCGTTTTAAGGCACGCAGTTGCTCAGCACTCATGTTTTCTATACAGCCAATACAGAGGCTAGATTCCTCATCCACTAAATTAGCAATTTGGACTAAAAACCACGGATCGATGGCAGTGAATTCATGCACATCTTCCACCGACCACCCGGCGCGAAACGCATCGGCAATGTACCATAACCGCTCGGGACCGGGATTTTTCAACTGATGACGGAGAACATCGCGTACGGCATCTGAAGTCGGATCTAAGTGCGGATCGAGGCATTCATCTAAGCCATTTACGCCAGTTTCTAGACTACGCAAGGCTTTTTGTAAAGATTCTTGAAAAGTGCGACCAATCGCCATCGCTTCACCGACGGATTTCATTTGGGTTGTTAAGATGGGCTCGGTTTGAGGAAATTTCTCAAAAGTAAAGCGGGGTATTTTAGTGACGACATAATCGAGCGTGGGTTCAAATGACGCTGGGATGATCCCTCCGGTGATTTCATTGGCCAGTTCATCAAGCGTGTAACCAACGGCTAATTTAGCAGCGACTTTAGCAATCGGAAATCCGGTCGCTTTGGAAGCTAAAGCCGAAGAACGTGATACGCGGGGATTCATTTCGATAATCACCATTCGCCCATCTTGAGGATTAACCGCAAATTGGACGTTAGAACCCCCGGTATCCACCCCAATTTCCCGCAATACCGCTATCGCCGCATTGCGCATGAGTTGGTATTCTTTATCCGTCAACGTTTGGATGGGAGCAATGGTAATCGAATCCCCAGTGTGGATTCCCATGGGATCAAGATTTTCTATGGAGCAAACGATAATACAATTATCCTGATGATCGCGTACCACCTCCATTTCAAACTCTTTCCAGCCCAGAACTGATTCTTCGATAAGTAATTCATGAATCGGCGATAATTCCAAACCATTTTCACAAATAGCGGTAAATTCTTCCCGATTATAAGCGATACCACCGCCGGTACCCCCTAAAGTAAACGAGGGTCGAATCACTAATGGAAAACCGAGTTCATTTGGCGCTAACAGCGCTTCTTCTAAGCTACGGGCAATCAGAGAGCGTGGCATTTCCAAACCGATATGGCGCATAGCGGTACGAAATTTTTCGCGATTCTCTGCTTTTTCAATCGCTTCAATGGAAGCCCCGATCAGTTCTACTTGGAATTGCGCCAAAATTCCTTCGCGCACTAAATCCAAGGCACAGTTAAGGGCCGTTTGCCCCCCCATCGTAGGTAATAAAGCATCCGGACGTTCGCGTTCAATAATTTGGGCAACGGTTTGCCAGCGAATCGGTTCAATATAAGTGGCATCAGCCATGTCTGGATCAGTCATAATCGTCGCTGGATTAGAATTCACGAGAATAACTCGATAGCCTTCTTCTCGTAATGCTTTACAGGCTTGAGCACCGGAATAATCAAATTCACAGGCTTGACCAATCACAATGGGGCCGGCACCGATGATTAAAATATTTTTTAAATCAGTACGTTTTGGCATGGTTCAATTATCAGTTGTCAGTTATCAGTTATTGAGAGTTAATGGTTCACTGATAACGGTTAAGAAGATTTCATTAATTCAATAAATTGCCCAAAGAGAGCCGCGATATCATGAGGACCTGGACTCGCTTCTGGATGTCCTTGAAAACCAAAGGCCGGTTTATCGGTACGTCGGATTCCTTGTAAGGAACCATCAAATAAAGAACGATGCGTGGTTTGTAAGCAGGCAGGTAAGCTGAATTCATCAATGGCAAAACCATGATTTTGGCTGGTAATCAGCACCCGCCGCGAAGCTAAATCTTGAACCGGATGATTGGCACCATGATGACCAAATTTCATTTTAATGGTTTTCGCACCACTGGCTAAACCTAATAATTGATGGCCTAAACAAATCCCAAATACGGGCGTACCCGTTGCAACAATTTCTTTAATCGCCGTAATCGCATAATGACAAGCTTCGGGGTCGCCTGGCCCATTGGATAAAAACACGCCATGAGGTTTTAATTGAAGTACTTCATGAGCCGGGGTTTGCGCTGGAACTACGGTCACTTGGCAACCGCTATTGACTAGGTGCCGAAGAATGTTATGCTTAACCCCAAAATCGTAAGCGATGACTTGCCATTGTTGAGGGGCTGGTTTTAACTGTTGATCGGGTAAAGACCATAAACCGTTTTCCCAAAGATAACTTCGTTGCGTAGATACTTCTTTAGCGAGATCTTGACCTTGCAAACCGCCAAAATTTCTGGCTGATTGAATCGCTGCCTGGGCATCAATCTGTTCACTCGCCACGAGGCAACCGGTTTGCGCGCCTTGTTCTCGTAATAATCGAGTGAGACGGCGGGTATCGATTCCGGCAATGCTCACGACTTGATGAAGTTTTAAATAATCTTCTAACGCCATTTCCGCTCGCCAACTACTTTCTAGTAACGGTAAATCCCGAATAACGAGACCAGCCGCAAAAACCTGTGGTGATTCTTGATCTTCCTGATTAACACCGACATTACCGATATGAGGATAAGTTAACGTCACAATTTGTTGATAATAGGAAGGATCAGTGAGTATTTCCTGGTAACCCGTCATGGCGGTATTAAAAACCACTTCACCGACACGTTGTCCGGCAACCCCGATTGATTCACCGTAAAACAAACTGCCATCTGCCAAAGCTAACAAGGCCGCGTGTCTCAAAATAATCTCCGTAAATAACTCAGTGTTCAATCTTAAGCCAAAGATAAATCTTTAGACAATTCGATTGAAGATGTACTTGTTCAGATTGGTCAACATCTTGCTGTTGAAGACCGTTGACAATAAATAACGTATTTATAAATATTGGTATTTTACGGCCATTATGACTGTACCACAAGTGTTCACAATCATAAGAAGCATAAGGAAGTTAAGACTTTGACGAGGAATTCTCTCGTGTTAAGCCAATGTCCACCACTAGAAAAATAAAGAAAGGTGTCGGGAGCGCTTTAATAGTGATACTTGGCAAAAATAGCTTAACTTATTAGTATGAGCAAGATTTATTTCGTTCAAACCGGGCAACATTTAATCTAACATGTTTAAGCTAAAAAACTGGGTTTTAACTATCTTAATGGTATTATCAGCGACTTTGGGTGGCACTAAGGCTTATATTGACTACTTATTACGTCAAGAGTTGAATACCTCAATCCAAGCGGTAGCCAATAAAGTCAACGTGGATTATGCTGATATTCGCACTTCATGGCTCGGTTCGGTTATTCTGAAAAATTTAGATTTAACCTTATTAAACAACGATGAATCGCTACATATCGATACGATACATCTTCAAAAAGCTTATCAATTCTATGAATTAACTCAATGGCCTACCGATATTCAAGTGAGTCTAAAAAATTTACAATACGCCATCAAGGACACCAGTTCACCACCCCCAATCATTGTGACTAGTCTGGGTTATGCACCTTATTATCTTACCGCTAAGGAATTACGCAGTTTAGGCTATCTTAACCTGAATGCTGACATCGATATTAAAGTGAAAACGAGTTCAGAAAAAGTTTCCATAACCAGTATGATAACTGCCCCGGCGTGGGGTAATTTCAATTTTATCCTCGAATTAAATCATCTGCCCCCGCCTCAGCAATGGACTACTGCCGCTTTAAAATCAGTTCAATTGATTGATTTAAAATTCAGTTACCGAGATAATGAGTTCTTTAATCGAGTATTCACATGGCTAGCACAACGTAATAAAATGACGTTGGTTGATTTTAAACAAACTTTGATAACTCAATTAAGCAAGGATTTGAGTTCTACTCAAGTGGAAATAGGTAGCAATGTACTCAATCCTTTATTACAATTTATCCAAAATCCTCGTCAACTGACTTTGTCCTTGCGACCGGATTTACCTATCGTTATAGAGGCGCTATGGCAAGTGCCGCTAAAACAATTAGGTTTAACAATAACAACTGATTCATTGTCATCAGTTGAAAGTAACGCTTTTTATGGCAACCAACCTGGAGAAAATGATGTGTGTTAAAACTATTTGGTATTCAACCCTAACCGGTCTAGTGTTATGGCTAATTAGCTTAGGTGTAATCGCTAATGAGTTAAAAACAGATGATGGTTACATTATTCACTACAATGTTTTCAGTAGCGAAATACTCCCGGCGGAAGTGGCTCATAGCTATAAAATCGTTCGCAGCAAAAACCAAGCCGTACTCAATGTCGTGGTGCGCAAAAATAAAGATGACAAATCGGCTCAAACCGAAGCTGTCGTTGCTAAAGTCACAGCTCAAGCAGTCAATTTAGCTGAACAGTTAAAAACGCTCGATCTGCGCAAAATTGAAGAAGGGGAAGCGGATTCAAAAGCGATTTACTACATTGCTACCTTTAAAGTGACTAACGAGGAAACTTTTAATTTTACTGTGAAAGTCGATCCAGAAAATAAAGGTAAAGAACATGAAATTAAGTTTAGTCAGCAATTTTTTGATTAATTAAATTTTTTTTACTCAAGCACAGTGCTACAACTGACAGCTTGAGTGAATCAAGTTAATGACAAGCAAATCGATCACGATAATTTGAGTATGGACTAGAAATAACCTAGCCAAGTGAGCGATTTGCTGAGTAATAACCCGTGTTGACAGCAGTCCATCCGGACTGCTTTTTCATTTTAGGAATAACTACACCATGCCAATGACTTTGATGTCTAATTATGCCCGTTTACCGGTCACTTTTGTCAAAGGGGAAGGTGCGTGGCTATGGGATACCCAAGGAACTCGTTATTTAGATGCGATTGCGGGGATAGCGGTCTGTGGTTTAGGACATGCTCATCCGGCGATTACCACTGCAATTTGCCAGCAAGCTCAGCAACTTTTGCACACGTCTAACCTGTACGGGATTGCGCATCAACAAGCGCTCGCGGACGCATTGATACAAATAACCAATCTGGATCGCGCTTTTTTTTGTAACTCCGGTGCCGAAGCCAATGAAGCAGCCATTAAAATTGCTCGTTTGTATGGACATAGCCGTGGTATAGACTTACCCACTATCATTGTTACCGAGGGTTCATTTCATGGACGGACTTTAGCGACTTTGACTGCGACGGGTAATCCCAAAATGCAAGCTGGCTTTGCTCCGCTAATGCCTGGTTTTATTCGCGTACCCTATAATGATATTGATGCGATAGCGCAACTTGCTGAACAACATTCTGAAATTGTTGCGATATTAGTTGAACCGGTAACCGGTGAAGGGGGTATCGTTATTCCGGATCCCGATTATCTTCTTAACTTGCGCACGCTTTGTGACCGTCATCAATGGTTATTAATGCTGGATGAAATTCAAACGGGAATGGGGCGTACTGGGCAATGGTTCGCCTATCAGGAAACCGGGATTCTTCCTGATGTATTAAGTCTAGCCAAAGGACTGGGGAATGGTGTACCGATAGGCGCTTGTTTAGCACGTGGTCCAGCGGCGGCGATTTTCCAACCCGGTCACCATGGTTCGACTTTTGGCGGTAATCCACTGGTTTGTAGAGTCGCACTCGCCGTGATTCAAACCATTGAACAAGAAAATCTATTACCCCGTGTCCAAGCACTCAGTCAACGTTTTTATGATGGATTCTCGAAAGCATTAGCAAGTATAAGTGGGGTAAGGAAAATTCGTGTCAAAGGGTTAATGATAGGGATTGAACTGGATCGACCGGGTTATCCTTTAATGAGTAAAGCACTTGAACATCGCTTATTAATTAATGTCACGGCTGAACGTGTAATTCGTTTATTACCGCCTTTGATTATCAGTGATGCTCAAGCGGATGAAATCATAACCACGGTTAGTCAATTGCTACGAGAATTTTTCAACTCTCCCGTTATCCATTAAAGGAGATGTTTATGGCTCCACGTCATTTCCTGACAACGTTAGATTTTTCAATAGTTGAATTAAAACAGCTTATCGCACGTGCTATTGAACTCAAAGCAATGCACTATGCGGGTACACGCTATGAGCCGTTTAAAAACAAAGTACTTGCCATGATTTTTGAGAAATCTTCTACCCGTACTCGAGTTTCGTTTGAAACCGCCATGTATCAAGGCGGAGGTAATGCTATTTTTCTTTCGCCACGTGATACCCAATTAGGACGTGGTGAACCGATTGAAGATACGGCTAGAGTCTTATCGAGTATGGTCGATTGTGTCATGATTAGAACTTATGCTCATCATAATATTGAATTATTTGCTAAATATTCTAAAGTGCCGGTGATTAATGCCTTAACTGACCTGCATCATCCTTGTCAGTTGTTAGCTGATATCCAGACTTATATTGAGCATCGACAAGATATTCAAGGTAAAAGAGTCGCTTGGATAGGAGATGGGAATAACATGTGCCATTCTTACATGTTAGCCGCCTATCAATTTGAGTTTGAATTAGTGATTGCGTGTCCTCCTGAATATCAACCTCATGCTGACTTAATTGCGAAAACTCAGCGTTATGTCACGATTACTACGGATCCGAGGCAAGCAGTTAAAGGAGCTGATCTGGTCACAACTGATGTGTGGTCGAGTATGGGACAAGAAGAACAGCATAATGTACGAGCACAAGTGTTTAAAACTTATCATGTTGATCAGCAATTAATGTCTTTAGCCAAACCCGATGCGGTATTTTTGCATTGTTTACCGGCTCATCGGGGTGAAGAAGTCAGTGCTGAAGTTATTGATGGTCCCCAAAGCGTTGTTTGGGAACAAGCAGAAAATCGATTACACTCACAAAAAGCATTATTAGAATTTCTATTACAGATGGGTAAGGGTGACTTATAACGAGAGAGGTTCTTTCGTACTTGGCAGGGGTTTTTCGGATGTTTTCAAAGGGGGGAACGGGAGAACAACCGTCTGATTACTAAAAAATCTTCCCTCCTTTTTCAAGATAAGAATGGCTGATCCGTGAGTGAGGTCGTTGACGATAATGACTGATTTCTTCTACAATGGTGAGTTACATTTCATTTAATTTGACTGGCACTGCTCGTATGTACCATTTGAAGGCTTCCTTTGAAAGGAAGATAAATTTGATAATTGTATTATCCTATCTTTATTTTGTCTGTAGGAACTAGGCTGTTTAATAATTGGAAACTGGGAGACGATTATGGAAATACTGGGTATTGATATTGGTGGCTCAGGTGTTAAAGGTGCACCCGTTAATATTAACACGGGAGAACTCATGGCAGAACGTCACCGAATTCCTACGCCTCAACCCGCAGTACCAACAGCCATTGCCGAAGTTGTGGCAGAACTGGTAACTCATTTTAATTGGCATGGACCAATCGGGTGTGCTTTTCCGGCCGTTATTAAACAAGGTGTCATCTATACTGCCGCTAATATTGACCAATCTTGGCTTGGCATTGATGGCTCAAAATTAATTGCAGAAAAGACGGGTTGTCCTACCTTACTATTAAATGATGCCGATGCGGCTGGGATTGCGGAAATGACCTTTGGCGCCGGAAAAAACCATTTAGGAACCGTCATTATACATACTTTTGGTACCGGGATTGGGAGTGCTATCTTTGTTAATGGACAATTAGTTCCTAACACCGAATTTGGGCATATGGAAATCCGCGGTAAAGAGGCAGAACATAGAGCTTCTGATTTGATCCGTAGTCAAAAAGATCTCGCTTGGAAACAATGGGCTAAACGAGTCAATGAATTTTTAGGACGAATGGAGGCATTATTTTGGCCAGATTTATTTATTATTGGGGGTGGTGTTAGCAAAAAACATGAAAAATTTTTACCCCTATTACAAACCCGTGCCCAAATTGTTCCCGCTCATTTATTAAATCAAGCTGGTATTATTGGTGCTGCTCTAGCGGCAGCAAATGGACTCAAACCGGCTGAGGAAATCAAACCAGATAATTTATTAGACTTAGAATCGTAAGGACTGCAGTCATAATAGTAGTCACTGCTACCACTCAGTCGCATTACTGTTGCCCGAATAACCAGCCTTGACGTTCTAACTAACTGACTTGCCTTATCCTTAGATGTGCTCAACGACAAACTGAAAATCTTCAATAGCACCCTGAATATTGCCGGTGAGTGCGCATACCAAACTGTAGTCTCAACTGGCCGATCCGGTGTTAATTCCCCACCTTTCTAAATTTAGATTCAAATAGCAATGATCACTCAACAAAATTTACCGGTTTTATCTTTAAAAAACGTTGGCGTTTATTATAAAAGCAACCGTGGTGTATTTGGTAAACCTTTTTGGGCACTCAAAGATGTTTCATTTGATTTATACCCAGGTGAAACCTTAGGTATTATTGGTCGCAATGGCGTTGGTAAAAGTACTTTACTTAGGCTAATGGCTGGCATTATTAAACCGAGTAAAGGCGATTTTATTAATAATGGTTATCAAGTTTCGCTGTTATCTTTAAATCTTGGGTTTATTTATTATTTAACTGGACGAGAAAATGCCATTTTAAGCGGCATGTTTATGGGATTAAGAAAAGCAGAGATCCAAGCGAAGATGGATGCAATTATTGAGTTTGCCGAACTGGGAAACTTTTTTGATCAACCGATTGCCACTTATTCTTCTGGAATGCTTGCTCGGTTGGGATTTTCAGTTGCTTTTCAAGTGGATCCCGAGGTGTTATTAATTGATGAGGTTTTTGGGGTAGGTGATGCCGAATTTCGGCAAAAATCGACTCAGCTCATGCAAGAAAAGATTCAATCTCAGCAAACGATTGTGTTTGTCTCCCATCAGGATTCCTTAATTAGACAATTGTGTCATCGAGTCGTGTGGATAGAAGACGGGGTAAGCAAAGCCGAAGGTCATGCCGCCCAGGTACTCAGAGAATATCATCATTCTTTGCATTTAAGTTCAATCTCGGCGAAAGGAACTCCGATTTGACCACAGAAAACCGAGATTTAACTGCAGCAGATGAACTCGTTGCTGCTCAGACTAAGATTATTGAATATCAAAAAGAAATTTCTCAATTACGGCAAGCTTTGGAAGCCAGAACTCAAGATATCAATAAACTCATTCAATGGACTCAAAGTTTACAGCAAGATATTTTAGCCGTTTATAATTCAATCACCTGGCAACTGGGTCAATTCATTACCCAAATTGCTTTGAAATTACTCCGCCGTCCCGTTGGACCAACTGCCCGCGATCATATTAATAAAATCCTAACGACCTTTGAATCCTGGAAAATTAACTATTTCCAAAGCCGTCGACTCTCGGGACTACAACCTTATATGCCTTGGCATGACACTAAAGAATACGCTTTATGGATTAAGCAATATGATACTTTAAATCCAAGGTTACTTGAGCAACTACTCTCTCAACAGGAGCAGTGGTTATATCAACCGCGGATATCTCTGTTGATGTGGACGGATCATTCCCATCAGCAGTGGCTGCTAGAAGCAATTCAATCAGTGCAAGCCCAGTTTTATCCGCATTGGGAATTAAATCTTGCTTATCAAACTACCCTAGCAGAATCAACGCTTCAAATAGTGGCTTTGGAATCACGAATCCAATTGATCGATTGTACTCAAACTGACACTTTAGCCGCTACTTTAAATCAAGCTTTAGCGCAAGCAACCGGTGATTTCATTGCCGTCATCGGTGAACAGGATCGATTACCGGCGCATGCTTTATCTAAAATGGTCGAATGGCTTAATCGCTATCCCCAAACTGACCTGCTTTACAGCGATGCAGATAAATTGGATGAGAACGGACAACGTTATGATCCCTATTTTAAATCCGACTGGAACCCCGATTTATTTTATTCCCAACATTTTCTGCAACACTTCACTCTTTATCGCCGCGCAGTGGTCGCTGAAATCAATGGATTTCAACCGGATTATCCTGGCAGTGAAAATTATGACTTCACCCTTCGCTTTATTGAACACATTGCGAGCCAAAACATTCACCATATTCCACATATCTTGTATCATCAACGTCAACTCGCTCAACTGACTCCTATTGCCAATAACACGGATTCCCATTGCCCAGCATTACAAGCCCATTTGCAACGCTTAAATCAATCCGCTCAAGTAGTGGCAGCCCCGGGTGGACATACTCGAGTCATTTATAAATTACCGGCGCAATTACCTTTAGTCAGCTTGATCATTCCGACTCGTGATAAACTCGATTTACTGCGTGGTACCGTCGAAGGTTGCCTTAACCAAACGCGTTATGACAACATTGAAATCATTATTATGGATAATAGCAGTGTTGAACCCGAAACTTTGGCGTATTTAAAAGCCATTCAACACGATAACCGAGTGACCGTCATTCGTCATGCGGCACCGTTTAATTATTCCCAACTCAATAACATCGGTGTTGCTCATGCACAGGGCGATATCATTGGTTTAATCAATAATGATTTAGAAGTCATTGCGCCAGATTGGTTAACTGAAATGGTTAGTCATGCACTTCGTCCAGAAATTGGTGCTGTAGGTGCTAAACTGTATTATGCTAACGACACCATTCAACATGCGGGAGTCATTGTGGGACTCGGTGGGATGGCTGGACATGGGTTTAAATTCTTAGCCCGAGAAGCGCCCGGTTATTATTGGAAACCCTTTTTAATTCAAAATTATTCGGTCGTCACCGGAGCTTGTTTAGTGATGCGGCGTCAAGTTTTTGAGGAAGTGGGGGGATTAGAAGAAAAACATCTTCAAGTCGCCTTTAACGATGTAGACTTATGCCTGCGAATTCGACAACGCGGTTATCGCATTATTTGGACACCGTATGCCGAACTTTATCACTTGGAATCAGCAAGTCGCGGTTTAGACAATACTTTAAAGAAATTTCTCCGCTTACGGCATGAACTCAATTACATGAAATCACATTGGGCGGAGATTTTACTGAATGATCCGTATTACAACCCTAATTTAACGATTGAATATGAAGATTTTTCTTTGGCATACCCGCCCAGAGTTAATTTATTTTGCTCAGCAGCGTCAATTAATACCGATTGATAAGTTAACCCATTATAGTTTGGAGTGAAATCAATGCAAATTATCGTCTTAGGAATGCATCGTTCTGGGACTTCTATGGTCGCACGCTTACTTAACATGATGGGGGCTTACTTTGCAACCGAAGCAACGGCGATGTTTCCCACCGCGGCTAATCCAAAAGGCTATTGGGAACGAGAAGATATCCGGCAATTAAATGATCAAGTGATTCAGTCTTTAGGAATGTCATGGGATAACATCAGTGATTTTGACAGCCCCCTGCTAACCGAAGAATTGCAACAACGAATCCGCCATTCAGCCCAGAAAATCATCTTTAGTTTAGAAACTCGTCGCCCGTGGATGATCAAAGATCCGCGTTTGTGTTTGCTACTCCCTCTATGGAAGCCGCTATTAGAAATTCCAGTGTGCGTTTATGTTTATCGCAGTCCCATTCAAGTGGCGCAATCGTTAAAAACTCGTGAAGGCTTTCCGCTGATTTTAGGAATGGCATTGTGGGAAAAATATAATTCATACGGATTAGCCCATTGTGCCGATATGCCAAGAATTTTAGTTTCCCATCAAGAGTTAGTTACGCAGCCAGTCAACACCGTTAAGAAGTTACATCAAGATCTACTCGATTGTGAGGTGCAAGGACTCCGCTTACCTGCAGATAAGGAGATTCGCGCTTTTATTGAACCCCAATTATTTCGAGAACAGGGCGACATTCAATTACAAAGTGGCTATATTAATCAGCAACAACAGCGCTTACTTGAGGCTTTTGAAAACGGTTTGATATTTCAATTGAGCCAATTTCCCTCTTTATCAGCCGGTACTATTGAAATTTTACAAGAATATAAAAATAAATTAGTTGCTAATCAACAAAACGGTTGGCTGCAACAAGAAATAGGTAAGCGTAATCAAGAAATCGTCGAGTTAAATCAAAGAACAACCCAACTGAATTTTGAATTGACTAAGCAACAAGAAGTAATCGATCAATGTGATCAAGAAATCGCTCAACGTAATCAAGTAATCGATCAATGTAATCAAGTAATCACTCAACGTAATCAAGTAATCTCTCAACGTGATCAAGAAATCAAACAAGTTTTGCAAACTAAAGCACTTGAAATTAAGAGTTATAAAAACCAATTAGTAGTAGCAGAAAACCAAACTAATAAACTTAACCAAACGGTGAATGAACTCAAGCGCCACCAGCAACAATTACAAACTCATTTAACGGTAATCCAAACGACTTTATCTCAAACGCAAACCACACTTACTGAAAAAGCGCAACAGTTAGCGGAAGTGACCCGAAAAAGTGATCAACAACAACACGATATTCATCTGTTGCAACATTGGCTTAAAGCATTAGCGGATGATATTAAAGCTGTGTTTGCTTCACTGACTTGGCGCTCTGGTCATTGGTTGACTCAACTCGCTTTAAAATTGCTCTGGAGAAAACCTGACTTAACTGCCCAAGATCATATTAACAATTTGCTGCGAGAAATAAGCCTGTGGGAACATACTTCCAAGAATATCACTTCCCCCTCATCATCTCTACCCGCTAAAACCGCATTAACACCGGCCCCATCTGAATCAGCTACTACGCTGGCATTAGCACCGCCTCGATTTGCTTTGCTAACTAATCCACGAGATTATCCTCGCTGGATTAAAAACTATGATACGTTAACCACTAAAATCATTAAACGAATGCAACAACGGATTGCGGAATGGGAATATCGTCCTTTTATTTCCATTGTCATGCCAACGTACAACACCCCAGAACAATGGTTGCGGTTAGCGCTGGAATCCGTGCTGGAACAAATCTATCCTCATTGGGAATTGTGTATTGTGGACGATGCGTCTACTCAACCTCAGGTACGTCGTTTATTAGAAGAATATGCTCAGCGTGATAACCGCATCAAACTTAAATTCAGAACGGAAAATGGACATATTTCTGCAGCTTCTAATACTGCCCTGGAGATGATTAGTGGTGAATTTGTCGCCTTTTTAGACCATGATGATAAATTAGCTCGCCAAGCTCTCTTTTGGGTTGCGAAAGATATTCTGGATTATCCTGACGCCATGCTGTGGTATTCTGATGAAGATAAAATTAATGAGCAAGAGGAGCGGCTTGACCCTTATTTTAAATCGGATTGGAATCCGGATCTCTTCTTATCTCATAATTTAATTACCCATCTAGCCGTTTATCGAATGACTTTAATCCAACAACTGATTGGATTCAGAGAAAGCTATGAAGGTGCACAGGATTATGATCTGGCATTACGTGCAATTGAACAAATTAATCCCGTACAAATTCGCCACATTCCACGAGTGTTGTATCATTGGCGAATCATCACCGGTAGTACTGCCAGTCGTCCCGAAGAAAAACCCTATGCACTGATTGCTGCTCAACAAGCGATTAAAGAATATTTAGCACGGCGTGGCATAATAGCGCAAGTTATGGAATCTCCAGAGGTACGTGGAACCATTCGGGTACAATATCCCTTGCCGGAGCCTTTACCTTTAGTCACTTTGATTATTCCAACCTACAATGGACTGGAATTGTTGCAGCGTTGTGTAGAAAGCATTTTAACCAAAACGACCTATGAAAACTTTGAGATTCTCATCATTAATAATAACAGTGATGATCCATCAACTTTAGCTTATCTACATCAGTTAGAAAACAATGGCCAAGCCCATGTTTTAGATTACCCTTACCCATTTAATTATGCTGATATGAATAATATGGCCGTTGAACATGCTCAAGGCGAATTGATTGGCCTACTGAATAATGATCTCGAAGTAATTAATCCAGAATGGTTAGCAGAGATGGTCAGTCATGCAGTTCGTCCAGAAGTGGGGGTGGTGGGTGCTAGACTTTGGTATCCGAATGATACTTTACAACATGGTGGAGTCATCTTAGGCATTGGTGGCGTTGCTGGACATGCGCATAAAGGATTTCCACGCGGCAATGTAGGCTATTTAGGCAGGGCTAGTTTAATTCAAAATTTCTCTGCGGTCACTGGAGCTTGTATGATCATGCGTAAATCCAATTTCTTAAAAGTGGGTGGTTTAAATGCCGAACATTTAGCGATTGCTTTTAATGATGTCGAACTGTGTTTAAAAATGAATGAACATAATTTACGCATCGTTTGGACCCCTTATGCCGAATTATATCACCATGAATCAGCCAGCCGCGGCTATGAAGATACGCCAGAGAAATTAGCACGGTTTGAAACGGAACGCGCTTATATGAAAAGCCGCTGGCCCAATTTCTTACTGATGGATCCGGCTTACAGTCCTAATTTAACTTTAGAAACTCAAGATTTTGCTTTGGCATGGCCGCCACGAGTTTCTATACTTCCCTAGTTTAATTTTTTTAAGAGAACATGAATATATTAGTTATCGGTAAAGCGAAGACCGGCACCACAGTCATTTCTAAAACTATTCAAAAATCAATTTCTGGACCAACGCAATATCACTTAGAACCCAAGCGAATTGGATTTTTTGAACAAGAACATTTTGCCAAATCAGATTGTTCTCATGTAGTCAAAATCATTTTTGAACATTGGTCAAATACACCTAGAATGCGAAATGCTATCATTCACAATGAAGCGGTACTTAAATTCGATAAAGTCATTTGTATCGTTAGAGATTTACGTGATGAAATCATTAGTCGGTTAATGTATTTAATTTATCCTTATCAATTAGAATATGACTTGAAAGCAGAACAAATAACAGCATGGATAGAAATCTTGGAGAAGAAGGAAAAATCACCCAGATCAATTGCTTTTGTAGAATTATTTAGAGAATTTGAAAAAATCTTTAAGGTGAGTTTCAGTGGAGAATTGAACCATTCTATAATACAATCAAAAATATATTATGATTTTATTCAAGGGCCGGCTAAAAATAGCCACCGGATAAAGTACGAGGATTTTATTGCGGGTAAGTTACAATTACTTGAAGATTATCTTGGTTTTTCTGTTTCTAGTGACAGATCAGTAGATGATTTAGAAAGAACCAAACGTTCTGTTACGTTCAATAACTGGAAGAAAGTTTTTACTCCTGAAGATATCGAGTTTTTTAAACCTCAGTTGTCTTCAATATTAGAACAATTCGGTTACTGGGACTGGGAATTGGAAGAAAGTGATAAATTGGAATCAGAGCATTATTCTGGATATGTAAAGCGGTTGTTAAGTAATCAATAAGTTATTTAATTTCTCTAATTATTCGATTTTTTTAGATATCTTCAAAATTTGAAAAGGGCTAATAATATGAGCATACTTGATCAGTATGTTAAAAAATTTCCAACTTATCAAAATGCTATTGATATTTTTAAAGGAGAATGGTCTTCAAAACTACCGCCTCCCTACTCAGAATTAGTAGCCGGTCAAATTCCATTATTTCAGGATTCAAGAATAATATGGGCGGAAGAACAATTAAATGGATTTAAAAGTTGTAAGGTACTTGAACTCGGTCCATTAGAAGGTGGACATACCTATATGCTTGAACAAATGGGTGCCCAATCGATTCTTGCCATTGAAGCAAACTCGCGTGCTTATCTTAAATGCCTTATTACTAAAGAAATATTAAATCTTAAGAAAGCACGTTTTTTATTAGGAGATTTTGTTACTTACCTAAAAAATACCGAAGATTTTTTTGATATTTGTATCGCCAGTGGTGTACTTTATCACATGCAAAATCCGGCTGAGCTGATTCAACTGATTTCTCAAAAAACAACCAAACTAATGATATGGACTCACTATTATGATCAGGCGTTAATTAAAAATAACCCTCATATTCCACAGAACAAATTTTCTGATAGTGTTGCTTCGGATTATCAAGGATTTAAGCATACTTTGTATCGACAAAATTATCATGAATCCCTTAAATCAAATATTTTTTGTGGTGGTACTGAGCATTTTAGTATGTGGATGCCTAAACAGGATATACTTGCTTGTTTAACCTATTTTGGATTTAAAGAATTAAAAATAAATTTTGATTCAACTACCCATCCTAATGGTCCTTGTTTTTGTGTAATCGGGTTTAAATCTAATTAAACGAGTGATCGGAAAGGGCGAACGTAGCCTGGATGAAATGAGGTTGTTGGTGGTGGTCTATACCGAAAGAGAAAATATCTTCCGCATCATCACTTCCAGAATAGCAACCGAAAAGGAGCGCCAAATATATGAACACGACAAATTACGATAACGTCCTACCTCCTGAAGATGAAATACAAGATGAATATGATTTCAGCAAGGGAATCCGTGGAAAACATTACAGAAATTATCGACGTGGACATTTAGTAAAGGTACATAAAACCGATGGTACAATAATTACACATTATTTTACCCTGAATGAAGTGTAATCCAGGATTTCAGTTCTCCTGGATTTCGTTCAGGCTCTCTCCAGGCTATTTGCTGTCTAAAAAAATTAAAACAACTGAACATAATATCGGTTAATCAATGCAGCAAGCATCGTTGTTAATAACAATGGTATATAACCAATTGTTATGAACAGTAATGTTTCTTGTTTGAGTTGAAAATAATTATTATAAAAAAGCAAGAAAAACAGAATTCCAATAGGAATAAAATACCTTCCTTGGAGGGTTTCAACAACAGGATGACCAATTGGAGCTATAGTTAAATAAAGTAAAGTGAAAATCAATATAATACTGCCTAACCATACGGTGAAAATAATAATCTTTTGAAAAAGAGATATTGTTACACCCGGTTTGGAATCAGTTAAAGCGTAAAATATCAACATTGCAGCATGTAAAAACAATAACCACCGAGGTAGTGATGTATCTAGCCATCCTAGTTTACCTATAAAACCCTCAATAAGTTGTACCCCATAAAGTTTTATAGTATTGAACAATACAACCAAATATTGTAAAGGATGGGTCAATATAAAGCTCAATTGTTCATGATAGGATGTAGTTAGTTTAAAATGCTGAAATGGAAAAGTAGCATAAGCTTCTCGAGCTAAATGATACCAAAAAACCAAACTACTTACAGTGAATAAAAACATGAGCGAAAAAAATAAGCCATACCTTTTAAGACCTAATTTTTTAATTGGTATCAAAAAAAATAAGAAAATAAGAGAAATATAGGCTTGCTTACAAAGAGATATAAGAATCGCGATAATAATAAGTAATGTGATTACTAATGGAGTAAACTTGATATTTTCTTCTAAAGCTAACTTTAAGAAAATAGCGATGAACAGAAAGGATAAAGCGATTGTTAAACTATCAGCAGACAATGAAGCTGCCTGGAAAATAGTCATAGGAGATAAAGCCAATACAACAACTAGCCATTTAGAAGTAGGTATCACTTTAATAGTAAGATAGAGACATAATAGCCATACGAATAAAGAAGTAACCCGTCCCAAGTACATTGTCTTTAACCAAGACAAATGAAAAAGTTTCCCTACACTAATACCAATGAGTGGTGGTAAATAAGGAACTGGGGGATAAGCAGTCGATTTGGCAAATTGTTTTTTAAGAGGTTCCGGCGGCAATTTAAAAAAATAAGCTAATTTTTCAAATGACTGCTTACTTTGCGGATTAAAAGCTAAATAACCGGCTAATTCACCACCGGTAGCGATCGCATTAACCGGAATAAGACCGCCCGCCACATTTCCATTTACCGTCGGTATTAAATCTCCTTGACTGACTTCTAGAGCACGAAAAAAATGGCTGTGTTCATCCGGTACCTGAAAAGGAGGCGTTATCAATATAACCAGTACACCAAAAATAAATCCAAATAAAATAAAAACAGATTCTGGTTTTTGTAGACAAATCATATGTATTAATTTAAATTACTAAATAAGTTTAAAACTATATGTATATTAAATAATCTCCAAAGTCAAATAAAAAATAAAGATAAGCGGGTATAGCCTAGATAAAACGATGCCGGCAGATTCTTTTTCTAGATTAATTAACAACCAAAGTTAAGTAAAAAAATGAAAAACTATTTAGAAATAGCTTTAAATCATCAACAAAGATTATTACCTCTTGTTATAATTGCTGTTTTTTTAATTACATCAAAAATAGGGTTTGTTAATTCAAAATATGTGGTATTGTTTGGAATCACATTTAAGATACTATTATTTCTATTTGCTCTGTTTGTACCCGGTTTCTTCTTCTTAAAGCTGATTAAGAAAGATTATTTTGACAATAATACTGCTTTTCTGCTGGCTGCTCCAACCTCGATAACTTTATTCAGTGTTATTTTTATCGTCTTGCAAATTTTTAAAAGTCCTCCCCTTTGGTATTTTATGTTTAATATTGGGGTAACCATTTTAATCATTTCTCTGGCTTATAAAAGTAAGATTACCAAAGAAATACTTTATATCGACAACACACTGAAATACGGTTTTATACTCATTGTCATCGGTGCGGTGATGGCAACCAGTTATATTGCTGTAAACACAGACAACCCTACTCAAGAAGTAAACACGTGGACTATTCCGGCTAACCGAGGCTTTCGTCACTTACCTTCAGACAATGGCTTACAATATGATACTGCCATGGTCTTTGCCAATTACCGACAACCGTGGTCATGGGGACCAAATGATTGGACCATGGGAGATCGTCCTCCGCTTTTGGGTGTAGTGAATGCGACTATCGCATTATCTCTTGCCACCCCCGCTGCGCTATTGTTTAACTTAAAACCGATCGTTTACCCCTTTTGGTATTATGAAATTATAGGAATAGTGCTTAACCTGTTATTTATTCTGCCATTGACTTTTTTAGCTAAAAAAGTATTTAACAACGAAAAAGCAATCTATTTTGTTCCTTTAGCGGTGTTACTGAATGGGTTTATATTTTTAAATATTTATTTTACTTGGCCAAAATTGTTAGCAACTTACTTTGCATTACTCTCAATGGCTTTTTTATTTAGTAGACGCATTAGTGTGATAAATATCTTCATTACTGGGTGGTTATGGGCACTTGCAGCGCTATCTCATGGCGGGGCGATATTAAGTTTACCGGTACTGTTGGTTTTCTACAGCATCTACTTATTAAGAAAAATAAAATTGACGCTTTATTTAAAATATTTAATGATTTTTATGACTGCCTTGGTCATTTTTCAATCACCGTGGACCACTTATAAAAAAATGCACCCGGCTATTGATACTGTCAAGTTATATTATTTTTATATTCCAACGGAATTTTGGCCACAAGAAAGTTTATCATTTGCCTCTAAAAATACCATGACTGCCATGATGACATTTTTGCAAGCCTATCCACTTGAAAAGCAACTCAGCGTGAGATGGGAAAATTTAAAACAGGTCATTACGCAAAATGCCATTTCGGATACCATCAACGCTGTAATGAGCGGAAATTGGAAAACGTATCATGATGGATTATATCTGACTGAATTTCATTATCCCATTACAGCAATAGGAGAAGTTCAAATACTTTTAAGTATAGCTATTCTCGTTAGCTATCTGCTCATTTATATCTTAAAACGACAGAGGTTATCACTCCCTTTTAATATGAAGTTGATGGGTTTAGCAATCGCTTTTGTACTCATGAGCTACCTATTTAATATCCTCATCAAGTGGTTACCCTCTCATAACCATGAAATGCCGTATCTTGAATTAATTATTGCTATCGCCATTTTCGCCGGCATTTCTTTTTCGGTTAAGTATATCATGATGTTTTCTTTGGGAATGATTGGCATCCGTTTTGGTTATTATTTAATTTATTCTTCGATACAGCATAATTATCATATTGTCGATTTTTTCAATGTGGTTGTTATTATTAGTGTCATTTTGGTAATCTATTTAGCCAATCAATTTTGCCAACAAGATAAGCGAGAGTAGCCTGGATGAAATGATTTGGAGCGTCACTCGGTATTATGGCAATTTATCAAGACAATTTGCCAATACTTTTACTTAGATTATGAAGCCCTATTTAGACTTAATGCAAGACGTTTTAGATAATGGCGTGGTGAAAGCCGACCGAACCGGAACGGGTACTTTATCGGTATTTGGACGACAACTGCGGTTTGACTTATCAATGGGGTTTCCATTGTTAACCACCAAAAAATTACATATTCGGAGTATTATTTATGAACTACTCTGGTTTTTGAAAGGAGAAACCAATATCCAATTCTTGGTGGAGAATAATGTCCATATTTGGGATGCTTGGGCAGATGAACAAGGTGAATTAGGGCCGATTTATGGTT
Organism: Thioploca ingrica; assembly: GCA_000828835.1. Lineage (GTDB taxonomy): Bacteria > Pseudomonadota > Gammaproteobacteria > Beggiatoales > Beggiatoaceae > Thioploca > Thioploca ingrica. The sequence goes on from AP014633.1 coordinate 861,244, forward strand.
ATCAATGGCGATCTTGGCCAACTCAAACCGGTCAATCGATTGATCAACTGAGTGATATCATGACTCAGATTAATCATAATCCTGATTCCCGGCGATTAATTGTTTCTGCCTGGAATGTCGCAGATATCGATAAAATGGCTTTGCCACCTTGTCATTTATTATTTCAATTTTATGTTGCTAAAGGTCAATTATCTTGTCAGTTATATCAGCGTTCGGCAGATTTTTTTATTGGCGTGCCGTTTAATATTGCCAGTTATGCTTTATTAACTCATCTTATTGCCCAACAGTGCCAGTTAGCCGTTGGTGAATTGGTGTGGATTGGTGGTGATGTTCACATTTATTTGAATCACTTAGAATTAGTTAAACTTCAATTGACTAGAACACCTTACCCCTTGCCGAGTTTGGTCATTAAACGTCAACCGAATTCATTGTTTGATTACCAATTTGATGATTTTGAAATTATTAATTATCAAGCACATCAGCATATTAAAGCGACCATTGCAGTTTAATTGAATGAAACAGTCAACGCCTCACTTACCCATAACCGCTGAACCTGCTTCTCCGGTAAGATGCTTAGGTCTTACTTTTGAAAATGATCAATTGCGACGCGCTTATTTTGTAGAAAAACTCAGAGACAAGTTAACCGACCCTGAATTTAGAAATCAAGTCGGTTTTCCGCAAGCCACCCTGGAAGCCATTTTAGCCTTATCTGATCCACCTTATTATACTGCTTGCCCTAATCCGTGGTTAACTGATTTTCTCAATGAAGAACCCGCCACACCAGCAGCAAATTATCATCGTGAACCCTTTACCGCTGACGTGCGCGAAGGTAAAAATGATCCGATTTATAACGCCCATTCTTACCATACCAAAGTGCCTCATAAAGCTATTATGCGTTATATTCTACACTACACGCAACCGGGTGATGTGGTGTTGGATGGCTTTTGTGGGACTGGCATGACCGGTGTAGCTGCTCAACTCTGTGGTGACCGAAGAGCCGTTGAGGAATTAGGTTATCGGGTTTTAACTGATGGAACCATTGAATCGGTGCAAGCAGATCCGGCGGGTAATCGACTTTGGCAACCGTATTCTCGCTTAGGAATCCGACGAGTTATTTTAAATGATCTCTCCCCGGCAGCGACTTTTATTGCTTATAACTACAATAACCCGTTGAATAGCATTCAGTTTGAACAGGAAGCTAAGCGGTTGTTACAAATAGTCGAAGCTGAATGTGGCTGGATGTATCAAACTTTACATGCTTGCACGAAAGAGATTTCGGCACATACTGAAGAAATTCAAGCCGTGGTTTTAGGTGAACAAGCTTGTCCCGCTTGGCTCCAGTTAGGACGGGTTCACTATACTTTATGGTCAGATGTATTTAGTTGTCCCGAATGTACCGGCGAACTGATATTTTGGCAAGTCGCCATTGATCAAACCATCGGGCAAATTAAAGCGACCTTCTCTTGTCCTCATTGTGATGCCTTGTTAACTAAGCATCGTTTAGAACGTGTTTGGTTAACCCGATTTGATAAAGCCCTTCAACAAACACTGCGGCAAGCTAAACAAGTCCCCGTTCTCATTTATTATTCGGTAGGCACTACCCGCTTTCAAAAAACGCCAGATATTTTTGACTTGGCTTTATTAAATAAAATCGAGCAAACTGAAACGACTTATTGGTTTCCAACCGCGCCATTACCAACCGGGTACAACACTCGCCAACCAATGGAATCGCATGGTATTACCCATTTACATCATTTTTACACGACGCGTAATTTGCAAACCTTAGCTTGTTTTCATGATAAAGTTAAGCAATATCCACGCGCTTTATTTATTTTAAGTGGGATTGTTAATCGTTCCACTAAAATGAATCGGATCCATTTAAAATATTTTTGTCTCGGTGGCGGCGGTTGGAATGCGGGTTATTTAAAAGGGACTTTATATGTTTCATCCCTGCCCATCGAAACCTCGATTATTGAGCAAATTGAGGATCGCATTAAAAGTATCAAAAATGCCTTTAGTGGTTTAAGCCGCGTTGCTCAGCAAGTTATCATCTCCGCATTTTCTGCTCATGCCATTGATGTTGCGGATAATTCTATTGATTATATTTTTCTGGATCCGCCTTTTGGTTCTAATTTGATGTATTCAGAATTGAATTTTTTATGGGAAGGTTGGTTACAAGTGTTCACTCACAACTCGATGGAAGCCATTGTAAATAAAGCGCAAGGCAAAGATTTAAACGATTATCGGCGTTTAATGGCGGCTTGTTTTCAAGAAGCTTTTCGTATCCTCAAGCCGGGAAGATGGATAACCATTGAATTTTCTAATACTCAAGCCAAAGTTTGGAATGCTTTACAAGCCGCTTTGCAACAGGTCGGTTTTATTATTGCCAATGTATCCGCTTTAGACAAAAAACAAGGTAGTTTCAAAGCCGTTACTACGACCACCGCAGTTAGACAAGATCTGATTATCTCGGCTTACAAACCCGCTAAGCAATTAGCAAAAACCGTGAGAACAGCCGCACAGCTAGAAACCGGTGTGTGGGAATTTGTCCGTAATCATTTAAAACAGGTGAGCCTGACCAAAATCAAAGACGGTACTCTTGAATTTATTACCGAACGTGATCCCCGTATTCTTTATGATCGCACGGTGGCTTATTTGATGAATCAGGGTTATTCTATCCCTTTCTCCAGTCAAACCTTTCAAATCCAATTACGTGAATATTTTTTAGAAAGTGATGGGATGATATTTTTACCCGAACAATTTGAAAGCTACCAGCAAAAGAAACAACAAGTTAAACAACATTCGCAATTAGAATTATTTGTGTGTGATGAACGCAGTGCCATTGAGTGGTTACAACATTTTCTCATCCAACAACCAGCAACTTACCAAGAAATTCATCCGCAATTTACTCAATTATTAGGCGCCGGCTGGAAAAAACATGAACTAATTCCGGAATTAGAAACTTTATTGGAAGTTAATTTTTTAAAATACGATGGTCATGGTCCAGTTCCAGAACCGATTCAACACTATTTATCCAACCAGTTTGAAGTCTGTCGTCATCTGGCTCCAGATAATTCAACTTTACAACAAGCTGCTGCTGAACGTTGGTATGTTCCCGATCCCCACAAAACTCACGATTTAGAAAAAATCCGTGAAAATCACTTACTGCGGGAATTTAAACACTATCGCCACAATAGTGTGAAAAATCTAAAAATATTTCGCTTAGAAGCGCTACGGGCCGGTTTCAAAAAAGCTTGGGTACAAAAAGATTACCAAACGATTATAGCAGTAGCGAAGAAAATTCCCGATCCCATTTTGTACGAAGATGAGCAATTATTGCAATTTTACGATCTCGCCATGATCAGAACGAAAGAACCGAATTAAAAAATGTTAGGGACGTTAATACTCAATGCTAACGTCTCTCAATTTAATTTAACTATCATTGGTTGGTTATTTATTGATTAATAACTGCGATTCTAAATGGCCACCCCGGCGTGCAAATACCGAAAAATAGTTTGAAGCCGCTGGCGTTTTTATTTCAATCGGTATCCAAGTGTATTTGGAGAACAGCCACTTTAGTACCAGGGGTTGATTTTTTAAAACACTCGGATTGTGATCTAAAATTAACATTTCTGGGTTATTACGTTCCAGATCGGCTATCACCCGTTGCGATAGTTCTTGCACCAGTGGTCCATTTATCAAGGCACCGGTAGGAAAAACCCCAGTCGGTGGACGATGTTGAGTATAATAATAAAGTCCCACATGATGGCCCCACTCATAAAAGGTTTCGTCTTTTTGTAGAAGGTTATCAATTTCTTGAGCCAAATTTTTGGTAATAATAAAAAGATCACCATATTTCTTACGTGACCATTCTATTGGCTCGAGTTGGTATTGGGGCAGGTGTAGGTAAAGTAAAGCGATGATGAGTATTGTAGCGACTAGTTGAGATATCCAGATGGGTTTAATAATTTTACCTAACTCGATAATAGCTCCTCCAAAGCCAACGGCGAGTAAAGGTAACCATAATTGGTAATAGTGTGAAAAAAACTTACCTGGTAAAGCGACCATAATTTGAATAGCAACCGCATAGGCCAACCAAAAAATCCAAGTGCGCTTTCTGGAAAATAAAATTAACGTTCCTAAAATAATGGCTAATACAATCAGAGGATAAGCGAGTTGTGGAAAAGGAGGAAATAGTTGCTGTGGAATGAATAATCCGCGCAAGATATTTTTAACAGCAGAACCGGCATAATATTGATTATAAATAAAAATAGTATCGTAAAATGCTTTAAATCGCCCTAAAATAGCAAAATAGCTAAATACGCTTATCCATACGATACCCACGGTACCTAGCATGATCATCACTTGAGTTAAAGCTAGCCGCCTCTCTAATTTAGCCGGAAGCATAATCAAGTAAGTCCCTCCCAATAAGAACAGAGTCACAATAATAATCTGTTTATAGAGAGTAGCCCAAGCTATGAGTAAACCAATCCAAATCGCTTTGCGATAACTAAAATTCCAATCTGCCTTGACGAATAAAACCCATACCCAGATGAGGCAAGCATTCATAAACACTTCAGTATTAGGCTGATTAGCTTCGAGTTGCAATTCGCCAGCCAGAATTGCCCAACAAGCTGCTGCCCATAAACCACCGCTACGTCGTCCTCCCGTTAATGCAGTTCCAGCAAAGTAAACTCCAAATAAGGTTATTATCGCCGCAACGATATTGAGCAAATAAATAGAATTGGGACCGTATCCGGCGATAAGTTCTGCGGCTGCGTAAGTTAAATAAATTCCCGGTGGTTTTATATCCCAAAGATCAGAATAGAGTTCGCGTCCTGCTAACATCTCATGTGCCATAACTGCATAGGTCATCAAATCCCGCTCAAATGGTTCATCGTAGGTATGAAAGCGTGCGAGCGCTATCAATAAACCCAGACTGATTAAAATGGTCAACGGAAAATGTTTCTTCAACAGTTTAGATTGCATTTATGGTTTCCTAACTAAACTAGTAACCACGGAAGTTCGCTGATAATACCGAGGAGTAGTGCAGATTGAGTAATTACACCTTACTCTATTCTAATTTAATCATAAACTTGCCAAAACTTGTTCCGCCGCTGCTAATGTAGTTTGAAGATCAGCCTGAGTATGTGCCGACGATACAAATCCCGCTTCAAAGGCAGAAGGTGCGAAATAAATCCCTTTTTTCAACATACCATGAAAGAATTTTTTAAAATAGTCAATATTGCAAGCATTCACTTGGTCAAAATTGTCTACCCGGTCAGCTTGGGTAAAAAAGTAACCAAACATCCCGCCGATGGCAACACCCGTCATGGGAATTTGCGCATTTTTAGCTTGTTCTAATAATCCGGTAACTAAGTATTCGGTTTTTTGGCTCAATTCGGCAAAAAAGCCCGGCACAGCAATTATTTCTAAAGTAGCAAGCCCCGCTGCCATTGCCACCGGGTTACCCGATAACGTACCCGCTTGATAAATTGGACCAAGCGGTGCAATTTGTTCCATAATTTCTCGTTTGCCGCCAAAGGCACCGACTGGCATACCACCACCAATCACTTTACCTAAAGTCGTTAGATCGGGTTTAACGTTATAATAAGCTTGAGCACCACCTAAAGCGACCCGAAAACCGGTCATGACTTCATCAAAAATCAATACGCTCCCGTATTCATCACAGAGTTCGCGTAATCCTGATAAAAAACCGGGTACGGGTAGTACACAATTCATATTACCCGCCACCGGCTCGACAATAATACCGGCAATTTGAGAACCGAGTGTGGAGAAAACTTGTTTAACGGGTTCGATATCGTTGTAGGTGAGCGTTAAAGTATGTTCAGCTAAGCTAGCTGGAACTCCAGGACTATTGGGTAATCCGAGGGTTAATACCCCAGAACCAGCTTTGACCAATAGCGAATCTGCATGACCATGATAGCAACCGCTAAATTTAATAATTTTATCACGCTTGGTATAGCCTCTCGCTAACCGTATCGCACTCATCGTGGCTTCAGTGCCAGAATTAACCATGCGAACTAATTCTATCGAAGGCATGAATTCACAAATTTTTTTGGCCAGTTGAGTTTCAATTGGAGTGGGTGCTCCAAAACTTAACCCTTGCGTTGCCGATTCTTGTACTGCCTTAATCACTTGAGGATGAGCATGACCAACAATCATTGGTCCCCAGGAACCCACATAATCAATATAACGTTTACCTTCAGTGTCATACAGATACGCTCCCGCCGCTCGGGCAATAAATACGGGATCACCACCGACTCCTTTAAAAGCGCGAACCGGCGAATTAACCCCACCAGGAATATATTGTTGAGCAGCCATAAAATGTTCGTGAGAAGTCGTCATCACCTTTCCTTTACACATGACCTGCAATTTTTTTAGTAATAACCCATTGTTGAGTAATAGAAAGAATATTATTTACTACCCAATACAATACCAATCCAGAAGGGAAAAAAGCAAAAAACACTGTAAATACAATAGGTAACATCATCATCACTTTCTGTTGTACCGGATCGATGGGGGCTGGATTTAAGAAATGTTGCAACAACATCGTTGTTCCCATAATCAGCGGCAACACAAAATAGGGATCCGGTGAAGATAAGTCATGTAACCAGAATATGAAACCTACTTGACGTAATTCCACGCTTTCTAATAGCACCCAATACAGCGAAATAAAAACCGGTATTTGAACTAAAATTGGTAAGCAACCGCCTAAAGGATTAATTTTTTCTTTTTTATATAACTCCATCAAAGCCCGATTTAAACCTTCTCTATCATCACCATACCGTTCTTTAAACGCGGCTAACCGCGGTTGTAACCGACGCATATTAGCCATTGACTTATAACTGGTTGCTGATAAATGGAAAAAGGCAAGTTTAATTAAGACAGTTAAAATAATAATAGCCCAACCCCAATTGCCTACGCCTTGATGAATATACTCTAATGCCCAAAATAGCGGTTGCGCAATAAACCACAACCAACCGTAATCTACGGTCAAATCTAATCCTGGTGCTAGCTTTGCCAAAGTATGTTGCAATTTAGGGCCAATGTATAAAGCCATCTCAAAATCATATTCGGAATGCGGTGCCACGGTTTGAGTTGGTCCATACAGTCCTAACACATAACGATTTCCTTGAGTCAAGAGATTAGTATAATATTTATATTCTTGTTCACGTGGTGGTATCCAAGCCGCAATAAAATAATGTTGAATCATCGCTGCCCAACCGCTCGCCCAAGGTGAACGATTTTCCTTATTAAACCGACCCTCTCGTATGTCATTAAATTTGATTTTTTCGTACAACTTATTAGGACTAGAAATAGCACCACCGGTATAGGTATAAACGAAGCCTTTTCTTGGTACCTCAGTGCGTTGAAACTGCCCATATAATTGCCCTTGCCAAGGCTGATTGCTATTATTATTAACGACATGTTTAACCGTGATAACATAACTGCCACGATGAAATTGGTAAATTTTATTGACTTGAAGACCTTGGTCATTTTGCCAAACCAATTTGACTTCTAAACTATCCTCTTTTTCACCCAGATGATACGATTGTTTATCACTTTGATAGACGGCTTGGTGAGTAGGCGCAGATTGTTCGGGTAATAAACCCGATTGGGCAATAAATAAGTTAGGTAATTCATCATTTAACAATTGGAAAGAACGATCTGGAGTTTTAATTTCGATTGGATAATCTGATAATTCAACTTGCCGTATATCCCCCCCCTTAGTATCAATTTTTAATTTGAATAGATCGGTTTCTACAAAAATACGTGATTCACTGGGTAGCCATTGTTGAGCAGTAGTGATCGGTAATGCCGAGGTAGCTGGACCCACCTGCTGTTCGGGTGTATTGGGTAATTCTGATTCTGGTGGTGAAGTCGTAGCAGAATCAGAAGTAACGGTGGTAGAAGAACCAACACTACGAGGTGACCGAGTACCATAATCTATCTGCCAAGCTTGATACATCATTAATAAAATGAAGCTGAGGGTTATTACCAGAATTAATCTGATATTATCCATGTGACTTAAATTTCCTTTTAACAGTGAACAGTGAACCGTGAACAGTGAGCAGTTATCTTGGTTAACGATTCAGTATTCACTGATAACTGATAACTATTCACTGATAACTGTTCACTGATAACTGTTCACTGAGAGACGACAATTGACGACAATTTATGCCAATGCTTAGCTAAGGACTGAAATAAGATTAGATTGCTTATTGGCTCAAGTTCGGATCGAGCCAAGACGACACAATCTAATCCCGCTAAAATTGCTTGGTGCTGGCGAAAACTTTCACGGATTAACCGCTTAATACGATTTCGAGCCACAGCTGATTTAATCCGTTTTCTGGCAATGGCCAGTCCTAAGCGAGCGTAAGTTAACCTATTCGCTCTTGCCAGTACCGTAAAATAAAGATCAGTCGATTTAGACGGTTGTGCAAAAACATATCTAAATTCAACAGTTTTAGATAAACGTTGGTGCCGATTGAACCGGCAAGCGGAGGTCATTGAGCATCAAGCACTGAGACGAGCACGTCCTTTGGCGCGTCGTGCTTTAATAATTTTGCGTCCATCTTTGGTTTTCATCCGCGCCCGAAAACCATGACGACGTTTACGTACCAATATGCTCGGTTGGAAAGTTCTTTTCATAGGAGCGATTCACTAAAGTTATACCAAAAATTGAGTATCCTATTGCTTTATTTAACTCGTTGTCAAGAAATCGGTAAAGATTTCTATTATTAGTTTAAATCTTTTAATAACACGTTAAAATAGATTTATTTTAAAATATAAAGTAATCAATTAATTAATCCATGTTACACCCCAGACTGCTTTTATTTTATTCCCACTTTTATAAAAAGGTTAAGCGCTTATTTTCCTCTTTTATTTCGTCGTAACTGTTTTGGTATCAACCCTGGTTAGGAAATTATTTTATGTACTTTGAAATCTCTAGAAAAGAATTACTGACTCCTTTAAAAATGATAACCGGTGTCGTTGAACAACGACAAACTTTGCCTATTTTGGCTAATACTTTAGTACAAGTCAAAGACCATACCCTCTATTTAACGGCAACAGATGCGGAGGTAGAAATTGCTTGCCGTTTACCTTTACACCTAACTCAACTAAGTAATGATAATGAAGGTGAAACCACCTTACCCGCCAGAAAACTATTTGATATTTGTCGCTCTTTATCCGATGAAGTGACTATTCAAATCCAAATTGAAGAACACCAAGCCACTGTTAAAGCGGGTAAAAGTAAATTTAAATTGCAAACATTACCGGCGCAAGATTTTCCAACCAGTCCACAAATTCAGACCCAAACAGAGTTTACCATTTCTCAGCAAAATCTGAAAGAATTACTTTATAAAACATCATTTTGTATAGCCACCAACGATGTACGTTACTATCTCACCGGATTACTTCTCGACATGGCGAAAGATAAGATAGCTTTGGTGGGTACCGATGGTCATCGGATGGCAGTAGCTCAACATGATTTTAATAGTCGCCAAGCAGCCAAGGTGATTATTCCACGTAAAGCGGTGTTGGAATTAACCAAATTATTAACCGAAACCGATGCAACCGTCAAAGTCGCTTTCGACGATAATCATGTTCAATTTGAACTGAGTGAAGCATTAAAAATGAGTTCCAAATTAATTGAAGGCAGTTTTCCAGATTGGCGAAGCGTTATCCCTCAACAACCGGATAAAATCGTTATGGCTGAAGCGGCAACCTTGAAGCAATCACTTTCCCGTGCAGCTATTCTCTCCAACGAAAAATATAAAGGTATCCGTTTCGCCTTAACGCCTAATTTATTAACGTTAACCGCCAAAAATACCTATCAAGAAGAAGCGGAAGAATTGGTAGAGGTTGACTATACCGGTGAACCCATCGAAATTGGCTTCAATGGTAGCTATATTCTTGAAGCCATCAATGCGATTTCGACTAAGAAAGTACGCCTAGCCTTTTCTGATCCCAATAGTTCGTGTTTGATAATGGAAGAAGATAATGAGGATAGCCAGTTTATTGTAATGCCTATGCGACTTTAACTGGAAAGGAGGGTAGGGGTTGATTTCCCAGAAAATCTCCCTTTCCCCTCCTTTGTCAAACTCCCCTTACCTCCTTTTTCAAAGGGGAGAATTTTTTTATAACTTGCGTTCAAGAATACCTGAATATTAGTCGTCAACCTTAGCCGACAAGAAGTAAAATAGAGAGACTAAATATTCTTAAAAGCAACTTAGTATTACTTCCACAACCGAGATTCTAAATTCCCACCACGGCGGACAAATACCGAAAAATATTTCGAAGCATCCTTAGTTTTTGTTTCGAGCGGTATCCAAGTGTATTTAGAAAAAAGCCAATCTAGCACTACGGGTTTCTTGTCCTGCTGTTTAATATCATGACTTAAAATAAATAGTTCTGGTTGATGACGTTCCAAATCAGCTATAACCCGTTGTGATAGCTTTTGAGCGAGTGGTCCGCTTGATAAAGCGTAACTTGAGAAAACACCAGTTGGTGGATGACGTTGATTATAGTAATATAGTCCCGTTTGGTAGCCCCATTCATAAAAAGTTTCGTCTACTTGAAGAAGCTTATCAATTTCCTGAGATAACTCTTTGGCAATAATAAAGAAGTTACCGTAGTCACCGTATTTTTGACGCGTCCATTCTACCGGGGAAAGTTGGTAATGAGGTAACTGTAAATAAAGTAAGGTAATAATGATTGAAGTAGCTATTAGTTGCGGTATCCAAAATGGTTTAACAATTTTTCTTAATTCGACTATAGCTCCCCCAAAACCGATTGCGAGTAAAGGCAGCCATAATTGGTAATAATGTGGAAAAAATCTACCTGGTAACGAAACCATAATTGGAACAGCACACGCATACATTAACCAAAAGAACCAAATCCGATTCTGTTTGATTAAGATTAACACGCCTAGAATCGTTGCTAAAATAAGTAAAGGGTAAGCTAAGGCTGGAAAAATGGGAAAGAATAAACGTGGACGTAGTAATCCGCGCAGGACATTTTTAATAAGAGAACTAAAAGAACCGCCTCCATAACCCTGATTATAAACCACCAATGCATCATAAAATGCTTCCAAGCGATTCATAACAGCAAAGTAACCAAACATCATAGTCCATGCGATACCGACAATACTCGCCATGATCACCACCTGAATCAAAGCCTGCTGCCTTTTCAAGGTAGGTGGTGGCATGATGATATAAGCCATTCCTAAGAAGAGAAAAGCGAAGATCATATGATGTTTATAAAAGGTAGCTAGTGTTACTAGTAAACCAATCAAGATAGCTCTTTGATAACTAGTACTTTTCTCTTCTTTTACAAATAGAACCCATATCCAGATCAGACAAGCATTGATAAATACCTCAGCATTCGGTTGATTAGCTTGGAGCATTGGCTCGCCAGAAATCATAGCCCAGCAAGCCGCTGCCCATATTCCCCCGAGCCGTTTCCCTCCTGCTAGTGCTGTTCCGGCGAAATAAACGCCAAATAAAGTTATTATAGCGGCTACGACATTGAGCAAATAGATGGAATGTGGTCCGTATCCAGTAATCAATTCTGCTGCTGCGTAAGTTAAGATCGATCCTGGTGGATGGTGATTCCAAAGGTCAGAATACAATTCTCGTCCGGCTAGCATTTCATGAGCCATAACTGCATAGGTCATCAAATCTCGCTCAAATGGCTCGTTATAGGTATGAAGGCGTGCAAGAGCTATGAGTATACAAAGAGCTATTAAAATGGCTAACGGAAAATAATTATTAAACGATTTAGATAGCATAAAGAGTTTCCTACCAAAGGTATTTTCCAATTTTTAGATTAGGATAACTTGTCTAATTAATAGTTAAAAACTTTAAAATGAATTTACACTGAGAAATAAATAGACAATCTGACTTCAGATATCCACTTGATATTATGTAAAAATTACTTGTGGAGAGATTTCTAATGCTTCCTTTCTTAATTTCCAAATAATAATTGCAATAGTTAATGTCAGATAAATCACCCCTAAGCTCGCGAGTAAGATACCAGAAACGGGTATTCCCATCACATGAAGTATAGCGACTAAATTACCCGGTCTTGCTACTGATGCAATTCCCGGAATAAGCCACATAGCCAGATTCCACCTGACTACAACCAGCAACACCACCACGGGGAAGAAGATACTATAATCATAACCATGTAATGGCATAAATAACGCTGTTAAGGTAAAAATGAATGCCATTTCCAAAATACCCTGCTCTTTCATACGATTCTCCTCAGTTTTAGAAAGGTTTTGGTGGTGAGACATAGTATTTATTTTTCTAAACCAGAATGCTAAAAGAGTCATAATCACTAAACCCAGGAGAATTAAGATTGCTCGGTCAATACCTAAAGAAGTCGTTAAGTAGGTTAGTCCAGGTAACTTAGAGGAAACATCAGCCTTATAATGCGTGTAAGTCTGGTAATTTACCATTATTTCCGGAAGCGGATTTAAGTCGCCGCCCATGATTAAAATTCCCAGAAAGGTAGTTCCCACCAGTAATGATGACCACCCAAAGAGACGCCAATTTTTTTGCTGAATGAATAAATAAATGACGAAAGGTAAAGTGAGATGAGGTTTTATGCTTGCTAACACCACAAATAACCCGGCAATAAAAAATCTTTTGTGTTCGGAAAAATAAAATGCCCCCAATGCGCCGGCGAGAGCCACTAAAGAAAGTTGCCCGACAAATATTGTCGCTGGTATTGCACTGATTAAGCAACCTAATCCCATGACCAGTCCAATTTTGCCAACATTTGCTCGCACTTCAGGTAAGTCTTTTATTAGCCGGGTTAAAAAAAACATCATCGTGAGCAAGCAAATCACGCTCATAATATCATAGTAATATTTCGCTGTATCCCAAGCGAAAAATATCGACGGCATGGTATAAATAGCCAGTGATGGTGGGTATAAAGGCGCTGCAGCACCTCCATCTTTCCCACCTAACTCTTTTCGGGAAGACTCATTTTTCATTCTTTCTTTCCAAACCTCCTTATAGATATCAGTATGATAAGGGCATTTTCCTGAAAACCAACAAACCCCATTTATATAAAGATAACGTGCATCTCCATGTCTTTCAATCGTTACTTCTTTGAAAAAAGGACTGATCGCATATGCCATACCTAGCACTAAAAATAAAATGCCTATCAGATTTTTCCATTTGGCAGTCAACATGGGTCTTTTCCTATAGTATTTAATGATATATGTTCTCTAAAGGCAAAAATAACACCCAACAACACAATTAATAGATTATTTATTGCATGAAAAGTCAATACATAAGCAACACCAACTGGTTGCTCAAAGGGTACCCCAAGAATGACGAGCGCAAACAAGGCTCCGGCTTCGAGGACACCCCATGCGCCAGGAGCAGAAGGTATAGATGAAACTGCAATGGCAATTGAAGTCATAGCCACCGCTTGTAGGAAAGTTAATTGGATCCCAATCATGCCCAGTGAAATTAAATAATTATAAACAGCCTGCGCTAACCAAATCGCCACACTGTAGAGGAATAATTGTAATATCACACGTATTTCTCTTAAAGGATTCAGTGCGTTATTAATATCATTAAAGATTGTTGTTGTTTTTTGATTTATCCATTGACCTATTAAAGGAAGTCGACTTAACCAGTGATACAGAGTATTTCTCGTATAAGGAATTGCTAATCCCACCACTATCACCACTAACGATATACAAATAAAAGTAAGTGTTTTCATTAAGTTTATAATGATTGCATTATTTATTATGTATCCCAGAAATTGTACCGAACGCTCAACATTTATTGAGGGTAATAAAAACAGTGATAATCCTAATAATATCAGAAGAATAATGCCATCAAGCAAGCGTTCAATCACAACAGTAGCGGTGGTAAAAATAACACTGGTACGAAATTTTTTAGTAGCTAAACCAATTTTCACCAATTCACCAACCTTACCAGGTAAGGTTGCATTCACTGCTAACTCTATCATGGTTAATGAAAATGCCGACTGAAGCGAAACGGGGGAGTGTGAAGAAAATAACAATGCCCAACGGTATCCTCTGAGACCAAGACTTATGAGAGAAAAAACTATGGCTAGTAAGATAAATAAAGGATTTACTTGACGAATAGCCACCCAAACTTCTCTGAATGGCACAACACTAAACATACCTACCAAGATGAGAATTGAGAGGCTCCAGCTAATTAAGGTGAAATAAATATGACGTCTTTTATTTTGTTTAGGAGATGTTTTTAAACTACTTGTTTCCGGATTTTCTACTTCTAAAACGTCTGGGTTGTTATGAAGGGGCATTGGTGTTTAAATTCCTTAGCACAATTTCCATAAATTCAGTTTATTTAGCCTATCATTTTTTTAATTACTAATAATTAATTAGTTAATAAACTTTTTTTGGGCAGTGAAAACATGGCCGGCAAGTTGTTCTTTACTCATTTTTATTACCAATAACTTTCTCAATCCTATCTAACACCTCTTTGGGACTACTCCAAATAAATCGGTTAGAGGACGCTATAAATTCTAAAAATCGTTGGTAAACTTTTAACATAGTGGGATTTCCAGAAAAACGGGCTTCACAATGCGTTAATAAAACAACTACCCCACCCGAACGCGAAATATCTTCAGCGCAGCGAACCCATAAATTAAATATTTCCTCTGGAGAATAACCTAAAACCAGAAGACTTCCATCTCTAGGCATGCTAAGTGGCAGTTCAAAGATTCCTTCAATAAAGAAGGGACGAGCGCTAGCGCAGCCATTATTAGGAACAGGAAATAATCCTCCCGAAGTAGGAATACTACTATCGTAATGATAAAAATTAGCCAAATCTTGGAGAAGCCCACGAGTTCGTAATAAAGAAGGTGCTCGATAACCAATGATATCATATTTTTCAATCAATTCTCGTGCGGCTTCTAATCGGTTTCGACGTTCTACTGGTTCACAAAATGGCGTCTTGTTACTATGATCGTATCCATGAATTCCAATTTCATTACCGCGATCTTTCACCTGCCGCAATAAATCATGTTCAATTGGCCAACTACAAGGAACAATATAATTCGTAGATCGGGCACCGACGGATTCTTCTATCTTTAAAAACCATCTAACTAAATTTTTCAAACCTTCAGCAGAATCTAAGTCATGGGTGAGGATGACTGGAGTTGGCTTTTCTTTAAAAGGTGAGGGTGGATAACCTATCATCAAATCAGCCAAACAATCCGCACTGAGATCCAATGGCCATCGAGGAAAAACGCACCATCGGTTCATCTTTTGACGTTGCCATCGTCCTATGATAGAAGCCACCCAACTTCGAATTCGTGAAGGGATTTTTTGGTAAGAGAAGGGAAGACGGGAAGAAATCGGTTTCTGATCGGTGAAGGCAGCATGTAGACGTAGTATTTCTGATGCTTTAGGGGAAACATTGAACTTCCCCGTTGGTATTGCCAAATTACCCTCTGTGTCTAGGTACTTAGCAAGATCATTTTTTTCTAATACCGAATGGGGAATAAAAAAAGGCCTATTTTCCATCCAAGCTAGTTTAGGATTGTCAGAAATTTGCTGGATACGAACTTGAGTAAGAGCTTCAGTTGACATGATTATGCCTGTTATCTTGATGAGAGATTATATCGCTTATAAAATAAAGCGGCCGATGTACAGCTTCCATATAGATTCGATACAGATATTCTCCGATAAGGCCCATCAAAAAAAACTGGATACTAAAAAAGAATATGATAACGGTCATGATACTGGTATAGCCTAGAACCGGTGAACCCATCAACCAACTAAACAAGACATAAATCAAAAGGAAAATACCTAATAGGGAAGTACTAATTCCTAACCAAGTAACTGCCCTAATAGGCGCAGAAGAAAAACCGATGAAAGCATCATACATTGTTTTCAGCATCTTACTCAAATTCCAACCAGATTTTCCGGCCTTTCGCTGTTGGCGATCATACTCCACTGTAGCTTGTTCAAAACCAGTCCATGCCACTAGAGCAAAAGTAATACGATTACATTCTCGAAATTGCCGAAAGCAATGTGCTACCTTGTTATCGATCAACAAGAAACTGCCGGTGGTAAATTGAGAATGGTAAGGCATCGCGTAGCGGCGCATTAAGTGGGAAAAAATTTGGCTGGTGAATATCCGCCAAGATTCATCTTGCCGCTGGCGTCGTTTTCCCCAAACAATTTGAGCACCTAAACACCATTTGGCTAGAAATTCTAGAATAACTTCAGGTGGGTCTTGAAGATCGCAAGCTAATGTTGCCACAGCTTCTCCATCAGTAGCATAGTCAAAACCCGCACTTAAGGCAATATGGGAACCGTAGTTACGAGATAATCTTATTCCTTGAAAATTAACTGAATTTCTTGTACATATATCTACAATAATTGACCAACTCTGATCCGTACTACCATCGTCAATAAATAAAATTTGAAACTGGTATTCTTGATGAGAGAGTAGAGTCTCCGAAACTGCTTTTTCATAAAGAGGCAAGTTAGCTTCTTCATTAAAGACCGGAGTTAAAATAATGATCTTATCAGTCATGTTTCAACTGTTCTCCCATATCTCAAAATCAGTTCCCAGAAGTTGGACAAGTTGGCGATTAGGTCCAACATAGCGTTCCACTAATTTTTTATAAGTTTCTTTTGGAATAACTTCATTTGGATCGCCTACACTATTGATTAAACCAAGGTTTTTGGTATCAGAGGGGCGAGGTTGAACTCCCAAGAACAAATGTAAGCGTTTGGCTAAACGTTCGGGTTGGTTGATAATATCCTCGTAGCGTAAGCACAATAGTTGTTCCCTAGGGAAAAGGTCAAAGTAGGGGCGTAATAACTGTGCGTAAAGACCTCTAGAAAAGTAAGCGTGGGGACGAGCATAACAAAATTGTTCTGGCAAATTCATCTCACGTTCTGCTTCCAATGATAGCGCTGTCTCAAAATCCTTATCTTCCAATCCATTCATTTGGGACCATAGATAGTTTGAAAAAGCACGTTGCACCGGTTCTCGAAGGAGAAAAATCAGTTTCGCTTGAGGTAGGTGTTGGTAAATCCGCCCAGCTACAGCGGTATTTTCTAGATAATTAGTACTTTTTTCTCCCACCACCTTAGCTTCTTCTACAGCACTGAACCAAGTACTGGCATAGTATCCTATACCTTGTTGATAAATTTCATCAACTAAAAAAAATTTGGGTTCAGGACGCACCGGTTTAGCCATATAAACCTCTGGATGCTGATCTAATAAATAATAAAGCCATGTTGTTCCTGAACGAGGTGCTCCCGCAATGATGAAATTCGGTAAACGTTGTTTCATGGTGGTTATAATTACAATACCAACTTGTCCTTCATGCCATTAGTAAGATTTAATATCGTTTACAAGCTTCAAATAAAACTTCAACCACTCTTTCTTGCTCAGAATCCAACATCTGAGGATACAGTGGCAAAATAATACATTGAGTCTGTGCTTTTTCGCTTTCTACCAATGACTGTGAACCACAAGACCAAGGTTCATGGTTAACATAAGCCGGTTCTTTATGCGCACACATGATACCCCGTCGAGTTGCTATACCTTGATCTAGCATAAATTGCATAATTAGTTTCTGATCATATCTATCAGGTAAGCGCACACAATAACTTTGCCAGTTACTTTTTGCCCACATGGGTTCATCTGGCAATCCTATTCCATTTATTTCTTTAGTCAACAACTGTTGGTATCTTTCAGCTAAAAATCGGCGTCGCTGAACAATCTCTGATAACCGTTTGAGTTGTTCACGTCCGACGGCAGCTTGAATGTCAGTCATGCGGTAGTTGTAACCTAGTTCTGGGTAAGACTCAAACACAACTTCTTTAGCACCATGACGCACAGTGTCAGGTATACTCATTCCGTGTTGCCGCCAGAGGCGAAATTGTTTGTCCCAGTCAGAATCGGAAGTAGTTAGCATTCCACCATCACCAGTAGTAATGACTTTCCGTGGGTGAAATGAAAAGCAGGCAATATCTCCATGCGGCTTACCCATTTTTTCCCACTGTTCCTTCCAGAGAATTTCACTTCCAATGGCGCAAGCGGCATCTTCAACAACAGGAATAGAATGGCGTTGAGCAATATCTATAATTGCCTTCATATCGCAAGGCATTCCCATCTGGTGTACGCAAAGGATAGCACGGGTATGCGCCGTGATAGCGCCTTCAATCAGGAGTGGATTGATATTAAAAGTTTCTGGTTGAATATCAACAAAAACGGGTATTGCACCGCAATAACGAATGCTATTTGCTGTGGCGATATAAGAATGACTGACAGTAATAACTTCATCTTTTGGTTGTACCCCAACCGCTAATAATGCCAAGTGTAGGGCAGTGGTACAATTGGAAACCGCACAGGCATATTGTGCACCGACATAATCAGCAAATTCTTGTTCAAATGTAGCAACTTCAGGTCCTTGAGTAACCCAACCGGATAAAATAGGACGTTTTGCGGCTTCGGCTTCGCGTTCATCTAACCAAGGTTTAGCCACCGGAATAAATTGTTCGGCTGGAGACATTTTTAACGGCTACCTTTCGATTGCCAGTTGTATACTACTTCCTGTTCTAAAAGGATTTCCGGGGAAACATCCCTACTGAGATACCATTCTTTAAGCTTAGTTAAACCTTCATGCAAAGTAACTTGCGGTTTAAATCCTAATAATTGTTGGGATTGAGTCGTGTTAGCATAAAGACGTAGCACATCCCCTGGACGAGGTGCTTCATGAATAATTGTTGTATTTGCTTGACCGACTACAGCTTTAACTTCCTGTGCTAACTCATTGATAGTGATTTCCGAACCATTTCCCAAATTGATAGTTTGTCCAACCGTATTCTCTGCAAATCCAGCTAAGAGAATACCTTTGGCTGTATCACTGACATAAGTAAAGTCCCTAGTCTGGTTACCATCACCGAAAATAATCATCGGGTTATCAGCTAGACAACGGAGTAAAAATTTAGGAATCACTTCGCCACTATCCCCTTCATGATGGCAACGTGGTCCATAAGCATTAAACGGGCGTATGACTACAGTTGGATAATCATAGGTTTGGTAAAACGCTCGGGTGTAACACTCCCCTGCCAACTTAGAAGAACCATAGACTGTCATAGGAAAAGTGGGATGTTCTTCTGTCATGGGTACCCAATGGGCGGTACCATAAACCTCAGAACTTGAAACATAGACAAAACGATTTACTCCTACTGTCTTCGCGATTGATAGTAATTTTAAAGTAGCTGTTGCATTGACTTCATGATTTTCATGAGGGGAGTGAATCGAATGTCGAACGCCTAAGCACGCTAAATGAAAAACAATATCTACATCTTGCATCAACGCTATCATACGTTGTTCATCTCGAATGTCGGTAACCACGAGTTGACATTTATCTTCTGGTAATTTGGCTAAATTTTCACGTTGACCATTGACTAGATTGTCAACAACAATCACTTTTGTTCCTTGAGCAACCAACTGATATGCTAGCTCAGATCCGATGAAACCAGCTCCACCAGTTACTAATATCTTTTTACTTGTATCCCACATTACTAATTTTTCACCTAACTTAGATTTTATCCTTAATGTTTATCCGTATTTTTTAATAAGAATTAAATAGTTATCCTCATTTTTTTATGAGAGTTCCCAACCAGAATCTGACTAAATCAAAAAAAGAGCTAACTACTACACGCGGATGACCGGCAGTACTTACTCCTTTCTCTCGAAAATGGTACTCAATTTCTACATCCTTGATTCGGTAACCTTTCTTATAAGATCTAATCAATATCTCCGGTATCACAAAACCGGTGCTTCGACCTTCTATTTGAATTGAATTTAAAACGAATTTTTTATACAGTTGCACAAAGTTATAATCTGGTAATCGCAAATCAGAGATAAGATGTAATAACATCGTATTGGTTAAAGAAAGAAATTTACGATACAGTGTATAGCCAGCACGAGTGGAACGACTAGCAACGACAATGTCTGCTTCTTCAAGCAGAGGAAGCATTTTACTTAGATCTTTAAAATCAAAAGGATAATCCATTCCATTATGAATCACTAAATCGTATCTAGCCTGTTGAAAACCTAAAAGGATATTTTGTCCTTGCCCTCTATTTTTGGAGTTATGAATTACTTTAATCTCTTGGTGTTTGGTTGCTAAAAGGTCGGCTATTTTTCCGGTCTTATCTGTGCTAGCATCATCAATAATAATAATCTCAAATTCTTCAAATAGAGGTCGTAGTGCTTCTAATGACAATGAAATGGTCTCTTCAATATTCTGTTCTTCATTGTAGGCTGGAAAAATGACTGAAATGTTCATCTCGGTTAAAAGTTTCTTAATTTCTTTTAAGTAGTTTTTTAAGGATGTAGATAATTTGGTTTTGTTTTTCTTCCGACAAACCTGGATAAATCGGTAAAAACATCGTAGTTTGCGCTATATCTTCTGTAATCGGTAAGTGCATCTCACCATAGAGATTTCGATAAAAAGGTTCCCAATGCAGTGGCTGAATGCCAATACGGCATGAAATACCTTTTTCTGCCATACTTTGTAATAATTCATTCCGTTTTATCGAACAATTTGGTTTCAACCGGATAAGGTATGAAGAATAAGCATGGGTTGCATAAGGTGGTACATAGGGTACTTCAATTTCATCAATCTGAGCTAAAATAACGTCATATCGCTGTGCTTGTGTTGCCCGTTGTTCTAGCATAGTTTCTAATTTACTCAGTTGAACTAACCCAATAGCAGCTTGAATGTCGGTCATGCGATAGTTATAGCCTACATCAGCATACTCTTGAATAAGAACCCCCTTGGCTTGGTGACGTGCTAAATCTGAAATCGAAGCACCGGTTGCTCGCAAAATCCTCGCTTGTTCAGCTAACTTAGCATCGTCAGTAGTAATCATTCCTCCTTCACCAGTGGTAATCATTTTCCGTGGGTGAAAACTAAAACCAGTTGGAGCACCTAAACTACCCACTCGTTGTCCTTTATAAGTAGCTCCCAAACTTGTAGCACTGTCTTCTATCAGAATAAGATCATGTTTTTTGGCTAAGACTTTGAAGCTATCAATATCAGCAGGCAAACCAATCTGATGTACTACCAAAATAGCTTTCGTTTGAGAGGTAATCACTTCTGCAACAGCTTCTGGGTCTAAATTATAGGTACGAGGATTAATTTCAGCGAAAACAGGTAAAGCACCCGTGTGGTGTATAGCATTTGCTGTTGCCATGCAAGTAAAAGAAGGACAAATCACCTTGTCACCCTGTCCAACCCCACTTAAACGTAAAGCTAAGTGAAGAGCAGAAGTACAAGCATTAGTGGCAACAGCATACTTTGTCCCTACATATTGTGCCATGGCGTTTTCAAATTCAATAACTTTTGGACCCTGACTAATCCAGCCGGATCGTATAACTTTAGCAACTGCATTTATCTCCTCTTCTCCAAGCCAAGGAATTAATAAGGGGATATGGTCTTCAAATAATTGTGTTGTTGGAACCATTTGTTAGCCTTGTTTATTTACAATCAATTAAAGATTCATAAATAATATAAAGTTTATTTACGATAAACCGTTCCCACTTCCTTAAGAAGTTCCTCCTTGAGGAGGGTATAACGTTTTCCTCCAATGATAATGGTAGCTCCTTCATAAGGTGGAAACCAACACGCTCTAATCTTACGATCAATTTCTTCCGGTGAATCTTCTGTGTTAATCAACTTCAATTTTTCAAAATCTTCCCAAGAGTTATAAGGATAATTAGCTTCGATCACTTCGTTTTGAGGTATTCTGGGTAAGTGATCTGTTTTAGCCATATCAACTACCTTCTTAAAAAGGTCTAGCAAAATTGGTTGACTTTTCTCTTCCAAACTAAGTGCAGTTTCTTTTGAGAGATCAATTGGAAATGTAACTCTTTCAATAATATCACCCGTATCGAAATTTTCATCACCTATGAAATGCGCGGTTACTCCCCAATAATCTAGATCCCAATAAATACCAAAACTATAACCACATACACCACGCATTGGTGGAGTTGGAGAAGCATGGAAGTTGATACATCCTAGACGAGCCATATTGATAAGTGGTTGTTTAATTTTACGCCAGTAAAAATATGAAATGACTAAGTCAATGTCTGTCAGTGAAAAAGAAAAAGGTGAAACTTCCTGGTCTTTAAGACTTTGATAAATAATCTCATTATTGATATTAGGTATGTGGTATGCTTTTGCGACATCAACTAACTTCTTATTTCCATAAATGTGCGTTTCATGAGTCAATGCAACCACAGCAACAACATCAATTTGTTGCTCAAGCAGATATTCTAAAGTCTTGCACGAATAGGGTTTACGACCCATAAACAATACTTTCATGACAATAATCTACCTTTAGAAAACTGACAATATCAAACTTTGCCCAGTATCCACACTATGCACTATGTTGGTCTCAAATGAACTCACAAACCTGTTCTATCGCCAAGTTAGATAATTCCGCATACATCGGCAACGACAACACCTCCTTAGCGGCTAATTCAGACTGAGGAAAATCCCCAACTTGATATCCCAAATCCGCATAAGCGGGCATCAAATGCACCGGAACGGGATAATGAATACCGGTTTGTATTTGCTGTTGTTGTAATTGTTGTTGTAAAGTATCTCGCTGATTGGTACGCACCGCATAAATGTGATAAACATGGCGACTATAGTGCATCACTTTGGGGATCTGCACGCCTGAATTAGCTAATTGTTCATTATATTGCTTGGCATGAGATTGACGCGCCTTGGTCCAAGCTTCTAAGTGACGCAACTTAACCCGTAAAATAGCGCCTTGTATCCCTTCCAAACGATAATTGTAACCTTTAAGAACATGATGATATTTTTGCTCTTGTCCCCAATCTCGTAACAGCTTTATGGTGTGTGCATAATTTTCGTTGTTAGTAACCACCATCCCACCTTCACCATAAGCGCCTAAATTTTTACCAGGGTAGAAACTAAAACAACCGAAATCACCAATACTACCTACTCGGCGGCCTTTATATTCCGCTCCATGCGCTTGAGCAGCATCTTCAATCACGGTTAAACCATAGCGTTGGGCAATTTCTAAAATCGGATCCATGTTCGCTGGTTGACCATACAAATGTACCGGCAAAATTGCTTTGGTTTGCTTAGTAATGGCTTTTTCAATCTGCTTGACATCTATTGTAAAAGAATCCGGCTCAATATCGACGAAAACTGGTTTGGCGCCGGTGTAACCAATAGCGGCTACCGTTGCTACAAAGGTGAAAGGTATGGTGATGACTTCATCGCCAACGCCAATTCCTGCCGCTAACAAAGCCAGGTGTAACGCACTGGTACCTGAATTAACACCGATTCCATAACGGGCATTGCAATAAGTGGCAAATTCGTTTTCAAAAGCAGCTACTTCATTTCCTAATACAAATTGAGTGCTTTCGAGTACGTTGGAAATTGCCTCATCAATCTCTTTTTTAATACTTTGGTACTGTGCTTTTAGATCGAGAAAAGGAATCATGCTATCACCCATATTTGTTAATAAATAGCTATCCTATTGTAGTTTAGTCGTTAATGAATTTTGTGCTATCCAATCAGCTAAAGCATTAGCTAGAATCACATTCCCAGCTTCATTAAAATGCCCATCATGTGCCCATGTTGTTGAAATGCCATTAGCATTGGCTTTTAAGAGAAAATCATAGAGTGGGATATATCCGAATCCATTCTCCGTAGATAACTCTTTTAATGCGTTAGATACACTCTCTTGATCACCAAAATATTGTGAAGCATCTATCACTATCAAATGGGCACCGCTATTTTTCACCTGTTCTCCCAACACCTCAATTACCTTCAAGTTAACTTTAAGAACTTCGGAATCAATTAGTGGGTGATTTTGTGTCGGTGTTATTTTGATATATTTTCGATAAAATTTTCTTCCCCAGTTTTTTATTTGCTGCAAAAGTATTTTTCCCTGATATAAAGTAATCAGTTGTATTTTCTTTCGCATCCTTTGTCTATCAAATCCATTCTTGATTTGTTCTTCCTGGAGCGTGACAAATTTATCGAAATCCTCAGCAGGTAATCGAACCAGACGATCATTTTCTATTTTGAATACCGGTCTAACCCAGAATTGCTCATTTTTGGTATCGGGAAAAGCGCCTCCTTCATATTTGCTGACAGTTCTTGCCATGTGAAAATAAGCCACAAATATAGCTACATAGTCGGGAGAATATTTTTTTGCATATTCTTCATAGGTCAGTAAGTATTGTCCTACTCCATAGTTAGAAATCCCAAAATTGAGCACTTCCCATTTTTCTGATTGATTTAGTGTGTTCTGTAGCGAAACCTTCAATTTCTGTTCTAGCAGGTAGCCGGCGGTTTTCTCCAAAGGAACCTGGACAGCCTCGATCAAAGAATCTCCGAGTAGTACTACACGTTTGACTCCGTTTGGCTTAGAAAACTCTCTAGCAATATCTCGAAATCCCAGCGGATTAGTTTTAATTGGAACACTGAAGTCAACTGCATACCAATAATGACCTGTCCACCTCCAAGAGAGATTTGGGACTTGTTTCCATCCAACTGCTCTATCCGGTTGTAAATAGAGTACCTCATAGGAAGGACGTAACCAAGCCACTAACTGCCCCATTGCCTCTAGTAACAATAAAAGTACAAAAAAGATCAATAGATTAATTGTAATTATTTTGATAAATTGCATTCATTGATACTCCCTTTCAACCTCAATTTCAACGAATTTTGGGTGACGCAGCTACTTCACTTACCACCTGAGGCTTTTTATAAGCATATTTGGGCGAATCCAAACCCATCTCCGGTTCTCTTATACTAGTCAATTCAATGGGGTTACCTTGACTGAACAGAGACTGAGTAGCGGCTTCAAGAATGCGTACTACTCGTAACCCGGCTTTACCATCAGTAATCGGACTTTCATTGTTTTGAATGCAATAAATAAAGTGAAGTGCCTCCGTCTGTAATGCCTCCGTTCTATCTACTTGGGGGGACCACATATCGCCAGCGCGATAGTCAATTCGCATTCGATACATTTGTTCCGAATTAGCCGTGACCGTAATCCCTTTATCGTAAACTTTGACGGTTTCACTGGGTTCTAAGTCGTTATAAACCAGCATTCTTTTACTACCACCGAGGAGCGTGTAGCGTATTTTTACCGGTGCCAGCCAATTAACATGTAAATGAGCAATCAAATTGTTATTAAAGAATAAGGTTAAGTAAGCAATATCTTCTAATCCACCGGAAATATGTTTCATGCCGGTTGCCGAAACAGCAATCGGTTGCAGCGGAGATAACACGTAATCCATGATAGCTAAATCATGTACCGCTAAATCCCAAATGACATTGACATCCGGTTGAAATAATCCTAAGTTGATTCGCACGGAATCGTAATAGTAAATCTCTCCTAAGTCATTCTGGGTTACTAATTCACGGATTTTACGGACCGCCCCGGTGTAGATGAAAGTATGGTCTACCATCAAGACGAGATTACGGCGCGCTGCTTCTTTAATGAGTTGAATAGCTTGTTCGGCGGTTGCAGTGAATGGTTTTTCGACGAAGACATGTTTGCCGGCCTGTAAAGCAGCCCAGGCTAAATCAAAGTGGGTTGAAACTGGAGTGGCTATAACAATAGCATCAATTTGAGGATTTTCAAGTAAATCTTGAGTTCGAGTAGTAACTTGAACACTCGGATAACGAGATTGGACTTTAGGTAGTGATTCTGGATTGAGATCACTCACGGCTATGACTTTGGCTCCCGCTACCCCCATGAAATTACGTACCAAATTGGGGCCCCAATAACCGTAGCCGATTACACCTACCTGAATAATATCTTTCATGATTTCCACCTTCTTTAAGTCTGAGGTTAAGAAATTTGCTGTTAGAGCAATAGAATTATATTTATTTTATTATTGTTATTTAACATTAAAAATAATACTTTAATTAGATGTAAATTTCAAGAGTTAATATAGAATAATTTAAGTGACTATTTTGACAAATAATACTATTTGTACAATAATTTAAATTGTTATTATTTTTAGTTAGAGAGAGGTGTTTATGAAAAAAAGATTGCTATTCCTTATCGTATTTTCATTGTTATTTGTTAATGTCTGGGCCAGTAGTGAAATCTATGTTTTTGGAGATAGTTTATCCGATACGGGTAATGTCTTTGCGATTGCTAAATATCCACCTTCACCGCCTTATTTCGATGGGCATTTTTCTAATGGGCTGGTATGGGTTGAGTATTTATCGGCTAGATTAGGATTAGATTACCATCAGCAAAGTAATTTTGCGTGGGGTGGTGCCTTGACCGGAAGTGGTAATATTTTTCCTGGGCTTCCTGGGTTGAAAGATCAAATAAACCAATATGTTACTAATACACCAGCGGCTGATCCTAACGCATTATATTTTATATGGGCTGGTGCTAATGATTTTTTCGCGGCAGATTTTACTAAAATGGCTCCCCAAACTGTTGTTACTGCTGCAGTAGCGAATATTGTTGAAGCGGTTGAAAGCCTTGTCGATCATGGTGCTCAGCATGTGATTGTACTTGGACTACCGGATATAGGAAAAACACCTGAGATACGGCAATTGGGAACATCAGTTCAATTGTTGTTCAGTCAAATAAGTCAAGCGTTCAATGGAATGTTAGCTCAAAATTTGTCTCAACTACCAGAAGCTATCTATATCGATATTGCTTATCGTTTTAATGAGATTATCGATAATCCCGCCAAATTTGGTTTAGATAACGTAACAGAGGCTTGTCTTTTTACGTTATGTGATGATCCCGCAACTTATTTATTTTGGGATGGTGTCCATCCCACCACAAAAATACATCAGATAATTGCTAATACTGTCTACCGGACTATAAAAGCTTTACCCGTGATAGTGACTCAATTTACCGCGATCTCTGATAAAGCAGGCGTTATTTTGGAATGGAATATTGGGGTTGGATCGGAGATAGCCGGTTTTCGGCTTTGGGGTGGAATACCTAAACCCAATAAAGTTTGTAGTCTACGGTATGAAGATTATTTGGATATTGCCAGTATTGTTACTGACGAAAAAACTAACGCTACTCTAATTAAGGCGATTAATCAAAATGAGCGGGAGAGTAGTCATTATAGGTATTATGATAGTGCTCAAAGTAAGCCTTGTTATGTGTTGGAAGTAATCGGTTTTGAAGGCAGAAGTGATTTATATGTCACTCAGCGTCAATCGATGTAGAGCAAATAAGTTTACGTCGGCAAAGAATATTTCTACGCGTTAGAAACAACTGGCAATCGTGATAACTCATTGAAATCACGATTGCCATTGTTTTATGGAATTGAAATATCAAAAGGTTTTGGAGAATAAACGATCTCCCCATTTGTTAAGCGATAACCACCAAAAATATGAAATTGTCCGGAAGAGAAGTTAGGCAATTTATCTTGCCAAAGTGTTAATTCATGGTGATCTTGAAGAATAAGGGGTTGAACGCTACTTAACGTAGCCCAATCACCATTCCATTCTACCCAAGTATCTCCATTGAATATATAAAGGCGAGTTTGACCGCTATCTGCTACCCAAAGAGCCACACTGAATAGAACAGCCAATTGCCCTTGATGAGTTTGATCCGGAATGAGTTGTAATTCGATTATGACTTTGTCAGCAGAACGAAGATTTGAAGAATCAATTGATTGATGAGTAATATCATATAATTCACCTCGAACTGTCACATCAATCACGTTTAATATATCGATAGTAAAGGTTTTTTCTAATACTTGGTGAGTATCTGTTTGCGTACTTCGTACGACAATAGGATAAGCAACTTGGTTCTCAAAATCCAATTCATCGTCTTTGGCAATCACAATTAAATCATTCATCAGGGTAAAACGACCCTGAGCATTTTCGATTAATTCATATTGGTAATGACTTTGCTCATCACCTTGGATCCAAAGTCGACCAACAATAAAACCTTTGGGACTGTTTTCAAACACAGCGGTTTTAGTCAATTGAATGTCTTTTAATTGGCTCTGGGTATCAGTGACCTCAATCGTAAAACTTTTATCCACATAGGCACCCGTCATATCGACACTTCTCACTCGAATAGGATAGATTGCACCATTGGCATAATTGAAATGAAAATGGTTGACTCGCAATTCGTTACCCACTATGGTGAAGTAGTTGCCAGGATTGTCTACTAATCCATAAGTGAATTGATCCTGTTGATCGAGATCGGTAGTAGCAAGCCAGCCAATGACGGTATTGGGTTGACTATTTTCCATAACCGTATGATTAGATAAATAAATATCTGTCGGTGGACGATTGGGATTAATATTGAGAGTGATAATTTGACCGGCGAAGCTTTCACTCTGGTTAAGTTGATAGCCCAGCGTAATCTTAAGCATTCCGGCTAAACCAATTAAACGACCTTCATATAAACTGAATTGCATATCAGCTTGTAAAAGAGTTTGGGGTGCAATTGTGATTGGAATGCTCAATGCCGGTTGGCTTTGTTGGGCTGGTGTCCAATCATAGGTCGCTATAATATCGGCAATTTGTCCAATATGTGTGGCTTGGGGTTTGATATAACCAATGAGATTAACGGTTTCCGGCTCATCTATGGTCATGTCTTTACCTACCTGCCAATCAGCGGTAAGAACTTTTCCTAAAAATTGGGCTTCGTCTGTATTATTAACACCAATAGTAAAAATCTTATCAATAAAAGCACCTTGACTATCAGTACTGTGCACGAGAATGGTATAACTGGGTGCGGTTTCAAAATCTAGTTGTGCGTGTTGGGCTAAATGTAATTCATCACTTTGGAGGATAAAGGTATGGCTCGCATCATCTAATAAAGTGTACTGATGCGCTTCGTTTACATCCGAATCCAAAGTGGTTAATCTGCCAATAAAAGTACCACCTGGGCTGTTTTCGTCAATGCGTTGATTGGATAAAATAATATCCGTTGGCGGATGATTAACCGGGGGTAAGGGGTTACAATTCAGAGAGTTATTCACAAGACATGGCTCATGATCTTTTGAGTCTGAAGTGTTGTTAGTGTTATCTTTAGGCACATCAGCTACTTTTTCAAAATGCACTATACAATGCCGATCGGTGTTGAGTATGAATTCAATCGAATCACTCTTACTTTGACAATCGCCTTCCCAAGCAAAGAATTGCGAACCTTTGGCAGCCGTAGCCACTAGAATAACTGAGGTTGGCACCTTAACATCATGTGTACAAATCGCTTTGCTGCTATCACACGCAATCTCAGCCGCATAAGTTTTAATTTGAGCTTGACCATCACCGATAAATGATATTTCTAAACTCATTGGTGTTGATGGCAAAGAATCGGTTGATGTACAAGGTAAAGTGGTTATCGTTTGGGTAAGAGCCACTGAATCACCAATCGCATTAGTTGCTATCACTTGGTAATGATAAGGGGTACCACAAGTTAAACCATTATCTTGATAACTGGTGACCGTGGCTAAGCTCATATGAACGACAGTACCATCACGTTCAATCTTAAATCCAGTTTCATTGTCACTATTGTCTGCCCAACTGAGATTAACTGCGGTTGGTGAAGTCGCAATGACTTTTAAATTACTCGGTACGAGTGGTTTAGTTGCACAAATTGGCGTAGTAATACTCGCGGTGAGAGCGGCTGAATCACCTGAGGCATTGGTGGCTTTAATTATATAATTATAAGTGGTATTACAAGTTAATTCGGTGTCTTTATAGGTCGTTACATTAGCAGCAGTAATCTGGGTCAAAATATTATTGCGCTCAATTTTAAACCCGGTTTCATTATGACTGGTATCATTCCACGTGAGGGTAACTTCAGTCGGTGAAGTGGCAACTACATTTAATTTGATTGGAGCAATCGGTAGTTGATTAGCAGTCGTCGGTGGCTGAACAATCGGTGGTTGATCAGTCGTTGGTGGAGTCGTGGTATTATCAGTTGGTGGGACCAGTGGGTCAGGACCAACCACTATGATTGGGGGAGGAGTTGGACAATCCCAGGTGCTAACCGTGATGGTTGCCGCTGTTGACTCCCCGACCGTATTGATTGCTGTAACTGAATAAGTATACTCGGTACCACATTTTAAAGGACTGTCTTGATAAGTGGTGATATTAGCAGCGGTAGTAGTTGATAGCGGCTTGCCATCGCGCGCAATTTTAAATCCGATTTCATTGTCACTATTATCGGTCCAAGATAATTTCATGGTTTGTGTTGCCACAATCGGTACCGCTTGTAAATTAGTTGGTGATGGTGGTGGACAATCCCAGGTGCTAACCGTGAGGGTTGTTGCTGATGAATCGCCGACCGCATTGATTGCTGTAACTGAATAAGTATACTCGGTACCACATTTTAAAGGACTGTCTTGATAAGTGGTGGTATTAGCGGCGGTAGTTGATAGCAGCTTGCCATCGCGCACAATTTTAAATCCGGTTTCATTGTCACTATTATCGTTCCAAGATAATCCCATGGTTTCTGTTGCCGCAGTCGGTACCGCTTTTAAATTGGTTGGCGGTGAAGGTATCGTTGGCGGTGGATTAGCTGTTTGAAAACTAAGCGGGTAATCTCCAGATAAGAGATCCGGTGGATCAATATTATCCACATCACTGATTCCACTCTTTTTTACTGTTACTTGACACGAAGTACTAAAAGGTAGATTGCTAGTCGGTGTGAGAGTGAATGTGGTTGCCGGAGAAGCAGACAAGTTAAAAAGGATGGCGGTACCAGCAGGACATTCAAACGAGAAAGAACTAACAGTAGCATTAACACTTTCACTAAAGTTAATAGTCACCGCCGCAGTTGGATCAATTCCCGTAGCACTACCGGTAGGATCAGTGCTAATCACTGAGGGAGCAATATCCGGCTGAGGAACTACACCGGGATCTTTTTCAACAGCACCGATATCACAAATGGCGGAGCTATCATTATTACCATCAATTGGTCGAAGTTTGCCTAGTTGATCGGTTGCTAAACAAGTTGAATTATCACCGGCGTCAATAGCGGGCGAGCCATCTGATAAAGCAAAAGTACCATTAGGTTGTAAACCAATCAGTTTAGGATCACCTGTTAAGTTGGTGGCGCTACTACAAGTACCATCTTCGATCAGATTGTTAAGATTGGGATTAATGGTACCGGCATTGGTGCAATCTCCTCCGTTCTTACCACTATTGGCGAGTATAGTATTTCTTAGTTTTAATGTTCCACCATTATAAAGATTACTACCTTGATTTTGCTGCGCAGTGAAATTAGCTGAGAAAGTGCTGTTATTAATTTCTGCACTAGCACCACTTTCGTTATAAAGACCACCACCACCTTTGTTAGCATCATTATTCGCAACAGTGCTGTTGTTCAGGGTTAATTTACCTTGATTGAAAATACCACCGCCATGACCTGGGTCTCCATTTGCAGAATTACTGTCAATTAAACACCGATTAATTTCGACTACCGCACCGGTACCAATAAATAAACCGCCTCCTTGATGAGAAGTACTGATGTTTTTATTGTTAGCGATCGTACAATCATTAAGAAACAGGGCGCCACTATTGACATGGATAGCACCGCCATCTGCTGATTTACTATCTCTCATGGTCAGATGATTAATAGTGACATTGCCGCTGTCAATTTGGAAAAGCCGATTATTATTCCCGCCACTGAGAGTTATATTTTGCCCCGCACCGTCAATGATCAGATCTTTATTAATAACTAAGGGGACATTTTTTTTATCAATAGTAATGGTTTGATTGGCAAGAGAATTCGCGAAAGTAATCATATCTCCTGATAGTGCGTGAGTGATGGCTTCACGTAAGGTATTCTGACCGGCACTCACATTCCCATCATCTTTATCACCAGCATTATCTACTACTATGTTATTAACAATTTTGATCGTTACAGTTTTTACCGCTTCCTTGGAATCAAAAGCATTATCCTTGACTTTATAAGTGAAAGTAGCTGTTCCGGTTTCATTTGAAGGTGGAGTGTAAGTAAAAGCACCGGTAGTTGAATCGGTTAAAGTCACCGTACCGAGGCTACTACTGTTGTCAATGCTATAAGTTAGACTATCACCATCTGCATCGGTTGCAGATAAGGTATTGCTGAGATTGGTATTAGTCGTCGTTGTAAAAGTGGCATCGTTGGCGATCGGAGCATGATTGAATTCAAAAGCACCAATGTCACAATGTAAAGGTAAATCACGAGTTTTACCTCGTTGGTCTTTAAGTAAACAAGTGGCAGGATTGCCAGCACCGATTGCTGGTGAACCATCTAATAAAGCATGTGTCGGTGTTGGACTACCATTATCTTGTAAGGGACCAAGTTGAGGATCACCAGAAAGTTTTGGATTACAAGAATTATCTCGAATTAAATTGTTGGTACTAGTACTAGTTATTGAGCCACTATTACTGCAATCTCCTCCGGTACTATTGGCAATAATGGTATTTTTTAATTCTAGTGTTCCATTATTGTAAATACCACCCCCATTATTTCCAGACAAAGTGCTGTTATTGATAACAACATTGGATTTATTAAAAATACCACCTCCTCCATTTTGGGCAGAAATAGTACTATTATTAATTGTGACCGTACCACTGTTAATATAAATACCGCCCCCATTATTTGTGGCGGCATTACCAGTAATAGTACAGTTATTAATAGTTAATAAACCATCACTAAAAATACCACCACCATTCTCAGCGTTGCCATTTTGGATAGTTAAATTTTTTAAAGTAACAGTGACACCAGAATTAACATTAAATACTCGAAAATTGCTTCCACCAATTACCGTAACTTTATGGTTATAACCATCAATAGTAATACTTTTACCAATAGCTAATTCGCCACTCGTTAAATTGATAGTGTAATCATTATTAAACTGAATAATATCGCCATCATTTAACAAAACATTGGTGATAGCATCGCGTAAAGAACCTGGTTCACTATCAGCATTGTTGGTTACAGTAAATGTATTGGCAAAGGTAACCTGGCTAGTTAGCCCAATTATGAAAATTAGAATTAATAATATGATTTTATTCATTTTTAAACACCTACCAAAGGGGTATTTACAATATTCATTAACATCATCAGTTTTAAGTGATGAAAAATTCTCTACTTAATACTTCCCCCTTCCACCTAAAAAAAGCACATCTTACCTAGCTTTATAAGATAACTGAAATCGTTTGTTTTGCATTTTAATTTGAATTAACTTAAACAAAGCTATAACAAAATATAACTAATATATTATAATTATAGTATAAAACTTGTACTAAGAGTAGCAACTTTTTTACCAAGTTATACTGGTCATTTTCAAAATTATCATTTACTAACAGTTTATCTAACATGTCGACCCAAGCTGATAATAAAATACTTTTTCTTTGCACTGGTAATTACTATCGTAGCCGATTTGCTCAACATTTATTCAATGCTTTGGCAAATAATAAAGGCTTAAATTGGCAAGCCGAGTCACGTGGTCTAGCGATAGAACGGGGATTTAATAATATTGGTGCCATTTCTCCCCATGCTATCAAGGGATTGAGAGAACGTGGACTCAGCGTACCTGCTGATGAACGGCTGCCATTGCAAGCAACTGATGCCGATTTTGCAATCGCCAATAAAGTGATTGTTTTAGATGAAGAAGAACATCACCCGATTATGTTAGAACGATTTCCTCAGTGGATAGAGAAAGTTGAGTATTGGATGGTTCACGATTTGGATAAAATTACACCCGTAATTGCACTACGACAAATTGAGCACAATCTGATCCAATTAATCGACTTACTATAAAATCAGACCATTAATTATTTCTCTCTCGTTTTATTAACAAGCCAACAACTTGGCCAGCCGTTTGTTGGCGAATGATTTGCCAACCGGCGGGTAGAGGGGGGGTACCAAAGTGCTGTTCTGCTTCTAAATAAATAAAAGCGGTTGATTGTAGCCAACCTGGTTGTTCTAGTAAACTGCAACTTGGCGCCAATAAGTGATGCCCAAAAGGCGGATCTAAAAACAGGATATTAAAAGCCGAGGGAGGTGGTTGCTTGAGAAATTTTAAAGCATCCGCACAAATGACCTTAACTTGGTTAGCGGCTAAAGTCACTAATTGTTGTTGTAAGTTGTGGACGATGTCACGATCTTTTTCCACTAATAACACCGATTGAGCACCACGAGAAGCCGCTTCTAAACCTAATGCCCCAGAACCGGCAAATAAATCGAGACAATAACTGCCTGGTAAATAGCTAGTTAACCAATTAAATAAGGTTTCCCGTACTCGGTCTGGCGTGGGACGCAAACCCGGTTTATGGGGTACAGTTAACTTTCTGCCGCGCCATTGTCCAGCAATAATACGTACTTTTCCCATCATTAATTAAAATCTAACAAAACATTTTCAGTTCGATTTATCATCGGTTAAAAACAAATCTTGCTGAGAAAATGAAAGCTAAATTTTCTTAACAAGAACTTGTTTATAAACAAATTTTTAATTTTCCCGCGTAGCGAAAAATTGAATTTCTGGCCAACGTTCTTGCATCAATGATAAATTAATTTTAGTGGGTGCAATATAAGTTAGATTTTCTGCCCCATCTAAAGCAAGGTTATTAAAAGCTTTACGTTTAAATTCTTCTAATTTTTTCTCATTATTACAGCTTATCCACCGTGCCGTGGCAACTTGCACCGTTTCAAAATGACACTCTACACTATATTCATTTTGTAACCGCCAACTGACTACATCAAATTGCAAGGTGCCAACGGCACCTAAGATTAAATCATTATTACTTAAGGGCCGAAATAACTGCGTTGCACCTTCCTCGCTCAGTTGAACTAAGCCCTTTAATAACGCTTTCATTCGTAATGGCTCCCGTAACCGAGCCCGGCGAAAGATCTCCGGTGCAAAATGCGGAATACCGGTAAATTTTAAGTCTTCACCTTGAGTAAACGTATCACCGATTTGAATCGTTCCATGATTATGTAACCCAATGATATCGCCAGGCCAAGCTTCCTCCGTGTGTTCACGTTCGCCGGCCATGAAAGTAAGCGCATTGGCTATTTGTACCTCCCGATTTAAGC
Organism: Thioploca ingrica; assembly: GCA_000828835.1. Lineage (GTDB taxonomy): Bacteria > Pseudomonadota > Gammaproteobacteria > Beggiatoales > Beggiatoaceae > Thioploca > Thioploca ingrica. The sequence continues at coordinate 896,360 of AP014633.1, forward strand.
GAACATGACGTACTTTCATGCCTTTTTGATATTGCCCAGAACAAACGCGTAAAAAAGCGATTCGATCTCGATGCGCAGGATCCATATTCGCCTGAATTTTAAAAACAAACCCAGAAAATTTGTCTTCATTCGGCGCAACCATTCGGGTGGTAGTTGGGCGGGGTTGCGGTGGTGGTGCATAAGTCACAAAATCATCTAATAACGCTTTGACACCAAAATTATTTAAAGCCGAGCCAAAGAAAACGGGCGTTAATTCCCCGGCGAGAAATTTCTCGACCTTAAACGGATTACTCGCACCCAACACTAATTCAAGTTCAGTTTTAAGTTCATCAAGTTGAGCTGCTCCTAATTGGTTAAGCAGTTCTGGGTCATCCAGTTGAGTATAATGTCGTCCGGCAGTGGCGATGTGATTTTTACTGGGTTCAAATAAAGTAACACTTTGATCTAAAAGATGATAAATTCCTTTAAAAAATTTACCCCGCCCGATAGGCCAAGTGATAGGGGCACAGTGAATTTGGAGAACTTTTTCGATTTCATCTAGTAAATCAATGGGTTCTCTGCCATCTCGATCTAATTTATTAATAAAAGTTAAAATCGGGGTATGACGTAAGCGACACACTTCTAGTAATTTAATCGTCTGTTCTTCAACCCCTTTAGCGGAATCAATGACCATCAAAGCGGAATCAACCGCGGTCAGGGTACGATAAGTATCTTCGGAAAAATCTTCATGACCCGGGGTATCGAGTAAATTGATGGTAACATTTTGATAAGCGAATTGCATAACCGATGAGGTGACCGAAATACCCCGCTGTTTTTCGAGTTCCATCCAATCAGAAGTCGCATGACGTGCCGCTTTGCGCCCTTTAATGGTACCCGCTAATTGAATGGCGCCACCAAACAGTAAGAGTTTTTCAGTTAGGGTGGTTTTACCGGCATCCGGGTGAGAGATGATGGCAAAAGTACGACGTTGAGCAATTTCTTCAACCAGTTTAGGCATACCTTGATTTAATGAGCTAATTAAAAAGTTAAACAAATACTTAAAATTAAAAGTATATCAAATTGTTCAGCGCAGTTGGACTGAATAAAATAATTGACGCTGAGATAATTTTTTCGGGTTACTGATGGTTGGGGTTACTCAACTCAGCCATTATTTTTCGTTGAAATCCGGGATACCACGCCCGTAATTCATCCGGTTGTTTGGAAAAAACCGTTTGATAATGACGGAGTGCAAACCATACCCCTCGAGTAGAAGGGCAAGAAAAATTTCGACTTAATATATCTTTGATAGTCAATTTAATTAACATTCGCCAAAGTAATTTAGGATAGATTTTCTTAAAGTGGGCAACATTAGAATTGTGTAAACAATTTAACACGGCTTGGTTAAGGGCTCTTAAAGCAGCTACAGCGGATTTGGACAAGCGTCCTCCGGCAGCTTGCATATGGCAAATTCGGGCATTGAGCGCCCGCAATAGTATTCCATGACGCCGAGCACGGAAACTGACATCAATGTCCTCATTGGCAGCATAGGCTTCAAGTATTTCTTCAAAATGAAGGTGTTCAAAAATTTTGCGGCGAAAAGTCATACAAAAACCGAGCAAGTTAGGTACTTGATGGATAGCCATTCCGGCTAATGTTGCTGGTATAGTGTATTTAGGACGAGGAAAATCATAGTTCACTTCAGTTGGCACCAGTAACTGGCCAATAAATTGTTTAAAATGGAAATGAATCGTTTGTAGTTTATTCCTTAATTTAGATCGAGCCGCTGGCGGTTGGTTATCCTTGGTTACGACCATTCTGTCGGGTGGCAAAGGTTCCCAATGCGCCATAATTCCAACGACTTTATGGGTTATATCATGAGAATAAACTCGCATGATTTCTTCAGCACAGTCGGGGTACATCAAGGAATCATCGTCAATCAAAAATAAAATGTCTGCAGTCGCCAGATCGATACCCTGATTACGTTGGGCGGTAAGTGAAGCCCGTTTAGCTTGGACATATTGCCAATTAATACTCGGATGTTGGGTAACTAATTCTAGCATGATGTTATCGCGGGTTTTTTCCCAATTGGGGCTCGCATCCACCACAATGATTTCTTGGGGCGGTAAAGTTTGTTGTACCGCAAGATGTAAACAACGTGGTAATATTTCTTCACGTTTATAGGTGGCAATCACTAAACCCCAGTCTAGTTTTTCTGGTTGAGACACTTCAGTTATCCTAATTTTTAAAATCAATTGGTTATGTATGCAGAATGATTCATTTAGTTAATGTAACCATACTCGCAGTAACGAAAATAAGTTATGCGTATTAATCGGTTTGGCTAAATAATCATTAGCGCCGGCTTCAAGACATTTGGTTCTATCGGCTTTCATCGCTTTAGCAATTAGCGCAATAATCGGTAATTGACGGAACTGTGGTTGAGCACGAATTTGGCGGATGGCATTATAACCATCTATTTCTGGCATCATCATATCCATTAACACCATAGCAATATCCGGTTTAGCTTGTAACTGCTGTATGGCGCTATGACCATCATGTGCTACCAGTGTTTCAATGCCTTCTTTCTCTAAATCGGCTGCTAAAGCAAACACGTTACGCATATCGTCATCAACTAATAAAACTTGTTTGCCAATTAAACGATTTTGTTGTTCATGAATCTGGTGTAATAATTGTTGTTGAGATTGAGACAAGCGCGATTCGGTTTGATGGAGAAATAAAGTCACTTCATCGAGTAGCTTTTCTGGAGAATTAACCTCTTTGATTATTAACTTATCTAGGTAAGTTTTTAGGATTGATTCTTCTACAGTGGTTAAATCACGTTCGGCGTAAATAATAACCGGAATTTGGTGTAAATGGAGTTCTGAGTACAACTGTTTAAGCCAGTGGATACCTTGATCTTGTTCTACACTCACATCTAACACCACGCAATCAAATTCATATCCTTGCAACATGGGGTAAGCCTCACGACCCGTCATGGCTAAAGTGACGCGAATATCGCTGGATTTAACAATTTCCATTAACGCCTGTTGATGATTCGGATCATCTGACAAAATTAATAACTCTTTTACGGTCTTAGTAATAAAGTGATCGATATTATTAAAAACTTTATAAAGACCTTCCATGCTGACTGGTTTCAGGCAATAACCAATAGCACCTCGTTGTTTAGCCATTTGCTCAGAATCCGCACCAGAAATAAAGTGGACCGGAATAGGGCGAGTATGTGAATCCGCTTTGAGTTGTTCCATAATGCTCCAACCATCGATTTTGGGTAACCCAATATCCAGGATAATAGCCTGTGGTTGATATTTTTTGGCTAGTTGTAAACCACTTTGACCCTCGGTAGCAACTAAACATTTAAAGGCTTTCTCATGTGCTGTTTTCATGAGCAAATAAGCAAAGGTTAAATCATCTTCAATAATCAGGAGAAATTTATCACCGGTTTGCAAATTATCTCGATCATCTTCGACGGGTTGCGGTGGCTTGGCAACAACGACTGGTGTGGTTGGGAATGAAGGAGAGGTTATTACCGGCGGTGGTTCTGATTCAATTAAAGTTGAAGGGGTTGGCAACTGTTCCGGTAAATAGACGGTAAAAATACTGCCTTTACCTGCCTCACTCTGCAGATCAATTTCACCACCGAGTAAATGAACTAACCGGCGAGAAATGGATAATCCCAGACCGGTACCCCCATACTGACGACTAGTAGTCCCGTCAGCTTGTTGAAAAGCCTCAAAAATAAGTTGTTGCTTATCTGTGGGTATACCAATACCGGTATCGATGATATCAATGGCGATACTGTTAAATGAATCCAAATTTTTCTTTGATAAATGAGTGGCTTGAGCCGGACGGTGAATAGCTAAAGTGACTTGTCCTTTAGCCGTGAATTTAAACGCATTACCCAGTAAATTGGTGAGAATTTGGATCAAGCGTTGTTCATCCGTATATAAAGAAGGCGGTAAATCATCCGCCAATTGGATAACCAATTTCAGTCCTTTTTCTTGAGCGACCAGACTGAATCGATCTTCTAGAACGGTAATTAACTGGGTTAAAGCAACCGGTTCCAGATGAATTTCCATTTTACCGGCTTCAACTTTAGATAAATCGAGAATATCATTAATTAAATTCAACAAATCACTACTGGCACTATAGATGGTCTGGGCATATTTAAGCTGTTCTGCCGTCAAATTACCTTCTTTGTTACTGGTTAACACCTGAGATAAAATGAGTAAACTGTTCAATGGAGTCCGCAATTCATGAGAGATATTGGCGAGAAATTCGGATTTATATTGGCTGGTTAATTCGAGTTCTTCTACCTTCGCTTCAATCACTAAATTAACTTGTTCTAATTCAACATTTTTTTCTTGAATAGCGAGTCGTTCACGTTCTAATTCTTGACCACGTTCTTCTAATTGCTCATTCAGTTGACACAATTCTTCTTGTTGGACTTGGAGTTGTTCAGTTTGTGCCTGTAACTGTTCATTGGTTTGTTGCAATTCTTCTTGTTGAGATCGTAACTCTTCTGCCTGCAGTTGACTTTGTTCTAATAATTCTTGCGTTTGGGTACGTGATTGTCCGGTATTGATGGCAATGGCTATAGCCGGTAGTGTTAATTTAATCAATTCTAGATGGGTTTCAGTAAACGCAGAGAAAGAAGCCAGTTCAATGACCCCTTTTAAGCTGTTTTCATATAGAATAGGAACGACTAAGAGAGCATGAGGAATTGATTCACCTAATCCCGATTGAATAAGCAGGTAATTAGCTGGAACTTTGTGAGTAACAAATACTTTCCGTTCTAAAGCGACTTGACCGATAATGCCTTCACCAATTTGAAATTCATAATTTGAATTATTGCGCCAAGTATAAGCATAGCTGGCTATCATTTTCAGGTAATCTTTTTTTTCGGTTAGGGGTTGCAATAGATAAAAAGCACCGACTTGGGCATCGAGGTAAGGGGTTAAAAACTGGAGAATATTTTCGGCTAACTGCAAGGTGGTCTGTTCACCACTCATCTGGTTACTCAGTTGGGTTTGTCCTAATTGTAACCAGTTTTGCTTTTCTTGTTTACTACTCATGACCTGAAGATTTTTAACCATTTTTTGCACAGCAGCCCAGATACCGGTAGTCATCTTACTTGTGTCAAAATGGAAATCAAAATGACCAGCCGCTATCTGTTCAGCAAAATGGGCAATATCAGCGGGTTCCCCGCCGACTTGGTATCGTATTTCACGAATAAAGGAATAACTTATCCAAATGACTATAGCGATTCCTAACAAGTTAACCACGATTAAAATAAGCTTGAGCGTGTTGACATGTTCATCTAATTGCCTTATATCATTGGCTATTTTAGTTTTGAGTAAAATTTGGACTTGATTAGCATTATCAATGAGCCGACCAAAAATATGATCAAATTGATCATCCAATGCTTGTGCCTGATTTTCCTGGGCAGTAACTTGATTATTAAAGCGGAGATGAGCTAAATCAATAAATTTTTCTATATCTTGTTTAATCGTCCCTATTTGCCCTTCTATGGCTTTATCATGAATTGGGTAAAAGGTATCTTGTTCACGAGTTCCCCCTTTAATAATCGCATCGGCATACCATAAACTTTTATCTAATAATTGCCAAACCGCTGTTAACGCCTTGGTTTCTTCTTTAGCAGTCATAATTTCTTCAAACCAGAGGTGAGCCGTTGTGGCAGTTAATTTGATTTCGGTGGTGGCATTTTGTAGTGGCATTTTTTGGAGAATAATTTCCATACTATCTTCATATAACTTTTGTAACTGGATAATGCTAAAACTCCCAGTAATTAACATAATTCCCAAAATTGATAGCGATGTCACTAGTAATTTAGTGCGTATTTTCATCGTATTCCCTGTATTCCCTTTTAAAAGTTACCTCTCACTAGTACTTGTGTATTATAGCAATATATTCTTAACTTAGTTTTTTATATTAAAATTTATAAATAAACAATAAATACAGGGAATTTTTTAAAAATAGATGTAAATTTTGGAAGGCTATTTTGGGTAAGTAGCGAGTGGAGAGGGTGTATAATTTATTTATTATCACACTATAATTATTGATAAATTAAATAAACGCCAAAGTCAGGTACTTCTTTGGCGAAATTGAAAAAAGTTATTTTTAAATTAGTGAGTGACTGAAATAAGTACCTGTTCGATCTCTGTCAATAATTTCTCTTGACTATAAGCGCCTTTTTGGAAAATCGTTTCGACACCACTGTGAAGACGTTGGCGATCTTCAGTCGTAATATCTTTAGCGGTTAACACCACGACGGGAATATCGGCATAAGAAGGTTCTTGACGTAATCTCGAAACAAATTCAAAGCCATCCATTTCTGGCATCATCAAATCTAATAAAATGAGCGCCGGTAAATTTTGTTTTAAGTGTTCTAAAGCAATCAAACCATTTTCAGCGAGATCAACTTGCCAACCGGCATTTTTGAGGGTACGACCCATCATTTCACGGATGCTATTATCATCTTCTACTACCATCACTGGCGCTGAAGTTTTGGCATCTAAGTGATATTTATGTAGCACTGTTATGAGGCGTTCGTGATTAATGGGTTTTACTAAATAATCGGTGGCTCCGAGTGAGTAACCTAAGGTTTTATCTTCTAAAAGCGATAGCATAATCACGGGAATAGTAGCCAATTCAGGATCATTTTTCAGTACCGATAAGACATCCCATCCGTCCATTTGTGGCATGACAATGTCTAACAAAATAGCCGAAGGGTGATGTTCGTGCGCCAACCGTAATCCTTCTTGACCATTATTAGCTGTGATCATTTGGTAACCTAATTTATCGGTTTTTTTTCTAAGAAGATGATGTACCATGGGATCATCATCAATAACTAAAATAGTCGTTTCTTGAGCCGTGGTTGATTCTAATTGAATAACTTCAAGACGAGATTGATTTTCTTTAGATAGATCTTGTTCGGTACGGTTCGGTAAGTGAATAGTAAAAGTGCTGCCTTTACCGACTTCACTCGTCACTATGATAGTACCCCCCATCATTTCTGCAAACCGCTTAGTAATGACTAAACCTAAACCGGTGCCACCATATTTACGAGTCGTTGAATTATCGGCTTGAGTAAATGCTTTAAACAGCTTAGCTTGTTGTTCAGAGGTCATGCCGATACCGGTATCACTGACGCTAAACAATATCCACGCGATTCCGTCACGATTTTCGGTGGTGATACTTAATTGAATCAGACCTTGTTCAGTAAACTTACTGGCATTACTCAACAGATTTAATAACATTTGTCGAAGTTTAGTTAAATCGGTAAACAAAGTGCCCAAATTCTCCGCCGATTCTACGTTTAACGTATTATTTTTCTTAGCAATAAGGGGTTGTATCGTACTGAGTACTTCTTGAAGCATTTCAGCGACCGGGAAAGTTTCATTATAAATATCCATCTTGCCCGCTTCAATTTTGGAAATATCAAGTACATCATTAATTAAACCTAATAAATGTTTACCGGCATCATGAATTTTGTTTAAATCGGTAATTGAATCCATTTCCTCCGGTGATAAACCAGCTTCAATAGCCTCTTCTCTCGCTTCTTCAATTAAAATTTCACTGTAACCAATAATGGCATTAAGTGGGGTACGTAATTCATGGCTCATATTGGCCAAAAACTGACTTTTAGCTAAATTAGCTTGTTCAGCGGCTTCTTTAGCATTTTGTAATGCCGCTTCGGTTGCCTTGCGAACCGTAATATCATTAAAAGTGATGACCACTCCAGTGACTTGCTCTTCTTCGATTAAAGGGGTAGCAATATACTCTACTGGAAAAGGGTTACCATCTCGGCACCAAAATACTTCGTTCTCGATATGGTTAAAATCTTTTTTTTCTAACGCATTGAGAATAGGACATTCTGCTAAAGAGTATTGTTTACCATCCGGATGGGCATGGTGAATCGTTTGATGATAATGACAACCAATCAGTTCTTCGGGAGTGTATTTTAACATCCGAGCGGCGGCGGGATTGATAAAAGAAATATTGCCTTGTAAATCCAGCCCACAAATCCCTTCGCCAGCGGCATCCAAAATGAGTTGATTTTGTCGACTCAGATGGGCTAAAGCCGCTTGAGCTTGTTTGCGTTCGTTAATTTCGGTTTGGAGTTGTTCATTAGCGAGGCGTAATTCAGCGGTATTCTTATGTTCTTGTTGAATAAAACGTAAATAGGTTTTAACTCGACTAATTAACTGTAATGGTTCTATCGGTTTAGTCAGATAATCGGCTGCCCCCACCGCAAAACCCTTTTGCTTGAATTCCTCTGATTTAAAAGCGGCGGTCAAAAAAACGATAGGGATATGTTCAGTCTTTTTCCAAGAACGCAGTAATTGCGCGGTTTCAAAGCCATCCATTTCTGGCATTTGCACATCAAGAATAATCAGGTCTACGGATTGTTCTAAAACGACTTTTAAGGCAGCTTGCCCAGAATTAGATTCTAGAATTTGAGCCTCAAAATGTTCGTTCAATAGAGTATGTAGGGTAAAGAGATTATTTTTATTATCATCAACTATGAGTATACGAAGCATTTCTGACCTCATAGGTTATTCCTCCTAGTTAAGTGTATATCGCCCAAAATAATATCTTATTAGTTAGTTTTTTATTTAAGATAATGAATTAATTTTATGATATAACTTTTACGCTGCAATTGATTGCATTTTTCAACAGACTAGGGCTATTCCTGCACAAATTATTCCTTAGTTTTAAACTAAAGAATGGGTAAAAAGCAAAGCATATGGCTAATTGTGAGCAGAATGAGATGAATTGAAAATAAGGATTGTCAGTTGTACCGGATTATCGTCGGGTTTATAACCAAGAGAAATAATGAGATAGGAAATAGAATGCCCTGAAGAGGAATTGAACCTCTGACCTTCCCCTTAGGAGGGGGATGCTCTATCCTACTGAGCTACCAGGGCGGTAGTTAGAAGTAATAAACAGTCAGATTGGTGGAGCCGAGGAGGATCGAACTCCCGACCTTCGCATTGCGAACGCGACGCTCTCCCAGCTGAGCTACGGCCCCATTAACGGGTTAATATTTTACCTAAATGGTGTGATTTGTCTAGTTATTTTTATAATTTTATAACTGGGTTCGTAATCGTTGTATCGCAGCACGTACTTGTACTGGCGCTGTTCCACCGATATGATTGCGGGCAGCAATGGAACCTTCCAAAGTTAAGGTAGAATATACGTCTGGTTCAATTTGTGGAGAAAAACGTTGTAATACTTCTAAACTCAGTTTATCCAATTCACCATTATTTTCAATACAGTATCGTACTACCTGACCCACAATCTGATGAGCATCACGGAAGGTTATTCCTTTACGAACTAAATAGTCCGCTAAATCTGTGGCAGTCGTAAAGCCACGATAGGCTGCAGCACGCATCGCCTCAGGTTTTACTTTTAAAGTGAGAATCATGTCTGCATAAATTTGTAAGCAATTTTTTAACGTATCGACTGTGTCAAATAAAGGCTCCTTGTCTTCTTGATTATCTTTATTGTAAGCCAAAGGCTGTCCTTTCATTAGGGTTAATAAACTCATGAGATGACCATAGACTCGTCCGGTTTTACCGCGAACTAATTCAGGTACATCCGGGTTTTTCTTCTGTGGCATAATAGAAGAGCCAGTGCAAAATGCGTCGCTTAATTCAACAAAATTAAATTGCGTCGACGACCAAAGTATCAACTCTTCTGAAAAGCGTGATAAGTGCATCATGATTATCGCTGCCACTGCCGTGAATTCTATCGCAAAATCTCGGTCACTGACGGCGTCCAAAGAATTCTCAGCAATGGTATCAAAACCTAACAATTGTGCGGTGTAATGGCGATCGATTGGATAACTGGTACCGGCTAAGGCAGCCGCTCCCAAAGGTAAACTATTGACGCGTTTGCGACAATCTTGTAAACGTGCCTTATCACGTAATAACATTTCACACCAAGCGAGTAAGTGATGTCCAAATGTAATCGGTTGGGCACTTTGTAAGTGAGTGAAGCCCGGCATAATGGTTTCAACTTCTCGTTCAGCGATTGTAGCCAGATGAGTTAAAAATTGGGTTAACTCGTGGTTGATCAGATCAATTTCGTGCCGTAAATACAAGCGTATATCCGTTGCAATTTGATCGTTTCGAGAACGTCCAGTATGTAATTTTTTACCAATAGTCCCAATTGTTTGTGTCAGTCTGGTTTCGATATTCATGTGAACATCTTCTAGAGCCACTGACCAATTGAAGTCACCTTGAGTAATTTCTTGTTGGATTGCGGTTAACCCATCAATAATTTGTTGACATTCAACCGTCGTTAAAACGCCAACTTGTGCCAACATCCGTGCATGCGCTATTGAACCCATAATATCGTATTGATAGAGTCGCTGATCAAAATTCACTGACGCGGTAAAAGATTCAACTAAATGATGAGTCGTTTCGGTGAAACGCCCATCCCAAGGTTTAGGTAGAATGGTCATGGTTGATTTATTAATGATAGATGGGGATTAAGATAAACTATTATTATTTTACAACAGTAACCGCAAGACGAGAAACAAATAAAAAAGCATCCTTAGAAGATAATACCAAGGATGCCTTGAAGGGGCTGTAAGTGCAAAGTAATACTTTAACGGTTGCAAGCCATAGTAGCTGCCTTCATTTGATTGTCAGCACAATCTTCTTTTTTAGTTGATTTGCCTACACACCACTTTTTACGGTCATCCCAAGCGGTAATACTGGCTTGACGACCATTAGAACATTTTACGACATAATTGTAGTAGGTTTTGCCAAATGAAGAATCTTTATTCTGGAATTTGATATTAGTACAACGTGCTAAATAGTGATCATATTTTGAATTGTCTTCTCTATTTAATACAGAACTAGTTTTGGTATTATATCCAAGGTCACTCACTGTGTTTGAAAACAGGGGATGCGCATTTAAATTGCCACTTACCAAAACAATTCCACACAGGATATAAATGCTTTTTTTCATTAGAAATCCTCTCCTTGTAATACACAAGGGTTCATTTACTTACCAAAAATAATCGTTACAAATGGGGTTAAATAATTACCAGTTAGTCACTATTACCTAAATACGGTTGGCCGTATTTATTAATTTAAATCGACCTAAAGAAAATAACGTCAATTTCGTCTTTTCTTACCGAGAAAAACCATATATAGTTGAAAACTAATTTATTCGTATTAAATTAACTCAATGAGATTAACCTAAATAAAGTTAACATCTCATTCTATCGAACTATTAAGCAATAATAGTGCCACAAATATAATTTATTATTTTTATCAACTAATAAACCTTTTAACTTTATTGTTATCATATTATTACAGCCCCGTTTTTTAGATTAAGAAATCGCGCTTAACTTAGGGTTAAGTTAATATAGTTGTTGCTACTAAAATTGTTTATAACGGCTTTATTTTAAATCTGACGATAATATGACAGTTACTGTTTAGGGGTTGACAAAATGGACTTAAATTTAAAATCAACCATTATTTTGTTACCCATTATTAAAAAGGGTTTATAACAAATTGATTTAATGAAATAGGCCCTTTGTCAAAGGAGGGAACTTCTTAAGTTGAGGGTAGTGAGGCTACACTCGCTACACCGAGAGAAATTATAGTTTGCCAATGGGATAAAGAAAAGAAACTAACCCAAAAGCAATAAGCTAAAAAAGCGGTTGCCTTGTCCATTTACATTAACTTAATGAAGTTTTTCTTTTAGCGGGTGAAAAATTCAATTTAAGTTGATGGATATGAACAAGGCATTTAATAACTAAGATTAAAAAATTATTGCCATCACTATAAAGGTAATAGTGGCACAATTAACAAAGCGACAATGTTAATAATCTTGATCAGTGGATTAACCGCCGGTCCAGCAGTATCTTTGTACGGATCACCGACGGTATCGCCGGTGACGGCTGCTTTATGCGCGTCAGAGCCTTTACCACCATAGTGACCGTCTTCAATGTATTTTTTAGCATTATCCCAAGCACCACCACCGGTGGTCATGGAAATGGCTACAAATAAGCCGGTGACGATGGTACCGAGTAGCAAACCACCTAATGCTTTTGGTCCTAAAGTGAGACCCACTATAATGGGAATTAAAACTGGCAGCAAGGAGGGAATCATCATTTCCTTAATAGCGGCTTTAGTCAACATATCGACGGCTTTACCATACTCAGGTTTAGCGGTTTTTTCCATAATGCCAACAATTTCTTTAAATTGACGACGTACTTCAATCACGACACTTCCGGCCGCACGTCCAACCGCTTCCATTGCCATCGAACCAAATAAATACGGAATCATCCCACCGATGAATAAGCCAATGATAACCATTGGATCGGATAGATCAAACTTAGTTACTGCGGCTAAGGCATCTCCTTCCAAGCCTTTCGCATGGGCAAGCTGCTCTACTTTATGCGTGTAGTCCGCAAATAAGACTAAAGCAGCCAGACCGGCTGAGCCAATCGCATAACCTTTGGTGACCGCTTTCGTGGTATTGCCAACTGCATCCAGGGGATCGGTAATTTTACGAATTTTATCATCTAATTCAGCCATTTCTGCAATACCACCCGCATTATCGGTTACTGGACCATAAGCATCTAAAGCCACGATAATTCCGGTCATGGATAACATGGCTGTTGCTGCAATGGCGATTCCGTACAATCCAGCTAATTCATGGGCACCCCAAATACTGGCACAAACGGCTAATACCGGTAAAGCCGTTGATTTCATAGAAATGCCTAAGCCAGCAATGATATTGGTGGCATGTCCGGTTGTAGATGCTTGAGCAATATGGCGCACGGGTTTGTATTCAGTAGCGGTATAATATTCCGTAATGACGACCATCAAAGCCGTTAATATCAAGCCGATAAGTGCGGCAGCGTAAATATGCGGCACCGAATAGACACCGTTACCGTCCATCAACCAGAAAATAATTGGATAGAAAGCAGCGGCAGCTATGGCACCAGCAACGATTAATCCTCGATAAAGGGCATTCATAATTTTGCCGCCTTCATGGGCTTTCACGAAGAAAGTACCAATGATAGAAGCAATAATGGAAATACCACCGAGTACGAGCGGTAATAGAAGTGCTTTGTTAGCGGCTTCCCCCGAAAAGGCTAAACCCGCGACTAACATGGTAGCGATAATGGTAACGGCGTAAGTTTCAAACAAGTCGGCGGCCATACCGGCACAGTCACCGACATTATCACCGACATTATCCGCAATAACGGCTGGATTACGAGGATCATCTTCGGGAATACCGGCTTCAACTTTACCGACTAAGTCAGCGCCGACATCAGCACCTTTGGTAAAAATACCACCCCCTAACCGAGCAAAAATGGAGATTAACGAACCACCAAAACCCAAGCCAACTAAGGGGCCTAAATCCACCACCGTTTGACCGGCTGGCAACATCGAATGTAATACCGCATAATAGCCAGCAACGCCCAGTAACCCCAGACCAACGACTAATAAGCCGGTAATCGCACCGCTACGAAAAGCGAGGGATAAGGCCGCATTCAACCCCTCATGAGCGGCTTGAGCAGTACGGACATTAGCGCGCACTGAAATATTCATCCCAATATAGCCAGCGGCAGCAGAACAAATCGCGCCAATCGCAAAACCAATCGCCGTTAATTGACCTAAAAAATAGGCAATCACCGACCCGATCACGATACCGACAATTAAAATAGTCGTGTATTGGCGATTTAAATAAGCTTGTGCCCCTTCTTGAATCGCTTTAGCAATTTCCTGCATGCGCTCATTGCCGGCGGGCTTACTTAACACCCACCTGATGGAGACAATACCATAAAGTAGTGCTCCTATTGCACAGAGGAGTGCAATCCACAGTTCTATTGAAATACCTAACATAATTAGTTATTCTCCTTAAAAATTAAGTCAAAATTTATTGTTATCAACCAATGACTAATACAGCTTTTTGGGCTATGGCAGTCATCCTGATTACCATCGGACGGGTGGTCCAGTTTTCATGAGGGCTGGTTAGGCGATCAGCCGCTAGATAACTCGATGCTCAAATAGCTTGTTAACTCACGCTTCCATAAAACGCGAACTCGTTCAACGGTGCATTCAAAAAAAGATAGGGGTAGAAAGTCAAAGCGGAAGTGCGATATCAACCCATTGGGAATGTTTGAGTCAATCATTATACACATGAGCGTCTTTGCTGAAAGTGTGAGAACGAGATAATATCAATCCTTGAACATTAAGAGGAATTCATTGTACCAAATTTATGCTTGTGTGCCATCACACTTATCCATACTTTTTGAATAATCACTCACTCAACTGAATATCAAGATAAGTATTGAGAAGCTCAGTTTTATCGTTATTGAAACTCTGTCATAATAATTATTTTCAGCTAAACTTAAGTAATAATAAGATCCACATTGTTAACCTTCATTCTTAAGCTAATTTAAGAATACCATAGGGAGTCTTTATGAAGATTAAATTGATTCATTCTATTTTAATAATTAATTTATTTTTAGTCGCTTGTGGCAGTGAAATGATGCCCTCTAAACAAACCACCGGCGCTGTTATCGGTGGTCTGGGTGGTGGTATTGCGGGTTCGCAGATTGGGAAAGGTAGAGGACGAGATGTGGCTATGGTAGTCGGTACTTTATTGGGTGCCGCTCTGGGTGGTTCGATAGGTTCTTCTATGGATCAAACTGACGTGTTGCGTACCCAACAGGCTTTGAGTTATAACCGTACCGGTCAACAGGTGTCATGGCAAAATCCGGATACCCAAGCACAATATACCGTCACCCCCACCAACACTTTTAGAAATAATTCTGGTCAAGATTGTCGTAGTTACACCACCGTTGCTGTTATTGAGGGTAAACGAGAAGAGTTGCATGGGACAGCTTGTCGTCAACCTGATGGTACTTGGAAAGCCAGTAACTAAATTTCTCAAACAATACGAGCGACTTGTTCAGTTTACATTAACAGGTCGCTTTAAACTATCTGGGTACCAGATGAGCTAATTTCTGGGGTGATAATAATATTACCAGCCGGAATAAAATTTATTATTTTAGACAGCGAATAATTTATAGCTTACCGATTCTTTTTTCTTAAAAACTATTAATTTACTTAACAGTTATTAACCGCCACTATAAAACAGCAAGCGTAGCAAGCGTAGGGTGGATAAGGCGCCAGCCGCCATCCACCTTCATCAACTCCAAAAAATAAGGTGTATGACGCTTCGCTTATACACCCTACGCGGGCTACGGTTAAGAAACGAGATTTTCTAAAAGTAACCCCAATTAGAATAATTTGATGTTAATCTTTTTCATGAAGGGTACATCAAATACCCTGCTCACCTTATTTAGGGTTTAACTCCACATTTCTTCACCATTAAAATTAAAAATAACTAAGAATAAAAAATTTTACTGGTAAAGGAGTAAACAGGTTTATAAGTAAAATGATTACCGAAAGTAGGATCCTATTTTCAGGGTTTATTCTATCCCTGATGTTAGCTCACTCAATGAGTTATGCTAATACGCCTCCCATTGCCGGCTTTGGCTATACTTTAGGTTTTGATGGTAACCCCAAAGAGTGGTATGTTTTAACTGATGAAGTGTCTCACTTAACCCTAAAAAAGCAAGTCACTATAGAAGTTTGGTTTAAAACGACTGATAAAGAAAATAATCAAATCTTGGTTGAACTCGAAAATCAAATTAACGCCAACACGTGGGAATCTACTATCGAACTCGCGGTTGAAAACGAGGGACGAGTACGTGCCAGTGCCCGTTCATCTAAAGGCTGGACCAACGTTATCTCGGCTTCAGCCGGACCTTTTGTAAGCGATGGTTTATGGCATCATGCGGTTGGCATTGTTAGTAAGCAAGCTGTCAGTTTGTATATTGATGGACAATTTATTCATTCCGAAAAAGGGATGTCTAAAGAGGAAACTGATTTAAAAGATAATTTTTTCATTCGATTAGGCAACGATAAAAAGGATGAACGACCTTTTAGTGGACAAATCGATGAAGTTCGGATTTGGGATATTGCCCGCAGTGAAGAAGACCTCAAAGCCACCCGCTATAAAATTTTACCCAATAATGAACCCGGGTTAGTGGCTTATTTTAATTTTGATGAAGGAACTGGAGAACAAGTTTATGATAAAGTTAACAGTTGGGTGGGTCATTTCAATAATGGCAGCGGTTTAATCTTTTGGGGTATTTCTGACTTAGACGCTTTTCCTATCACTGTTCATGAAGATACCGTTTTTAACGGAGTGTTACCCGCTTATGATACGGATGGTGATACGCTCAATTACCGTATTATTGATAACAGTAGCAATGGAACGGTTCAACTCGATCCCAACGGTAGTTTCATTTATACACCTTATTCAAATGTTTATGGTTCAGATAGCTTTAGTTATCAGGTAAATGACAGTCAGGCTGATTCCAATCTGGCCAAAGTTCAAATTGTTATAGAGGGTGTCAATGACGCACCGCATTTTCTAGCCGCTGATCCGCCGGTGATCAATGAAAATGCCGGGGCACAACTTATCCAGCATTGGGCAGAATTCAATCCTGGAGCCAGTAACGAATCTGAACAACAAGTTAATTCTTATCTCGTTACTGAAATCAGTAATAGTAGTTTATTTGTACAAGAACCCACCCTCGATGTCAATGGGAATCTTTATTATACGCCGGCGCCGAATAGGTACGGAACTTCCACTTTTCAGGTGACAGTTAAAGATAATGGTAGTATTGAGTATGGCGGGAACAATCTCTCTCCACCACAAACCTTTGCTATTCAAGTTAGACCTATTGCCTCTACACCCACAGTCAGTTCGGCAGTAACCCAGGAAGATGTTCAAACCACTCAGGGATTAATCATTGATCCTCAAGGTGATCTTTCAATTACTCATTTCAAAATTAATCATATTATCGGTGGTACTTTATTTCAAAGCAATGGTATCACACCCATTAAAGACAATGAATTTATCACCGTTGCTCAAGGCAATGTCGGTCTTCGCTTTACGCCAACACCTAACCGATTTGGTCAAGCCAGTTTTGCTATCCAAGCCGCTACTGGTAATCATGATAATGACTTAGGAGGTGATATTGTCCAAGCGAGTATTACTATTCAACCGGTGGCTGATGATCCCACTATCACGCCAGCGAGTACGGTAGAAGGTGCTCAAACGACGCAGGGCTTAGTTATTTCGCGTCATCCAGCGGATGGTGGGGAAGTTACTCATTTTAAAATGACCCAAATAACTAACGGTACTTTGTTTTACCACGATGGCATAACACCGATTCATGAGGGTAACTTTATTACTTTTGCTCAAGGTCAAGCTGGGCTTAAATTCACCCCAACTTCAGTAGCCGCTGGTTATTTCCAAGTACAGGCGGCGATAAGCAACCAGGATAGCGGTTTAGGCGGTCTTCCGATCACTGCTACGATTCAGGTCAGTTCCGTTAATAAACCGCCGATTCTTAATGAGATTGGTAATAAAACGGTTTCTCTTGGTCAATTACTTGATTTCAAAGCCACTGCTTCTGATCCAGATATTCCGGCGCAAAATTTAACCTTTAGTCTAGTAAACGCACCGGTCGGCGCGATTATCGATTCCAAAACTGGCCATTTTATTTGGACACCGACCACCAACGGCGTTTTTGAAGTAACCGTCATGGTGACTGATGATGGCACGAACCCAAATAATCTGAGTGATAGTGAAACAATAATGATTAAAGTGACCACTGCGCCAGTACTAGAACCGATTGCTAAACAAGTGGTACCAATTGAAACAACCGTCGCTTTCACGGCTAAAGCCACTTATCCCGGTCATGAACCGCTGGTTTTCAGTTTGGTTGAACCACCAGGAGGAGCGAGTATCGATCAAAAAACCGGCGAGTTTATTTGGACACCGGTTCAAATCGGCACGGTTAATATCACCATTCGAGTAACTGAGCCAATTGGTAATCTGAGTACCGAAGCAACTGTCCCAATAACGATTATGCCAGTCACAACGAGGCTCGAATTAAATTTAGACAGTGTAGCGATTTTCCAAAAGGGTACTTTGAAAGTCAGTGGTCAGTTGCAGCTATTTCCGAGCCTCAGTGTCAAAAAAGATCTCATTATTCAACTGACTATGACTGCACCAGATGGTCAGGTAATCACTAAAACCACCGCCACTGCTGAAAGTGGTGAATATACTTTTACGGATTTATCGGGGTTTGACCAACTCGGACGATATATTTTCCAAGCGACTTTTGCAGGTATCAACACCGTGTTGGCTTCGCAATCAGCACCACAGTCACTGGTAGTCAGTGCGTTAGCCGGTTATGCGGTGCTCATTCAAGGACGAATTGCCGATGGCAGTGGGATGGAATCCTATAACAAATCTTTAAATCGGGTTTATCAACACTTAAAAGATCGTCACTTTATCGATCAAAATATTGACTATTTTAACTACTCCCTGGAACAAGCTGGCGTAGATGCTATTCCAACTAAAGCAGATATAGCCACCACTTTGCAACAATTACCTCAACGCTTAAACGCTAATCCAGCACCACTCTATCTGGTCATGATTGATCATGGCGATTTAGCCGGTCAATTTTATTTAGATAATGGGAATGGCGAAAAAATAACGCCCAGCGAATTAAACACCTGGTTAACTCAATTAGAACAAGCTTTAACACCGCAAGCGTTAGCACAACCCCGAATTATTATGGTCGGTTCTTGTTATTCGGGTAGTTTATTACCGGTGTTATCCGCACCGGGGCGAGTGATTATCACCAGTACTGCGCCAGGAGAAGAATCTTATAAAGGCCCTAAAGAACCGGATGAAATTCGGAGTGGTGAATTTTTTGTCGAAGCTTTATTTGCGCATTTAGGCAAAGGTCGATCGTTAAAAACGGCTTTTGAATTAGCGACTGCGAGTACTGAAGCCTTTACGCGGATAAATGATTCTGCTGCGGTTAATCCCTGGTTTCAAGACAAAGCTGCTCAGCATCCGTTACTGGATGATGATGGTGATAAACACGGTCATCATCTGCTGTATAGCGGTGCTGATGGTGGTCAAGTTGAACCTATTTACTTAGGTCTAGGTACCAAATATGATGAATATGCTGATCACAATCCCGCCGAAATCTGGACAGTGACACCGCATTTACAATTAGGACTGCTAGAAACTTCAGCTAATCTATTTGCCATCGTTAACCATCCAGAGCGAGTGAAAGAGGGGCAAGTGATCGTTGACATTCGCCCCCCCTCATTACAATTGAGTACGAATGGAACCGAACAAACTGAACAACTCGAAATTCAACAGTTAGCAAGAACTTACTTAACTCTAACTGAGGGTAATCGCTTTACCGGTCATTTTGATCAATTTGAAGAAGTGGGTCAATACGAGATTTTTTACTCGGTCAGAGATAAGCTCACCGGAGAACTTTCACCCTTGTACTCTTCAGTGGTCTATAAAGCGAAAATCGGTAACCAACCTCCTCAGCCATTTAAATTGTACACGCCCAAAGAGGGTCAAAAAACCGCAACGACTTTGATATTAGATTGGGAAAATACGTTCGATCCAGAAGGCGATACGGTCAGCTATACCTTGATTATCGCCACAGATCCCAAATTTAATCAGGAAGTGTATCGTCAAACTCAATCAATTTCTATGGCTTATGTCAATCGAAATACGTTCATTCGGGATCCCCTCAACCCTAATAAACGGGGTTTACGCGACGGCACCACTTATTTTTGGAAAGTACAAGCGCTTGATAAATATGGCGCCATGGCAGAAAGTACGACTTTTTCCTTTCAAACCAACAATACCAATGCCCCACCTAGCCTAGCGAGTATCCAAATCTTTAGTGCGATTAACTTTATTTCCTTGGAAAATGCTCGCCTCGATTTTTGGCAAGTCGATGAATTTGGCCATTTAATTTTAGATGAGTTGGGTAATCCGCTTCCCCTGGAACAACCGCCGCTGCTGTACCAAGATCAAGGCTTCTATAACTTGTTATTGCCTTATGGTAGACGTCGAGCCACTATTCAGCTAGCGGGTTACCAATCTCAAGACATTGAACTGGATACGGAGAGCGGAGCAACGACGCTTAATGTGGCAATGACACCCATCGGTGGCAATTTAGTTAATCATGGTCAACTGCAATTTGCGGTAGCTCAAACGACTTTGGCGGAAAATCGCGGTGAAGTTGATTTGATTGTTAACCGAGTGGGTGGCGATGACGGTGAAGTGAGCGTATCGTACGATACCTTGGCTGGAGAGGCAACGGCAGCCAGTGATTATTTACTAACGCCAGGAAAGTTAACGTGGTCTGATAAAGACAGTCGTTCTCAAAAAATACCCCTCACTATCCTTGACGACGACCAATTTGAAGGAAATGAGTCTTTTACCCTGATTTTACACACACCAACGGGTGGTGCCAGTTTAGGAACCAATGCTCAATTAGTGATTACCATTCTCGATAATGAAGTAGCCACAGATAAGGCGACGATTAGCACTCCATCTAAACCACCGAGCAACGATTCTGTCAACGAAACCAGCCCAACTGATAAACACCAAGCCGGTACTCTTCAATTTCTCGCCACCACTTATTATGTCAATGAAGGAATTGGCCCCGTGACTGCTTTTACGGTTACTCGGAATGGGGGTAGTGAGGGTGCGGTTACGGTTCAATATACGATAACTGACGAAGGTACAGCGAATATCGGTTTGGATTATCTCGGTGGTATTGGGATATTATCTTGGGCTGATGGTGACAATACCCCTAAAGCCATTGATTTGACTCTCGTCGATGATCAATTAATAGAAGATCCAGAAACGATTCAACTCCGCCTCGAAAACCCCACCGGTGGAGCTACACTAGGTCTTTATCAATCAGCGACTTTAATTATTACTGACAATGATAAAATGTCTGAAGTAATAGCACCGATTGATGAAATCGCTCAGCTACAATTTACTTCACCGATCTATTGGAGCAAAAAAGAAGATAAATCTGCGGAATTGAGCGTCACCCGAACGGGAAGTTCTAAAGGCGAAATTTCAGTACAGTATGTTGCTACCGTCAACAGCACCGCGACGGCGGGAGAAGATTACCTTGGCGGGAGTGGCACACTGCATTGGTCAGCGGGTGATGAGCAAGCGAAAACTTTTACCATCAGCTTGCTAGATGATGACTATGCGGATGAAAAATTTATCCATATCATCCTGTTTAAACCAACGGGTACGGCTCAACTGGGGACACCCAGCGAGACTATCTTGGTTATTCAAGACCAGGATAAGGACAATCATCTTAATCAACCCCCTCCTGCCAGCATACAATTTATTAAACCGGCTGATGTCGTCAATGAGCAAAGCCACGAAATCCTCATCACAGTTATGCATACTGGCGAGAATACCGAACCCATTACAGTCAACTATGAAACCATTGATGGTAGCGCTGTTGCCTACCAAGATTATTTACCTCGCCAAGGACAATTAACTTGGTTAGCGGGTGAAAACGGGATAGCCAGTATCACGATACCGATTATTGAAGATCGGCTAGTTGAAGCGGAAGAAAGTTTTATAGTCAAACTCTCTAATCCCAGTCCCAATGCTCAGTTAGGGACACTCTCTCAATTCGAGGTACGCATTCAAGATGAGGTGTTGCCAGAAACCGCTCCATTATGGTTACCCAGCTTGGGGCAAGGTGTTATTGTTAACGCTAATCCCGGTGCCAATCCTGAAGTGATCGACACCCACGCTTTCACTTTTTGTTATGAGCAATGCCCCATTGCAACCGCTTTTCGCGGCGGGGTTTCGCTAAACGGGTTGAGTTATCATAATCCACTGAGCTTACATTCTCACCAACCAGTTAAAATAATCGGTGAAATGGATATTGATCCTCAACAGGTCAATCAAATGGCTGATATTTTAATTATTGCGGGTTGGAAACCGCTACCAATAGATGACTTTGAAAATTATTTCCTACGCGATAACCAAGGCCAAATTCAACCCTGGGATTTAAATCTGGCTCATTTAGTTGCTGCTCGACCCCGAGTTAAGTTAGCACCGACCCAATCAGTAGAAATTTATAATGGCTTATTAAACCGTGGGAACCTCGCCGTTTTTTTTGGTTATCGGTTGGAGGATGGCACGTTAATTTTTAATGGCGAACAACCGATTGAGATTCAAGTACAGTAGCTTAACCGCTTGACGATACTAATTTATTACAGATTTCATTTAACGTATTATTTTCATTGAGGATAAGTTCTTCCGCTAATTTTTCTAAATTCCTAATGTTTTTTGGGCTAACATTATCGAGTTCTTGAATTTCTGGATCATGAGGTAAATCAATTTGCAACCGATAATAGGTACTGCCTTCGCGCGCGGCAAAAATTTCTTTCAACTGATAATCAACCGTTTCA
Source organism: Thioploca ingrica (assembly GCA_000828835.1). Classification (GTDB taxonomy): domain Bacteria; phylum Pseudomonadota; class Gammaproteobacteria; order Beggiatoales; family Beggiatoaceae; genus Thioploca; species Thioploca ingrica. The sequence goes on from AP014633.1 coordinate 918,781, forward strand.
TTATTCCCATTCATCATGAGATAAATGAGGGGACGAACCCATTCTAGTAATCCCCAATGAATAGCCTTTTCATAAGCAATTTCTATCGTTCTGGCGCCAGTTCCTAATGAAACCATTAATAGATTTGCTGGCGAATAAGATTTCATCGCTTCAGCGAAAGCACACATAGCGGGATTATTAGCAAAAATACCGCCGTCAAGCAACGAATAGTAATATTCATCTCGAGTCGTTGTTAGTTTAAAAGGTTCAAAATAAGTGGGTGCGGCTGAAGTTGCTCGAGCAATTAACTTCATTTTGAAATTTCGGCGCGGATTAACTTTAGCTTGCCTACTTTTGAAAAAGAAGGGTTGCCGCATTTGTTCAAAATCGTAACTGGTGATCAAGAGATCAGTTAATGCTGATTTTAATTCGCTTTCCCCAAAATATTCCTCCAGCAGGGTTTCAATCCCTTGAGAAGAGTATTTTTCTTCAAATACACCTAATAAACCTTTGATATTTCTCTGAAAAATCAAATTGCCTCTTTCTTGATACAATTTGCTAATTTCTTCGGCAGAATATTTGGCTTTACCGGTTTTTTCATCTGGCACAGTAAGACCTAATGCCAATATACCCCCGGTTGAAGTACCCGCAATGAGGTCGAATAACTCACTAATGGCTTTACCAGTTCGTTTCTCGATTTCAACTAAGATTAATCCCGCAATGAGGCCACGAATACCGCCACCATCAATAGACAAAATTTTATAAAACGGGTTCTTATCTGACATAAAGTTAAAATCCCTTGGGGGTTAATTAAATAAAATAGAGTTTATTTTAGGATTATTTTTTGAGTTATTACCTCAGTGAATTGATTGGAACATGCTATGATTGTAATTATTCATCACCATTATTTTTTGAGGAAAACCGGATGAAAAGCATTTACTTTATTCTTGTGGGTATGGTATTCGCAAATTTAGCTTATAGTTATGATAATACAATAAGTTACCTAACACCGATGCCGATGCCCCCTCAGTACAATAATCTCGAACAATATCAACAAGCACTCCAGATTTGGGAGAAGGTGAATAAAACCATTGTCACACGCAATGGTTCCGTCCAACTACCACCCATGCCGATGCCCACACAATACAAGAACTTGGACCAATATCAACAGGCACTCCAAGTATGGCAAAATGTCGCTCATTCCCAAACGGGAGAGTTAAAAGCCGCTCATACTACTTGGATTCCGCCCATGCCTAAACCAACCCAATATTCCAATTCAGATCAATACCAACAAGCGCTGCAAATCTGGGTACAAGTTTACAAACCAATGGTAGCACGAAATCCCAATGTTCAACCACCATCAATGCCTATGCCAACTCAATATGAAAATGTAGAACATTACCAAATGGCTTTACAAGCATGGGAAGAAATATTTAAATAGAATAAACCCACTTTACTTTTAAAAAAGTTAATTGAGTCCAGAATTATTTGCGGTTATAGCCGTTAATTTCCGGAAAATATTTATCCATTAACTCTTTACAATGCAAATTCGCTTTTGCTTCTACAAAATCTCTGTCTATTTGAGAAAGGAGATGAAGTTTTTGGTTGGCCTTATTGCCATGAATATGAGTTGGGAGGCTATGGGGTTCTATTCCTAGAAATGTTTCAATTTTGGCAAGACTTTGGTTAATTTCCCGGGTTTTTACCACTAATAATCTATCGGCTGGAACCGTCGTGATAACTTTAGTGTGGCGCTTGGTCCACCAGGAGAAATAATTATCCAAAGGATACATGCCATGGTCAGCTAACACTTGTTCTTCTTTGGCATAGTTCACTACTTTACCCGCTTGATGAATCAATTGACTTAAAGCTCTATGAGGACGTTTTGTCCAGGGATCGTGCCATAAAGCATGAGCAATATGATGAGTTATCTGTGAATCTAACCAGGAATAACAATCCCTCATTGTCAAAATAAATTTCGCCTCACTAAACTCTTTAACTAAAATATCGAGCAAAAAATAGTTTAAATGAGAGGCATCCATTTCTAAACCAAGGCGTCTATCCCGATGTTTGACATATTGAGTGAATTGATTTGTATCGATTTTGCCATGACCAAAAGCTAAAATTTTATTAATAAGAAATCGACTTTCGGCTTCATGTGCTGAGCGATATTGATGACTAAAGATAATGTGCATAGACACCGTGCCCGTTTTAGGCAAACCAATACAGTAAGCTTTGAATCTTAACGGTCGTTGTGGAAAGAGCCATAAAGGAATACGCTCATAAAAAGGAGTTGCCCAATAATGCATTTTATCAATAACTTGTTCAAATTTCATAATATAGTCAGTTGGGGTAGTAATTTGTTGAGTTAGAGAATCTACCGTTGTTTAAAATTAAAAAAGTGGCCAACAAGTGCTTTGTTAAATTCGTTTTGACGGGTAACGTTGTAAAACAACCACAAGAGTTTGCCACTACGAGATACGGACTAACCGCACAACAGCAAGTGTAGCCTGGATGAAACGAAGTGTAATCCAGGATTTCAGTTTTCCTGGATTTTGCTCATGTTCCATTCAGGCTACTTGTTTTCAACTAACTATGATTAAGTCAGCTAGGTCCAATGCCATTAAGCGAATATAGTATTAAAGATTAAATCGCTTTTTAAAGATCATTTTTAACATTTTCAGAGCTGTTTTAGAAATTTTAAAATAGTTCTCTGAATGTTTGGAAATACCAGTGAGACGTTTATAATAGGAAATCGGAATTTCGATCACCCTTTTGCGTGCTTGAAGTACCGCTATCATCATTTCAGGGGAGAATTCTGGGCCAGTTCCTTGTAAATGATCTCTTATCTTCTTATAAGCTTCTTTCCATATGGCTCGATAAGTACAACCCACATCGGTAAAGCGGCTGTCTTGGTTCCACCATAATATTTCTACGAGTTTACCGACTGCCACATTACCCCACCGCAGCAAACCTTGCATGTTAGCACCCTGTTCAATCATTTGACGGGTAGTACGGGTACCAATCACCATATCGGCATCTTTTAAGTAAGCTAAAAATTTATCGAGATCTTTGGCTCTAAAGGAGTGATCGGCTTCAACAATCACCAAGATATCACCCTTAGCCTGATCAAGCCCATAACGAATCGTATCACCATAACCTTTTAAATTCACAGTTTCGACTCGAGCACCTAAATGAGTGGCGATGATTTTAGTTTCATCTTGAGAAGAATTATCGATCACCAAAACTTCGTCTACTTGGTTGATAAAGTCTTTGACCACTGCGCCAATAGATTCGGCTTCATTAAATGCGGGAATGATGACACTGACCTTGAAGTTGTTAAAAAACATTGAGCGGTAGGCGTAATTAGCAAAATTGTAGTCTTCTACTGAATTAATATTGTGATAACTACCTTGCAGAAAAAAAGGATAAACTTTCTGACCTTGTTGGGCTAAGTTGTTAATAACTTCGGTTAGTTCCACTTTACCTGAAGCCGGAGATGGTTGAGTCGCTTCAATGGCTTGAAATAGGGCCGGAGTAAATAGATAAGTACCACAACCTAACAGATTACTTGTGATTGTCTTCGGTTTTTCAAACAGCGCGGTGATTTTATTATCCGTTATTTCAACCGTATAATTTTTGGTGATCATTTCTAAATCATCAGTCTGCATAAGTCCACAGACGACTTCATAATCATTGGGTTTAAAATCTTTTAATTGCTCGTGGTTAGAATGGAGATAAATTTCATCACCGAGGATAGTGATAAAATTTTCAGTGATTTGGTCTCGTGCCAACAAAATACCTCGCGCTAAACCGACTGTATGTTGGTCGCACCGGATGTAGTGTATAGTCACCCCAAATTGTGAACCATCGCCTAAAAAATGCTTGATTTGCTCCTGTAAATAACCAACTATAATATAGATCTTTTTTATTCCCAGTTTATCTCTTAATAACTCAATATTTCTAAGAATAAGCGGTTTACCTTCTATCTCTAGCATGACTTTGGATAGGTAATGAGTGGCAGGATATGCCCTAACACCGGCTCCAGCGGCTGGAATAAGTCCTATTTTGACCATTATTGTTCCTTCAAATTTTTTCTAAACCGTTTTATTATCCCGTTCCTAATAGGAGTATCGCTAAAATCCTAACTTCACCAAATTTTTTTGAAATTGCCAAGTAAAACTGAAATGAGATTTTAAAAATAACTATTTAGAATTATTAATATTTTATTATTATAAATAATCTGGGCAGCACGCCAAAATGACCAATTACTTAATGGGCTATTGGCAGGTACTGGATGAGTACGAAGGATTATTCTCTGCATTCTCAAAAAAACTAAAACAACTGAACATAATATCGATTAATCAATACAGCAAGCATCGTTGTTAATAACAATGGTACATAACTAATTGTTATATAAAGTAATGCTTTTTGTTTGATTTGAAAATAATTATTATAAAAAAGCAAGAAAAACAAAATTCCAATAGGAATAAAGTATCTTCCTTGTACCCCTTCCACAACTTTATTACCGACTGGTGTAAATGAAAAATACATTGAAGTATAAATAAGTACCGCTGCACCTAACCATACTAAAGCAATAATAACTTTTTGGGCAAATAAAAATGTAATCTCTGATTTTGAATCAGTTAAAGCATAACCGATTAACATGATACTATGTAGAAATAATAACCAACGAGGTAATGAGGTATCTAACCATCCTAAATTTCCTATAAAACTTTTAATAAGAAAAATTTTTTGTAGGTAGGTAGTACTAATTAAAATTTCTAAATATTGTAGTGGATGACTAAGTACAAATTTTAATTGTTCGGAAGAGGAAATAATTTGTCCTGGCGGCAGATGACGCCAAGAGTAAATAGTAGCATAAATATCGCGGGTTAAATAAGACCAGGTCGCTATAGTACTTATGCTTGATAACAGCATCAATAAAAAAAACCAACCATATTTGTTACCACCTAATTTGTTAACCGGTATTAAAAAAAATAAGAATATAATAAAAGCATAGTTTGGTTTAGAAAGAGAGATAAAAATGGCTAAATTAAATAATAATATCAATAACACCCATAACTGAGATGAGTTAATTTCTTTATCTACAGCAATTTTGAGGAGAATAGAAATAAATAAGAAACATACAGCGATTATTAAACTATCTGTCGATAAGGAAGCGGCTTGAAATATTGCCATAGGTGATAAAGCTAAGAGACAGAGTAACCATTTTGAAATAGGTATCAATTTAATCGCTATATAAACACAACTTAACCATACTATTAACGCACTTAATCTGCCAAGATACATGGTTTTCAACCAAGATAAATGAAATGTTTTGCCTATGCTTATTCCTAGTACTTGTGGCAAATAAGGCAAAGGAGAATAGACAATATTACTTTTAGTAAATTGTTTTTGTTCAGGCAATGGTGGTAAATTGAGAAAGTAAGCCAACTTTTCAAATGATTGTTTATTTTGAGGCTTAAATTTTAAATAGTCGGCTAATTCACAACCAGTAGCAATGGCATGAGCAGGAATAAAGGCACCGGCAATCTGTCCTCTTATTGTAGGAATTAAGTCTCCCTGACTTATTTGTAAAGCACGAAAAAAATGCCTTTGTTCATCAGGTACTTGAAAAGGAGGCGTTATCAATATGACCAGTATACCAAAAATAAGTCCAAATAAAATAAAAACAGATTCTGGCTTTTGTAGACAAATCATAGTATTAGTAGGTTAGCTGCAAATAAAAAAACATATAAAAAACATAGTAATTTTAAATAATTTTAAAGTCAAATGAAAACTTGGAAGCTTTAAAAATCAATCAGGATTAATGATATGAATATACTTGATCAAATTGTTTGCCGGTAAAAATATCATCGATGCAAAGTCAAACACTTTATCTCCGCTTACTCAGTTACATCGTTCCTTATTGGTCTAGATTTGCCTGGGTCATTTTAGCTATCATCATTATGGCCATTACGGATCCGGTTTTAGCTGCACTGATTCAACCTTTGCTTGATGGTGGGTTTGTGAACAAAGATCCGGCCACGATTCAAGCAATGCCTTTTTTATTAATGTTATTAGTTTTAATCAAAGGTTTAGCTATGTTAGCCAGTCAAGTGGGTATGACCTGGGTAGCCTCACGCCTGGTGATGGATTTGCGGACTGATTTGTTTCGTAAAATTTTGACTTTACCGGCAACGGCTTTCGATAATTATTCTGCTGGGGTATTGTTATCAAAAGTAACCTATGATGTCAGCCGGGTAATGGCAGCCGCTACCGATACTTTGGTGATTTTAGTTCGGGATAGTTTAGCGGTAATCGGGTTATTGGGGTGGATGTTTTATCTCAATTGGCAACTTTCTTTAATTGTTTTTGCTGTAGTCCCTTTTATTATTGGGATTGTTCGGTTCATCAGCAAACAATTACGCGGGATAAATCTTTCTATACAAGAAGCAATGGGTGAAATGACTCGTATTTTAGAAGAAGCGATCAGTGGGCATAAATTAGTTAAAATATTCGGTGGACAACATTACGAACAAACTCGGTTTCAAGTAGCGAGTAATCAAGTCCGTCGGTTAGAAGTTAAAACGCAAATGGCTTCGGGGTTAAGCGTATTTATTGTGCAAATGTTAACCGCTTCAGCATTGGGTATCATCGTTTATATTGCGGCTTACCAATCGGCAACGAATAACATTACCGTAGGTGGTTTTGTATCCTTGTTTACGGCGATGGGGATGTTATTTGCGCCGGTCAAACGCTTAACTAAAGTTAATGATCAGTTACAACAAGGACTTGCTGCTGCACACAGTGTTTTTGCATTGCTTGATCAAGCCTCTGAAACCAACGGATTATGTCAACACCGTTATCTAGAAGAAAAATCGCTGCGGTTGTCAGGTCAGTTAAGTTTTCAGCAGCTTTATTTTACTTATGATCTATCTCATCGTCCGATACTCCAAGCGATTTCGCTAACCATTATGCCCGGTGAAACCATTGCGTTAGTGGGTACTTCCGGTAGCGGTAAAACGACTTTAGCTCATTTAATTCCACGTTTTTACCCCGTTTCAACCGGGCAATTGTTCGTTGATGATATTGATATTAATGAATTACCTTTAAGCGTATTGCGAGCCAATATTGCTCTGGTTAGTCAAGAAGTGGTGTTATTTAATGATAGCGTCGCTGCTAATATTGCGTATGGAGAAATGGCAGCCGCACCGCGTGAGCAAATTATTGCGGCAGCTAAATTAGCCTATGCAATGGAATTTATTGAACAAATGCCTAATCATTTTGAGACGATTATTGGTGAAAGAGGGGTAAAATTATCGGGTGGACAGCGGCAGCGATTGGCTATTGCGCGCGCACTATTAAAAAATGCACCGATTCTGATTTTAGATGAAGCCACTTCTGCATTAGATAGTCAGTCAGAACTTCAAGTCCAAAAATCTTTAGAGAAACTCAAACGAGGACGTACTACCATTATCATTGCTCACCGATTATCAACGGTTGCTAAAGCTGACCGGATTGTAGTCATGGAAAAGGGTCGAATTGTTGAAATGGGAACTCATGCAGAGTTATTAATAAAACAAGGGGTTTATGCGAAATTGTATCAAGGACAAGTACAGAATAAAGGAGATGAGCTAAGTAACATTGGCAAAATTTCTGACCATGATGCCATTAAATAACCAATTATCATCTTAATTGCGCGAGATACCCCGTCCTTTAGGTCGGGGAGGGATAGCGCGTCGGCAATAGCCGACCCAGTTCTCGCTCCTCTGGTTGTTAGGCTATCTTTGTAACATTAAATGAGGTGCTGGTCTTTCCCAGCGGTCAACCGGTTTAAGGTGTCCCCGTAAGGGGCTAGTGACGCAGCGGTTTCCCGCCATCTCCCTTCGACAAGGCTTACCAGCGGCTCCTACTATGGCTAGTAGCGGTTAAAACTTTCGGGGCTTTACCTTTCCCCAGCGTAATTCTAACCTTTTAGAGCAGTGGACTCAGGAAGCATCCACGGGTAAGTCTTAACGACCTCTGGTCAGCGTAGCTGCTCTTGCGAGCAGCTGAGTCTGGTCAACCTAGCTTTTACAAGCTCCGTCCTTTAGGGCGGGGTAGTTGACAGTCAGAAACGATTTTTCTTTAATTTATTATTAATTTTATGGGTAACCAATTGTATTATTGTGAAAAAACACAGTTATACTGAATAAGACTAAAAATTTCCGGTCTCAAAACCGATTGTTGTAAAGTAGCACTACATTCAACGATAGGTCCAGAAATTGGGCCACCATGCAAATAAGGAATAACAGTGGGTACTAGAATTTTGGGAATTTCTAATAAGCCTGTTGTGGGAGTAAATTTAGCGTAACAAGGGTTAGATTCGGTGATTGCTCCTATTAAAGAATAGCTTTCAATTTTAACATCTGCAAAGCCAAAAGGTAAACTTAATACCATAGAATACAACCCCATCGTTTGATTCTGAGGTGGAATTGGATTCCCATTTATATCGGTAAATAGGGGCATTTCAACAAAGTCTAATTCAACTTGCCGAGTTTCATTAGAATATATACCCACTTCAGTACACAAATCAGCTAAGGCTAATGAGGGGATAAACCAAGCTAGCCATAGTAATGGTCTTACTGAGACTTTTTTCATTGTAGTTTCTCCTACTTATAGAAAATCAAGTTAATAAGAAAATAACTCCGGTTGTTAAAACTTATCCGCCTTATCTCTTTAGTCAACTCTATTGGTTAACCCATACTTATTTATGTTAGCATTTTTTCTAAAAAAAAGCTTATTTTTAAATACCAGATAAAAATGCCGTAATAAGTTTCTAAATAAGTTATAGTTTAATTTATTTTCAGATTAATTAGTTAGAGTGATTGGGTCAGATATCGAGTTGGATCAGCTATTCCCAAAACCCGAAATCCTTCAGCACGTAACCGACACGCGTCACAAACCCCACAGGCATAACCGGTGGAGTTAGCTTGGTAACAAGAAATGGTCAGACTATAGTCAATTCCTAAGCGTAACCCGGCTTGAATAATCTGAGTTTTTTTTAGATTAATTAGGGGAGTATGTATTTTAAAAGGATGACCTTCTACACCAGCTTTGGTCGCTAAATTAGCCATTTTTTCAAAAGCCATTATAAATTCAGGTCGACAATCCGGATAACCAGAATAATCTACCGCATTGACACCCATAAAGAGATCATAAGCAGACAACACTTCTGCCCAACCCAAAGCCAACGCTAAAAATATCGTATTACGAGCTGGTACATAAGTGATAGGAATTTGGTGAGTAATACCGGTTATTGGTACCTCAATTCGCATGTCTGTTAAAGCTGAACCACCAATATTGTCTAAATTTAATTGAATAAATTTGTGTTCAATAACACCCAACTGGTTAGTTATTTGACGAGCGGCTTGCAATTCCACCCGGTGGCGTTGACCGTAATCAAAACTTAAAGCGTAGCAAGCATAACCTTGTGACTTTGCGATAGCCAGCGTAGTAGCAGAATCTAATCCCCCTGAAACTAGTATCACCGCTTTATTGGGATTTGCCGGTGCAATCATTATTCTACTAAATAATTAAGTGTAACTTGAAAAGGTCAAGTACGTGCTATTTTCTATCTAAATAGCACGTACTCAATTTACTTAACTTCTTTAAGGATAAATGATCTCCACCCGACGATTAAGTTGCCAATCATGTTCATTATGACCTAATGCCACGGGTTGTTCTTCACCATAGCTTAAAGTGGTGATTTGATTTCCAGACACACCCAATGACATCAGTGCACCTTTAGCTGATTCAGCACGCCGTTCTCCTAAAGCTAAATTGTATTCGCGTGAACCACGTTCATCAGCGTGTCCTTCTAAACGGACTTGCGTATTTGGATTGCCACTGAGATAAGTGGCATTTTGCTCAAGTATGGCACGTGCTTCTGGTCTAATGTCACTCATATCATAATCAAAGTGAATGACTCGTTCACTCGGCATGCTACCGCCGCCCGTTGTGCCAGACAGTCCACCTCCAGTCGTTTCAGAACCGGCTCCTCCGGAACCCTCCAAATTTGTCTGACTCCCATCTCCCCCTAACACACCAGCTGTTCCGGGAGGTGCTGTTGGTTTTTTCGGTTTGCTACTACAACCGCTAAATGCAATTACCGTTACTAATATAAGTACTAAGTAACCCAATTTATTCATAGAATTAACTCCATTAAATCCTTATTATCAAATAAACGAATACGATCAATACAACTGGTTTGCTTTTTCCATTTCCATTGAGTAAAAGAATTAAATATTATAGATATTTTTTTTAGCGATGACGAATTATTTTTTGGTTAGATTAACCCATTTCTAATTATATTGATATCACAATATAATATATTGTTTTAATTTTATTTTTTAATGAGAAGCTTGTCTTGACGTTCACATTTGACTTTGATATTGTGCAGTTTTGGTCTTAATAATAATTATTAAACAATATAAATCATTTTATGAGCAATTTTCGCATTTTCTTTTTTATAGCACTTACTCTTTATAGCATTACACTAATCTATATTGAAAAACACACCTCTCAAGAATTTGTCAGGAATTTTTTTACCGACATTCAAGGACCCGTTTTCTTTTATGCTATTAATACGAGTTTAAGTGTATTTCTATTATGGTCAACTGCATTAGTATTTGCTATTTGTTTATTGTGTATTGATTCACTGAAAGCACCTCAAGAGAAATTATTTTATTTTTCCCAAATTGGTATTTTTGCATACCTCGGTTTTGATGATCGATTTTTAATACATGAACATCTATCACATTGGGTGCACGAAATTTATATCCTGCCAAGTTTAGCTCTGTTAGAGGTCTATTTCTTGGTTACATTAGGTCAACTCAATAAGCAACCTCAATCAGTACTTTTTTATCTCGGTATGGGAACGATTTTTACGGGGATAATGCTTGTAATCGACACTTTTATGCCTTCTCATATGATGCTTCGCTTATCTGTGGAAGATTTATCTAAATCATGGGGAACTTTTTTTCTATTCTTATTCGCTTGGGAAATACTAAAATATAAAATTCAGCAACTGAGAGATCAAAATCAATAAATAAATATTTTATTTATTATAGTGAATGTCATGCTAACTCACATTCATCATATCAAATGTCACGATATAATACAGTATTATCAAATGTACTCGTGTCATAAAATAGTTTCCATTTTTTCCCATTCTTTCTTAGTTATTCTCACTATTGTTATTGACAACTTATACATACTAACGTACTAAAAAACTGGTAATTTTTCTGCTTAGTTGCTTAAAGTATTGGGCTTATTTTGGAATAATACGGTCATATTTTGGCTAAATCACCTTTGTTATTAATTCGCCTTGAACTTGAAGATGAAAATAGTTGATAGATACATTACCCAAACAGTATTATCTGGAACGTTAATCGTATTATTCATTTTAGTGGGTTTATTTACCTTTTTTTCTTTTATTGATGAACTTGATGACATCGGTAAACAACGTTATGGTCTACAACAAGTCATTCAATATGAGGTTTTAAAAATTCCTCAACAGATTTATGACTTGTTTCCAAGTGCGGTTTTGCTTGGTAGTTTATTAGGGTTAGGAATATTAGCTAATCATAATGAATTGACCGTGATGCGAGCCGCCGGTTTATCTATCTTACGCATTGTAATCGCTGTCTTGAAAATAGGCTTATTACTCACTTTGTTAGCCATGTTAATTGGTGAAATCCTGGCACCATTGAGTCAACAATATGCTTATCATAACCGAGCCGTTGCGCAATCAGAACATGAAAATCAACAAATTGTTTTTAACAATCGCTATGGCTTTTGGGCTAGAGATGGTAATGATTTTATTAATATTACTACTATTTTCCCGGCGGGTGGTTTTGGTGGTATTGCCTTGTATCAGTTTGATGATCAACAAAATTTGCAAACGGTTACTTATGCAAGAACAGCTTATTATCAAAATGGTCAATGGTTGCTCAAACAAGTAGAGAAAAATCATCTTCAAGCTAATCAAATCACCCGAGAGTATTTGGAAAATACGACTTGGAATGCGATATTAAAGCCAGAATTAATCAAAATTGTGGTTATTGACCCACATCAATTGTCTAGTTTAGAATTATATAAATATATTCAATACTTAAAACACAATGAACAACAAACCGCTCAATATGAATTCGCTTTTTGGACACGCCTAACTTATCCTTTAACAGCCATCACAATGCTAATTTTAGCCATTCCTTTTATTTTTGGCTCATTACGCAATGTATCAGTAGGACAACGTACTTTGGTAGGCGCCTTGATTGGGGTGGGGTTTCATATGCTTAATCAAGCTGCTGGTAATATTGGATTAGTTTATGGGATTAACTCAATTTTCAGTGCCTTGTTTCCTCCATTATTATTTTTTGTTGCGGCTTTGTTTTTGACGCAACGCGTAATCTTTTAAAAAAATTAAAATTAGAAAGTAAATTTTTAAAGATATTCAAGCGAGTTTCAATAGTTATAATTTTTTTAAATCAGTGTGTTACATCTGTCGCCTAACACACTCTACCGACAACGGGACGAAGTCATGACTAACCTCACCACCCGTTGTGCACCACCAACAAATAGTGACTGTATGAGCTAAAATCTAGCAAATAATGCGTTGTTTCAAAAAGTCAGACTTGCGGTTTTATTGCTCGTCAATGACTTGGTAATGAATCTACTGTCTCGAAAATTTATACGCCATTGTGTTTAATAATAATCGTTATACAATCAAAATTTGATATTAGGTAACAACAATCATTTGATTAATTCCTTAGTTGAATTATTGGCATTTTTTATGCTAAAAGAATACTGCGATAATAATAAAAATTATTATAAACAACAGTATACTACATATACTAAGGAAAAAATGAGAACTTTTATCTATTTAAGTCTGTTGTCAGCATTTTTATGCTTTACTCTATCAACCAATATCACGGCAGGTGAAAATTGGCAAGATGGCATTGTTAAATGGTTCAACGCCAAAGCCGGTTATGGTCAAATTATTTCTCAACAAGAGGAAGATATATTTGTACATCATAGTGTTATTGAAGGTTCACAGAAAAAATTAATGACACATCAAAGAGTACAGTATCAAGCGATTAAAGAACAGGGAAGATGGAAAGCCATTAAAGTTAAAATAATAAACTAACCTTATCATATGTCATAAAAATGACACAATGACTAATTTCAGTCAATCATAACAAGATCTCAAACCTTTACTAAAATTCGGTAGGAGTACCGTTCACGAGCGACTTTTTGTTTATTCTTTTAGAACCCAAGGAAAGAAAAAATAAAAAGTCATTTTTCATTTTGATTTAAGTTATTGAAAAATAGGAAACGCTTATTAAAATAGGCAATGTACCCTCCTATTTAATCGACTATACTAACTTAATATCCGTTTAAGGTTATTTGAACTCAAAGTAATTTATATTAACCTTAATATAAGCTTGTTAAAAAGCGAATTGGGTAGTGCTAAACCGGTAGTGATGTTAGCTCTATAGGTGACAACAAGGGATTGCAATTTCTTGTTACACTAGAATCGCTCCCTATTTAGCACTATCGCTAATTTAAGTAAATTTACCCTAATTTTTATTTTATTAACGATATTGTTTAACAGTAATCGCTATGTACTTATTAACACTCCTTCATAGTTTCTTAACCACTCTAAAAGGTTTTATCATTTTACTTCTCCTATTTATAGGCATTGGAATCGGGTTTGGAACAACTAGCCTGCAACAATTAAATCAAGGCTCTCGACAGTTTGTTGATACTACCATGTTAAGTTTGCTAACTCATTGGGATAATAGTGAATTTTTTACTTATGCCAGTGACAGATTGCAACAGCGGTTAACTGGAATACAACTACAGCAAATGAAAGGAGTATTTAATCAATTAGGTCATTTATTAAATTATCAGGGAGCTATCGGCGGGATATTTCACTCCCCAACCACTTGGTGGCAAGTGGGTGCTCGTTATAAAATACAAGCTAATTTTGAGGGAGGAAAACTGATTGCTTTAATTACTTTAATCAAACAGGAAGGCCATTGGGCCATTGGCCAATTTGATTATCGGTGTAATTTTTATCCCATAGAGAAAAAAGTGGGATCATTAATGCTTATCTAAAATAAGGGGGTGGTTTCGACTTTTTATCGTTCTATTTGAGTAAAGACAAGACCTTCAATTGAAGGCCTTGCTTAAATTAAACTGTTAAAATTCCATCGATTTACGACGTTTCTCCATCATTTCACTAATGATAGGACGAAATATAATTTGCATAGCAAAACCCATTTTGCCACCCGGGACCACCAGCGTATTAGGACGTGACATAAATGAATCATGAACCATAGCTAATAAGTAAGTATAGTCTTGATCACGATACTTATTGAAGCGAATAACGACCAGACTTTCATCCGCAGTTGGAATATTGCGTGCGATAAAAGGATTAGAGGTATCAACCAGAGGGACACGTTGAAAATTAATATGGCTGTGGGTAAATTGCGGGGTAATGTACTGTACATAATCAGGCATCCGGCGCAGAATGGTATGTGTTACGGCTTCTGCAGAATAGCCGCGTTCCGCTACATCACGGCTAATCTTTTGTATCCACTCCAAATTAACGCTAGGCACAACCCCGACTAATAAGTCAACCCATTGTGCAACATTGACTTGTGGAGTAACTACTCCTCCATGCAAGCCTTCATAAAAAAGTAAATCCGTGTCAGGAGGTAGATCTTCCCAAGGTGTAAAGGTACCAGGTAACTGATTATAGGCTTCGGCTTCTTCCTCATTATGTAAATAGTAACGTTTTTTCCCAGTACCCTCATGCGCGTATTGACGGAATAATTCTTCTAATTTATCAAGCAAATTCGCTTCTGGGCTAAAATGACTGAGATTTCTACCCTCTTTTTCAGCGGCAATAACCGCTTCTTTCATTTCTTCACGATTATAGCGGTGGAAACTATCCCCCTCAATAATAGCTGCTTTATATTTACCGCGTCGAAAAATATCTTCAACCGCTTTCTTAACGGTAGTTGTGCCCGCACCGGATGAACCGGTAACGGCAATAATAGGATGTTTAACTGACATTTATCCTCCTACATTAACTAAAAAATTAAGCAAATAAACACCAATAGTAATTAACACGTGATTTGACCGAAACCAGGTTACTACAATACTGTACAAGTATTACTGTTTTATGCAAGGTATAAATTTTTACTCGGTCATAAAGGATTTTGGGGATAGCTTGAGATTTTATTAAAAAAATAACTAATCTAATACCATCTAATATTAATTGATAGGTTGTTACCGAAAATTTTCGGTTATGAATAATCCCAATCATCATCATCAATTAGCTTTCGTAGAAATTAGGAAGTGAGCCTGATTTATCGTTAAGATTTAGGTCGTTGAAATGGATAATTAAATATTTCAATATTTATGGATGAAATCTCTGCACTGCCAAGCGTAATTGAGCGAGTGTTTGTGACTGACTACGATAACGGGTTTGTAAGTAAAGTGCAATAATTTGATGAGTTGCCTGAGCTAAATCGGGATGCAGGGTGCTCACTCGATTTGCAAACGTTAATGGACCTTCACTGAGATGGCGGAGTAACCCTCGGCGAGCCAATTTTCGACAAAACCGTTGGTAAATTTGTTGCGCCGGATCATTAATTTTAATCGATGGACGTAACCATATCCAAGTAGCCAGTAAGAATAATAGGGTCATGGTGAGTGCTAATAATAGGATTATCATACCACGCCAACCAACGTTTTCTAATCCTAATTGACTTATTAATTGTTGCTGTCGAAATGAATTATAACCCACTATCCCCTGATTCCAAGTATTATTGATAATATCCCAACGATAGCGTAAATTTTGCCAAACCTGGATAACAATAGAATTCTCCGTTAAAAAACCACCTAACCGGTTTTCTTGAGTCGGTAAAATGCTATCAATTCCGGCTTCAATCCGCTCAGGTGCAATAGCCGCAGTCGGATCAACCCGTACCCAACCTTGGTTAGGTAACCAGATTTCGCTCCAAGCATGAGCATCACGTTGGCGAACAATGAGATAGTTGCCGATGGGATTAACAATGCCACCTAAATAGCCGGTAACAATGCGTGCTGGAATACCCGCTGCTCGCATTAACACAGTAAAGGCAGCGGCGTAATGTTCACAAAAACCCTGGTGAGTTTTAAACAAAAATTCGTCGATAGGATCGGCTATTAAAAGCGGTGGTGTATAGGTATACACAAAAGCTTCTTGATTAAAATATTGTAAAGCGCGCTGCACAATCGCTTGCGGTTGAGGGTTTTGTTGTAACCATTGTTTAGCTAGAGCTAGAGCACGAGGATGTTTACCTGGAGGTAAAGATAAACCTAAATGATATTGTTGATGGGTTAGTATGTCAGCACGATAATGAATATAGGAACTTAATTGATAAATTAACCGCTGATGTACCAAACTATTAGCCAGTACTTGATAGTCCATACTCAGATAACCCTGAGGGGGCGCTTGAGCCGGCAAATCCAAAGCAAATAACCAACGTTGATTATGTGGTTCTAAAGTGATTGTGTAATTAATAGCTTCGCCAATGGGGTGAAGATCAAGGTTATTCATCTTGTTATCGTATTGAACTCCGCTTTGCCAATCGCGTCCGTTCGTCCACCACAGTACTGGACCACGCCAATAAAGAGAACTCGGCGGTGGTATTTTGCTATGAAATTTAACTCGAAAGGCAACGTCATTAGAGAGACTGAGTTTACTCACTTGACCCAATGAAATACTATCACTTAATCCAGTAACACCACTATAAGCATCTTTAGGCAAACTCCATAATGTTCCGGTTAAGCGCGGAAACAAAAAAAATAACACTATCATTAAAGGTAAAGCTTGTCCTAATAAAGTCGCTGATAAGCGGAGTCGCTGAACGGGAAGTAATTTATCGTTGTTATCACTTAAGCTAATGAGTGTTGCGGTTATTAACCAAGTCACTATTCCTAGGTATATTACCGTAATAATGGCTTGAGAATAGAGAAAATGAGTGATAATAAGGAAATAACTTAAAAAAACCAGCAAGAAAGCGTCACGGCGGCTATTCATTTCTAGCCATTTCAGACCACATAATAACACTAAGAAAGCAATACCAGCGTCGCGTCCAAACCAAGTCCCATAACTTAAGAAAATACCCAGTAACACGAGCAATGCTAAGCTAAATTGTAAAGTAGGGCTAAAAGACCATCCCCGTTGTTGAAAAATCAAATAACGCCATAACAGCATGATAAAGAAAGTCGGGATAATCCACCAAGCTAAGTGAAATAGATGCGGTAAGATAACTAGAATTAAGATAACGAGTAACCCGCTTAAGGTCGCTAAGCGAGGAAATAAAGTCAAATTAACGGTTGGTGCCATAATAATGATTATAATCAAGATAAGGCGTATAAAGCCAAGGTTTGTAAACAATACTCACGATGTTGTTGTCCACTATTCGGTTCAATAGTGCAATGGGGCATTTTCAAACCATATTGGACATTCTGACTATCGGCTATCAGTATCCATAAGCAGAGTTGTGATAAACTGGCTTCTACATCATTTAATGGACTAACCTCATCCCATAATAACCATAAGATGGTTGTACTAATCCCACCAAATTGTTTAATGAGCCAATCTTGTCCCCGAGCTACCGCTTTCCAATCAATGTGACGGGGAGAATCTCCTAACTGATAGTCACGATAGCCAATAAAATCTTCACCTCTACCTTCACAAAGATATCCGCTTTCCCGATTTGAAGGTGTTTTATTTCCAGGTAATTGCTGTTGTCCAAGGGATTTTGGATAAACGATGGCAGAAATATCTAAATGAATTGACGCCCACGCATAGAATAATCCCACTGGAAAACAAGAATATACGGTAACTGGGCCTAAAAATAATCGCCCTCGCTGGGTACTTAACACGGGATAAATCAAATTTATCTTTTGGTTGGCAGGTACATCTATAATTAACTCCCGTTCCGTTTGGCAATTTAATCCCATCCGCTGAGAAAAATGCGCTTGCCAAATTAAACTATAGCGAGCACCCAGTTCACGGTTATCTAGCCATAATTCAAATTGCGCTGTTTCTCCTGCAAATAGTGGTTTAACTTTTCCGGCGGTGATGCAAAGTCCTAAAAGATTTCGCTGTGTATGTAACATAGATACCATTGCCATACTACCCAATAAGAAAGTCAGCATATAACCCATATTGTTGTTGTAATTCATAGAGCCGACTAACATAACCAACAACATTAAAGCAAATAAAAAACCCACCCGGGTAGGTAAAATAAAAATTTGATGCCGATTAAGTATGACGGCTCCAGCTTGAGCAATGGAACGACGAGAAAAGAAATTTAACCAACGAGTTAATGATTTTTTCATCGATACTGAACTGAATTTGATAGGTTGAGAGATGAGAAAAAAAACAATCTAACGCATTTTATAATTAATTATAATTTAAATATAATGCCAACCGACCTTTTTTTCTGCCGCCTACCTTGGTAATTATGCTGCTTTTAAAACAATTTAGTCACCGACATCAAACCACTATTTTATTTTCTTTTATTTTAGCATCAGCGCTTAGTGTACTCTCAATCATTACTATTGGATTACTTTATAATCATACCTTTAAAGTTCAAGAACAACAGTTATTAGAAATCGCTCAAAGTCAAGCTCGCCTAATTGAAGCCGTCACCTATTTTGAAGCGAGTCATAATCCGAATATGAATGTATTTACGATTTTGAATTTGCTTATTGATACCCACAGTCGCTATTCCAGTTTTGGTGAAACCACCGAATTTATTCTATTTAGGCAGGAAGCAAAACAACTGGTGGTTTTAATTTGCCATCATCACCAGGGGCTGAAAAAATGTGACCCGGTTAATTTTAATCAATCCCATTTCTCTGAATTAATGCACGACACCCTGTTAGGTCAAGCCGGCGTAACCCAAATCTTAGATTATCGAAATACTTGGGTGTTAGCTGCTTATGAACCGGTATCGGCTTTCAATTTAGGGATTATTGTTAAAATCGATATTGATGAAATTCGTGCTCCATTTATTCAGGTTGCGCTCATCGCAGTCATCATCAGTTTTTTTATTCTGGGAGTGAGTCATTTCGCGTTTCTCTGGATTATTAAACCACTATTGGTGCAAACTGTAGAGACCGAAGGTCGTTGGCGTGCTTTTTTAAATCATGCCCCGTTATCGATTTATGTCAAAGAGAGTCAAGGACGTTATTTATTGACTAATCGACAACATCAAAACTTGTTTAAGATTAGCGATCCGAATTGGTTGGTTGGTAAAACTGTTTTTCAGGTTTTTCCGCCAGCAATTGCTCAGGTACTCCAGCAAAACGATCAACAAGTATTAAACACGAAAACTCCTCTTATTATTGAAGAAATTATTCCTCATAGCGAGGGTGAATGGCATACTTATCTTTCGGTTAAATTTCCTATTGCTAATTATCAAGGTGAAATCTACAGTGTGGGTGGTATTTCTACTGATATTACGGAACGCAAACAGGTGGAAGAAGCATTACAAAGAGCACATCATACTCTCACTGCCTTAACTGAATGTCGCCAAATTCTAATCCATGCTACCGACGAGATGACTTTACTTAAAGAAATCTGTCAAGTTTTAGTACAAAAAGTCGGTTATCGGTTAGTGTGGATTGGTTTTGCGGAAGCGGATGCTCAACAAACGGTACGCCCAGTAGCACAAGCCGGTGCGGATGAAAATTATTTAGCTGGTATAACAGTGAGTTGGGGTGATAACGAGTGGGGACAGGGACCAACGGGTCGAGCGATTCGGAGCGGTAAACCTTGCTTTGCTCAAAATATAATGACTGACCCACAATATGTACCCTGGCGTTCTCACGCACTACAACAGGGTTATAATTCTTCTATGGCAATGCCTTTAAAGCTCGATCATCAAGTCGTTGGGGCCATTAATATTTATGCACAAGCAACCGACGCTTTTAATGCTGAAACGGTGCAGTTGTTTGAAGATTTATCAGCTGATCTCATGTATCGTGTCAAAGTATTAAGGGATCAAGTTGAACACCAACAAGCGGAATACGCTTTGCAAGCCAGTGAAAAACGGTTTCGTGCGCTATTTGAAGGGATGCCAGAAGCGATATTTATTGCCGATCCGGAGACGGGTGTTATTGTTGATGCCAATCCAGCCGCTTCTCAGTTGATATTAAAACCTTATGAAGACATTATTGGGCTGCACCAATCACAATTACATCCGCCAGTGAGTCGAGACTCGACTATCAAGAATTTTATTAGTCATTGTCGCCAAGTATTTCAATCGAGTCAAACTGTGTTAGTTGAAGAAATGGTTTACCGTTCTGACGGCAAGCAAATTCCGGTTGAAATCTTAGCAACGCTGTTCCAAATTCAAGATAAAATATTGATTCAAGGCGTTTTTCGTGATATTAGTGAACGGAAACGAACCGAAAATGCGCTGCGAGAAAGTGAAGAACGATTTCGTAGCTTAGTTGAACAAGCCGCTGATGCCATTTTTGTCCATGATTTACAAGGTCGATTTGTGGATGTCAATCAGAGCGCTTGTCATAGCGTGAGATATACGCGTGAGGAATTATTAAATCTCACCGTTTTTGATATTGATATTACCGCAAGAGACCATTGGAATCAACTCGTAACCACTTGGCAACAAATGCAACTGGGGGTTGCTCTCCTGCTGGAAGGCGAGTATCGACGTAAAGATGGCACCACTTTTCCGGTTGAAGCACGCTTAGGTCTCATCAGTCGCGAAAATGTTCACTATGTGGTGGCGATTGCTCGTGATATTAGTGAACGGAAACAAGCTGAATTAACCCTCAAAGCCAGTGAAGAAAAATTTCGCCAACTCGCGGAAAACATTGAACAGGTACTGTGGTTACAAACGGACCAGGAAATGCTTTATATTAATCCCGCTTACGAAAAAGTGTTTGGGCAAAGATGTGAAGACATTTATAAAAACCCGAATCATTTCTTAGCCGTGATTGTTCCAGAAGATCGAGACAAAGTAATTAATACTTTTAAACAAGGCTATCTTCAAGGCAAAAATTTTAATCAAGAATATCGAATTTTCAGATCCGATGGCGAGATACGTTGGATTTGGGCACGAACTTTTCAATTTAAAGTGCCTGGTCTTCAGAAAATGCGGATGGTCGGTATTGCTCAAGATATCACTTCGCTCAAGCGGAGTGAAATAGCGCTTACTCAAGCGAAAGAAGCCGCAGAGTCAGCCAATCGCGCTAAAAGTGAGTTTTTAGCGAATATGAGTCATGAAATCAGGACACCGCTGAATGCGGTGATTGGTTTCAGTGAATTATTATCTGCTCTCGTCACGGAACAGCGGCAGAAAAATTACTTAGCATCTATCCAAACGGCGGGTAAAAGTCTGTTAACCTTAATTAATGATATATTGGATTTGTCTAAAATTGAAGCTGGACGGCTAGAATTGCAATATGAAGCCGTTAATCTCTATAATCTCTTAGAAGAATTAAAATCCATTTTTGCGCTTAAAATCGCGGAAAAAAAACTTAACTATCAAGTCGAAATTGATAAACAAATTCCGAGTACGCTCATGCTAGACGAAGTGCGGTTACGGCAGATCCTTTTAAATTTACTCGGTAATGCGATCAAATTTACTGATCAAGGGGAGATCAAGTTATCCGTTTATAGCCGCTATAAAACCGAGCAAATGCTTGATCTGAGCATTACCGTAGCGGATACCGGTATTGGTATTCCTCTAGACCAGCAAGAAATTGTGTTTGAATCTTTTCGTCAACAAGATGGTCAATTGACCCGGAAATATGGTGGTACTGGATTGGGATTAGCAATTACCAAACGACTCGTAGAAATGATGAATGGCCATATTTCGGTTTCTAGTTGTCTCGGTCAAGGGAGCGTATTTACGATCACCCTTCAGGGCATTCAAGTTCTCAATTACAAATTCAGCATCAATTCAGATAATTCCTTTGATTTTAATACGATCACTTTTGAAAAAGCGCAAATATTGGTGGTAGACGATATTGAAATCAATCGGTGTCTCATTAAAGAATGGTTGTTCAACACGAATTTAGACGTGATAGAAGCCCAGACCGGCACTGAAGCCTTAAGCTTAGCTGAGCAATATCATCCCAATTTGATTTTAATGGACATCAGAATGCCGGGAATAGATGGTTATGAAACGACGCGGCGATTAAAAGCCAATCCCACCACCACAACTATCCCGGTGATTGCCTTGACTGCCTCTGCGGTTAGAACTGCTAATGATAGTGAACTATTTGATGACTATTTACTCAAACCGATTCATATTAAATCACTTTTTTATGAATTATCACGTTACTTAATACTTAAAGATCAGCTCCAAAATCCGGCTAACCCGAGCGAGGCTAATACTAAACAATCCCTAACTGACTTAGCCATTACTTATCCGCTACCATTGAGAGAAGAGATAGAAAAATTAATCTCGCTAAAAGAAACCATCAATGCCGTGATAGATATGGACGAAATCAAAGCCTTTGCTGACCATATTCTTTCATTGGGAGAAAAATATCAGTTATCATCTTTAATTCACTATGGTAATCAGTTACATGAATCTACAGAAGATTTTGATATCGAACAAATTGATAATGCGTTAACTATTTTTGCCGACTTAATAAAACCCTTTTTAGAACATTAAGGTGGTAATTAACAGATGATTTTGCTCGTGGATGATAATCTCCAAAATCTGAAAGTATTAGGTAACATGCTGCAAGAGACCGGTTACCATTTACTATTTGCCAAAAATGGTATCCAAGCCTTAGAAGCGGTTAAACATAGAAAGCCGGAGTTGATTTTATTAGATATTATGATGCCGGATTTAGATGGCTTTGAGGTTTGCCGGCAATTAAAACAAAATGTTCAAACTCACGATATCCCCATTATTTTCTTAACGGCACGAGCAGAACAAGAAGATATCATCAAAGGATTTGAATTGGGTGCCGTCGATTATGTGACGAAACCATTTAACCATAAAGAGTTAATTTCTCGGGTTAAAACCCATTTGGAACTGAAAGCAGCCCGCGAAGCATTGGCGCTCAAAATTGAAGAATTACAACAAGCTAATCTCACTAAAGAAAAGTTATTGTCAATCATCTCGCACGATTTAGTTAATTTATTTAATTCACTCATGAATTTTTCTTTGTTATTAACCGAACCGGAAGAACTCAGTGTCGAACAAAAGAATAAATATCTGTTGATGATTTCTCAATCTTCCAATCAAGGTTATCACCTGCTGAAAAATTTGTTAGATTGGCTTCGCAATCAAACCGGTAAAATCAAAGCCATTCCGGTGACCGTCAGTTTAAAACCGCTGGTGGAACGAAATATTGAGTTCTTGAATTCATTAGCAAAAAATAAAAATATTACGGTATCTTCTGGGGTTGATTCAGAAGCGACTGTTTGGGCTGACCAAAATATGCTCGATACCGTTATCAGAAACTTGTTGGCTAATGCCATTAAATTTACCCCTAACTCTGGTAAAGTAGAAATTACTTCACAACAACAAGCTTCAATGATGGAAATCTCGGTGGTAGATACCGGTATTGGTATCAAACCGGAAGATATCCAGCAGATTTTTCAAGGCAGTCATTATACGACGATTGGAACCGGTAATGAAAAGGGCACCGGTATTGGCTTGAACTTATGCAAAGAATTTGTCGAAAAAAATGGTGGCAACATAAGCGTTGAAAGTGGAGTGGGTAAAGGGAGTCGATTTTATGTTCATCTACCTCTTCCGACTCAACCTTAAGGCAATCTCAATGGCATTGACGCGCTAGCGCGTGGGAACGAGGAATAAGGTTAAACCGGAGCAGTAAGAACTAGCACTAACCAATCGTGTTTTTTGCTGAAATCAGCTAGGTAATGACTTGTTTAGTTTGATTAAGGCACTTATTATGTTCAATAGAAGCATAAATCTGAGCAAATATCTAGGCTTGATATTCAATCACAGAAGAATTTAAAGGTAAGGTAATATGTTTAATCCAACAGAACTCGTCATTGATGGCTTTGTTGAACAACTGGAAACCGCTTATCGCCGTAATTATGGTTCATTAGAAGTCGCTAATAGCTCGATTATTGCTTGGGCAGGACGCATGGCTTTGGAACATTTTGCTAATAGTGATGCCCTTTATCATAATATGGAGCACACTATCATGGTAACCTTAGTGGGACAGGAAATTCTTCGCGGTAAACATATTCGCGAAGGGGGAGTCTCACATCGTGATTGGCTTAATTTTATTATTTCCCTTCTTTGTCACGACATTGGTCATGTTCGTGGCATTTGTCGTGATGACCGTGATGGTTCTTACACGACCGGGGTTAAAAATGAAATGGTCACTTTACCGGAAGGGGCAACGGATGCCTCTATGTCACCTTATCATGTTGATCGAGGCAAACTTTTTATTCGGGAACGTTTTGGCGGTAATCCGGTGATTGATGCAGAAGTAATTGCCGCTAATATTGAATTAACTCGTTTTCCAGTTCCGGATGATAGTGATCATCAAACTACTTTTTCCTATCCTGGTTTAGTACGAGCCGCGGACTTAATTGGACAACTGGCTGATCCGCACTATCTGCGAAAATTACCATCGCTATTTTATGAATTTCAAGAAACCGGGGTTAATGAACATCTGGGTTATCGCACGCCCTTTGATTTACGCAGAGGCTATCCATCATTTTATTGGGGAATTGTCAGTCGTTATATTCAAGATGCTTTACATTATTTGCGTATCACTCAAGAAGGTAAACAGTGGATCGCTAATCTATACTCCCATGTATTTGCTTCTGAACATAAAGAATTTCATAATTTTTAACCCTGAATAAAATTTCTCTCTATAAGAATTTTAGGCGATGAACCTCGTGTTGCTGGAGGTCAGATGGGGAGAAAAAGCGGTTTAATCCAGTTGGATCTTAATGAGTTCGAATGATTGGCGAAATTATTTCCTATGACGACTTTTTCTTTGACAACACAACCGTTTTTCATGTTTCATCATTCTCCTATCAAAGTCAATATTTTATTAATATTAATTGCTATTATTGGAATAATCTTTTCTTTGACTGCTTTCTTTTATGTTAAGCAATGGGAACAAGAGGCGGTTATCAACGAACAAAAACAACAGGCTGATGAGCATATCCGGTTATTACGCCAAACATTTACCTCAATCGGTAGTATTTTAGAAACACTTCGTCTTTATCAAATGAATGGTCCTATTAACCGAGATCTGTTTGCCGAATTAGTTCCACCCAAATTACTGGAAGAACTGAACATCATTGCCTTACAATGGATTCCATGTCTATCAGCCGACCAATATGCACAATTAAAAATCTCAGCACCAACCGCTCATACTGAACAGTTCAACCTTTGGGAACTCTCTAACAACAGTCATCAACCACAACCGGTCAAACCACGAGATACTTATTATCCAATCCAGTTTTCTGAACCCAGTTCCAGTCACAATCAAATTGGCTATGATTTGGCTTCCAACCCTGAACTGAATTTAGCTTTAAAAAAAGCCCGCGAGTTGGGTCAATTAACCCTAAGTGGAGCGACTCAATTACCTAACCAACCCGAAGGAGAATTAGGTTCTTATGTGTTTGTTCCGGTTTATCAAGCGGAGGATCACTCACATTTACTTGGATTTGTCGGTGGCGCCTTTTTATTGGATGAATTGATAGAAGGCGTATTACGCTTACCTAAAATCAAAACTAAAATTTTTTTAAAACTGTTTGATGCCACTTCTTCATCCCATGATATCCATAACCCAATGGTAGAGGTACCACAAGCTTTGTATGTTCCCGCTTGGTATCGACATAATCCGCCTACCCAAACGCCCACTGAATTATTATCAACTTCTTTAGAAATTGGGGGACGAACGTGGCGAATTGTATTTTATAAAATGGTAGAGAATTTTTTTTATGAAATATGGTATGCTTGGCTAATATTGGGTATTGGCTTACTACTTACGACTGGATTAATCCGTTACATCCATTTTTTGCTAACTCATGCGCATTGGG
The DNA here is from genome assembly GCA_000828835.1 of Thioploca ingrica. Taxonomy (GTDB): domain Bacteria; phylum Pseudomonadota; class Gammaproteobacteria; order Beggiatoales; family Beggiatoaceae; genus Thioploca; species Thioploca ingrica. The sequence goes on from AP014633.1 coordinate 944,906, forward strand.
CAGAAAACCTAGTCGCTACCCGTACCCAAAGTCTTTCGGAAGCCAATCAGGCTCTGAATAAAGAAATTAAGGCACGTGAACAAATGACTTTGGCTTTAGAAGCCAGTCGACAACGCTTTCAAGCTATTTTTAATGAAGCCGCTATTGGCATTGCTCAACTGGATTTAACTGACCGTATTTTAGACAGTAATCGGGCACTGCAAAAGTTATTGCGATATCATGAAGAAGAATTACCAGGTAAACTATTAAGAAAATTGGCTCACCCTGAGGATACCAATATCGATATGTCTTTGTTAGAAAACATGTTAGCCGGTAAATATGATAGTTATCAGGTGAGCAAACGCTATATCTGTAAAAATGGTGCTATCGTCTGGACGACTCAAAGCAATTCGATTGTTCGTGATATCAATCAACCTTTTATCATTAGCATGATAGAGGACATTACGGAACGCAAATTTGCGGAAGAAGCCCGTCTCGAAGCCGAGAAGAAATACCGTGATATCTTTGAAAATGCGATAGAAGGTATCTTTCAATGTACTCCTGATGGTCGATATTTACGTGTTAATCCGGCATTTGTCCGCATGTTTGGCTATCACTCGGCGGAACAAGTCTATACCGAATTAATGGATATTGAGCATCAACTTTATGTTAATCCTCAGCGGCATCGTGATTTTTTAAAGTTACTTGAAACCCAATCTCATGTACAAGATTTTGAATATCAAGCCCGTTGTCGCGATGGTACCCTGATTTGGGTCAATGAAACAGTGCGAGTAGTGCGTGACCATCAGGAAAAAGTCCGCTACTACGAAGGAATTGTGGAAAATGTCACTGCACGTAGACAGACTGAAGATAAACTTCGCTACGATGCGACGCATGATCAGTTAACCGGACTATTAAATCGTGCCGCTTTCACGACCTATCTAACCCAATCGCTGCAAGAATTAAAGCCCAAGCTAGCTGACACCGAAGTCGTTGCTGACCAGCCTATTCCCTTTGCAGTCCTATTTCTCGATTTAGATCGGTTTAAAATTGTTAATGACAGCATGGGGCATTTAGTGGGTGATCAAGTTCTGAGCGAAATAGCGCGGCGTTTAGCGACTGAGATTTGTCAAGCCGATATCGTGGCGCGATTTGGTGGTGATGAATTTGCACTCATGTTGGAAAATATCCCCGATTTATCCACCCTGGAGCAACGGATTGCCGCTATTCAGCAACATTTAAGTCAACCCTATCTCTTAAACAATGAAACTTTTAATAGCACAGCGAGCATAGGCATTGCGCTGGCTTCACCGCATTACCAGAATGCCGATGAAATTTTACGGGATGCGGATACCGCGATGTATGAAGCCAAACAATATGGGCGAGGTAAATCGCTGATTTTCCAACCGGGAATGCACACGCAAGTATTGAATATTCTCCGGATGGAATCCGATTTACGGAAAGCCCTCGATCGGGAAGAATTTAAAGTATACTATCAACCGATTGTGTCATTAGAAACTTTACACCCGGTGGGTTTGGAAGCTTTAATTCGTTGGCAACATCCCGAACAAGGTTTTATTGGACCCAATCAATTCATTCCCTTAGCTGAAGAAATTGGGTTAATTAAAGAATTAGGTTTATGGGTACTAGAAACAGCTTGTCAGCAATTGCATCGTTGGCAAACTCAATTCGCTCAGTATGCTCACTTAGGCATGAATATCAATGTGTCACCCATTCAACTCAAACAGCCTAAATTAGTACAGAAGATTCAAGATATTATAGAAAGATCCGGTATCGCTAATCCAACTTGTCGGTTAGAAATTACCGAAGGCGCCATGATGCAAGATCCCGACGCGGCGTTATTGCTATTGAATGAATTAAAAAACCTGAAAGTCATGTTGTATATTGATGATTTTGGTACCGGTTATTCTTCTTTAAGCTATTTACAACGTTTTCCTATCGATGCGCTGAAAATTGATAAAAGTTTTATCAAGGACATTGATAGTTCGATTAAATCCGCGCAAATTGTGCAGGCGATTATTGCTTTAGGAGAAGCTTTTGATTTAAGAATTGTTGCCGAAGGTGTCGAAAATAATGTCCAACTCTCTTTACTGAAAGGTGCACGTTGTCATCATGTCCAAGGTTATTTTTTCTCGCGTCCACAAGATAGTGAAGCGATAGAAAAGTATTTGAGCAAGACCACTATTGCTATGGGATCTAATTTTATTAACTAAGCGATATTCAATGTCTTATTCTAAACTGACTTTCCACACAGTAAATTTTAACCAGCTATTTCAAGCAGATACCCTTTACCAGTTGGATCAAGAATTTTTAGCTTACTTAAATCACCGTGATAGTTCTTTACACAGTCGGTTGTTGGCTTATCGTGAGGGGTCAACGACAGCCGTCAGTGAGTTAATATTAGCTGGTGCGCCCTGGTTAGAGGAATTTATCGCCGATTTTTTTGCTATTCAGGAGTCGCTCGCCAACTCACGCCAGCAAGTTCGCCAGTACAATTCCCGGTTTGAATTTAAAAAATGGTTGGTGTTACGACGAGCGAAGCGGCGGTTGCATCAACCCGCGTTAGCAAAAAATTTTACTGAATTAAATGAATGGTTAGCACAAGCCTTAGTGGATTACCGATCGCTGAGCAATGAACCAACGAATTTGCCCATTAATCAGCCAGAGTTAATCACCGAAATAGCAGTTGCCCAATTAGCGCAACATTATTTATCTAATCCAGACAACCATTCCGAAGCCATTGAACAACTCACGAATTGGTGTGTTGCTGCCTTAACCACGTCAGAAGGACAAGTTTGGGTACGGGATTGGGTCAGTTTTCGCTTACCACAACCGATTAATCATGCTCATTTAGTTCCCATCACCCCGGTTCCCCATGATCCACTGGGGCGATTAGAAGGTTCGGTGTCAACTCGTCGTCAGCGTCAGGGTTTTAAATTAACTGACCAGCGCATGTCGGCAGTGCAAGTACAAAATGAAATTCATTATTGTATTTATTGTCACGATCACAATGGTGATTTCTGCTCTAAAGGCTTTCCAGAAAAGAAAACCGAACCGGAACGGGGATTAAAAACGGATCTGTTAGGTAATATTTTGACCGGTTGCCCGTTGACAGAAAAGATTTCGGAAATGCACCTGCTCAAGCGCCAAGGTTACCTGATTGCGCCGCTGGCGGTGGTGATGATAGATAATCCCATGTGCCCAGCGACCGGTCATCGAATTTGCAATGACTGCATGAAAGCGTGCATTTATCAAAAACAAGAACCGGTGAATATTCCGCAAATTGAAACCCGTGTCCTGACGGATGTGTTGGAACTGCCGTGGGGTGTAGAAATTTACGATTTACTGACACGCTGGAACCCACTACGACAACAACAATGGCTGCCGAGACCATACAACGGTCTAAAAGTTTTAATTGCCGGACAAGGACCCGCCGGTTTCACCTTAGCTCACCATTTACTCATGGAAGGATTTGCGGTCGTCGGCATTGATGGTCTTAAAATTGAGCCACTGCCTGAATCTTTGCTGGAACGACCCATTCGTGATTATACCGTTATTAAAGAAGAACTTGACCAACGAATTATGGCTGGGTTTGGTGGCGTGGCGGAATACGGCATTACGGCACGTTGGGACAAAAATTTTCTCAAATTAATTTATCTGAGTTTATTGCGTCGTCCCTATTTTCAAATTTATGGCAATGTTCGTTTTGGTGGCACGGCAACCGTCGAAGACGCCTGGGCATTGGGCTTTGATCATTTGGCTATCGCTGTCGGTGCGGCATTACCGCAAGCGTTATCTATTCCGGGCAGTTTGGCACCGGGGATGCGTCAAGCCAGTGATTTCTTGATGGCTCTACAGCTAACGGGGGCAGCTAAAGCCAATAGTTTAGCCAATCTCCAAGTTCGGTTACCCGCAGTCGTCATCGGTGGTGGGTTAACCGCAATCGATACCGCTACCGAAGTTCAAGCTTATTACTTGGTGCAAATTGAAAGAACCTTGTATCGTTATGAACAACTGGTTCAAGCCTGGGGAGAAGCCCAAGTTCGCGAACAATTTGATGTTGCTTCACTCGAAATTTTGGATGAATTCCTAACCCATGCCAGACAATTACGCACCGAACGCAAACAAGCCCAAGCGAACGGAACTGAACCCAATATTCAAAGCTGGTTACGTCAATGGGGCGGTGTTACTGTGGTTTATCGGCGCCAGTTGCAAGAATCACCCGCTTATAAACGTAATCACGAAGAAGTGATTAAAGCTTTAGAAGAAGGGATTTACTATTTGGAAGGGGTGGAACCCAAAGCCGTGCGCTTGGATAAATACGGTCAAGTCCAATTTTTAGTCGGTTATCGGCGCTTACGGGATGCCACCGGACATTGGCAAACCACGGCTGAAGAAGTGATATTGCCCGCCCGTGCTATTTTGGTCGCCACCGGAGCGCAACCCAATATTGCTTACGAATTTGAACACCGCGGACACTTTCAACGCGTGGGTTTGCAATATCAACCCTATCACGATGTTGCCAGCACTTTACAAGCGCTACCACTAACAACGCATTGTAAAAGCAAAGAATTTGGCCCATTCACTTCTTACGAACAAGATCACCATCGCGTGACTTTTGTCGGTGATACCCATCCGACTTTTCAAGGCAGCGTGGTGAAAGCGATTGCTTCAAGCCAACGAACTTATCCCGCGATTGTCAAACTATTTGCTAACCAAATTAATGCCGTCGGCAGTGAAGCAGAATATCTCACTTTTCGCACTCAAATTCAAACAGCGTTTCAAGTAAAACTTGAACAAATACAACGCTATGCACCAAAAATTGTTGAATTAACCATCAAGGCGCCTTTGGCTGCACAAAAATTTCGTCCGGGACAATTTTTTCGCTGCCAAAATTTGGAAACCCAAGCAGCCATCATAGACAATACGTCATTGCAAATGGAAGCCCTCGCGCTCCGTTGTGTGGACGTGGATCGCGAGCAGGGAACGCTTACACTCATGGTCATTGAAAACAGTGCGAGTTCTTGTTTAGGTGCGACGCTGAAGCTTGGTGAACCACTGGCTTTGATGGGTCCAACCGGGGCAAGTACTAAAATTTATAGCGGTGGTGAAACCGTGATGATGATAGGCGAATGTGCCAGCCTAGCTGAAATTCGCACCCTCGGTCCGGCTTGGCGAGCCGCCGGCAATCGGGTATTGTACATTGCTTGTGTATCTGATGCCGCTGAGATTTATTGTCAAGACCAGTTAGAAGCTGCTGCGGATGTCATTGTTTGGATTACTAAAACCGGTGAACCCGTGGCGGTGCGTCGTTCCCAAGATTATGCAGCGACCGGTGATTGCTTCGAGCAGTTACACTATTATGCCAGGGGACAATTATCGCCAGCTAACCCCCCGGCTATTCCTTTGCCAACGGTAACTCAGGTGCTGGTCAGCGGTGATTATCAGTTTGTCTCGCTGTTTATGCAGGCACGGGAAGGTATTCTACGAGAAGATTTAACCCACTCGCCACCGGTGACCATTGCGGTCAATGGACCCATGCAGTGTATGCTTAAAGGGATATGCGCTCAATGTCTGCAATGGCAAATTGATCCGACGACTCAACAAAGAACCAAGGCGGTATTTGCTTGTTCTTGGCAAAATCAACCGGTAGAAATCGTCGATCTGGCTCATTTAGCCGAACGTTCTCAGCAAAATCGCTTGCAAGAACAATTAAGTCAGTTATGGTTAGATTATTTATTCGCTTATCATAAAGTGGAACGAATCTAACTGTTATCAGAAAGAATATTACCCATTAAAATGAAATTGAAAATGTTCTTGAGTAGGATGGGTAGAACAAAGTGAAACCTATTTATTGGTAAGATGATTAACAATTTGATGGGTTTCGCTTCGCTCTACCCATCCTACGAAATTTCTTGATTTCTATAAATTAAAGGAAAAATCGGTTATGCATCAAATTGTTATTATCGGCTCTGGTTTTGGTGGTTTAACGGCAGTAAGAACTTTACGAAAACAAGGTTGGCGTGAGCCGATTACTTTAATTTCACCCCGTCCAGTTTTGTTTTACTATCCCAGCTTAATTTGGGTACCGGCGGGCTGGCGCAATGAAACGGATTTAACCCTGCCGTTAGCAAAATTTTTCCACCGTTATCAAGTGCAATATCATCAGGGTACCGTGACGGGTTTAGATCCGAATGCCAACCAAATTAAAACTGATCAGGGTAGCCTCTCTTTCGATAGCTTGATCATTGCCTCTGGTGGACGTTTTCTTAAAAAATTGCCCGGGATAGAACACGCTTGCATTCCTTGTGAAGGTTATGAATCGATTAAAGCTTACAGTGAGCGCTTAGCAGCATTGAGCAGTGGTACTTTAGCTTTTGGCTTTGCGGGTAATCCCAATGAACCGGCGGGAATGCGTGGTGGACCCATTTTTGAATTTCTATTTGGTATTGATACGTTATTACGACAACAACGCCGCCGCGATAAGTTTGAATTGATCTTTTTCAGTCCGGCAGCCGAACCTGGCAAACGTTTAGGAGCCGGTGCAGTCAAAGCCTTGTTAGCTGAAATGCAAAAATACCATATTCGCACCCATCTGGGTCATAAAATGAAAGGCTTTACTGCCAGTACAGTGCAAACTGAAGGCGGTGATATTTCTAGTGATTTAACGATGTTTATGCCCGGGATGACGGGTCCAGCCTGGGCACCGAATAGTGGTTTGCCATTATCAGAAGGTGGTTTTATTAAAGCCGATGCTCAATGTCGTGTGCCTGGATTTAAAGGGATTTATGTCGTGGGTGATAGTGGTAGTCATCCCGGTCCAGATTGGTTACCCAAACAAGCTCATATGGCTGATTTACAAGCGGTTACTGCCGTAAAAAACTTATTAGCGGAGCATAAAGGACAATTGGTTCAACATGAATTTAAAACTGAATTAATTTGCATTGTTGATACGCTTAACAAGGGGATGCTCGTTTATCGGAGTCCAAAACGGACCCTGTTGTTACCTAAAACTAAACTGTTTAGTTGGGCTAAACGCTTGTTTGAATGGTATTACTTACGAGCTTATCGTTAAAATCTGTTTTCGTTGTTGAGGTTAGCGGTTGAACTCTGACAGAGGATAACGGGTAATTGATGACGATTTCATCGGCTTGGATTTATTAATTTTATAAAAAGAAATAACCTAATGATTGCTACCCAAAAGGCGCTAGCTACGATAGCAGCGATGATGATGATGGTGGCAAGCACCACGACTAGTATTAAATTTATCAAAATATCCTTTATCATTTTGTCTTAAACTCCTCAAAAATGAGTTGAATCAGTAAAATACTTGGGTAGCTTAAATTCAATATCCAAAAAAAGTGGATAGCCGTTGCTTATCCTCTATTTTGTCGTGTTAAAGCGGGAGTGATTTTGGTGTAACTTGGGATTGCAATCCCGGGTTGCCCACCGCTAACATCACTACCCATTCAGCACACCTATTTTTTTATAAAACGCATTGAATAGAATAACTTCACTCTGTAGATACGAGAGTGAGAGGATGACTATTTCAATTAACTATCGGTAACAATCTCTATGTTTGGATTTAGTAAGAAAAATGTTGATTTTCAGAAAGATAATGTAAAAGAATCCCAACCTCCCAAACCGAGTTTATTAGCTCGCCTGAAACAAGGCTTGAGCCGTACTCGTGAAAATTTAACGGCTGGATTAGCTAATTTACTGCTAGGTAAAAAAGCCATTGATGAAGAATTATTAGAAAAAATTGAAACTTTATTATTACAAGCCGATATTGGGGTAGAAGCCACTAACGAATTGATAACTCACTTAACCCAGCAGATCGCTAGAAAGCAATTAGCTGATTCGGAAGCTTTATTTCAGGCGTTGCGTGAACAGATGCAAGCTATTTTACAACCGGTTGAGGCACCGCTGCTCGTGCCGGCTCATCGTGATAAACCTTTTGTTATCTTAATGGTCGGTGTCAATGGTGCGGGTAAAACGACTACCATCGGTAAGTTAGCTAAACGTTTTCAAGGTGAAGGGCATTCCGTTATGTTAGCCGCTGGCGATACTTTTCGTGCTGCCGCTATTGAGCAATTAAAAGCGTGGGGTGAACACAATAATGTCCAAGTCATTGCGCAACATAATCGAGCTGATTCTGCTTCGGTCATTTTTGACGCCTTACAAGCGGCAACTGCGCGTGGGATTAAAGTACTCATTGCCGATACGGCAGGGCGTTTGCATACTCAAAGCAATCTTATGGAAGAACTTAAAAAAGTACGACGGGTTATTAACAAACTAGATCCAACTGCTCCCCATGAAACAATGTTGATCCTCGATGCCAGTATTGGTCAAAATGCGCTCGTTCAAGCGAAGCAATTTCATCAAGCGATTGGCTTAACTGGATTGACGCTCACTAAACTGGATGGAACAGCGAAAGGCGGAATTATTTTTGCGGTGGCTAAACAAATGGGGTTACCGATTCGTTTTATTGGTGTGGGAGAACAAGTTGACGACCTGCGTAATTTTGAAGCCGCCAGTTTTGTGGAAGCTTTATTTAGTGAACAGTCATCCCTGAACAACTAACAGTTAACCGTTATCAGTTGGCATACTGCGAATAAATAATAAACCCTTAATGATGATAACTGATAACTGAATATGATTACTTTTAACCAGGTCAGTAAACGTTATCCAGAAGGGCATCAGGCGCTTAATCAAGTGAGTTTTAATATTAAGCGCGGTGAAATGGTATTTTTAACCGGGCATTCTGGTGCGGGTAAAACGACTTTATTACGCTTGATCGCCTTGATAGAACGAAATACGAGCGGACAAATTGTGGTGAATGGTCAAAATTTAAGCCGCTTATCAACCGAATATATTCCTTATTTACGTCGTCGAATTGGCATGACATTTCAAGAGCATCGACTCTTATTTGACCGAACCGTATTTGATAACGTGGCCTTACCTTTAGTGATTGCGGGTTATCGGCATCAGGAAATTCGCCGTCGAGTCCGTGCCGCTTTAGATAAAGTGGGCTTACTGAACAAAGAAAAAAGTTATCCTATTACTTTATCGGGAGGACAACAACAGCGCGTTGGAATTGCACGGGCGGTGGTCAATAAACCGCCTATCCTCCTAGCGGATGAACCCACCGGTAATCTTGATCCCAATTTAGCAAAAGAAATTATGAATTTATTTTTACAATTCAACCAAGTCGGTGTAACTGTTTTAATTGCTTCACACGCTTTAGGATTAATTAAAAGTATGGGACATCGCACCCTGATTTTGCAGCAAGGCAATTTGATTGGCGATACCTATCCACGCCGCTAATGAAATCAACGATGCCACCGGAAAGAGAACCGCGTCACACGGCTAAACCACCCTCACCAACCACTGCCTGGTTTACTCATCATCTTTACGTTTGGTTTTATAGTCTGGGACAAATTGCCAGAACGCCTTTACCGAGTTTGATGACAGCCGCCGTCATTGGTATCGCCTTGGCTTTACCCACTGGTTTATATCTTTTGCTCGAAAATGTTCAAGATATTAGCCGTGATTGGGGTGGCGCTGCCCAAATTTCCTTATTCCTGAATAAAAGCCTCACTGAAGCTCAAGTCCATAAATTAGCTGAACAATTACTGCAACGTCCGGATATTTCCACCGTACGAATTATTCTGCCAGCAGAAGCATTAGAAGAATATCGAGCTTTATCCGGATTTGGTGAAGCTTTATCCGCATTAAAAGAAAATCCTCTACCACCGGTACTGGTCGTTCAACCCGCAACCCCACAAACTGATTTTCAAGCTAGTGAAGCGGTATTAGATAGCTTAAGTCAATTGAAAGAAGTTGAGGTGGCACAATTTGATATGCTCTGGTTAAAACGTTTATATGCGATGATACAAATCATCCGACGTGGGATAGGGATATTAGCGACTTTATTATCCCTGGCTGTGTTGCTGGTGATTGGTAATACGATTCGTTTATCCATCTATAACCGTCGCGAAGAAATTGAAATTTATAAATTAGTCGGTGCGACTGATGCGTTTATCCGGCGTCCGTTTTTGTATATTGGATTTTGGTATGGTTTATCCGGTGGCTTGATTGCTTGGTTGTTAGTTAATTTGTCATTTTGGTTATTACAAACACCGGTTAAAAAATTAACAGCTTTATACTATAACCAATTTGAGTTAGTCACTTTGGATCTCTTTTCGAGTACGGTGTTATTATTAACGGGGGCATTACTTGGGTTAGCAGGTGCTGGCTTGGCGGTTGGTTATCACCTCAAAGATATTCAACCCCGTTAGTTAGCCAACTGACTCTGGTGCATCACTTCATAAATGGATATCGTTGCTTGTTACCAAGCTCTGCTTGGTAATGCCGGTACGTCAAGCTTAGCTTGATAAGATAGACGAAGCAGAGCTTGGTAGCGAGCGAGCATTAATTTTATTGACCTTCTGGGTAAAAATTCTCATCTAAGATCTGTTCCAGAAGATAAGGACACTTTTGTGGAAAAGTATTCAAAGATAACCGTGTCTCTTTAACGGCTAATTTCACGGCTTTGGGATAAGCATTCGCTACAGCATGAGAAAACAGGGTGGTTAAACTTGGATTTTCTTCTATTAAATCATCTAGTTCTGAACGTTGTTCATCGATTGAACGTTGCCAACTTTTACTGCGGTGATCCGGTTGATACTGCCACTTCAACAGATGAGCTAGTAAAATTTTAAACCGACTATTCAATTCTCTTTGGTTATTTTTTCCCATGCTCTCCAATTCTTCAATGAGGTGTTCGACATCAATTTCAGACCACCTCCTTTCTCGTAACAATTGAGCATTGTGCAAAACCCAAGCATAAAAATCAGTTTCATAATCCCTATTCATCATGGTTCACCTGATTAAGTCAAGTAAGGTGGGCAATGCCCACCCTACCCAGCTACCCAATAAATAAGAAAGAATTTACCCGCTTACTTAGCATTCATCAAAGCAACTGTGGTATCTAACATCCGGTTAGAAAAACCCCATTCATTATCATACCATGACAGTACTTTCACTAAATTACCAGCGATAACCTTAGTTAAAGTAGAATCATAGGTCGAAGAAACGGTCGTGTGATTAAAATCCATTGAAACCAATGGACCATCATTATAAGCCAATATGCCCTTTAATTTACCTTCGGAAGCCGCTTTGAGAATTTTGTTAATTTCATCTTTACTGGTGGTGCGAGCCGCTACGAAAGTTAAATCCACCAGTGAAACGTTAATGGTGGGTACCCGTACTGCGAAACCATCTAACTTACCGTCTAATTCCGGTAATACTAAACCCACTGCCGCAGCAGCACCCGTTTTAGTCGGAATCATTGATTGCGTTGCGGAACGAGCACGACGTAAATCTTGATGGAAAACGTCAGTCAAGACTTGATCATTGGTATAGGAATGAACGGTGGTCATTAAACCATGTACGACACCAATTTCATCGTGTAATGGCTTAACCAGTGGCGCTAAACAGTTAGTTGTACAGGAAGCATTAGAAATCACCGTATCACTGGCTTTAAGCACGTTGTGATTAACACCATAGACAATAGTTGCATCGACATCTTTCCCACCGGGTGCAGAGATAATTACTTTCTTAGCACCGCCTTTGAGGTGAGCACTGGCTTTTTCTTTGCTGGTAAACAGACCGGTACATTCATGCACGACATCAACACCGAGTTCTCCCCAAGGTAACTTGGAGGGATCACGTTCGGCTAAGACGCGAATTTTGTCGCCATTCACGACCATATTATCGCCTTCAACGGCAATTTGTCCCTTAAAAGGTCCATGTACGGTATCGTACTTCGTTAAATGAACATTGGTATTAGCATTACCTAAGTCGTTAACAGCCACAATTTGAATTTCATTAGTCCGTTGTGCTTCGTATAGTGCACGTAATATATTACGTCCAATCCGACCATAACCATTGATTGCGACTTTAATTGGCATTGACTTTCCTCCCATGAGTTAGGGTAGTTGTTGAAAAATTGATCACTAGATTGATTTTGTTAGCTACCCGTTAACCGGGTAACAACGGGTTTAAAGAACTGATTCCACCGCTTTAACGACATTATCTACCGTCAGACCAAACTCCTTAAAGAGCGCACCGGCGGGTGCCGATTCGCCAAAGCGATTAATTCCAATGACTTTACCGGCTAAGCCCACATATTTAATCCAACCATCGGTTACACCAGCTTCTACCGCTACGCGAGCAGTGATTTTGGCCGGTAAAACGGATTCTCGATAAGCGTCTTCTTGGGCATCAAAAACATCGGTACTGGGCATCGATACCACTCGAATTTTCTTGCCTTTGGCTTTTAATTGATTAGCGGCACCGACGGCTAACTCCACTTCTGAACCGGTAGCAATAATAATAGCTTCCGGTGTGCCTTCACAATCTATCAGAATGTAACCCCCGCGTTCAATTAATTCAAGTTGCTCGACGGTGCGTTCTTGATGAGGTAAGTTTTGCCGAGAAAATATCAGACTGGAAGGTCCAGTTTGGCGTTTGATAGCCATTTTCCAAGCGACAGCGGACTCAACTGCATCACCGGGACGCCATACTGACATATTGGGGATCAACCGTAAGGTAGCGGTTTGTTCAATCGGTTGATGAGTGGGACCATCTTCGCCCAAACCAATAGAGTCATGCGTGAAGACTAAAATACTCCGAATTTTCATTAATGCTGCCATCCGCAAAGCATTACGAGCATATTCAGAGAAAATTAAGAAGGTTGCGCCATAAGGAATAAAGCCACCATGTAAAGCAATCCCATTCATGATAGCCGCCATCCCAAATTCACGCACCCCGTAGTAAATGTAGTTACCATCTACCTGCTTGTTAATCCCCTTACAACCCGACCACAGGGTTAAATTAGATCCCGCTAAGTCAGCAGAACCCCCCATGAATTCGGGTAAGAGCGGACCATAAGCATTGAGCGCATTTTGTGAAGCTTTACGTGAGGCAATTTTTTCGGCTTTGGCATCGACACTCGAAATGAACGTATCCGCTTTTTCTAAGAAATAAGCCGGTAATTCACCTTTAAGGCGACGTTGCAATTCCGCCGCTAATTCTGGGTAGGTTTGAGTATAGGCGGCTAATTGGCTATTCCAATCGGTTTCCAGTTGAGTGCCTTTCGCTTTGGCATCCCACTTTTTATAAATCTCAGTAGGAATCTCAAAAGGAGCATACTTCCAACCAATCGTTTGTCTTACTAAAGCCACTTCGCTCTCACCCAGCGGCGCACCGTGACATTCTTCTTTACCTTGTTTATTGGGTGAACCCCAACCAATGATCGTCTTGCAGCAAATTAAAGATGGTTTATTTTTGACAGCACGCGCTTCTTCTATCGCTTCTTTAATAGCTTCGGCATTGTGACCATCAACTTTAGAAATAACATGCCAGCCATAAGCTTCAAAGCGTTTAGGCGTGTCATCTCTAAACCAACCTTCGACTTCACCGTCAATAGAAATACCATTATCATCATAGAAGGCAATTAATTTCCCCAGTTTTAGAGTGCCCGCTAAGGAGCAAGCCTCATGAGAAATCCCTTCCATCATACAACCATCACCTAAGAATGTATAAGTATAATGATCGATGATCTCGTGACCAGGACGATTAAATTGACCCGCCAAGGTTCTTTCAGCGATCGCCATCCCGACCGCATTGGTGATACCTTGTCCTAATGGACCGGTGGTGGTTTCAACCCCGGGAGCATAACCGTATTCCGGATGTCCTGGGGTTTTAGAATGCAACTGGCGGAAATTTTTCAGATCGTCTATTGACAGATCATAACCGGTCAAATGCAATAACGAATAAACTAACATCGAGCCATGACCATTCGATAATACAAAACGGTCACGGTTAGCCCAGTTGGGATTAGCCGGATTATGCTGGAGGTAGTCATTCCACAACACTTCAGCAATATCAGCCATACCCATTGGTGCACCTGGGTGTCCAGAGTTAGCTTTTTGGACAGCATCCATGCTCAAGGCACGAATAGCATTAGCAAGTTCTCTACGCGAAGGCATTTATTTCCCCTTGTGTGGATGAAAATAACGTGAATAACAACAACTTAATTCCTATTTTGAGGGGAGAGAAAAACAGCGTCCCTCCTAGCCAGGATTTGCTTGCGATTTAACTTATTTATTTTCCCTTAATTACATCCATTCATCAATATATAATGAAAAATTTATATATATAAAAATAGGTTATTATATTAAATAATTATTTTAACTTGCTCACTTTGAAGAGAGGTGAGTTACTATTAAAATGTTTTTGTTGTTATCTAACCTAAATTAAGTGAGAAGAATATGGAAATATTAGCTATCCTCAGTGGAGGTATTGTTGTTGCTTTAATTGGCATCTGGTTTAGAAATCTTTGGCACAAACATAAGCAATTACATCACACTCTCGAAAAAACTCAGCAAGAATTACAAACAACTGTTGGACAATGTCGCCTAGAACAAGAAAAATGTCAACAACTGGATCACACTTTTCAACAAGAACAAGCGCGCGTTCAACAACTCGAATTAGTTTGTCAAGCTGAGCAAAACCGCCGACAACAACTAGAACAGTCGCTAGATTCCGCCCAGCGCGATTTAACGGCACATTCTGAACAATATCGTTTAGAACAAGCACGTAGTCAACAATTAGAACATTCACTCGAACAAGTGAAACAGGAATTAAATCGGGCTACCGAGCAATTTTATTCAGCACAAGCACAACAACAACAACTGGAACAGGATTTACAAGCTGAGCGCCTACAACGTCAGCAAGTCACCCAAGAACTTGAAAAAGTTAAGCAAGAATTCAGTACAACCCATGAACAATTCCAAGCACTCCAAACGCAGCAACAGCAATTAGAACAAGCTTTACACGCAGAGCAAATGCAACAGCGGCAATTGCAACAAGTTCTTGAACAAGTTAAACAAGACTTAACGACAACGGCTGAACAATTGCAATTAACTCAGCAACAGCGGCAACAACTTGAACAAGCTTGGCAAACCGAGCAAATTCAGCGGCAACAACTCGAACAATCCCTAGCAGAAACCAATCTCCAATTAGCCACGATACAACAACAATTATCCCAGCAAATCACGGTTGCTGAAAATAAAGGTAAAGTCGCCTTCTTTAAAATTGTGGCTAAACATAGTGGTAAAATACTGGATGTTGAAGGCAGTCGTCAAGGCAACGGTGCTTATTTTTTGCAACAGGGTAGTGTTGATAGCGACAGTCAGAAGTTTTTATTTTGTGCAGTTGACGATTCCTATTGGATGGTGATACCTAAACATAGCGGCAAAGTTTTAGATATTTCTGGTTATCCTAAAAAAGAGGGAATCTATTGTCAGCAAGCGAGTTACCGAGATACGGATAACCAAAAATTGAAATTGCAGGAAATAGAAGCGGGTTATTGGTGTTTTGAAGTAAAATCGAGTGGTAAAGTATTAGCTATCAGTCAAGCTAGCCAAGAAGACGGTGCTCGCCTTATCCAACAAGTGATTGAAAATACCGATAACGAGAAATTTAAGTTAGAAAAGGTAGAAGAGATCGAAATTGCTGCCTTGCCCTATAAAGTTTACCGTACCTTACAACAGCGCGGGAATATTGTCTTAAAAACGCTAGAATAGCAAAATGATCTTACTCATTCTGATTATTGACTTGAAGGGAATTCAATTAACTCATGTTTAACTTAAAATTACAAAGAAAAATCCAACTTGCTATTGATATTGGTAACCGATTGCTGAAATCCTGTACAGCGAATGGCGCCGTTAAATCGCTACCCTCTTGGCATAAAGATCTCGAAGAGTGGGATACGCCTTTAGCTGATCAGAATTCAGTCATTATTAACTACTTACAAGGAAGTAATCCGAGCCTCGTTAAACATACTTGGGCAGTTGGGTTGGTTGCGCAAGATTTTGGTGGTAGTCCAACTTTTGAAGCCGAAAAAGCTTTTTTAGCACCCAAATTAGTTTTAGCGATGATCGATGGTGGTGGGGTATCCCAAATCACTTTGGAACGGTTGGTCTGTGCCTTACCTAACGAATTGCAACAAGACAAAGTCGAAGCGATTGTGAAAGGATTGACCGGTGTTCACCACATTAAACGCAATAATGAAGAATTGAAAATAGAAATCCAAAAAATAGAAGTTCAGCCAGAAACGTTAGGTGCTTTT
This sequence comes from Thioploca ingrica, assembly GCA_000828835.1. Classification (GTDB taxonomy): domain Bacteria; phylum Pseudomonadota; class Gammaproteobacteria; order Beggiatoales; family Beggiatoaceae; genus Thioploca; species Thioploca ingrica. Next base: position 961,107 of record AP014633.1, read on the forward strand.
AAATGGATGTTAAGTCAGAAATTATTTCAATATGCTCGGATTAATGGCATTTTAGATTTAGGAGGTAAAACCGGAATTGGACAATTATATACCAAAAATGGTTCATTAATTCGTGAATCCAGAATTATCGTGGGTGGAACCTACCAACTGGCTCAACTCGTTGCCCAACATCCCAAACTGATTCGTCAAGACACCACGCCGCAACTCAGCTTAATCATGGATGCGATAGCCAATCAATCGCTCGCTTATGGGAATACTGGAATTAGTTTTGCGGATGAATTTCCCAACTATGTGGCACAATGGTTAGAAGAGATTCGTAATAAACTTAAAATCAGTTGGGCCAAATGGTTATCGGAACTCGGCGAAGTAGTTATTGTAGGCGGTTCTGCTGCGTTGGCAAAACCATTGGTAGAACAAACGGCTGGACGATTCAAAGTAGCCAAAGATCATCCACAATTTTGTAATGTGATGGGAATGTTACTATGAGCGAAACCACAGCAGAACTTTCTCTTACTCTCAACGGCAAAGACACCATAGCGATGGTAAACCAATTATGTGCCACCACTGGGATGACACCACCTTGTTTAGTGGCGTTAATGGTGAGAAGATACGGTCAAGATTTAGTCTCATGGATAGGTCATTCGCCCACTTTGCTAGCCAATTCAACAGAAACTCCCACCGATACTCCCAAACCGATCATAGAACTACCCACTGACCCAGGAGAACATTTATTACCGGTTGAACTCTAATAAAATTAGTTTAACTGGCTAAAACGAGAGAAACATTCAATGAAGTTTGTCAACCCGAAAAATGACGTTGCTTTCAAAAAGATTTTTGGTGATGAACAACATAAGGAAATTCTGATAGCCTTCTTGAATGCGGTACTGGAGCTTGAAGGTATGAAAACAATTCAAGATGTTCAGATACTCAATCCTTGGCAAGCACCCAAATTGGAATTCCTTAAATACACCCTGCTGGATATAAAAGCGATCGACCAGCGGGGTGTCCATTTTATTGTCGAAATGCAGGTAGAAAATGTAGCTGGTTTACGGAAACGATTTCAATACTACCTGGCTAAAAGTTACAGTAGTCAAATTGAACGAGGCACTGATTATCCTCGCCTCAATCAAGTAATCTTCATCGGCATTCTAGACTTTGAAGAATTCAATTCTAGCCATTATTTAAGTCGCCATCTGCTACTGAACCGAGAGACTCACGAACAAGAATTGCAAGACTTTGAATTTAACTTCATTGAATTACCGAAATTTACCAAAACCGAACCCGAATTAGAGACAGCACTTGAGAAATGGGTGTATTTTCTTAAGTATGCCAGTGACCTAGAAGTGATTCCAGCCCATGTAGAAAATATGCCCTTGCGACAAGCTTATGAAGTAGCTAATTGCTTTGGTTGGAGCAGAGAAGAATTGGAAGTTTATGAATACTGGGGAATTAAAGCTCAGGATGAACGTGGCGCGGTACAACTGGCATTGCAACAAGGATTACAACAAGGTATAGAAATTGAACAGCTAGAAATTGCTCAGCGAATGTTGGCGGATGGAATGAATCCAGAAATGGTAACAAAATATACACAATTACCCATAGAAGTCGTGAAAAATTTACTCAAAAAATAAAGTGTAGCAGCCTCCAGGAAGGATAGCAAGTGTAGGGCGGATAAGCGTAGCGTCATCCGCCATAACCCATGTCTCAATGGTGCATGACGCTTTGCTTATGCACCCTACGCGGCACTGGCCATTAAGTTAAGGATTCCCCCCTTTGAAAAAGGGGGAAGTAAAATGTCTTAACTTAATAGCATTGACCCTACGCGGGCTGCGTGGGAATGCCGGCTTTGATGCTCCAGCGTGGGAACGAGCCAAACGAGCCACCTTCCAAAAACTAAGTAAAGCTCGCTACCAAACTCGGAACTTGGTAACGAGCAAAAATTTTTATCTACTTGGTAGCCCGGATGAAACAAAGTGAAATCCAGGAGGGGAATTTTCAAAACCAAGCTCAGCATTGGTAATGCCTACTAGTCAAGCTTTGTTTGGTGAGTTATAGTATTTTTGTTTTTAGTTAATCATTTTGTATTAACGCACTCTATGCTAGCTCTCAATTTTTTACCCGATGACTTCTAATACTTTGGAAAGATAAATGATGAATTTTATTAACGAGCAATGGGCAGAAACAGCGATGACTTGGGAATATGCAGCGGCAGCGAGTCCTGACCTAGTAGATATTCCTATTCAAGTATTTCCATCTCAATTACATGAAGAAGGAGAAACGCGGATAATTGGGTTAGATTTATCTGAAATAATCGGTACCCCTTACTCGGCTACCACCCCCAATTTGATGGCTAATTATCTACGTATCTGCCAAAATGATAAGATCCAAACAGTCGTACAAGCAAGTTCAGAAGTATTCTTTGTCATGCGTGGTAAAGGACGCACTGAAACAGATAGTGGGACTTTAACTTGGCAACCGGGAGACGCTTTTACTCTACCAATAAACCGTGGTATGACTCATTATGCTCAGGAAGATGCGGCACTGTTTTGGGTGCATGATGCACCGTTGTTGCAATACCTTGGAGCAATACCGGCAACGCCACGTTTTGAACCGATTTATTATTCTAAGTCTTATTTAGATCGGGAAATTACCCGTGTCCGCGAAGCCAGTATTCGTGAAAATCGTAATCGTAATGGTGTCATCCTAGGTAATCCGGCGAGTGAGAAAAATCGTACTATGACACATACGATGTGGTCATTGTATAACTTGTTACCCAAAGGGGCGATGCAGAAGCCACACCGCCATAATTCTGTAGCCATTGACCTAGCGGTTTATGCCGAATCCGGCACTTATACTTTGATCGGTAAAGAGATTGATTCCCAGGGCAATATTATTAATCCGGTCAAGGCTGAATGGAAGCCTAATACGGTTTTTGTTACACCACCCGGTTTATGGCATTCTCATCATAATCATTCTAATAGTGATGCCTATGTTTTTCCAGTTCAAGATGCGGGTATACAAATCTATATGCGTACACTAGATATTCAGTTTGTAAAATGACTCACTTTAATACTTTTTAATAATAACCGGAGCCTGCGTAGGGTGCATAAGCGAAGCGTCATGCACCCTTTCATGCGGTGGATGACGGCTTACGCCTTATCCACCCTACGCTTGCTGACGCGCTCTACCCATCCTACATTTCACTAAAGAATGTAGGTCAGCAATCCTTTGCCGATACCGGGGTAAATAAAATTCCATCCAATGGCGGGAAAGGGTTCCCGCCATACTTGTTTTGGCTATTGTTGTTAGTACCAGTTTGGACCTAAGGCACAGCGATAGAACAGAGAATTAAAAACACTGGTTTCACCATCAGGATCATTATAATTATTTGGCAAATTGTTAAAAAGGGCAAGGTTGTCACCAGTACGAGGTCCCAACCATACACCTACATTCATTCGGCACTTTCCTTTTTTTCGAGCATAATAATAATCATCAGCGCTAGCAAGTCTTCCACCATTATGCTTGTCCATACAGTCATATTGAGCGTCTTTGTATTGCGATGGTCCATACAATAGATAGGACAAACATAACCGATTACCAATTAGCTCATAATCAGGTGGGCAATAATCTATAGTATTTCCTAGTACATCTGCTACTGCCTTTTCATCTGTGGTAAGTGGTGCTACTTCTTCTACTGCTTGACATTCGTCGGTATCGTCGGTAGAAGAATTGGCGGGTACAGTGGCTAATGTGGCTAAGATTCCTGACAATAATACGCTGGTTAGTTTTATCGATTTCATCTTTAAATCTCTCCTAAGATTAGTCTAGTAGGAATGAATAACTTTCTACAAGAAAGTAGTCTATAATGAGTAAAATAAATCAAACCCATCCATAATAAAAACAATTGCAAAATAAACCCCATTATCTAAAATATCCACCAATTCTAACTGGTTATTTACCTATTAAGACTGTATGTGCGCCATGAAAGTTCATGAAAAAATTCGCTTTATGCGTCAATCCAAAAATTGGTCACAAGAGGAAATGGCTGATAAATTAGGTATGTCTACCAATGGATATGCGAATATTGAGCGGGGTGAAACGGATGTACCCTTTTCTCGGCTTGAACAAATCGCTAAGACGTTAGACGTAGAATTATTAGAATTACTCAGCTTTGGAGAAAGAAATATCTTTTATTTAGTAACCGGTGATAATAGCCAATTTAATAATCATATTAAAATGCAACAAAGTGGTCATTTAGATGAATCAATAGAACTACAGCATGAATTAGAAAAAATGTACCTGATACTTAAACAACGGGAAAATGAAATTGAATATCTAAAAGAGATTATCAATCTGATGAAAAAATAAAATTGATAACTTAAATAGAGATAACCAATAATTAAACAGCAACCGGTTAAATATGAGTGACTTCGTAGCAGAAATTGAAGAAAAATACCAAGAGAATGAAATTGAGAAAATGGGTTCATATAATCACAGTCTCGTCCAAGCTAGAATAGCGGGGTTATTACTTAATACAAAAAATTATTCTGTTTTTATCGAATTAAGCTTAGACGCCGAAGCAATCGATTTAAGTCAGTTTGGGCTTAAGGCAAAAAATGAACTTAAACCCGATGTGTGTCTTTATCAGAATACGGGTGGTCTGAAAGAACGTGATGTTTTAAAAATGCGAGAGATGCCGTTATTAGTGATTGAAATTATTTCGCCCCAACAAGGGATTGAAGAAATTTTGGCTAAATTTGAAGCTTATTTTACCCTCGGTGTTAAATCGTGTTGGTTAGTCGTTCCGTCACTGCGGGTAATCAATGTTTATTCACAGTTGAATCAATACCAAACATTTGATCGGAACGATAATGAAATTATTGATGAAGTTATAGATATTCGCTTACCTATCTCAAAAATTTTTGATCGGTGACCTTACTCACTGTCTGAATCAGAATTTCCAGGATGTGAGAATTAACAGAATGAATTATTCAGAGAATTCTAAAATTCAGTTAATTCTAATTCTAACTTAATATTAGCAGAAAAAATGATGGGCGAATGCAAGACAGTGCGTTATGATTACTCCAAGTTAATCTGTTGCGGAAGGAGTTTATTATGACAAAGCCCACTATCGCTATTACGCTCGGTGATCCCGCCGGAATTGGCCCAGAAATCGTGGTAAAGTCTCTTTTAGATCCAAAGGTTTATGAATTTTGTCATCCCTTAGTCATTGGGGATAAAACGGTTATTGCTCAAGCATTACCGCTTGTTAATTCAACCGCCATTCTTCAGGTGATTGATAATCCTTTAGCTGGAAAATATGAGTTCGGTACGATTGATTTAATTGATTTACGAAATCTAGACTGCTCACAACGGGTAATGGGCACTGTCCAAGCCAAGTGTGGTCGGGCGGCTTACGATTACATTAAAATGGCAGTGAAATTAGCGCTAAACGGAGAAGTTGCAGCTATCGCCACCGCTCCTATTAATAAAGAATCGCTGCGTGCTGCTCAAATCACTCAAATCGGTCATACGGAAATCTTAGCGGAGTTAAGTCACACACCCGATCCGTTAACCTTGTTTGAAGTCAGGGGCATGAGAGTTTTTTTTCTCTCCCGTCATGTTTCCTTGCGTCAAGCTTGTGATTTAGTGACCAAAGAACGGGTGTTAGAATATATCATTCGCTGCACTGAAGCCTTGCAACGCTTAGGTGTGACTCAAGGTACTATGGCAGTGGCTGGTTTGAATCCACATAGTGGTGAACATGGCTTATTTGGTGATGAAGAAATTAACCACGTTGAACCCGCCGTGAAAGCAGCCCAAACACGTGGTTACCAAGTGGTTGGACCAATTAGTGCCGATTCAGTCTTTCACCAAGCTTTACAAGGTCAATATAGTGCGGTGTTATCGCTGTATCACGATCAAGGTCATATTGCCACTAAAACGGTTGATTTTGAAAGAACAGTTTCCATTACCAATGGATTACCTTTTTTAAGAACCTCAGTTGATCATGGAACCGCTTTTGACATTGCCGGTAAAGGCATTGCGAGTGCAGTGAGTATGATTGAAGCGATACGATTAGCGGCGCAATATTCACCTCATTTTAAAGCACATATCTGATAATTTACGCAACTCGCTATTGAAGAAGAAAACCGAATGAAAATTTTTGGTCCCATCCCCTCAAGACGCCTGGGACGTAGCCTAGGTATTAATAATATTCCGCCTAAAGCGTGTTCTTACCATTGTAATTATTGTCAAGTTGGACCAACGTTACAAACTGAAATAGAACGCCGTCATTTTTACGGAGCCGATCATCTCGTTGAACTGGTTACCGAACGGGTCACTCAATTAAGAGCACAAGGCGAACTCATTGATTACCTTTCGTTTGTCCCAGATGGTGAACCGACTCTCGATATCGATTTAGGTGAAACGATTGATAAACTGCGTCCTTTAGGAATTAAAATCGCGGTGATTACCAATGGTTCGTTAATTTGGCGCGAAGAAGTCCGCGACACTTTAAAAACCGCCGATTGGGTTTCTCTTAAAATAGATAGTGTTGATGAAGCGATTTGGTCTATCATCAACATGCCACATCCCCATTTAAAGCTCGCTACTATTTTAGAAGGAATGATCAAATTTGCTCAGGAATATCAAGGAACACTGGTAACCGAAACGATGTTGGTTAAAGGGATTAATGTCGACCCAGAATCCGCAATCGAATTAGCGGATTTTATTGAGCAACTGAAGCCCAGTAAAGCCTATTTTTTAATTCCCACTCGTCCACCGGCATTACCTTTTGTTCGCATTCCTAGCCAAGCAGAACTCAATCTTTTTTATCCCATCGTCAGCAGTAAACTCTCGAATATTGAATATCTTACTCATTATGAAGGCAATACCTTCACTTCCACGGGGGATGTTGCTGCCGATTTACTGAGTATCACTGCAGTTCACCCGCTGCGAGAAGAAGCAGTACGAGAACTCTTAGCTAAAAATCAAGCTGATTGGAGTATCGTTGCCTCTTTAGTACAAGCAGGTCAACTGATAATGACAGAATATGAAGGAAATAAGTTCTACACCCGTCACACCCGGGTGTTAGAATAACTGTTGAACTCGTTCCCAAACATAACCCGTTTGACTTTTAATCTTCTGTGAGGCGCAAACAATGGCGTTCACCGACTTTAAATCTATCCAACAAGTACAACAGAATTTTAGCATTAAATATACCGAGGAAAACTATATTGAATACGATGAGTTAGAACCTTCCAATACCTTCTTGGAGGAATTTACCTTTAGCCGACAAAATATCGATGTATTTTCTTCAGAAGCCGCTCGCTGTGAAAATGTTATCTATCCCGTCATTCGAGAAGTATACAAAAAATATGTCGCTCAATTCTCGTTATGGAGTCACAAAACCTTATCTTACGATGAAGTTTTAACTGGAACACCTGACTATCTTATCACCTCCAAGTCACCTCTGGGAAAAACGATTCTGGGTCTGCCGATTATTGTCGTCGTCGAAGCCAAACAAAATAATTTTATGGAAGGTTGGGGGCAGTGCTTAGCGGAATTGCTAGCAGCGCAAAAACTGAATCAAGAGGAAACTCGCCCGGTGCAGGGTATAGTGACCGATGGTGAAGTCTGGCATTTTGGCAAGCTGGTTGGCCAAGTTTTTATCAAGAACGAAACCGTTTTAGCGATTAGCGACTTGAAAAAAATTTTTGGGGCAATAAGCTATCTTATAAGAGATAGTCAAGTCGGTTGCGTCAGCGAATCCATCAACGTTAAATAGCCCAACTAGCCTCAAGTAAATTGATCTTAGCTGGGCTATTAATGGTATGGTTTTTAAACTTATTTAATAGTAAACCCATTTACTAAAGTTGCTGATTGAGCGTCGGGATTGGTAACAACCACATCGCTAACGGCTTTAATCACCCGCTCACCTCTTGGAATTTTTCTACTGATCTTAATATTGCACACTATTTCTTGAGGAGAAACGGTGGTAGTGCTTAGTACAGTGATCCCTGGGCCAAAATCGACGGTTGCCCCGGGTTGGAAATGATTTCCAGTTAAAGTAACCATTAAAGTTTGATTTCTTGTCCCGGAGTTAGGTTGGCAACTATTCAATTCCGGTGGCGGTGCTGCTTGAACCTGGGTTAAAGCATCACTCACATCAATTTTGCCATATCCCCAATCATTATTGGGTACACTCCCGGTGAAACCATCTATTCTTGCCCCCTGCTGTAAATAGCTTTTAATTATAGCGGGTGTTGGATTAATCCCTTTGTTGTGGGCTTCTTCTAAAAGTAAAGCAACTGAACCGGTGCCATGCGGACAAGCCATACTTGTGCCTTGCAGAGTGGCATAATAGCCAAGTGGTTCAATACGGTTGTAATACCGATAGTAGTTATAGTTAGTGGGAGGGCTCAAGCTATCAAGAGCTGGTTGCGAAAGAGAAGCCACAATTCCTACGCCTGGTGCTGAAATAAACGGTTGTATCCGTCCATCTCGGCTGGGACCGCGACTAGAAAAGAAGGCCAAATCTTCTAAGGTGAAAGGATCATAATAATCGACTGGAAATATTCCATAAGCCTGTGAACCATTAACATAAGTATCCCATAGATAACCATTTGCTGAGGTATGGTATATACGTGCATTCCATTGATTTTTAGTTTGATAAGCACCTATCGAGATCACTTGAGAGGCAGTGGCGGGACTACCAATAGTCATGTGGCTATCAGATAAGAAAGGATCATTGAGATTTCCCCAAGTATGTTTAGTGGTTCCACTGTTGTACCAAAAATAAGTTTGTGCCAAACTATCACTATAACCATGCCAAGCCTGATAATTACCGCTCCCAGACAAAGGAATAAATTCAACTACCCATTTACCGTTAACCGGCCCTACACCATAAGCGTCTGATATTTCACAATAGATATTATTATCACCATTATTAGTATCCCAACCAATAACAGCAGGGAAATTATAACAGTATACAAAGCCTTCGTTCGTATTGAATCCGCCATCAGTTCCATTGGTTTTCCATAAATTCTTATAAATACCATTAAAATTAGGTGGATATTTCTGGCCACTGGGGGTGGTAATTTGAATACGTGAGGTATCATTACCGCTGTACCACACATCAAAGAAGATATAATCTGATGCTGAAACTGAAGGTAGGTAAGAATTGGGTGGATTAAAAACAATATCATTACGGGTAGAGAAATTACCAGCACCATGCAGAGGGGCACCAAAAGTCTCAAAAGCTGTTCCGCCATAAGTCGCGGCAGCGTTACCTGCCGCTACCACCACAATTTTGTTAGCGCCAGTCAGATCATCAATTCCTCGTTCTTCAGGCATTGAACCATCATGCGGACCATAATCGCTTCCCAAACTCATATTAATGACGGCTGGTTTACCTAGAGTAGCGGCTTGTTGAAAGATCCAATTGATACCATCAAGAAGAGCCGTAGTGGTATTGCGATTTTTTTCATTATCAAAGTCAAATTTAACCATCAGCAATTCTGCTTCCGGTGCCAGACCCGTAAAGTGAGTGTTATCAGCAGTCGGGGCTCGTCCATTACCCGCTGACGTCCCAGCAACATGGGTACCATGACCGTCGTTATCACGGTGTAAACAGGTGGTATAACCGCCTTGAATTTGAGTTTTATTCCATTGGGTACCATAAGTAAAGCCAGTGGGGTTGGGCGCTATTCCACCCACATCACTTGGATCGAGAGTATGGTCCCAAATAGCGACTACCCTTGTATTGCCTTGCTCATCGATAAAATCAGGATGTTCAATATCAATTCCGGTATCGATAACACCAACAACCACACCTCGACCGGTATTAGCCAACCGAGGAAAATTAAGGTTGGGTAAGTTAACACCGCTTGGACCAGCACTTTGATCCATTAACAATTTGACTGGATGAGCGGCTTCTAATCGACGTACCTCGGTGAGGGCAGCGATAGCGGGTAACTGGCTAATCGGTGCCATTGCTGTCATGATGCCATGTGAAGTTATCGTATTGATTTCGACGCCAAGCGCTCGAAGGGCTGGCAATGCAGCTAAATCAGCTTCAATAAAGAAATGAATTAAGGTCTGAGGTATTTCATCCGGTGATTGAGAAAATGTCTTGCCAAAATGATCTGTGGCAAAATATTTTCCTTGAGCATTTATAATTCGTTGTAAATACGGATCTATTTTATTGTCATTACCCCAACTTGGGAAAGTAATGAAGGTTAAAACCAGTAAAATAAGACTATACTTTACTTTCATTTGATGTCTCCTTACCTTTAAGGTCTTGATAAAGGAATTTATACTATACCATAATTTAAAAAAAGTAAGACAACTTAGTATAACTAATCTACAACAATCAACACCCAAAAATAATCGTAGGTCGAACTAAGCGAAGCGTGTCCGACAAAAAGCTCGCGTGAGGCCACTGCTATTAATTTAAGGGATTTTTCCCGTTGATAAAGGGGAAGATTTATAGGGGGGGTTATGGTAGTGTCCCTAACCCCTATTTTTCAAAGGTAAAAGGTGGAAAAAACTATTTATATCAATTAATTAACGTTGGAATAATAACGGTTAACAATATGAAGCTAACGGTTAGTATAACTATAATATCCTGGTTTATTATAATAACCATATTTATTACTATAATAATGAGATAGCTTTCGAGTATTAATCTGATTTAAAACAATGCCTAACACCGGCGCATTCACCTGATAAAGACGTTTCAGTCCCTCTTTAACCATTTGATAAGGCGTTACATCTGCCTTAACGACATACACAATAGCACTCGCTGCGGTAGCCAGAACAATGGCATCACTCACCGCTAAAGTGGGTGCACTATCAATCACAATGTAACCATAATGTTTTTCTAACTGAGTTAACAGTTCTTTAAATCGTCTAGAAGAAAGTAACTCGAGCGGATTGGGCGGAATGAGACCACTGTGAATACAATCAATGTTCCCATCCATGACGGGATGAATACATTCAGCCAGTTGTTTCGTTCCGGCGACTAGTTCAGATAAACCGGGTGCTTTATCAGTTAGTCCAAATACGGAGGCAATACTGGGTCGTCGCATATCCGCATCAATGAGTAAAGTTTTTTCCATTTGCCCGAGTGCCAATGCTTGATTAATCGCAAAGGTGGTTTTGCCTTCACTGACCACCGAAGAAGTGACAACCAATACCTTCCGAGGCGTATCTAGATTAGATAACATGATACCGGTACGAATGGTACGAACTGACTCAGCAAATTGAGAAGTTTGTTTCTCTAAAAACATTAACTGTGGATGACATGGATCCTGTTTGGAAATTTTAAGTTTTGGTAAAGTACCTAAGAGCGGTAAACCCAGTTTCTGCTCGACATCTTCACCATTTTTTATAGTGTTATCAAGATATTCTAATAAATAGGCGAGTAAGGTCGAAAATAAAAAGCCCAACACTAAACTGATAGCCACTATTAATTTCTTTTGTGGTTTGTAGGGTGTAGACGCAACCAAAGCCGGTTCAATGACTTGTCCAATCTTGGATTGCAATGCTTGTATATCTTGTGAAGCATCGGTCTCTTTAAAGCGAGTTAAAAAAAGGTCATATAACTGACGATTCACTTCGACTTCTCGCTGTAATACCGCTAATTGATATTCATTGCGATTAATATCTTGAATTTGATTTTCTTTCTCCTTGAGAGAGCGTTCTAATGCTTGAACATTGGCTAGAGCCACCTCATACTCTTTGGTAATTCCCGTTATCACCTGTCTAATTTGTTTAGTGGTATTGGCTTGAGCGGTGTTCAGTTCGGTGGTAGCCGCTATCATGTTAGGGTGTTTAGAACCATAACGTTTACTCAATTCAGAAACCTTTTTTTCGGCATCCAGTTCGATTTCTTTTAAACGTTGTACTAATGGGTTATTGATAACAGCAGTAATTGATTCAAAAGCACCGCTTGCTTGACCTCGAAGTGCTTGGACTTGATTATAAGCGCTTTGGGTCTCAGCCAATTGTTGGTGCGCCTTAACTAAGTTAGAAGCCATCTCCTCGATCTGTTTAATCGCTACACTTTTTACGCCTTCCACATTAACCAAATTGTGCTCTTCTAAATAGGCTTGCAGTACTTGCTCAGAGTGACTCAGTTTCTGGCGTAAATCGTTGATCCGCTCGGTTAATAAAGTGGTCGCTTTTTTGGTCAAGGCTATCCGTGCATTGAGATCAGTTTCAATATAAAGATTGGCTAAGGTATTAGCAATATCCGCAGCTAATTGGGCATCTTTAGATTCAAAGCTAATCTTAGCCAGTTGAGTATTGCGTACTGGTTCTATGCCCAAGTTAGCCGCTATCATATTAACGATGGCTTGATATTTTTCCTCTGCAGAAATTGGGGTTGCAGCGGATTCGTTCAGTTGAACCCACCAATGACGCCAATCCCAAAACCATACCGGCGAAGTGTCTTGATTAAAGGCCTTATGAGAAACTAAGTTAAGTTTATCAACGACTTTTTCTACTAAGCTCCGTGATTTGAGAATTTCCAACTGAGTTTGGTAATAATCCTTATTAGCCGAACTAACCCCATAAACTTCTTCAATACTAATAATTTTCGGTTGATCAAATTCGATCAGTAAGGTAACCGTAGCACGATAAATGGGTTGCAATGAGAAGGTGACTAAAGTTGTTAATAACCCAATTAATAAGGTTAAGCCGATTATTTGCCATTTGTGCTTATTAAATACATTCCAGTATACTCGCAAATCAATTTCATCTTCCCCGCTGGCTAAGTTGGCTAATTGGGATGGTTGCAAAGTAGGCATTTCCATAGCACCTTCTTCCTTAAAACCAGCTTTCTTTCACAGTAACAATGTCACCGGGTCGGATAGTAGTGTTTAATTTAACGGAAGTAGGGATGGTGGTTTCATAACCTTCTCGAAGAATAAAAATTTTGCTCCACTGTGCCGAAGCAAATTCGGTAAAACCACCGGCTAAAGCAATCGCTTTTTCAACCGTTAACCCGGGCTCAAAGGCATATCCACCGGGTTTTTGAACTTCCCCATTGACAAAAACTTTTTTATATTCCTTGACTGTAATAATATCTCCTGGTCGGATTCTCATATCGAGAGTAATCGGTGATGACATAGCGGATTCTTGTCCTTCATGAACGAGAGAAATATCCTCAGGAGAGGCTTTATCGCTGAAACCGCCGGCAAGAGAAATCGCCTTTTTAACCGTTAAGCCCGGTTTAAACGCATAACTCCCTGGATTTTTAACTTCACCATCGACGAAAAATTTTTGGTATTGTTTAATTAAAATAATATCGCCAGGTCGAATATAAGTCTTCAAATTAGCGCATAGCGGGACTGAGCTTTTGTTACCATTACGAATAATGAAAAACATTTCATCATCAGCCATTTCGGTCAAACCACCGGCAAGAGAAATCACTTTATTGACCGTTAGACCCGGTACAAAAGCATAGCCACCAGGATTTTTGACTTCGCCATTGACGAAGACTTTACGATATTCCAACACAGTGACAGTTACTTTGGGATTAACTAAATAACCGCCTTTGAGACCGGTAATAATAATGTCTTCCATATCTTTAATAGTTAAACCAGCCAACGCGAGTTCCCCTAAAAATGGATAAGAAATAGTCCCGGTTTCACTCAAATGACTCGTAATACTAAAATCTTCTTCACCAAACACTTTAATACTAATTAAATCACCGGCGCCCAAACGATAATTAGATAATATTTCTTGTTGAGCAATCATCAGGGCAGAATTTTCTGCTTGACATTCTAGTTGAGCAACGAGTTCGATTGGCTCTGGCTTCGGTTGCACTGGCTCAGCGGGTAATTCTTTTTCTGGTAAGGATTGCGGTTGAATGGGAGATTTATCTTGATCCGGTAGAATCACCGTTAATTCCTTTTCCCGCAATTTAATCGGTGATTTATCCGCAAACCTGGGTTGATAAATCTGCGCCTGGGGTTGTTTAGCGATAGCAGATAATTTCGGATAAGGTGAGAAATCCGCATCGTCAAAAATGTCTAAAGTAACACAACCAGTTATCAAAAGATAAATTGTTGTTATAAAAGATAAATTAATAATCTGTTTCATTGTTATTCTCCCTTCTTTTAGGGGAAGCTCAAGTTATACGGTGGTATGTCCATCATGATACCGGCTGACTTAGAAAGCAGCTTTCAACGAAATTAACCAAAACATTCGGTTAAAATCATTTTCATCGAGGCTGGAATCCCGTTGAACAAAATTCAGTCCCAATTTCAAAGTTAACCATTTACGCCAGTCATAACTTGTTGATAAATTTAATTCACTAACATTATCGGCGCGAGGTATTGAACCAATTTGACCACCAAACTCTTGTTTAGCTAAAGTGAATCCAACTGTAGTTGATAACCGTGGTCTCCAAAGTTGGGTCCAAGCTAAGGAAACATCTTGATTTAAAATATAATCTCCAATACCGGTGGTATCACTAGCATATCTTCTGGCAGTCGTGTCTATAGTGGTTCGGGTTGCTGGTGTCCAACGCATACCGAGTTCCCAACTTATTCCGGCAAAATCTTCCCGTTCTGCCGCAGTGAAATTCTTCGTGAAATAACCGACTTTCGCTTTGCCAGTAGTTTTACTTGTCGCATACCAAGTAGCGCCAATTAAATACTGGTTAACTTGATTATCCTGTGTAGAATTGGGCTCTTGGTAATCAATCAAGCTGTGATTGGTTTCCAACAGCAACCGAATTTTAGGTGAGGTTCGATAGATAACTCGAGCAATGATATCTGTTTGATCAATATCACCTAATGAAAATTCGTCATACCGTTTAAGCGTTTTGCCGATTTGGGTTTCTATACGTGCTTTGGCACTGGGTCGTCCATAATTGAAGCGACCTTCAAGGTGACTTGAATGCCATTGATAGGGAGCACCAATATCAACACGGTCCGTTGTGCCGCGATCATCATGTTCATTTAAGTACTGTCCCTGTAATCCAAGTTCGGCTCGGCGAGTGAGTTGCCAAAGGGTTTCTGCTGAGAGGAGCATATCTTCGTAGTTATCCGCTGCACTGCTCAGGTAACGTCCTATCTCGGTTTCCCATGTTAAATCATAGAGATAAGACGGTTTTTTACCTTCTAATTTGACTTGAGGTTTCCAAAGCGTGATAAAAGAACTGATTTCATCATTATGCTGCTGCAAGATATTGCTATCTTGTTTTAGGGTAAACTCAAATCCTGGAAAAACTCTCGCCGGCCCGAGTGCAATGCCTGGTATGGTGTCTTCAGCTAAAGCTGTAGAGCAAACTAAAGACAACATCAATGTTAGTTTGATTGGAGATTTCATATTTTCACCACAAGCTTTGTAAAACAACTGTGCCGGCGCGATAATGACAAGGTAAGATCAAAGCTACTTGAATAACCAATAATTCATTGTGAGTACTATTGGCTTAAGAGAAAAGCTTTTCTCAATTTCACCTTGTTAATCAATCGCGTAAAATGAGTTTAATATTTTCGCTATTTCTTGTTCCCGCTTTAGCGGTTACTCATGGAACGAAAAGCAGAAAACACGGTAACAACTTATTAAAAGAATTAGGATAATATTATTGACTCAAGAATTACTGGGTATGTTTACAAAACTCATGCCAATCTTCAGAAAATAAGATAAATCTCTATATGAAATGAGTTTTTTTAGTAAGGTGGGCAAAAGCAAAATATTGCTCATCAAGCTAAATTTTAACAACGTACAGGGTACACTGATGGCTTCTCTTTATCACCAAGACTTTTATGCTTGGTTACTGTAAAATATAGCGTTACTTAATCGCCATTATTTGGGATAAGAATTTTTTTATGAGTTGATCAATGTATATAATTGATGGAATTTGTTGTTATTATTGATTTTAATAAAATCTTTTGTTTATCTCGTTCACCAACTCCGTTACCTTACTCCAATGACAATTTAGCTTGGCTATCAACCGATTAAATACCCCCTTCCCCTTTGTCAAAGAAGGAAAATCCTTAAGTTGATGACAGTGGAGCGACCGGCCTACCAACTTGCTATTCCTCGCGTGGAATTTTTAACAATAAGTTTTAGCAAAGGATTGCCAACCTACGCTGGTTGGAGTTGGGGGTCATAACAAGGTAAGCCGATATTATTGCAGACATTTTTTAGCGATCGGTCGGAAGTAACGAAAACCAGTTTATCTGGTAATAAGCTAGCAATCGCTAGATGTAGAGCATCATTGGCACCGAAACTAAGTTGACCGGCATGTTCCAATAAAATGCTTTCGGCTTTTGAAAAAATGCCGGTGGGTAGCGGCACAATTCGGAAAGGTCCAGGTGTGCCATTTAGTAACCCGGTATCTTTATGCAACCGTTTGATGATTAAACGTACTTCAGGGGACCGCAGTTTCTTTTGCCGTGAATAACGTAGCAAAACGCTGTAACATTCTAATAGTGTTAGTGGCGAGATAAATATTGGATGAGATATTGATACTAATCGCTGTATCTCTACACTCCCCGGTTCTTGATAATAATATTTAAACAAAGCATTGGTATCAAAATAGTAACTTCTCTCATCAGGCATTGTGGACATAACTTAGTCCTATTCTGGAATAGCGGAAAGAATGCGCCTAATTTCATCAAGCGGGATAACTTGGCACAATTCACGAACTTTCTTGAGTAATGTTTCCATTTGTATTCCAGCCTTATCAAACCAACCATTGACTGTCAAGTTGATAGATTCTACTGCCTCATCACGCTCACCATGTGCTGTTAAAATAATCATGTCGGTGCTTATGCCTTCTTTTCGAGCTTGGCGGATCATGTCGAGACCTTTCATTTTGGGCATGAGCAGGTCTACAATGGCGACATCAAATTCTCCGGTGCGCAGTTTTTCAAGTCCTTCTTGACCATCTCCTGCAATTTCGACTTGAAAGCCCCTTTTGACAAAGTAATCTCGATAGGTGTTACCAATTTCGGTTTCATCGTCTACAATGAGTAAACTATATTGGCGTTCGATTTCATCCATTGTTGAATTCCTCTGATTCTGAGAGTGGGGGAAAAGTGATATTGAAAGCGGCACCGCCACCAGGGCGTGGTGTGTAATTGAGTGTGCCACCGAGTGCTTCAATGATTTTGCGGGAAATATGTAATCCTAAGCCGGTGCCACGTTCAGTCGGTTTGGTGCTCTCAAATGGCATAAATAATTTTTCTAAAAATTCTGGCGCGATGCCGGGGCCATTATCTTCTACTTGGATCTCGGTTGCACCAGTGATTGTGCGCCCAGTTTTAATCCATACTTGAGGATTGGCAAAGCCTTCCAGCGCGTCTTTGGCATTGTTCAACAAATTAATCAAAACTTCTTCTAGTTGAAATGGGTTCGCCCAAGCGATTGGTTCCGGAGGTGTTTCTGCTAGTGCCGCTGTTAATTCGATATTGTGGTGCTTAAATTGTGCTCCGAATATTGCTATTGTTTGTGCGACTACCTGATTTAAATTAACTTTTTCCCGGTGCTGGCGATCACCGTTAGCAAATTTGCGAAAACTTTCGATAATAGTTTTCAGCCGATCGGTTTGCGCATAAATTTTGTCTAACAGCGGTTCTAGTTCAGTTGGTTGAAATAAATTATCCTGAATATCTGCTAAAGCGGCGCTGGTTGCTGCACGGATAATTCCAACGGGTTGGTTAATTTCGTGGGCAACTGCGGTGGCCATGCTGCTTAGGTATTTGAATCTGTTGGATTCTCCAACTTCGGCTTGATAATCTTTTTCAATCTTTAAGGCATAAGAAATGCCTTTAATTAGTGCAAGCACGTAATGTTGTTCTGCAAGTTTTGGATCTAGATCGATGACTTTTTCATAATCTTTTGCAGCAAGCTCATATTTTCCTATCGCATAATATAGGTATCCACGATTCAAATAAGGCCCTGCTAAATCTGGCCTCAAAACAATTGCTTGATTCAAGTCATTTAAGGCAAGCTCATATTTTTGTTGTTTTATGTAAATATTGCCACGGTTATTATAATAGGCAAGAGCGCAATCTGGTTCAAGTTTTATTGCTTCGTCATAATCATTTAATGCCAACTCATATTTGCCCTTGTTAAAATATAATACTCCACGATCCAGATATTCCTTTGCACTTTTGGGCTGTGACTGTCGCATCTTCCGTAATTGCTTTTGCTGCTTTTTCAATGCTCGACGTTTTTTTAAATTCACGGTATTTTTTCTACCTCAATCGTTTTGTTTAGTAATAGTAGCGCTTAGTTTAATATTCCATACCGAAATCCCTATACAAATTCCAACTCAAAACCGGGTACAATAAATCATGTTACCATTCCCTTTTTAACAATAAGAAGGTTAGAGTGGATTGATATCGGTGCTAAAACATCTTACTTCATTTAAAGAGGATTCCATTGTGGACTCACCCATTGTTGTGGCTATTTTAGTATTTTTGAGTATTTACGCTATATTTTTATTGATTCGCTTATTTGCTGACTTTTTTCTGGTGGGAATTGCTTTAGGCAGTGCGGTATTAGCTTATAACATAAAATATTTTTATCCGGAATTTTTAATGGTATTAGATGAGGTTAAAATATTAAATTTGCTTGGAATTACTTTACCTAGAGAACACCCCACTGGCGGTGCTATTTTCGTTATTGCGAGTTTAATTATAATCGTTGCGGTGTTACTTTCCATTCCATTTTTACCTTTTTCGGCCACTTATCGACAATTGTTGGGCATAGAAAATCCAATATTTGCGCGGAAAGAAGAAAAGGTGCGTGCTTGGATTCATGAAGAAATTCAACGTTATAATCAAAATCAACCAGAGGATTAAAAGGAATCTTAGGGTGAAAAAAGTTATTGTTATTGATTACGGTATGAGCAATTTACGTTCGGTCGGTAAAGCCTTAGAACATGTCGCCGGTAACCACTGGCAGGTTCAAATTAGTGATCAGGCAGAAGTCATCCTCCAAGCAGATAAAGTGGTGTTTCCTGGACAGGGTGCCATCGGTAATTGCATGAGTTTACTCAATCAAAACGGTATGGCGGAGGTGATTAAACAATCGTTAGCCACTAAACCTTTTTTGGGTCTGTGTTTAGGGTTACAAATGTTATTGACTCGGAGTGAGGAAAGTGGTGGTACGGCTGGTTTTAATTGGGTTGCGGGGACAGTCCGTCGTTTTACCGAACCCTTGCTTGATCCCGACAGTGGTGAACGTCTTAAAATACCACACATGGGTTGGAATCAAGTCAGTCATGCCTTACCACATCCACTATGGCAGGGAATTTCTGAACAGAGTCGGTTTTATTTTGTCCATAGCTATTTTGTTACTCCAGAAGATCAGCAGGTTACGGTGGGGACGACTCGGTATGGTCCGATTGAGTTTACCTCAGCATTAGCTAAAGAAAATGTGTTCGCGGTGCAATTTCATCCCGAAAAAAGCCAACAGGCGGGTTTAACTTTGTTAAAAAACTTTTTGGATTGGTAATGTCATATGACTGACCCAAACATTTACGATATGGTTATCATTGGTGGCGGTTTGGTTGGTGCAAGCCTCGCTAGTGCCTTACGTGCCACGTCCTTGCGGATAGCGATTATTGAAGCCGCTCCTTGGTTTACCGAGCGTTGTTCACCGAGTTACGATGAGCGCGTGTTAGTGTTGAGTTATAGTTCCCAACGCATTTTTACTGGCATGGGTATTTGGGACCAAATCGCACCCGCCGCTACGCCAATTCAGCAAATTCATGTTTCTGATCAAGGACATTTTGGTTTTACTCGGTTAAAAAATCAAGATTTGGGTACAGCCGCATTAGGTCATGTGGTCACTGCTCGTCACTTAGGTCAAGTTTTGCAAGCCACTTTGAACGCCAGCCCGATTGAAATTTGGGCACCGGCGCAAGTGACACAGATTCAATATGACAATCAACTGATTACCGCTCAGATCAAAAAAGACGAGCAAATCCAAACGTTATCAACACGCTTACTGGTAGTGGCAGATGGTGGACGTTCGCCGGTGCGGCAACAATTAGGTATCACCAGCCACGAATTTGATTATCAGCAGACCGCTATCATTGCTAATGTGACGCCAAGTTCACCTCATCAGCAGATCGCTTATGAACGCTTTACTGTATCTGGGCCTTTAGCCCTATTACCCTTGCCAGATAATCATTGTTCATTGGTGTGGACCAGAACCCCGGCGCAAGCGAAAACCGTTATGGCATGGAATGATTCCGCTTTTTTATCCGCACTACAACAAGAATTTGGATGGCGATTAGGACAATTTCGACATGTCGGACAACGCCATGCTTATCCACTACGGTTAGTTCGAGCACAACCGCTCACACGTTCTCGGGCGGTCGTGATTGGTAATGCGGCTCATACGTTACATCCGGTTGCCGGACAGGGTTTGAATTTAGGTTTACGAGATGTCGCCAGTTTAGTCGAAACAGTAGTCAATAGCTGGCGAAACGGTGAGGATATCGGTAGTGCAACTACTTTACAACGTTATGTCGCGTGGCAACAACCCGATCATCAACGTATCATTGACTTGACTGACCAATTGATCAATGTATTTGCTAATGCTTTGCCGCCGCTAGTGATGCTACGTAACTTTGGCTTGTTGATGATAGATGCTTTACCTCCTTTGAGAAAACAGTTTGTTCGGCAGATGACGGGTATGAAAAGCTATCCTTCTCGGCTATTACGGGGACTGCCGGGTATTTGAACGATCTACTACAGGTCAATGCCATTAAGTTAAGGATCAAGTCGACAACCACCCCTCGCTCCCCTCCCCTCCTTAGCAACAATGCCATTAAGTTAAGCAGTTGGGTGTTCGGGCGAACACGCAGGTTCGCCCCTACATAGGGGATATTTTGTAGAGGCAGACCGGTGTGTCTGCCCTTAACTTATATGAGCAAAATTTACTTGCGTTTACTGATTAAATTGTGTTATCTTTTGCAATCCTCATGAGGGCCTGTAGCTCAGTTGGTTAGAGCAGCCGACTCATAATCGGCTGGTCGTAGGTTCAAGTCCTACCAGGCCCACCACCTTTTACCTTCCCCATAATCTACTCTTTTCTCCCTCGCAACTGGGAACTGAAAACTGAGTTTTAATATAATCTTCTAATTCCGTGAGTAAATTCAGTTGTTGATTATCTAAATGCGCTTGGCTGCGGAGTTGAGCGATTTCGTTCAAAGCTTGTAATGGTGTCAAGCGTGGCTGGTTTTTATAATCTCGCAAAGCCTCTGCCTCATTTTGAGGATTGATTCGTCGCCAATAATCTGCAAAATCTTGAGTTAACATCTTAGGTAGATTGTCAGGATAGTTTCTACAAAGTAACCGACTAGCGAGTTGGCGCATGGCAATATTTTCAAACTGAGTGACTAGCTTAATTTGCTCCGCTAGCGAAGCCGCATGAAATTGATGACAAAGCGCTTGTTCTTGCTCAGATAAGAAGCCATTTTGATAAAGAGCGGCTTCAATATCTAAATCGGGAATCCAAGGATAGCTGAATTCACGGTGATAGCAGATAATTTTATGAAAAAGTTGAGTATGAGATTGTAACCAATCTTGATTTTCTTCAACAATCGCTTGTCGCTCTGGACTTAAATAGCGCCAATAACGCTCGTGAGGCGGTAACACGATACCTAATTCACCCTGTTTTTTCCGCATAACCCACGTCGTTTCTGGAATGTTGTCTGGGGTGGTCTCTCGTAACTGAGGTAAATCTAACCGTAACCAAAGAGTTTGATTTTTATAGGGAATCGAATTGCCAATCAATAAAACTGGCACTTGATATTGATTAACTGAGCCCAATTCGTTGCTGACCATCAAACCGACACGGTTACTACAAGCAATACTGTGAAAATTAATCGGTATTTCTTCGAGCCGTTGCCGGTCGCTTTCCTTATCAAAGTAGTCAGTTACGTAATGCCACATTTTAGTTTCGCTATAAAATCGCCGCGCTAATTCCACCGTGGCTTCCACATCAACCAACGCATTATGTGCCATTCCCGTAGCCAAGTGGTTAGCCGTGCTCAAGTGTTCCAAACGTAAAGACAGTTTACCTTCTATTTCTGGCCAATTTAAGCTTTCTCTTTTATACAAATAGTACATATTGGTGATAGGCAACATATCCATCCGTCGACAACCTTGATTATATTGATGCGTGTAAGGCGGCAGCAAATTACGGTGAAAACAAAAGCGTAACAATTCATCATCAAACGTTAAGGTATTGTAACCCAGACTAATGGTTCCAGGCTGATTCATTAATTGGTGGATTTGTTTAATGGCCTCAAATTCATTTAACCCCTGCTTGGATTGAGTAATCGCAATCCGATGGGTTATGGTGGCTAATGGAGAGGGAATCACATCCGGCCGTAATTTGACCCCAATTAAGTGCCGATCTATTTCTTGTAACTTCATATCGGTGCGAATGGCAGCAAATTGTAATACTTGGTCAAAAGCTTTGTTTAAACCGGTCGTTTCTATATCATAGAAAAGATAACTCGCCATGTGGTGTGATCCTCAAGCATTGGTAGGGAAAAAATAGATAGAAATTAATAAAAACAGTTTGTTGACTAATATCTTGCACCTCGTTACCCAATGACACAAGACCAAACTCAAAAGTTTCGCACCATCGCCACCCGCTACGATCAAGGCGCCATTTATTTTCTCATTAGCGTTTTTATATAATAAATTGTTATTTCTGATTTTTTATAACTTTGTAGATACTTTTGCTTTTTCAAAGAGGGGAATCCTTAACTTAATGACATTGATCTTACGCAGGCTATTCAGTATTAATTTTTTATTCAATTATTTATAATTATGAATCGAAACGACTATAATGGCATAAGCCATCTTGAATTTAGAGCAGATAGAGAACTAATATAAATTAAGGAGAGACCTTTTTAACGAAGTGATTTCCAAATTGATATAATCCAGGGCACTCCTTAACAACATCCCCTTTAGAACTGGATTGACCACTCTTGTTAATGCGTAAGTCCTACAAACTATCAAACAGTTAATTATCCTAAACTGAATCAATACTGTTTTACTTATGTCTGCTAGCGCTTCTACGTCTACGATTGTCTTTCAAACCCGCCAATTAACCAAAATCTACGACCTGGGTGAAGTCCAAGTCCAAGCTTTGCGGGGAGTGGATATGGAATTGTATCGCGGCGAGTTAGTGGTGCTATTGGGCGCTTCAGGCAGTGGCAAATCCACCTTATTAAATATTCTCGGCGGATTGGATATTGCGAGTGCGGGGCAGGTCAGTTATTTAGGACGTGATCTCACCCAAGCGACGGATAAAGAATTAACTGAATATCGGCGCTTTCATGTCGGATTTGTATTTCAATTTTATAATCTTATTCCCAGCCTGACCGCCTTGGAAAATGTCGCAGTGGTCACCGAAATTGCCCATCAACCTATGCGTCCTGAAGCCGCATTAGCCTTAGTCGGTTTGCAAGACCGTTTAGATCATTTTCCCTCCCAATTATCGGGCGGACAGCAGCAACGAGTCGCCATTGCCCGTGCCATTGCTAAAAATCCGGCCGTATTGTTATGTGATGAACCCACCGGGGCGCTCGATTCTGCGACGGGGATTGTCGTGTTAGAAGCACTCGCACAAGTCAATCAAGAATTAGGTACGACCACGGTGGTAATTACCCATAATGCAGAAATTGCGGACATGGCCGATCGCGTGATTCATCTCAGCGATGGCCTTATCTCTCATATTCATCGCAATTCGCACAAAAAATCGCCGCAGGAATTGCATTGGTAACCCCATGACCGCCTTAGATAAAAAGTTATTGCGCGATTTATGGGGACTGCGTGGGCAAGTCATCGCCATTGCTTTGGTGATTGCCAGTGGTATCGCCACCTTTGTGATGTCACTCAGTACCCTGGATTCACTCCTATTGACCCAGGCCACGTTTTACCAGAACTATCATTTGCCCGATGTGTTTGCGGCGTTGAAACGCGCGCCTGACAGCCTTAAAGCCCGTATTCAGGAGATTCCCGGGGTGGAATTAGTCGAAACCCGGATCGTAGCCGCCGTGAATTTAGAGATTGAAGGTTTTACGGATCCCGTCACCGGCAGTTTAGTTTCTATTCCAGATGCCGGAGAACCCTTGCTGAACCGTTTACATTTGCGCCAGGGACGATTGATAGAAGCGGGACACGATGATGAAGTGGTAATTAGCGAAGCTTTTGCTAATGCCCACCGTTTTTCACCCGGCGATACCCTACGCGTTACTATTCATGGACGACGCAAAGCCTTGACTATTGTCGGTATTGCGTTATCCCCGGAATATATTTATCAAATCAGCCCAGGCGCTATCTTTCCTGACTTTAAACGCTATGGGATTTTATGGATGGGGCGCACGCCATTAGCCACCGCCTATAACCTGGAAGGGGCGTTTAATGATGTGGTGCTCACCTTATCTCCCCATACGCAAGTCGAGGAAGTGATTGACTCGTTAGATGAATTGCTTAAACCTTACGGGGGGTTAGGCAGTTATGGACGGGAAAATCAACTCTCGTATCGTTATCTCAAAGAAGAATTCCACCAGTTGCGCCAGATGGCGACGATGTTTCCCGTGATTTTTCTAGGGGTTGCTGCGTTTTTATTAAATGTGGTTACGACACGTTTAGTCAGTACGCAACGCGAACAAATTGCGGCTTTAAAAGCCTTTGGTTATAGTCAGTTTGCCATTACCATTCATTACTTGAAATTAGTCATCCTCATCGTGGTGGTAGGGGCGATACTCGGAATTGCCGGTGGGATCTGGTTAGGACAAGGTTTGAGTAACCTGTATATGGAACTCTATCGTTTCCCGTTTTTACACTATGAACTACAACCGCGTGTCCTCCTCAGCGCAATCGCTATCAGTATCGGTGCTGCGATGGTCGGTACATTGTTTGCGGTACGGCAGGCGGCACTTTTGCCACCCGCTCAAGCCATGCGCCCCGAACCGCCAGCCCGCTATCGAGAAACGGTGTTAGAGCGCCTGGGTTTAAAACCCTATCTTTCGCAACCCACCCGGATGATTGCCCGTCATATCGAACGTAAACCCTTAAAATCTTTGCTTACCATCTTGGGGATTGCGTTTGCCTGCGCGATTATGACGATTAGCAATTTTCAACAAGACGCGATTGATTTCATGATGGAAGTACAATTCAATTTAGCCCAACGTGAAGACGCGATGGTGACATTGGTAGAACCCTCCTCTTATACGGTTTTATATGAGTTACGTAGTTTGCCAGGCGTGCAATTCGGGGAAGTCTTTCGCACGGTCCCGGTTAGATTGCGTTTTGAGCAACGCAGTTATCTGACCGCTATTCAAGGGGTAACAGCCAACAGCGAATTACAACGCCTGCTGGATACGCAGCAACGCGTGGTGACCCTGCCGCCGGAAGGCATCGTCTTAACGGACTATTTAGGCAAATTATTGGGCATTCAAATAGGCCAACGGCTCACAGTAGAAGTGTTGGAAGGCAGTCGCCCGATTCGTCAAATTCCCGTGGTCGGTTTTATCAATCAATATGTAGGTGTATCCGGCTATATGGACTTGCCCGCCCTGAACCGTTTTATGCGCGAGGGCGAAGTGGTTTCCGGGGTGTATTTAACGCTGGATACTCAACAACAAGAGAACGTTTATGCAGCGATTAAAGAAATGCCGCGCGTTGCCGGGGTGGTGGTGAAAAAAAATGCGATTCAAAGTTTTTATGACACCGTCGGGGAAAGTATCTTGGTATTTACGTTTATTAATACGCTCTTAGCAGGCACGATTGCTTTTGGGGTGGTTTATAACAGTGCCCGGATTGCGTTGTCTGAACGCAGCCGTGAATTAGCCAGTTTGCGGGTGCTGGGGTTCACGCGCGCTGAAATTTCTTATATTTTGCTGGGTGAATTAGGGATATTAACCGTACTGGCGATTCCACTCGGTTGTATCATTGGTTATGGTTTATGCGATTACCTCGCCAGTCACATGGTGTCTGATTTATATCGCGTGCCCCTGGTGTTAAAACCACGCAGTTATGCGTTTGCTGCCACAGTCGTGTTAGTCGCTGCTACTCTTTCGAGTCTAGTCGTGCGCCGTCAATTAGATCATTTAGATTTAGTCGCGGTGTTAAAAACCAAGGAGTAAATCACGATGCCGTGGCGCAGATATGTTAAGTTATTTGTATTCTTGTTAGTCATTGTCGCAATCATCGGTTATGCCTTTATGCCTAAACCGATTCTTGTAGACATGGCGACTGTAACACACGGTCACTTGCAAGTCACCTTAGAAACCGATGGCAAAACCCGCGTAATAGATCGTTTTATCGTGTCGGCCCCAATTGCCGGTTTTCTACAACGCATCCCGTTAAAAGTAGGAGATAGTGTTACGCCGGGACAAGTATTAACGCAATTAGAACCGTTACGCACAACCATGCTTGATCCCCGTAGCCGTGCTCAAGCTCAAGCGCGTATTTCCTCAGCCCAAGCCGCTTTACAAGTTGCGCAAGAAAATGTGCAGATAGCCGTTGCTGATGCGGAGTATGCCGCTGTGGAAGTTCAACGGCTAAAACACTTACAAAAATCAGATAGTGTCGCAAAAGACACGCTTGATCAAGCTGAAACACGGGCACGCCGCACCCAGGCCAGTCGCCGGTCGGCAGAATTTGCGGTGGAAGTCGCCCGGTTTGAATTAGAAGCGGCCCGCACTGCCTTACGGTATTCAGCGGCGGAGAATGCGCCTACACCATTAGAAAAACTGGCCATCACTGCGCCCGTGCAGGGGCAGATTTTGAAAGTACAACAACAAAGTGAAGCGGTGGTCAGTGCTGGTCAAGCGTTAGTAGAAATCGGGGATCCGCAAGCGTTAGAGGTGGAAATCGAGGTCTTATCGGCTGATGCCGTGCGAATTAAACCCGGCTCACGGGTGTTGTTTGAACGATGGGGAGGCAATGCCCCATTAGAAGGACAAGTTCGTCGTATAGAACCGGTTGCCTTTACCAAAATTTCTGCGCTGGGAGTAGAAGAGCAGCGTGTTTTCATTATTGCCGACTTTGTTTCTGCGCCTGAAATTTGGCAACGCTTAGGAGACGGTTATCGGGTCGAAGCGCGGTTTATTTTATGGGAAGGAGATAACATTTTACAAATCCCTGCGAATGCGTTATTTCGCTATGAGAATGGCTGGGCGGTATTCACGATTGTTGAGGAAACAGTACAACGACGCCGGGTGACAGTCGGGCAGCGGAGTGGGTTGATAGCGGAAATCGTTGAGGGGGTAAAAGCGGGGGAGATCGTGATTACGCATCCGAGTGATGCGGTGAAGGAAGGGGTGAAGGTGCAGAGGAGGTAAACAGTTTACTTTTTACTATCATTTGGACAAATGTGAAAGATTTGATAGATGAATCGTGGTTGATAGTGGGCCTTTGATTGCGCTGTTCGACAGTTCGGAAATCATTATTATTATAAAGTTACTCCTCTTTTCTCAACAGGCTAATCACTTCTCTTAAATCGATAATTTGTTGTTGAAGTAAAGCCATTTCTTTATCTTTTTGTTCAATAATAATCTGTAGTTTTTCATTCTCATGTTGCAGTTTAGCGGCTTCGCACGGATAAATATTAATAGCTGAGGAATTATCATGAGTATTATTGCAAGTACCCGTGACATTAAAGATATTTTTTTCATTCAACCCAATTAAGTGCGATAACTCCATTTGAAACGTATTAGCAATTTGTTTTAGCCTTGAAAAAGGAATATCCGTTTCGCCCCGCTCAATTTTCGCATAACCGCTCACAGCCATATGTAATTTAGCAGCCATTTCATCTTGTGACCAACCTTTGAATATCCGCATAAATTTGATTCGTTCCGAAATTTCCATAATTGTTACTCACAGTGATGATAATAACTACTCAAATCCTCTTTAACATTAAAGATAAAAGCGTGATTATTATAGTCTTTACAACAAGATTAAATATTATAACTGGTTATAACTAAAGAAATGGTGGGCAACAAAAAACACCTTGCCCACCCTACCCGGCTTCGGCAATAGAAAGGTTGTCATTTTGTCGTTCTTGATCGCCATGTTTGGAAAAATAATACTCGCTTTGAGAAACTTTGGTTTGTATCCATTCAATGGTGAACATATCTTGATCTTTAGGTAGTGATGAAACTTTAGGGATGGTTTCAAGGAAAAGAGTATTATAGTGCAAATCAACGAAACTAATACATTCTATGCTAGCTTGGCTACTTAGCTGATTATAACCAAAAAAAAGAAATGGTGGGCAACAACAACACGTTGCCCACCCGACTTGGCTAGAGATGGGGAACGAGCGCAACGAGCAATGCTCATGCGTGTTTTACTCGTGTTCAGATGATTCGACAATATAATCCAATGCTCCGTATAGATGAGATAAGTTGTCAATGGTGAAGTTTTCAGAATCTTTGATAAATTCATCTGCCAGTAATTTACTGAATTGCCACAAATTGCCATCCGTCACGATGCCATACACTGGTTTGCGGGGATTCTCGTTCAATTTCTGCGCGGCCACTAATTCAGCAAGGCACTGCCCCCAACCTTGCTCGAAATCATTTTTCTTGGCCTCGACGATAATAATAATCGGTCTTTCCAGAACCGTCTTTCCTAATTCTGATTTCATGGAAATAATATAATCCGGTGTGCCACACAACACTTCATCGTAGGCTATACTTCTCTGAATCCAGAATGAATACCTAGCAAAATACCTTTTATAAACTTCCCGTAATAGCGGTGAAATAATAATTTCGCTGCGAGAGGCTTCGGAAGTGAAAATATCTATATTTTTTTACAGAACTCGAAATCTTCTAAAAAGTTGTCAGAGAGTTGAATTTCCTTTGGCGATATAAAATTCTCTTCCTTATATTTTATTTTATATTTCTTCTGCACGTCGGCTATATTCTTGAAATCGCTGAATGACATAATTATTGTATCCTGAGAATAAAATTTTATTTAGTTTCAAAGCGTTAGTTATTGTGAATCTAGGTAGGGTGGGCTTCGCAAGCTCAGCTCACTAAGTCCGGTGTGAAATAATGTTAGCCCGCGTAGAATGCGGTGAGCTTGTGAACGGCATCAATCGTGCCATCCATTATCATCTGTAATCCTTCAATTTTTGCATTGATGCGATTGGTTCCTCACCGTATCCTACACCAGCGGTTCCCGGTCTCACCAAAATTTAGCTAGCCCGCGTAGGGTGTATAAGCGAAGCGTCATAATACACCTTTTTTCGTCAAGGTGGATGACAGCAGGCACCTTATTCACCTTACGCTTTTAAAAACCAGCAGGATGGGTAGAGCGCAGCGAAACCCATCAAATCCTTTCCTTGCCAGCTAATGAATGGAAACTTCAACCACCTTGCCAACGTTTTTTGACTTCCTCATGATGTAAAGTTAACCATTGCAAAGCAATTACGGCTGGTGCAAACCGGATTTTACCGGTGGCTAACATTTGCAAAGCGGTGGCGAAAGGCACGACGTGCACTTGAATATCTTCATGTTCTGCAGCAATCCCTTGAATGCCGCTGGCTTGCGTCGAATCGACTCGTCCACAAAAGAGGGCGGTGGTTTCAGTGGTACTACCTGGACTAACAAAGAATTGACAAATTGGAATGATATCCACAACGGGGCAGCCCATCTCTTCTTCGGCTTCTCGATAAACCACGGCTTCGGGCGTTTCACTGGTTTCTAGAATACCCGCGACAATTTCCCATAACCAAGCCCCATCAGCCTGTCCGATGGCACCGGGACGAAATTGTTCAATCATCACCACTTGTTCACGAATGGGGTCATAAGGTAACACAGCGGCAGCATGACCCCGTTCTAATACTTCGCGCAGCAATTCTTGGCTCCACCCACCAGCAAATAGCGTGTGTTTAAGTTTATAGCGAACCAGTTTAAAAAAACCTTGGTAGCACGTTATTTTTTCAAGGATTTCTATTTCTTTATGGGGAGAAGAAAGGTTGGACGTCATGGTGAGTGAGCCTATTTATTCTGCAGGTTAGTGATAATTTTGGGTATTCTACCGTAAAATTAAAAAATAAAAAAACCACCCCGATTATAAAATTGGGAAGGTACAAACCCAAGTTTGCTAAAAAATCTTATATGCGACGAACACCTAAAACAATATCACGTCTTAGCCATTCTTGCAGAATTTCTAAGCCGCCTTGAATGACTTTTTGGGGATAAGGATGATTTAATAGCGTAGCTATTTCGGTCAGAATTTGTTGCCCAGTGTGGGAGGTGTCACGGAGGGCTTGCAGTAAGTAAGCACTAACTCGATTAAGTTGTATAAAACCCACTTTATCATCTTTGCTACGATAAATAAGCAGATAAGTTGGTTCTACCGGTGGTTCCTGCGGTTGGTAATTTGGACCCACTTTATGAACTGGAAATTGGTAGACGAAAGACCAAGCAAGTGGACTTAACACCGGGCAACCTCGAAGTAAATCGCCTTGGCTATCAATACCGGTGAGCTCAATTTCCCGGTTATCAATGAACAAGGCTAATTCGACCCATTCATAATGCGCTAACTCATATAAAAAAGGCGGATCTTCAGGTTGTATTTCGCACTCATTTTCCAAATAATGGAGAAATTCCTGCGGCAGTTGCGGAAACAACGGCGTAGTGGCTTGATGCTGAGCAAAATAATCTCGTATTAATTTATGCCATTGTTCGGTGGGTAAAATTTGATGTAACACCGGGTAAGTGCTAGCCAAAAGTGATTGCACATTGTTATAAAATAACTTTCGGTAAATCGCCATTCGGCGCGGTTCAATACCGGTTGGTGCTGGATTATGGGCATCACGAATATGAGCCGCGAAGGCGTATTGCAATTTTTGAAAATGGGGCCGGTTAGCTATGTTAGGCATAAGCAAACTCAGTTTGATGGCAATGCGTTTGATGAGCGACGATAGTATCAACTTCGGCTAATAAATGAGACAGCGGTGGAATATTAAAATCTCGTTCTAGCAAAGTTGGAAATACGCCAAAATGTTGATAAGCCACTGCAAGTAATCGCCAAACGGGATGAATAACATCGGCACCATGCGTGTCGATAATTAAATCCTCAGTTTCTTGGTAGTGACCGGCAATGTGGGCATATGCAATCCGTTTGGCGGGTAACGCTTTGAGATAGCTTTCGGCATCATAACCGTGATTAATGCTGTTAACATAAATATTATTGACATCCAGTAACAAATCACAGTCAGCTTCCTCAAGGACGGCTTGAATAAAATCAATTTCTGCCATTTCTTGACCGGGTGCGGCATAGTAAGAGATGTTTTCTATCGCTATGCGCCGTTCTAGAATGTCTTGAGTGCGGCGGATTCGTTCAGACACGTAGCGTACCGCTTCCGCAGTGAAGGGAATCGGCATTAAATCATACAAATGGCCGTCATCGGCGCAATAACTCAGATGTTCACTGTAACACCGAATATGATGGATGGCTAAAAACTGTTTGACCCGTTGTAAAAACGCTTCATCTAACGGTGCTGGACCACCTAAATTGAGGGACAAACCATGCGCAACGAAAGGATAACGTTCGGTGAAATAGCGTAAACGTTTTCCCAAGCGCCCGCCAAGTCCAATCCAGTTCTCGGGGGCTAATTCCATAAATTGAATTTGCTCAGGTGATTGTTGTTCCAGCGAGTCTAACAAATCTCGCCGGAACCCCAGCCCCGCGCCATGTACGGAATAAATTGTCATAGCGGTTGCCTCAAAAATAAATTAAGCTAAGGGGTAGCGCTTGGAGTATTTTTACTTCTTACTTCCACATTTGCCTTCACCGCATTGGCCTTCTTTGCCTTTATTACCTTCAGCCGCTATTTTTTCAGCCTTGATCATTTTCATCATAGCTTGTTGTTGCGGTGTCATGGCCTTCATTTTAGCCTTTCTATCTTCGGCAGACATTCCTTCCATTTGAGTCATCATTTCAGTTACGGATTGTTTTAATTGTTCCTTTTCTGTTGGACTCATTGCATCGAGAAGTGCTTTGTCATCCTCAGTGAGTGCACCACACTTGCCTTCACCACATTTACCTTCACTGCCTTTGGCTTCAGCGACCATATAGCCACTGGATAAATCACTCATTCCAAAAGGGTTATCTTGGGTATTAGCAATGGCAGTTTGTGCCAAGGAGACAGTGAAAACGGTACCCATAGCTAAGGCCAGCGGAGTTTTTCTAAAGGTTTCTTGAGACATTGTTATTGTTCTCCAATTAAGGGGTCATTTTCAATATGGTTTTATGACGAGGTCATTAATACCATTTCTTATTAAAAAATTTTACTACCTTGTAAAAGATAGCTTAATTTTAACAGTTAATCAATTATTCGTTTTTAGTGGGTATTTTTTTATTAGACGTAATTGAACTTTCCAAAACAGCTAAAAAGTGGTTCAATTAAACCAAGTGTAGAATCACAAGTCTATTTTAATCCGATAGCTAAAGTAAAACAGCTGATGAGACGTTGGCTTATCTATTAATTTGTGATCATTATAATAAGTTAACAGCGAAAAATAGGTGATTTTGCTAGTTATTTTACAGCCTTGCTAGCATAGAAATTAAAAAATTATCTATTGTGATATATTTATTATATATACTAATTATAATATATTATATTATTATCTTATAAAGCTATTTATAGATTGTAAAATACTATTTTTTGATTATAAACTAGTAAAAATTTATTACTTTATTGCAAATAAAGACTAAACTAAATTGATAAAAATTGATATACTACTTTATGATTATAAAATAACTAACAATTGTAATTATAATTTATCATTATTAAGTAATAATCTATATTAAAATAATCCATTATGCCAGATATTAACATTAAATCATTTAATCAATTAGTAGAAATGCTAGAAAAAATGGCGGAAGGTGTAAAAAGACACCAACAAGAGGATGATTTTCCATCTGTTATTAAGGAAGATTATTTACGCACCTCAAAAAATCAACTTGAAGATCTACGTGGTTCTTATGAAGAAGCCTCTGGTAGAGCTAAACGACTTCAAAATGAGTATCGTGAGTCTGAAGCGAAGATTCGGGGAGAATTATCTCGTTTCAAGAGTATAGTTTATGGTTTTTATGGTAAGAAAAATCCTATTGTGACCGACTTTGGAATTAGACCATTTAAAGAGAAAACGGTGAAAAAGAAGGATAAATGAAGAAATATCTAGGTAGGATTAACGACGTGTTTTATTGTTCACCTTTTGTATAATATTTATTATCATTATTTAATGTTTTCGGTGAGGAATTCTATGTTTTTGCTAATCCTACCTGGCTACCTACGCTAACAATAACTTAATCATAGGGAGAAAATAAAGTGTAAAATGAGGAACAACCCTCTATACAATCTAATGTTCCGGTTCCTTGTAAAAAAGCCTCTTGGGACAAGGTTACTACCGATGTTAAAACTGCACTAGAAACAGTTTATTACTCTAACGCCTATAACCCAAATAACGAAAAAATAGCCTTAGTTTGTTTTTTTACGGGTGCTCATCTAGCAACTTGGTTGGCTTTTAATGCGACAGACAAGATTAGTGGAGTGGTTATTTTAGGAGCACCAGTTAACTTTGCTGATACGAATGCTTACTATACCGCTAGTTCTAAAATAAAGAACTGTTCTTCTGAAGAAGAAAACTATAACCCCTTTAAAGATTTAATCGATCGTTTCATCCCTTTGACAGATGAAAAAAATTACCTCTAATTCTTTTCCTACGCAAGCAATTTCTACCCCAGGATTACCCCCATTCTTCGCAGTACACGGCATAAGAGATACGGTAGTTCCATTTCAACAATCTTTAGCATTTTGTTTAGCCTTATCTGGTGATCAAGAGTGGGAAAGCCATGTTAATGGTTTATTCTCAGGTAAAACCAAGCTCACGTCAGAGGATTTAACGCAATTAGTAACGCAACAATATCCAGATAATCCAACATCAAAAGAAATTACTGCCAGAGATACCCAACAAACAGCACTAACTCGCATTGGAGAAAAATTAGCTATCAGATGATTTTGAGATTTTGTTTACTACTAAAACTAGTGTTAACCCAGCACGTAGGCTGGGTTGAGGAACGAAACCCAGCTGAAAAGTAAAACACGGTGACATTAATTCAGGGAGAGACCGGTGAGAGATTGAAAATATTCTTCTGGTCATCATTGTGTAATCTATGGGGTTGATCTCCTTAATTGGGCTACCAATAACAAATAAGCTGGGTTTCGTTCCTCAACCCAGCCTACTCGTGCTGTACCGCACCGCTCTAGCGGTGCCATACGCATTCCCACGCTGGAGCGTGGGAACGAGAGAACGAGAGAGAGAGATTTTTGGGTATTTTTTTTATGAGACGTGATTGAACTTTCCAAAACAGCTAAAAAGTGGTCCAATTAAATTAAAGTGTAGAATCGCAAGTCTATTTTAATCCGATAGCTAAAGTAAAACAGCTTATGAAACGTTGGCTTCTCTATTCACTGATAGCTTTGTTCGTTTTGTTCGTGATCATTATCAGTGGATCCATTTGGATAGTAACGACTGAATCCGGGTTACATTTTGTTGTCAATCAGGTTCAACAATGGGCACCCGGTCAATTGCAGATTAAAAGTTTGACCGGACGATTGTCTGATAACCTTAGTTTTAAGGAATTTTCTTATCAACATGCGGATACTAGCATTGCTATTGATTCCTTTCAATTGCATTGGGAGGGTAGTGCTTTATTTAAAAGAAAATTACATATCAATCAATTGTATATTGATGGTATCAATGCCCATTTTCCCAAAAGTGAGAACAAAGAATCCACGCCGCTAAAAATTCCAGATATTCGCTTACCCTTCTCGATTGCTTTAGACGACGTCAAAATCAACCAAGTGACCATTAATTCGGCTGAAGCTAAACCAGTTGTGATTGATAACATTGAGTTACGTTCAAATACCACGGATAAGTTATCACTACAACATTTACAAATCAATTCGCCTTTATTTCAGGCCAAATTAGTTGGTGAAGTTGGTTTAATTACACCGCATCCAATCCAACTTGACCTGGATTGGTCAGCACATTTGCCTCAATTCACGGTAGTTGGACAAGGTCAATTAAGTGGTGACACCCAAAAATTAGTGTTAACTCACACCATCAGCAAACCGCTAGCAGTAGAAATAACCGCGACAGCTAAAGATCTATTGGGGAAGTTAAATGGAGATGCCCACTTGCAATGGCAAGAAATTGACTGGCCATTCAATGCACCCCAGGTTCAGGACTATCTGGTTCGTAGTCAACAAGGTCAGCTTAATTTAACTGGTTCACTCGAAAATTATCATATTGATTTTAAATCTAAAGTTTCTGGTAAAAAAATCCCGCTGGGTGATTGGACCATGCTGGCGCAAGGAAATCATCAAGAATTAAAGTTAGAAAAGTTGTCTAGCCGCTGGTTACAAGGTGAAGTTGATGCCGTTGGACAAGTGAGTTGGAGTCCACAATTGGCTGGGCAAATCCAGTTAGATGTAGATGAAATTAATTTGCGCGAATTTTGGCCGGGTTGGCCAGAATTATTAAGGTTAGACAGTCAATTAATCGCTGAATTAGAAAAAGATTCATTTAAGATTAAAAAATTAACCTTAGATTTACCGGCAACCGCCACGCAACTGACTTTACAAGGTGAAGGTTTGCTCGCTGGTGCGCATTCTCGCCTGAATACTGCCACGCTAACCTGGCAAGATTTACAGTGGCCACTCCTGGGTGAAACCACCGTGGTAAAAAGTAACCGAGGTAAAATAAATTTAGCGGGTAATTTACAAAATTATCAGCTGGATTTAGATACGCAATTAATGGGTAATCATCTACCGAATAGTCATTGGTTAATTCAAGGTCAAGGTAATCTGCAACAATTACAAATCAAATCATTACGCACGGAGACTTTACAAGGATTGATTGCGGCGACCGGTAAAGTCAGTTGGAAACCGAAACTAACCGCCCAAATTGACCTCCAGGCTGATCAATTGATGATAAAAGAATTATGGCCCAATTGGCCGGAACCTTTAAGATTAAATAGTCAATTGGTGGCGCAACTGGATGATAAAGATTTTAAAATAAATCAGTTAAGCTTGAACATCCCCCAAACAGCGACGCAACTGACTCTGCAAGGCGAAGGCACACTCACACCGAACACCCCTCAGTTAAAAGTAGCTACTTTGCAATGGCAAAAGGTTCAATGGCCTTTAGCCGGTGAGAAACCGATGATAACGAGTTCTCATGGCCAATTGAACTTAGCGGGCACCATGCAAAATTATCAACTGACATTAGCTACCCAATTAGCCGGTGCGCAATTTCCCCCGGGACGCTGGCAGCTAGCTGGACAGGGGGATAAGCAACAATTTGATATTCAATCCCTAGATTCGAGTTGGTTAGAAGGTGCACTGCATGGGACTGGCAAAGTGGCTTGGCAACCTCACTTAGACGCCCAAGTTAATCTCAATGCTGAACAACTCAGTATTAAAGATTTTTGGTCAAAATGGCCAGAACCATTAAGAATGAATAGCCAATTAAAGGCAACGCTAGCTGGTGATAAATTTAATATTCAACAATTTGAAATCGAGTTACCGCTAACCGCAACTCATCTGGCTTTGCAAGGTCAAGGAACCGTAGCGGGTAAAAACAGTCAATTAGAACAAGCTCAGCTAACTTGGCAACAAATTCAATGGCCACTGAGCGGTAAAACGGCGCTGGTGAGCAGTAAGCAGGGGCAACTGGATGTCAGCGGGACTTTACAAAATTACCGAGTTAAGTTAGAGACTCATTTAAGCGGTGCTCAAGTTCCCAGTGGTCAATGGCTAATTCACGGCCAAGGCAATGGTCAACAATTGACTATCGAGTCACTGCGTAGCCAAATTTTGGCGGGAGAATTAGCTGGTCAGGGTCAAATGGCTTGGCAACCTACTTTAGCCGCCCAAGTGGTTTTAAAGGCTAATCAACTCAATCTGCAACCGCTTTGGGGACAATGGCCAGCGGAATTAAAATTAAACAGTCAGTTAACAGCGAATCTGACTGGCGATCAATTTAAGCTTGAACAATGGCAAATTCATTTACCTCAAACCAATACCCAATTATCTTTGCGTGGTGAGGGGATGTTGGCTGGTAACAACAGTCGCTTTGACAGTAGCCTATCCTGGCAAAATCTGTCTTGGCCCTTAGTCGCAGCAAAACCAGCCGAGAAATTAGCTTATAGTCACAACGGTCAGTTTTTGGCGAAAGGTACCTTACAAAACTATCAATTACAATTAGATACCCAAGTTGAAGGTAAAAATATTCCGTCAGGACGATGGCAAGCGACCGGACAAGGTGATAGTCGTCATCTCCAATTGCAAACGGTACAAGGTCAAATTTTACAAGGGATGCTTAATTTACAAGGTGAAGTTGGTTGGCAACCCGAACGATATTGGCAGTTAGTGTTGAAAGGCGATCGCCTCAATCCAGGGGTGCAATGGACCCAATGGCCAGGTCAACTGGGGTTGAATATCCAAAGTCAAGGTCGGATTAATCAAGGTATTCTCGAAACCCAATTGCGAATTAAACCCTTGCAAGGTCAATTACGCAACTATCCGCTTCAACTCCAAACCGAAGTCACTATCAAAGGTCAAGAATATCAAGTCAAGCAACTGGAATTAAAATCTGGGCCAAACACTATCACGGCCGGGGGTCAACTGGGTCAACATTCGCAATTAAAATGGGCAATGAATATACCGAATCTAGCGACCTTATTACCCGATGGCCAGGGTAAAATAAACGGTAAAGGTTTGGTTACTGGTCCACTCAACTTGCCTCACCTTATCGCGCAGGTGGAAGCCAATTCTCTGGCTTTTCAAGCTAAGCAATTAGCGGCATTACAAGCCAATGTTGATATTAATTTACTTAGCCAGCAAGATTTGCAAGTTAAGGTATTAGCCACTAATTTTAACCAAGGCAACACGCAAATTAAGCAATTCAGCTTAGAAGGTCAAGGTACGTTTGCTTCGCATTCGCTGCTCGCTAAAGTCGACTCATCCCTTAATCAAATGACATTGCAATTAAAAGGCGGCTTTGTTGCACCGCGTTGGCAAGGACAACTACAACAATTGAATCTCACCACCGCCAAGGCTGGTCATTGGCAATTACAAGCACCCAGTTCGCTGATGTTATCACCTACGGCAGCCCAGTTAACTGAAAGTTGTTTGCATAATCAGCAAGATGCCAAATTATGCACTCAATTCAATTGGCAACCACAAGCGGAGAGTCGGGTACAAATTTTACTTAATCGATTACCGCTCAATTTGGCACGTATGGCTTTACCTGAGACGACTGATTTAACTGGCACAGTTGAGGGCAAGATAGCAGCGAGTTTACAGCCGAGTGGTGAAGTAAAATCGGCGGTGTTAATTAATGTATCACCGGGTATAGTTACCACTGATTTGAGCAATGAGACGAAAAAATTAGCCTTTCAAGGTGGCACATTCCAGTTACAAATTAATCCACAACAAGGTTTAGCAGCTAACTTAAACTTAGGTTTGTTTAAAGCTAATGATATTCAAGGAATACTCAACTTACCCCACTTGACCCATTTACCTCCCCAGGGAAAGCAACCTTTACAAGGGGAATTTAAAGTCCATTTTCCAGATTTAGCACAATTACCCCGGTTAGTTAATCAAGTTGAAAATGTTCGGGGTCAAGTCAATCTGGATGTGGCTTTAAACGGCACTTTGGCTACACCCCAAGTCCAAGGACAAATCCGCATCCAAGAAGCCGCACTCGATTTACCCGATTTGGGACTGGAAATGAGGAATTTTAATTTACTGGTCAAGAATCAAGCCGCTGAAACTTTGCAACTGCAAGCCAGCCTTAATTCCGGTAAAACCGGGCAATTAAATCTCCAAGGAGAAATGTTATCAGCGCTTAACCCCAATTGGCAGGCTAATTTAACCATCAGTGGCAAAGATTTCGAGGCTATTAATACCCCCATTGCTTGGGCATTAATTTCACCCGATCTCAAAATTCAGTTACTCCCGGGTCGCATTGACGTCACTGGGGAAGTGACTGTTCCGCAGGCGTTGATTACCCCCTCCAAAACTGAAAATACGGCCATTATGGTTTCAAAAGACCTTATCAAAATTAACCCGCATGATTCAGAACCCCCAAAAGAATCCCAGCTAGCTAAAAAATTGGCTATTTCTAGTCGAGTTAAAGTGATTTTAGGTGATAAAGTCAGTTTCAAAGGCGCTGGTTTTAAAAGCCGCATAGAAGGTGCACTGGTGGCCAGTAATCAACCGGGTAAAACGACCATAGGTAATGGTGAATTGAAAATTGTTGAAGGCTCTTATAAAGCGTATGGTCAAAATTTGAAGATTGATCAAGGGCGAATTATTTTCACCGGGGGTTCGGTAGAAAATCCGGGATTAGATATTAAAGCTTATCGCCGGATTAAAAATGCCGGTAAGAATTATCACCAACTGGATATTGGTGATGACGATGTCGTTGCGGGAGTGTACATCCAAGGTACCGCTCAATCGCCACAATTAACTTTATTTTCGATTCCGTCATTAGATGAAAGTAATACCCTCTCTTACATTATATTAGGCAAACCGGCCGCTCAAGCGACTGAAAGTGAAGGAAATGCCTTATTTAAAGCCGCAACCGCCATGTCGTTAAAAGAAGGGGATTCACTTACCCAAAAAATTGGACAGCAAGTCGGTTTTGATGAAGTCGGCATTAGTTCCGAAGGCGGTGTTGAAGAAGCCGCATTGGTGGTTGGTAAATATCTCACGCCCGGTTTATACGTAAGTTATGGAGTGGGTTTATTTGATGGGAGTAATATTTTGCGAATGCGCTACGAACTGACTCGGCGACTCACTGTTGAGACAGAAACTGGAACCCAAAGTGGAGTGGATTTGCGTTATACCTGGGAACGCTAGGTTTCACTGCCATTAAGTTAAGCTGATTTAAACCACCCCTCACTCCCCTCCTTACTAAGGAGGGGAAGGGGGTGGTTGTCAACTTGATCCTTAACTTAATGGCAATAACGCTAAGCTCAGGATGGCGGATATCCACAACCCGCCCCCCTACAGCAAAAATTTTCCCAGTTTAATTATTTAATCAGTGGGGGATGGGAAAACCAAGCTGGAATGAGCCAATCGCTAAAAATAACACTCGTTCCCCAAAATAAACTAACCCAGAATCCCAAAACCAACCAACCATACCACGATGAATGTTGTACTGAGTGATGAAGTTGGTTAACAAGAGAGAAAAAATGAGGAGAAGAAAATGAATGATGAGAAAAATGTTTCATGATTTACCCCTTTTAATTGTTGATGATTTATACTCCTCCAGATAAAAAAATTATAAGGGTAAAATACTAACTTTGCACCTATTTATTTGATATATAAATAGAAACAATTAAATACTTATGTTTTTTAATTTACTCTATAGATTATCTACATAACTAGATAATTTATATAGATATATAAATTTTAGGCAAAAAAATTGCGGTCGACTCACTCAAATTCTATGAGGGACCGCATCAATTGGGTTAGGTTAAGGAGAAAGCTAAAATTCGGTTAATTTTCTTAGTAAGCACCACGTGCTTTTAATACTGCTGGAACTGTTCTGAGTAAGATTATCAGGTCATATGTCAAAGACTGATTGCGAATATATTCCAAATCCATTTCAACCTGTTGATGAAAAGGGATATCAGACCGACCTGAAACTTGCCAAATACAGGTAATACCTGGAGTCACTTCTAAGCGTTTCCGTTGATGACAAGTATATTCTTGTACTTCATTAGGCAACGGTGGACGTGGGCCAACTAATGACATATCTCCACGCCAAACATTCCATAATTGGGGTAATTCATCGATGGAAAACTTCCGCAAAATTCTTCCTACTCGAGTCACTCTGGGATCCTGTTTCAGCTTAAATAATACGCCTCCTTGCATTTCATTCTTTTTCATTAATTCCTGTTTGCGTTTTTCTGCGTCGATATACATCGAGCGAAATTTCCACATTTTGAACTCTTTTCCTCCCTTACCAACTCGTAATTGAGAGAAGAATATAGATCCTTTAGAATCTAACCGAATTAACAATGCTACGGTTAACAATAGAGGACTTAGCAAAATGAGGGCTATGGTAGTAATAAATATATCGAAACTACGTTTTGCCATAAAATAGTAACGCTTTGTTTTTTTATTGGAATTAGATAGGGGTATTGGAACTGCAATAATTGATGAAGTATTCATATTAATCGTATCCATTTCTTGCCATTGATCTTTTAGGATAGTAGATGTGGAGCTATAGTCGGACATAAGTTTTCTCCTTAGCAACATACACCTCTATTCATTTCAGATGTAAATAACTTTAATAAGAGGTTAACCAGGTGTGAGCAAATTATGTACCTATATTTAATATATTAATTTTAAATCAC
This sequence comes from Thioploca ingrica, assembly GCA_000828835.1. Taxonomy (GTDB): domain Bacteria; phylum Pseudomonadota; class Gammaproteobacteria; order Beggiatoales; family Beggiatoaceae; genus Thioploca; species Thioploca ingrica. Next base: position 1,002,569 of record AP014633.1, read on the forward strand.
TTATTTTCAGTTTTATTCCAGAAGAAACATTTTTTTTGCAAATTGCAATGCAATATTAAAACACGCTTTGCTTTTGCAAATTCAGTAGGATTTTAAATGACTTAAAGCCAAAAATAGGGGATAGTAAGAATAAAAAATAGTTAATAAAATTAATTAATTAAAACTAGTTATCCATAAAACTGATTAATCAATAAAAATCTAATGGTGCTTATTTAAGTTTATAGAAGCAAAACTTTTTGGCCACTCCCCAAGATAATACTGTTTAAGTACCTAAATTCAAGCTCAACAAGACTTCACGGTTTCTTCAAGTTTTCTCTACAATCTCGGTTCATTATTATCTCCAGCTAAGGTAAATAGCCAAAGCATTATGAATTTATCGTAATAGTAAAGTTATGGGAGTAGGTTGAAAGCTATTTCCACAACACCAACCTAAAAAATAACCAAGGAAAAGTTGGTATTATTCTTTCAACCATTTCCTGTTCCGGAACTGAATCCGATTGCTCAAGAGAAATCCAAAACGATCGAGCTTAAATCTTCAATGATTAAATTCCCTTCCAACTTCTCTTTTTCAATAAGTTGATAGCAGTAGGTTGATATTGAAAATATTATTGCAAGAATCCTTCAAAATCTTTATCAGAAACCGATGTTTCAGCTATCGCTTGACCAATCGCTCGCAAAGCCGGAATTTGTTCTACGCAATCCATAGCAGTAACCAAATTGGGTTCAATTTGCTGTAATCGCAAGGTTAATTCTTTAAAATCGGTTGATAAATTATCCAAATGTTGTTGCAATTCATTCAAGCCTTCACCGGTTAATGAAGGTGAGTATCGGCGGTAACTTAATAAATGAAATGGATTTTCTTCAAGGATTGTGGCTGGTGATAGTTGCAGTGGCTTGAGCATGAGTTTAGAAACTTCATAATTAATTATTGTTTTAGGCTGAGCACTAATTAACTCCATTAATATATGCTGCTGTACTTTAGCATCTTCCATTAAAGTATTAACCGCATACCTTGCCCAATCAAGCAAATTGTGCTTCCTAGCCTTACCAAGTTCAATCCGGTTATCACTAAAACCAGTCCCAACAGAAATCATTAATAATTTATCTTTACCACGTTCCCAACCAATACCGTACCGGTTATAGGTTGTTTCTAGAAAAAGTTGAAACGAGGGACTATTAAACATACTCATCCCACCATCGACGAATTCATAAAATTCTCCTCCAATCTTAAAGTGATGAGGTGGAAAGTAAACGGGTGCTGCAGAACTGGCCCGGATTAAATGCCAGAGAGGAATGTCACGATTGATATTAAAATACTTACTATTAGGGTGATTCACAAAGAACCAAGGGCTATTAACAGTTACATTTTTAGTGACAATCATCAATAAAGTTTTGAGCTCTTTTGAACCTAAAGTGGTGTCTCCAAAAATTGCCTGTAACCTATTTTCTAGGGGGGTGGGATTATATCTCGCCCTCATTCGTTTAAGTATTTTATTTTTAGTAAAAATTTGGGGACCATCCTCAAGATAAAACGTGAGAAGGTCTTTTACTTTCATACCGTTGGCTAATCCGGCGGCTAAAATAGCTCCGGTACTGGTTCCACCAATAAAATCAAAGTAATCAGCTAAACAATGCCAAGGTGAATTAGGCCGATCGCAAATTATCTTTTCTATTTTTAGTAAGATTTCCGCACTGATAATTCCTCGAATACCTCCACCATCTAATGAAAGTAATCGCTTCGGTCGATTTAAATTAGTCTTAATGGGATACATTATTTTTCTCTACCTCTAAAGTGATTGATGCCTTCCCGATACCACGCCGTTAGAAGTAAACCTGCGGGTCGCTCTTTTACCCCAAAGCTTAACTTAATAGCAGTGACGCCTCAAACACCTTATAAAAAAAGTTACTTTAACTAGCGTAACCACTGGATAGCCTTAAACAAGTAAGAATGCTAAAACAAAAAATGTAATTCAGCCTGAAATAATTTATGCTCACTTGCCCACGTTGTCAAAGTTCTCTTGAGTAAATATTTCAAGGGTATTAGCAAAATGAATTGCATCAGGTTAAGATAAATTATTCCAATCTATTTGACAAAATAATCACAAAATAATGAACATGTCTATTTCGTTTTATTGCCTTGTTACCAAGTTCTACTTGGTAATACCTGCGTGCCAAGCTCTGCTTGGTGAGCTAGCTTGAACCCGATAAACAAGCGGGAATAACTTTAACTGAAAATTATGCAATGTTACCGGCAGCGGCGGTATCGGGTTGGTATTTTTCTCATCCCCAGGCACACTATTTTGGTACCGGCAAAATTGAGAAGGATCAAGTCGAAGATTATGCCATCCGCAAAGGGATGACGGTAGCCGAGCAGAAAAATGGTTAGCACCGATATTAAATTATGAGGTGTAAAATCAAATCAATTTAAGTGGTTTAGAACTCGTAGGATGTGGTAACGAAGGAACAACCGCATCATTTCGCGATGGCTGCTCGCCATGTTGAAATATGACGGTAAGTTATCTCTCGATTGATGCGGTTCGCCAGTTCACCGCATCCATCCTACGCGGGCTACAAAATTCATTTTTTAACAAGTTTCTCGATTAGGTTGATTATTTGAGTATTTGCAACTATTTCTTCTGCATATATAACTGCATGCTCATCTATAGAGTTTTGAATATCAAGAAAATACGTCTTCCTCTTATCCCAACCTACTACGTCAAATACATTTTTCAACATCTTTAATGATGCTTCTTTTTCATCTACCAAAGAAAAGTAGCACGCCAGGCAAAAATCATTTTTTAAGACCATCGATATATCAACGTTAAAATTTTCTTCTATAATTTTCCGCAACTTATAAATATCTTGTTTATTACTCACTTTCAGTCTCCAATATATACTATTTTTTAGAACTCGTAGCCAGAATAGCCAGAGTAGGGTGCGTTGTTAACGCACCATACCTTGCTAGTCGACGCGCCAACATCAAATTAACCAAACAACCGGTAGGCACAATTGAAACGAGACCACGAAGCAACTATTTCAGTCAGTCTTAAAAGGATTTTGGATAGTGATCCCTTCAACAATTTGTCCATGATTTAAGTCCTCTGTCAACAATATATTGGCATTAGACTGAATCGCGGCTGCCATAATTAAAGCATCCCAAAAAGACAATTTATGTTGCATTTGGACTTTAAAAGCTAAAAGAATTGTTTCAGGGGTATTCGTATGCACTCGCCATATCAAAATATATTTTTTCACAATTTTATGCGCTTGTTAACGATTCTAAAATCCTTTGAGCAATAAGATGTTTTTCTGATATAGATGTATCATAAGCATATATCAATATATTGGTATCAACAAAAGTATCAACGTTCATACAAGGATTCTCTTTTTGCCGGTTGGCCACCCAAATTAAACCCTTGTTTTAACTCTGCAAGTGCTTCTTGACAGAGTTGTTCATAATCCACATTCTCATCCTGGGTAGCAATTTCCCTGAGTACCAAACGCTGAAAATACTGCGCCACCGACATATTCCATTGTGCTGCAATTTTTTCCAGTGAATGCAATAGATTATCTTCAATTTCAAAACTGATGGTTTGTTTCATATTTTTTCCTTGTTTTTAAGATTAAAAATTATATTGACAAGCTATCGGTTGATAGCCAGAGTAGGTTGCGTTATTAACGCACCATTCACAACGGTAAAAGAAAGCGAGTTTTCGGTGCGTTACGGCTGACGCTTAATGCACCCTACCTCGCTTAAGTGCAGTTTTGGATTATTTAGTTTCTAATTATTTATATAAGGTTTAATTCAATTGATAATTGGTATTAACTCACCTCTTGCCCCGTACTAACCAATGACATTACACCCATTCCCCCTTTAAAAAATGGAGGCTAGGGGGAATTTAGGAGCGTTGACGAATTAAACATCTTAGTCAAAATCTCTCCCAGACCCCAACTATTGAAAAACGATATTATCGCTCTACCTGGCCAAAAACGGTTAATCCCGCCCAGAATAAAGGATGGTTAAAAGGACGTTCGGTGGACTGATATTCTTGGATTAAATGCTGACAAGTTTCATTGGAGGATAAATCGAATTGTTTTACTAATTCTTGCAAATCTTGGTTAGACATTTCACGTAAAGCACGACGTGCCTGCGCAGTGACTTGATGCCAGGGTAAGTCAGGATTATGGTGAGCAATTTGATAAAAGTGATAACTAAAACAAAGCCCGGCTAAACTAGGACAAGGCCATAATGTCCCCACTATGGTTTTAGCGCCGGCTGCCATTAACGCGGGAATAATACCTTGTGGTGTTATTGAACCAGTTGATTGGAAAGCTTTTATAGGTGATTCTCCCGGTAACATAACCATCAATTGAGCTGATATCGGTAATAGTGTACCTATCCAATCAGGCAATTGTATTGATTCACTTTCTTTTGAATTCAAGTCATTAATTAATTGCTGCGGATCACTAAAATGAATGGGCAAAGCGAAGTGAACCCAATGACTATGAGAAATACTTTGAATAACATCAAAGATTGAACGAGCCGAAACTAATGACTGCGTATTAAAATGTTGCGCAACCCATTGAGCTTCTTGTGTTTTGCAGGGTGTCAGATTCGTTGGCTCCGTTATAACACAATATTTTGGTTGTAGTTGAGCAATGGGAGGCAGTGGTGAATCCGGTGATCGAGAACGAGATTGTAACCAATGGGTTATACTAATTTCTCTCACTAATGCAGTTTCTAATTCTGGTAAAGCTTCCCAAGGTAATTGATCTAACCCAGCTGGAAAAATGACGGTTATCTGCTTCAGGTTTTGTTGTTGTGTCCAGCGTGTTAGACAATTGGCCACAATTTGCATTTGTCTCGAATTGATTACCGTATCCCAATGTGAACTTGGATTCATTTTTACCTGATCTTTGCTGGCTTGATATTGTCGTTGCCAAGCGGATAATCCCTGCGCCCACTGTTCTAGTAATCCACCTTTTTTAATCGTTGGATTAGTCCAAAAACGTTGATGTGCAGCGGCGTCTGGTAAGTCACGCAAGCTCACCTGGTGTTGGTCTAGCCACAATAGGCGTAAGCGTCGTTGTACTGGATCAAAAAAAGCTTGTACCAAGGCTTCTTGAGATAATAAATGTCGTTGACAAGTTTCAATACCGGGTAATTTAACTACCCAAGTATTATCTAACCAGATTTGCAAAAGTGGCCACAGTGTTCCTTTCGTGGGTGCTTTCCCTTCTTCAAGCCAAACCAGCGGCGTAGCTAAAGCATTCCATAATGCTTGCTCTACTCGCTCTTCCCAATCATGACCCAAATTCAAACGGTTCTCAGTTAAACTAATGCGGGCTCGTTCTAGCGTTTCCCAAATTTGTTGAACAGTTGCTTGAGTAATTAATAATTCAGCGAGTCGTGCATTAGCCCACTGAGAAACTAATTCAGCTAATGCTAAATGGCTAGGCGGATAAGTTGAAATGACCCGGTTAAATTTTTGTTTTAAGGTATTAAGTGGTTGTAATATCGTTTCATGGGATTGTGCTTGATAATCTTTTTTAAATTCAGGGGTGTTATTTTCTTGATTAGCCTGGTTATCTTCTTCAACCGATGAAGTGGGTGATTCTATTGCTAAATGGGATTCCTGATCCGCTATCACCTTGAGGCAAGAAGAAGATAGCCATTTTTTTATAAGAATCTCCAATTGCGGTGGAACATCTCCTAATATCTGCGCAACCAAAGCTTGTTGATAAGCGGTAGGCGTTACTTCACTAGCGATAAACTTGGCGAAAGTGGGTGTCAGTTGCTGTGCTTGGTGTTGAACCTGGTTCCAAGCTCGTTGTAATAAGGTAGCTAATTTTTCTACTTTGCCTAGCGCTAATTCGCGCAACCACATTTGCAAACCCGGTTGTTCTGAGTTGATTTGTTCTTCTCTAATGGTTAAGCGTTGTGCGGTTGGATGCGTACCTAAAAAATCTAACCATAAAAATAAAAAGGGTTCGGAAGCATCAGCCAATTTTTGCCAAGCACTTTTAGCGAAAGCCGCTTGTAAATGCTCACTACTTTGCCAAGGTGGTGTTTGCGACCAAGTTTCGACGACCTGTTCCGGACTAGCTTCTACGGATTGGCTTACTAATAATATTCCTAAAATAATATCAGGTAAGTTCTCTAAACCGGACTTAGCTAGATTGAGTTGTTGCTGTAGAGCGGTATATAACCATTCAAATAAAATAGCTTCACTGCGTTCAATCGTACATTGCCAACTGGGATGATTAGCTAATTGGTTGAGTTGCAATAAGCGATGATACGCCGCTATATCTGCCTTTAATTGAACCAAAGTTTTACGTTGACTAATCTGTGTTTGCCACCAGGATAGTTGCTGTAAAGCTGCGGTTTCATCTAAAGTAGCAGGTTTAATTCCTAACTTATGCCAATGAACGGTTAATCTTTGTTCAAGAGTACGTTGCTGTTGAGGTAAGGTAAGTGCTTCTTGTACTAAAGAAGAATGATGTAACTTGTGTAAATTTTGGTAAACGACGTCAAATCCTTGCTTCTCTCGTGCTTGAGCGATTAAATAACAGCTTTCACTGAGCGCCAATAATTTTTCTGTAGAGATACCGTGGCGGTGGGGTTGTTGGGGATTATGCCATCGCCATAAAATGGAGTAAAGCAATTGCTGAAAAGCGGTAGTAATAGTCGCCGCTACTGGCGTATTTTCTAAATGTTTGTGCCAGTTACGTAATAAAGTCAGGCGATAAGGTGATTTGATGGGTTCTAAACTCAGCCAAAGCCAGAAACCGGCTTGGGGTAAAGTGTGAATGATGCGCTCCGGTTGCCCTTGATTGCCCCAAGCTGCTAACAGATTCTCACTTAATTTTGAGAATAATTCATAACTATTCGTTTGAGATTCAGCGGCAGGTAATAATTGGCTAGTGTGGCTCAAACCTTGTTGCCAATAAATGACCGCTTGTTCAGTTTCATTGAGTTGTAGATGTACTATCCCAGCATTGTGGTATAGTTTAAGCGTTAATTCACCGATACCCGGCGTAATTTCGGCGCCGCTCTCGAGAAATTGTTCAATATAATAAATTGCTTGGCGATAAAATTGTACCGCTTGCTGGGGATAGTTGAGCGCCTGCTGTGCATTCACCGCCGCATTAAAATATAATCTGAGCGTTTGTTCACGTACCCCAGCTTGAGTTTCACCCTGATTTAAAAAAGTCTGCGCATGATGAAGACCTTCCTGATAAAGCTGTTGGGATTCGGTTGGACTATGAAGAAACTGATGAACATTAACACCCGCATTAAAATACAGTTTTAATAGGTTTTCGCGTACCTTGGCATCAGTTTCACCCTGGTTAAGAAAATGTTTAGCTTGGTTAATACCCGTTTGCCAAAGTTGTTGTGCCGATGTCGGTGCCTTAAAGGTATTAACAGCAATACCACCCAGGTTGAAGTAGTCATCTAATAATTCCGCTCGTAACTGACTTAGCGTTGCTTCGCTGGCTTGAGAAATTTGCTCAAGGCGTGTAGCAACCTCATTTTCAACGCGGATGAGCCAATCAGCGAGAAGGGTATCTTTAGGTGGATTAAGAATATCTGCGGGTATCATGGTTTGTGCCTTGATAGTTAAAAAACTGAAGTTATTTTGATTATGTTAACATGAAGTTAAGTTTTCAATCCTCAAGACGATTTCTCTTTATTTATATCTTAACCATAATAAACAAAACAACTCCATTTTTAGGGTCAATGAAGGATTAACTGGTAATAACTTTAATACAATTGAAGTCGATTATAAAGGCATCATGACCGAGTTTCATAAAATAATTGAATTCAACAATATCTTCCAATATATGATATAATAAAAAATATATTTTAATAGTTATGTCACGATTATCAGTTATTATCATCACTCATAATGAAGAACACCAGATTGGCGAATGTTTAGCTTCAGTTAGCTGGTGCGATGAAATTATTGTGGTGGATTCTGGCAGTACGGATAATACCGTGACACAATGTCGTCAGTTTACCCATAATATTTTTATCCAGGATGATTGGCAAGGATTTGGCGTTCAAAAAAATAGAGCTTTAGCAAAAGCCACCGGCGAATGGGTTTTATCCATTGATGCCGATGAAAGAATCAGTACTGCCTTACAACAAGAAATTAAACAAGCGATTACTCATCCAACGACCTCAGCTTTTCGTATTCCACGTCAATCTTATTATTGTGGGCGTTGGATAAAGCATAGTGGTTGGTCATCAGATTATGTCATTCGCCTATTTCGGCGCCAATGCGCCCACTTTACCAACGATTTAATCCATGAAAAAGTTCAAGTTTTATCAGGTAAAGTGAATACGTTAACTACGCCTTTATTACACTACTCTTTTACTTCAGTGGAAGAAGTGTTAGAAAAAATTAACCGATATTCTTCACTCAATGCCCAACTGCACTATGAACAAGGTAAACGCGCTACGCTTACCCAAGCGATTGGGCATGGCTTATGGGCTTTTGTCAGAACCTATCTGTTACAAGCTGGCTTTCTCGATGGAGCAGAAGGTTTTATGCTCGCTGTATCCAATGCGGAAGGCACTTATTATCGTTATCTTAAACTGATGTATTTACAAAAATATGTTAAAAATCAGCGTTATAGTGACAACCTATAATCGGCCTGATGCGCTAGCCCTCGTATTGCAAGCCTTGGCAGCCCAAGAATGTCCTTGTTTTACCCAAGAGGAACAGCAACAACTGTTTGCTAAACGCCAACAAAAGTCACCTTTTGAAGTGATTATTGCTGACGATGGTTCAAGCTGTGCGACGACTCGACTCATTCGGGATATTCAACCTTATTTGCCTTATCCACTCCAACATGTTTGGCAAGAAAATCAAGGATTTCGTGCGGCCAAAATCAGAAACCGTGCCATTGCGGTTGCTCAAGGTGACTATCTCATCTTTTTAGATGGTGATTGTATTCCGCTAACTGATTTTATAACTAAACAAAGTCAACTCGCAGAATCAGGTTGTTTTGTGGCTGGAAATCGTATTTTGCTAAGCAAAAAATTGACAGAATATATTATTCGTCAACAATCGCCAGTGTGGAAATGGCATTCGCTCCAATGGCTGTTACCTTATTTACGCCGAGACATCAATCGCTTATCGCCTTTAATTCGATTACCCGATAGTTTTTTAAGAAAATACTGTGCCCAAACCTGGCAAGGCGCTAAAACCTGTAATCTCGCGATTTGGCGAGAAGATATTTTAGAAATCAAGGGTTTTAATGAAGAATTTCAAGGTTGGGGACATGAAGATGCGGATTTAGTGGTCCGTTTATTAAGTCATGGCGTGCGACGTAAAGAAGGACGTTTTGCGGTACCGGTATTCCACTTATGGCATCCGCAAATCGATCGTAGTCAAGAACTACAAAATCGCCAACGTCTATTTAAAACTATTCAAACTAAAACCTCTCAATTCTAAAATTAGTTTGGCGCCTAAAAACCAATTATTGTTAATTCTTATCCGGATTAACCGGTTTAATATCTTTATGAGGGATAAATAAGCCACAACCCATTTTTTGCCCCTTTCCTAAGCCCTGTTGTTGTAGTGTTAAAGAATCCGGTGGTTTTAAATCCGCGATCATGAGGCTACGAGTAAATAATTCCCCCGCTGGTAATTTAAAATAGTGGGTTTTACCACACAACGCTTTACGGCAGGGTATTCCCAGCGATTCTAGTTGCATAACAACCTGTTCTAAAAAGATTTCTTCATCTTGGTTGGGATCAGCAATAACATGCCGTGCAAATAAAACTGGCATCGGACTAAGCGGTTTTTCTACGGCTTTATTTACTTTGAGAGCATAGCCCGCGATATCTAAACTCAGGTTAATTAAGGCATGTGCTGCCGTCACTCGATCTTGCGGCAACCGTAAAGTGAGCTTAGTACGACGCGATAAGTACAACAGTTCATCTCGCTCGTTAGGACGATACCAACCATTACCGGATTCAGCACCATGAATCAAATGTAATCCCGCTTGTGGTTCGTGTTCAAACCATGGTAAGCGCTGTTGAATCGTTTGCGATAACGCATAGGCATGGTCAACTGGCAGGCATTGACAATGGATATCAAAAACCAAATCGACTATTCCTGGAGATGACTTGAATTCTGTTTGAGAGACTTCTTCTTGCCACAACATAATCTTAGTAAAAAGCCGCTTCTAAACGATCTTCCCAATTTTCTGGGGTATCTGGAAAAGAAGGACGAACGTCTATCCGGAAAAACCGTTCCCCCAATTGAGATTGCTGTTTAATCATTTCAACTAATTCTTCAAAATTTTGCAATTCATGATGTTGAATTAAAATTTCACTGAGATACAACATAGTTTAATTTTCCTAACATCAAATTCGTTATCCAATTTAATATAAAAACTAGCTAGTTAAAAAATTAATTATAAAGTAAGTAAAAAAATAGATTTGAATGAGTCCAATTAGCTGAGTACAATGATCCTTTGTTATCAAAGTGCCCAGCATAATGCGCTAACCAAATGATTAATCCGATATCAAGAGAATTACTTTTTTTGATTGGCAACCTCATTGATAAAAATCGCTAGATTCTTCCGAGTTGAGCGCCGGCTTTTTACCTATCATGGGTATGATGGCGAAAAAATCAATGTCATTGGGGAATATCAAAATAACTATACTATTATCAATAAATAAGGAGTTTTTATGAGTGAGACGACCATAGAAAATAAACCCTATAAAAGTCCCATCCAACCCACGAAATTATCTTTAAATGATACGTTACAATTTCGGTGTCATAAAGATATTGCTTGCTTTAACGAATGTTGTAAAAAAATTGATATTTTACTGACTCCTTATGATATTTTGCGCTTAAAAAACCGTTTAGGTCTCACTTCCGAGGTGTTTTTAGCACAATATACCGTTCCTTATGAAATGGACGCCCAAAGTATGCCGGGGGTAAAAATTCGGACGGCTGATGATAATCTTATTTGTCCATTCCTTCGAGAGGCCGGTTGCAGTGTCTACGAAGATCGTCCTTCGGCTTGCCGATATTACCCGTTAGGCTTACTTTCCATGCGTCAACAAGATTCTACTACGGATGAAAATGCCTATTTTTTAGTTAAAGAAGACCATTGTCTTGGACATAATGAACCCCGTACTCTGCCAATACAGGATTATCGTCAAGAGCAAGGCGTTGATATTTATGATGAAATCAATCATGAATGGCGACAAATCATTCTGAAGAAACGTTCCGCTGGACCGACTATAGGTAAACCGACTTTAAGAAGTTATCAATTTTTCTTTTTAGGTAGCTATAATCTAGATGGATTGCGAAGTTTTATACTAAGCCAAGGGTTTTTAGAAGTTTATGAGTTAGATGATAAAACCTTGAAACAACTTAACCAGGATGATGTCACCTTATTGAGATTTGGCTTTAGACTACTTAGACAAGTTTTATTCGGAGAAATGACTATTCCGCTTAAAGAAAATGCGATGCAAACCCGGGTGCAGCGGCGACGCGAGACAAATCAGGTTGATCCTGACAATCCCAATAGTGATTATCAAGGGCCATTAGTCGTTTAATTACTGCCTTCTTTTCTAAAATGAGTTAGTCATAAAATATGTTCAAAAAAAATTTAACTCAACAAATTCTTACAGCCATGCTGTTAGGTGGTGTAGTAGGAGGAATATTAAATTTCTGGGTAGAAATAGCCGCTATCCAATGGTTAGTCAACAATGTTTTCCAGGTGATTGGGCAGATTTTTGTTCGCCTACTGAATATGTTAGTTGTACCATTGGTATTCGTATCACTGGTGGGTGGAGTAGTTGCTTTAGGAGATGTCGGTAAATTAGGTCGGTTAGGTGGTAAAACGCTGTTATTTTTTTTAGCCACCACCATGGCGGCTATTGCTTTAGCCTTGATTATGGCCACTATTGTGGCACCGGGCCAAGGATATCATCTCGAAACGCATCCCACCTATTCTGCTAATACACCGCCGTCTATTGCTCAAACGATTATTGAACTGGTACCTAATAATCCAATTCAAGCAATGGCACAAGGCCAAATGCTACCACTGATAATTTTTTCCTTACTGTTTGGAATTGCAGTACTTATGGCTCAAAATTCTGGACAACAACGTGTTAAACAGCTATTCGACGATCTCAATGAAATTAATCTGCAAATTGTTATTATCGTCATGAAATTCGCCCCGCTTGGGGTATTTTGTTTAATTAGCAAAACTTTTGCAGTAGAAGGGTTTGGAGCAATTAAACCGTTACTCGATTATTTTCTGGTGGTCGTCGTGACTTTGTTTATCCAGGCTTTTATTATTTATCCGTTGTTAATCAAATGGCTTTCTGGATTAGATGTCGGTATATTTTTGAAGAAAATGCGTCGGGTTCAAATCTTTGCTTTTAGCACTGCCAGTAGTAATGCCACTATTCCAGTGAATATAGAAAATACCGAAAAACATTTAGGTGTAGATAATTCCATTGCTTCATTTATCATTCCTTTAGGTGCGACGATTAACATGGATGGTACTGCTATTATGCAAGGTGTTGCTACCTTATTTATTGCTAATGTCTACAGTATCCATTTAACCAATGGAGATTATGCGATGGTTATTGTGACAGCCACTTTAGCCTCTATTGGAACAGCGGGTGTACCGGGAGTCGGATTAATCATGCTAGCTATGGTACTTAACCAAGTTGGCTTACCCGTAGAAGGAATTGCTTTGATTATGGGGGTTGACCGACTGTTAGATATGATGCGTACTGCGGTTAATATTACCGGCGATGCGGTGGCAGCGGTAATTATGGCTAAGAGTGAAGGTGCATTAGATCATCAAATTTACCTAGCTAATAATAATGAATGATAACGGCTCCAAACCATAGTCCAGACTACCTTACTTTTGTATAACAAATCCGTTATTATAATCGCTGGTTGCTTTAACATCACATGGAGGAAAAAAATATGCCATTAGCTAATCGTGCGGTTGCTGAATTTATCGGTACTTTTTGGCTAGTATTGGGTGGCTGTGGAAGTGCTGTACTGGCAGCGGCATTTCCCAATGTGGGTATCGGATTATTAGGGGTATCATTTGCTTTTGGTTTGACGGTACTTACTATGGCTTATGCAATTGGTCACATTTCTGGATGCCATCTGAATCCAGCCGTCTCGGTTGGATTGGTGGTCGGTGGTCGATTTAATGCTTCAGATTTAATTCCCTATATTGTTGCTCAAGTTTTAGGTGCCATTGTAGCCGCTGCAGCACTATATTTTATCGCTAGCGGCAAAGCCGGTTTTGATTTGAGTAGTGGTTTTGCTGCCAATGGGTATGCTGAACATTCTCCTGGTGGTTATTCTTTAGTCGCCGGTTTAGTGACCGAAGTCATCATGACATTTATGTTTTTGATAATCATTTTAGGAGCGACTGATCAACGAGCACCTTCCGGTTTTGCTCCTATTGCGATTGGTCTGGGGTTAACCTTAATTCACCTGATTAGCATTCCCATAACCAACACTTCAGTGAATCCCGCCCGAAGCACTGGTCCAGCTTTGATCATGGGAGGATGGGCATTAACACAACTTTGGCTATTTTGGGTTGCTCCTCTCATGGGTGCGGTTTTAGGTGGCTTAGTTTATCGTTGGTTAGGCACCACCAAATAAATAGCCAACGCGCCTTTTCTTCTTGTTATTACTTTTTATAAATTACTCACGTTACGCACGATTTTTCTCCGGTTCCCCTCTTTGACAACGGGGGGTTAGGAAGGATTTACCGGAGCCAATCTCCCAAAATCCCACCTCCCCCTTTACCAAAGAGAGGTAGCGGTAGATCAGCCGTGCGTAACCTGAGTCAATTAAATAAAGTAATGAAACTCAACTGATTATTTCTTTACCGCAGTCGATTTAGAAAACAGCGTCGTGGTATTTTCTAGACCTTTTTCTGCCCATGCTGATAATTGTGCTTTGGCATCAGCAAAGATCTCCATGGTTTGACGGGCATTTTCCATTAACTTTTCATTCACTTCAGTGATCACCTGAGTTTGTGTTGCCACGATATCAGGCATTCCTTTCGCGTCGTGGAGTGCTTGTAGTTGTTTAGCACCGCCTTCCATATAAAGATTCACCATCTCCATTTGACGTTGAGTTAAGCGCGTCATGGTAGAAGTATTAATTTCACCTAATTCTTTAATTGCTTCTATGGCGTTTTTATTTAATTCAGTCCATTGTTTGATGAGTTCATTTGACATACTTTATACTCCAGTGTCAGACTTGATAAATTAAGAACAAAATGGGAAAACGCTTTTATCCCATATGCATTCCCCCATTGATGGCAATATTGGCTCCGGTAATAAAACCAGATTCATCTGCGGCTAAAAAAGTAACTACTCTGGCTATTTCTTCCGGGGTACCTAAACGTCCGACTGGAATTTGGGCAATCATGTCTTTAATTATTTTTTCACCCATAGCCGCAACCATATTGGTAGCAATATAACCTGGAGAAACGGTATTCACTGTAATCCCTTTGCGTGCTGATTCTTGGGCTAACGCCATCGTAAAACCGTGCATACCGGCTTTAGCAGCAGAATAGTTCGTTTGTCCAATTTGGCCCTTTTGACCATTAACAGAAGAAATATTAATAATTCGTCCAAAGTTACGGTCTCTCATGCCATTGATAACCTGCCGAGTGACATTAAAAACACTATCTAAATCAGTACGAATAACGATATCCCACTGTTCTTTAGACATTTTATGTAAAAAACCATCTTTGGTCATACCCGCACAATTCACTAAAATTTCAATCGGGCCTAATTTTTCCTCAACGGCTTTAACCATCTTGGCGGTGGCTTCAAAATCAGCCACATTTCCTTCGGGAATCGCAAAATTGTACCCGGCGGCTTGCATATTTTGCTGCCACGTTTCACCATCATCGACGCCGGCTAACCAGGAAGCGGCTACTCGACATCCCATATTAGCGAGTGCTTTGCAGATTTCTGTTCCAATTCCACCGGTACCGCCCGTTACCAATGCTACTCGATTGGCCATTATTATCCTCCAGTTAATTTTTTCCTAATGAAAATCCCATTTCAATACAACTCATCTAAGAAGTCGTATTTTTTATCAAAATCAGCTATAAAATAAACCGTTTAATGACTAACTTCAAGAATGAACCATCATCTTATGCTATTTTTTGTCTTCCTGGTTATCACTTTTTTTCGAATGAGTTGGATTAATCAGTAAAGTGGGATTAAAAAATTTTTCTTGTAAATCTTTCCACAGTTTAATATTTTGTTCCGCTATCTCCGTCATAAAAGAGAGCGGGTTATACATTTTTTCATGAAAATCCTCTTGTTGTTTAGCAAATAAAATAAGACTTCTCTCAAAATAGCTTGCTACAATACTTTGTAAGGTATCTCCATAAAAACAAATGAGTTGGCTAAGTACCTCGCTACTAAAAATCGGTTCACCGGCTTGTTCTTGTTCCAGAATAATTTGGAGTAAAATATTACGAGTAATATCTTCTCCGGTTTTAGCATCCTGAATATGAAATATCACATGTTGTTTAACCAATTGTCTAACATCTTCTAAAGTGATGTAACTACTAATAGCGGTGTCATACAGGCGACGATTGGGATATTTCTTAATAATTCTCGGTTCATTTTTGTTCATGATGTCAACAAATGAATTCAATTGGGTATACCTCCGGCTGATGAAAAGCAGTCAGAGGTATAAACTAACAGTTAACTGATAACTGACTATTCTCTGGCTACCGCTAAAGCAACTCCTTGCCCGCCACCAATGCACAAAGTAGCTAACCCTTTATGGACATTTCGACGCACCATTTCATGTAATAGTGTCACTAATATTCGTGCACCAGAAGCACCAATGGGGTGACCTAGCGCAATTGCACCACCATTAACATTGACTTTGGCTAAATCCCAACCCAATTCTCGATTAACTGCCATGGCTTGTGCAGCAAAAGCTTCATTGGCTTCAATTAAATCCAACTCATCTATTTGCCAGCCGGCTTTTTGGAGACATTTGCGGGTGGCGGGAATTGGTCCCGTGCCCATAATTTTGGGATCCACTCCCGCATTAGCATAAGCAACAATACGAGCCATGGGGGTTAATCCTAATGCTTGCGCTTTACTTTCGCTCATAATCATAACAGCGGCAGCGCCATCATTAATACCGGAAGCATTACCTGCGGTTACGGTACCGGCCGGATTAAAAGCGGGGCGCAATTTAGCAAGCGATTCAACTGTCGTACCCGGACGAGGAAATTCATCCACTTGAAATAACAATGGCTCTCCTTTGCGTTGCGGAATTTCAATCAGAACAATCTGCTTATCGAAATAACCGGCTTGTTGAGCCGCTATCGCTTTTTGTTGCGATAAGGTGGCAAATTCATCTTGTTCTTTTCGAGTAAATCCGTATTTTTCAACAATATTTTCTGCAGTACAACCCATGTGATAATTATTGAAAATATCCCACAAACCATCAATAACCATGCTATCAGGCATCACCCATTCCCCCATGCGCATTCCTTGGCGAGATTTAGGTAAAATGTGGGGCGCCAAACTCATATTCTCTTGTCCACCCGCAATGATAATTTCCGCATCTTGACAACGAATTGCTTGGGTAGCGAGATGAACCGCTTTTAAACCACTACCACAAACTTTGTTAATCGTCATGGCCGGTACTTCTATTGGTAAACCAGCGGCTATTGCAGATTGACGGGCTGGATTTTGGCCTACACCAGCGGCTAATACTTGACCCAAGATGACTTCATCGATCTGCTCGGGTTGTAACCCGGTTTGTTGTAACAAATAAGCAATCACTTTAGCACCTAAAGTACTGGCTGGAAAGTTAGCCAACATGCCATTAAAATTACCTACTGCGGTGCGAGCAGCGGCTACAATAACCACTTTTTCCATATGTACCTCTAGTCGTTAGATGTTTTCTATTAATTGATCACGCCAAATACGGTTGAACCATGAAACGCTTGTTGTTCATTGCATCGCACAAAAAACGCTGCTGCAATAGTACAACACCTGACTAAGCTATAAAAGGGGTATAAATATTAATTTTAATTGTTACTAATCAATAAAATTTATAAGTAGCTATTGATTAAACGAGTGGTTTTCACGGTTGCTCGTTGCTTAAAAACTGACATTCCGCCCCCAAGCTAGGGCATATCCGTCGATATCTTTAACCCATTCGGCCAGGGGTTGTGGTGACCAATTTAAAGGGTGCATCGGAATCGTGCCGGTACGTCCTTCTGAATCTTCCAGTTCACAATAAGGCGTATGCAAGGGTGCGGCTGACCAAGCTCGTAATGGATTGCGTACCACGGGAATGCCAGCAACACTTGCCATGCCAATCGATTCTATCGTATTGAGATATTTTGCTTTTCCTTGACGAATTTCGGGATCAGCGGTGGTGGTTGGATCTAAAATAAACGCATCTATTCCACTAGGGCCGGGTGTGACTATCATGTAATCGGGATGTGTTTCGGTCACTTCATGGCAAATAAAACCACTTAAGTGAGCTTTGCGTCGAGAAAACCGCGGTTCTATCCAAATGCTAATTTGAACATCCGCTTTATAAAGTCGTATTTCACCGCCCAAAAATAAAGCACCGGTCGGGTCGTCATGCCAAATCCAACCCAGTGACTCAAATACCGATAGCAATTTAATGCCACACCAACGCTGATAAAGGTAAGGTGTATCCGCAATTTCTACGGTGCTATGGAAAAAATTATGCAAAAAATTAGGTAAATATTCTTCTGGCTGAATCAATTGTTGAGCGAAACGTCTTAATCGCAACCAAGCACTAGACCGAGGATAAGGATAAGGCAAATTGGGAGAAGGTGCTAATTTCAATGGCACTAAACGTAACAAGGTAGCCCGAGCATGTTCTAATTTAGCATCCGCTTCATCCAGATGGAGGCGCATACTCAATAGAGTGGCTCTATCGTTTTGGGCATAAGTGGTATCACCCTGTTGTACGAGCAGCGAATCATCAATATATTTAATGGTACGAGTACGAACTTTTTTAAGCGCGGTTTGTTGTAAATTCAATAAATACATTAACCAACGCAACGGACGAATATCGGTTTCTGAAACGGATAGTACACTGACCCAATGTGCCGGCAACAGACGTTTCGTCGAATCTTGTTGATAGTCACTCGCACGACGTGAAAAAGTAGCTCGTTTCGGTGAAGGTGTGTAATGGACTACTGTCTTACGAGTGGTGTCTGTCGTTTGTAGTTCAAATACTAATTGTGGTATTAATACGGTTAGAAAATCAATGGCTTTTAATAACGCTGCTGTACTCGCGACGGTTCCCATCCCACTAGAAACCTGTTGAGTCGTATGTAAACCCGGTAAAAGTAACTCTGAAGAAAAAGCTTTTAGATCATCAACTAACTTTTGAATAAAAGGGTTCATCGTGGGTTTTCTTAACGAGAAATAGATTTTTAAAGTAAGTCATCGGTTATTTCAATCGAACTTAAACCTTCTCTATCTTCTTCTGTTAAGACAAATTTGTCATCATGTGCTAGTTTTCCTTGAACTGGCTCTCAGGATTCATTTTTGCCGTAACAAACTGAGAATACCGTTCATTAATTCCAATGGTGTGGGCGGACAACCCTTTATAGTGGCATCAACCGGAATCACTTGATTCACCGCACCACAACTGGCATAAGATTGCCCAAATTCACCGCCATCTACCGCACAATCTCCCATGGCAACTACTAATTTCGGATGAGGCGTGGCTTCATAAGTGCGCTGTAATGCGGCCTGCATATGCCGTGATACTGGGCCAGTGACTAATAACATATCAGCATGCCGAGGTGAAGCAACGAAATGAATGCCAAAGCGTTCAATATTATAATAGGGATTATTTAATGCATGGATTTCTAATTCACAACCATTACAGGATCCCGCATCCACTTGGCGAACCGCTAGACTTTTAGCAAAACAACGGGTTATTTCTTGTTTTACTTGTGCCCCAATCGGTTCTAGTGACGGTTGTTGAGGTAATGGTTCAGTCAAAATCCCAATCTTACGGATTTTATTAAGTATTCTAAACATCGTCATTAACCTAAAAGTACATGACTTGAAGAAAGTATTTTAAAAATATCTTTTGTAATTATCCTATTTTTATTTGCAAATTGCAAAAATATTGCATTTTGCGAAGCATCTCGCAAATAAAAACTTCCGGCCGTTGCCTGAAACAATAGTTTGGACAGTTTTTATAATAAATTGATTTTATGTAGGCTTGGTGCCATTGCTATTAAATTAAGCCATAACTCCTCCCTTTGAAAAAGGGGGGGCAGGGGGGGATTTCATGAGAAGTCAACCCCTTAAAATCCCCCATAACCCCCCTTTAAATTCTTAACTTAATGGCAGTGAGGCTTGGTGCGGGAGGTGTTAGCACAACGTAATGCCTTGGCCTTTTAAAAGAATCGGTGCATTACGGCTATCGTCTCACGCACCCAATTGCAACTGGCGAAGTATTGCTAAAATTAGCTTTACCAAAATAAATTTATATCCTATTAAATATATTTTTTATTTCATCAAATTGGTACATCTTCTGCCTATCCATGAACAGATGAAATAAAGAAGAGAAAAATAATGATGATGCAAAGCAATGTACCCGCCCATCATTTTAGTTGTAAGCCCAAAAGTGAAGGCAATATCATCTTGATACCATTTACACAAGCCGATATCCGCCGGGCAATAGCTGAAAATGCTTTTAGGGTCGGTTTTACTTATTGGTTACAGGGAAATATCCTAGAAATCAATGCGAAAACAGATAAACAAGGCTTTGATCTTTTAACCGCTAAAGTAAGGGGCACCAAACATAATCGTTATCATGTTAATATCAAAATAAGCTTAGATGCTCAAGGACAAGTCCAATTTGAAGGCCATTGCAGTTGCCTAGAAGGGATTCATTGTGCTCACATGGCAGCGGTGTTGTTTTATGTGTTAAATAATAAAACGAGTCCGGTTTATTCTCAACCGCTCAGTAATAAAGTAGCGGATGTTATCCCTGGTAGAAAACCACCTAGTTACTCTAACTCTACTCATCCATTACCACCCGCTGTTGATTCTAGCTTATTTTTCGAGCCTTCTTTAAATAGTTGGTTAGCGCGTTTAACTCAGGCTGCTCTAGAAACAACCTTACCGAATACTTATCCGGAGCATATTAAACAACGAATTTTATATTTATTTGATCTTAAAAAAAAAGGTGACAAACAATACTTACAATTAGCCGTTGTTTCGGCTCGACAACTGAGAAATGGCCATTATGGGAAGACTTATCACCTTCGCTCAACCGCGGCTGATTACGTGCTACCGATAGATAAGTCTTTATTAACAGCGCTTGAACCGTTCAAAATAAATCGCCCTTACCAGCTGATCTATCAATTACAAAATCTGGCCAATGTGGATACCTTAAAACAAATTCTAGCGACGGGTCGCTGTCACTGGCAAGACCAAGATCAACCTCCCTTAGCTTTGGGTACAGTCCGTACTGCACGTCCAGCTTGGGAGGTGAATGAAGAAGGGATTCAATATCTGCTCTATAAAGTAACCGAAGGTGCTGATGTTATTTTACCGCTATCTCCACCTTGGTATATTGATATTCAAAGCAATTTATGTGGACCACTGGAAACGGGGTTACCTTGTCATTTAGCCAGCACTTTACTCGAAGCGCCACCACTTAAACCGTTGCAAGCTGAAGCCGTACGACATCAATTAGCCAAGTATCTTCCCTACATTCCCCAACCACATCGTTTTCAACAAGTCTATCATCAGGGGATTAAGCCAACTATTCACCTTTATTTATTTAATCAGGTTTTTCCAGTGGTACGGCAACATCGTTGGGAACATTACTCAGATAACCTCGAGATTTCTATCGCGCGCCTTGCTTTTGCTTATGAAAACAGAATAATTAATGCCTATGCGCAAACATTACCGGTGTTAAACGCTTTTGATGAAAAGGAAAACCAATTAATTCAAATTGAACGCGATCTGCAATTAGAACAAGCGGCTAAGAATCTTTTAACCACGACCGGATTCAAGTTATTAACCGAACATCATTGGTATCATCATATTGAATCCGCAGAAGAACATCAAAGAATGCTATTTTTAGCACCAACCACTGATCCCAGTTCAATCGAGCAAACCTTGTTAAATTTTAGTTTAGATGAAATACCTAAATTGCGGGCAATGGGTTGGCAAGTGGAAATGGCGCCAAATTATTCATTTCGCGTGGTTGAACCCGAATTTATCGAAGAATGGTACGCCAAAATTGACGAGCACAGTGGGGTAAATTGGTTTGGTTTTGAATTGGGCATTCGAGTTGAAGGACAAACCATTAAGTTATTACCATTATTAGTACAATTACTGCGAGAAATGGTTCAAGTTCACCAATTGAATAAACTAACCCAATTACCCGAAGATACGTTGTTGAGGCTGCGTTTGGAAGATGGTCGGATTTTACCCATGCCAGTGGGTCGGGTCCGAAATATTCTTCAGGTGTTACTGGAATTGGTTGATAAAAATCCACTCGATCACCATGACCAATTACGTTTGGGAACGGTGCGAGCAGCCCAATTATCCGAATTAGAAGCTGCTATGGGTTTACCATTACAATGGCAGGGTGGTGAAAAATTACGCGAGTTAGGACATAAACTCAATGATGTTAATGCGATAGCGCCAGTGACCATTCCGCCGCAGTTTAAAACGACATTACGCGGCTATCAACAAGAGGGTCTCAATTGGCTCCAATTTCTTCGTGAATACGGTTTAGCGGGAATTTTAGCCGATGATATGGGATTGGGTAAAACGATACAAGCATTAGCACATATTCTAACGGAAAAAACGCAAGGGCGGTTAACTCAACCAGCTTTAGTGATTACCCCAACCAGTCTCGTGCTCAATTGGCAACGGGAAGCACAGCGGTTTGCACCCGATTTAAAAGTATTAGCTTTGCAAGGTCCCGAGCGACAAAAAGAATTTGAGAAAATTGCTAGCGCTGATTTAGTATTAACCACCTATGCTCTACTGCACCGTGATCAAGAAATATTACTTTCCCATCAATATCATTTATTAATTTTAGATGAAGCGCAAAACATTAAAAATCCGCGCGCACAAATTACTCAGATCGTGTATCAGATTCGCGCTAACCACCGCTTATGTTTAACTGGTACCCCTTTAGAAAATAATTTAAGAGAATTATGGTCATTATTCCATTTTCTCACCCCCGGCTTACTGGGAGAGTACCGTCATTTTCACCGCGTCTTTAGAACGCCAATAGAAAAAGAAGGTGACTCCACCCGCCGCGCTATTTTATCACAGCGAATTAGACCATTTTTATTACGTCGTACTAAAGAAGTCGTCATTCAAGAACTACCCCCAAAAAATGAAATTATTCGGCTGGTGGAATTAGAAAGTGAACAACGGGATTTATATGAAACGATTCGTTTGAGCTTACACGAAAAGGTGTGTAAAGAAGTGGCAGAAAAAGGCATAGCTCGCAGCCAAATCATTATTCTTGATGCCCTGCTAAAATTGCGACAACTTTGTTGTGATCCACGCTTACTCAAATTAGAATCAGTACAATCCGTTCATCAATCGGCTAAATTAAAATTACTCATGGACCTTGTCCCAGAAATGGTAGCAGAAGGGCGGAAAATTTTACTTTTCTCCCAATTTACCACGATGTTGGACTTAATTGCGGAAGAATTCAAAAAACATCAACTGGCTTATGTTAAATTGACCGGGCGAACTCAAAATCGAGATCAAGTAATCGACTATTTCCAAAGCGGAAAAGTACCTATTTTTCTGATTAGCTTGAAAGCGGGTGGTACCGGGTTAAATTTAACTGCCGCTGATACCGTGATTCACTATGATCCGTGGTGGAACCCCGCAGTAGAAATGCAAGCGACTGATCGGGCGCACCGAATTGGACAAGATAAGCCGGTGTTTGTCTACAAGTTGCTGACCGCCGGTACCGTCGAAGAAAAAATTCAAGAATTACAATTACGCAAGCAGCAATTAATCGATGCCATTTTCAGTGATGACAATCACAGTAAAATACAACTTTCACCAGAAGATTTAGATATCTTGTTTCAACCGGTGGATAATCATTTTTTGCGCTAATAGTTTATTTTCTATTAAAATTGTTAAAAATATTTTCGCAGAAAAACCGTCTGTTTAATTTTAAGCAGTTGCTAGTTGGCCCAATTTTCAGCACAATAGTCTTTCACAAGCGATTTTCTTCTCGTTTTTCGTTTTTCGGCGTCACTGTCATTAAGTTAGACAGGTAGGAGGGCGAACATAGCAATGTCATTAAGTCAACCGATTTGAGCTACCATCTCCCGCTGGGAGAGGGGAAGTTTTCCTTAACTTAATGGCATTAGGGTTCCACTTAGGCGGTATTTCGTAGAAGTAAACCCGTGTGTTTGCCCTTAACTTAATGGCAGTGCGCTAGAGTGTAGAAACGAAAAAACTTGTACCCTGAGCAAAAATTAAAGAGGAGTTAATGATGAAACTCGGCAGATTATTATTTATTATCTTGATGTCCATAGGATTCTCTGAAGTATCGGCGGCAACGGATTGCACTCAAGTCACTCAAATACCTCAGATTGAATGTAAAGCTTTAATTGCGTTTTATGATAGTACTGGTGGAGCAGATTGGATTGAAAATGCGGGTTGGAATACGAATAATACACCATGTAGTTGGTATGGGATAAGCTGTGTTGACGGTTATGTAGACTCAATTGACCTATCTGACAACCGACTCAGCGGTACAATCCCCATAGATCTAGGCAATCTCAGTAAGTTGCAATATCTTGGCCTCAGTAACAACCAACTCAGCGGCCCGATCCCCCCAGAGCTAGGTAATCTCAGGAAGTTGTACAATCTTTACCTAGATAGCAACCAATTCAGCGGCCCGATCCCACCAAAGCTAGGCAATCTCAGGAAGTTGCAAGGTCTTGACCTCAGTAACAACCAACTCAGCAGCCCGATCCCACCAAAGCTAGGCAATCTCAGGAAGTTGCAATATCTTGGCCTCAGTAACAACCAACTCAGTGGTTCTATTCCCCCAGAGCTAGGCAATCTCGGTTACGTGCTATTTCTCTACCTAAATGAGAACCAACTTTGTGGCGATATTCCACTTTCATTAATGAATTTAAGTAATTTATGGGAGATGCAGTTGGAAAATAATGCCTTAAACGTTGACAACCTGGATCCGGCACTGAAAGCATTTCTTGATTCACATTCTACTTGGCAACCCCAAAAATCCTCTCCCGCCGTTTGCCCTACTTTATTAGCAACGTTGGCTTATTTTGAATCCATGCCGGTTTCAACCGGTATTTCGTTAAAGTGGCAAACACTGGTCGAAGCTGATAATGCCAGCTTTGTCATTTGGCGGGGACAACCGAACGGGTCGCAATGCACTCCTAATCCAGCGGATTACCATGAAATTGTGCAAGTTGGTTCTGAAGTCAGCAAAGGCAACGGTTTCTCTGGGACAATTTATTTTTACCAAGATAACACGGTTAAACCAAAAACCACCTATTGCTATCTCCTGGAAGATCTCGATTTTAAAGCTAACAGTACTTTTCATTGGGATTCAATCGCGTCAGTCACTACCCATTAATTCGGGTTTGTTCTAATAAGTAATCGTAGGTCGGCTTGGTGAAATGCGGGTTACGCTACGCTAACCCGCCCTACGCAACTGAAATCATCAGCGGAGCAATCACCAAAGGGTAATAAGTAAGCAGTTGAATATTTCCTTCATCGTCTTCTCCTATCAGGGTTAACCTGGATATTTAAACAAAAAATAAGTAAATTTTTGTTCCGCTTGTTTGG
This sequence comes from Thioploca ingrica, assembly GCA_000828835.1. Lineage (GTDB taxonomy): Bacteria > Pseudomonadota > Gammaproteobacteria > Beggiatoales > Beggiatoaceae > Thioploca > Thioploca ingrica. Next base: position 1,027,467 of record AP014633.1, read on the forward strand.
GGGTGACATGGCTTTCATGCTGGATCTCCAGCAACTCAAATTCCTCTCCCAATTCAGCGCGTATTTTAGGTGCATCGTAGCGCACAACTTCCAGTCCGCTACATTTTTGCGGGCCAGCGGCTGCAAACGTTGCGATCATCACATAGCTTTCCGGTAACAAAGCGGCCTTCAATACCTGGACGTAGTTGGCGCGATCACGGGCTTCAGTGAGAAAATGAAAGACCGCACGATCATGCCAAAATTTATAGCGCTGCGGCGGTTGAAAGCGCGTCACATCTGCCTCAATCCACTGAACTTGACTGGCCTTATCGCCAAGCCGGGCTCTAGTTTGTTGAAGGGCTGTCGCCGAGAAGTCAAGTACGCTCAGTTGGCTAAATCCCGCGTCTAGCAAATAATCCACCAGTACAGACGTTCCGCCGCCCACATCGAGAATCGGGTCTTCTGGCGTGATTCCCGCCGTATTGAGCAGACGTAACGACAGATCAGGACGTTCTTGATACCAGCTCACTTCGGTTGGCAACCAGGTTTGATAAATCTTTTCCCAATGGGCTTTAGCACTCATACGCTATTCTCCTTAAAAACGGATCACCTTATCAGCTTCTTTGACCAGAGTGTATAAGTATTGCAGAGTCGAAACCGAGCCGGTTATCGAGACCTCACTTTGCCGAAGTTTTAAGCAGATGCCGTAAAATGAGGTTAGCGTGGATTTAAGATCTTGACATCATAGCCAATCTTTCTAAGTTGTTTTTAAGCATATCTATTTCAGTATCTCCATTTCACGCCGATATTTTTACAAAATTTTTATACTGACAATTTAAAATTATATAAAATTTTTATTCTTGCTGCGATAAAGTGATGACTATTTTACTGTTGGAGAAATAATCATGTACTTTATTGCTATGGACTTTATCTATTTGATTGGTATCTTGTTTCTGGGCGGGATTACCCTGGCGTTAGTTGCCGGGTGCGCTCGATTAGGAGGTGAATAACATGTTTTATCTCATCATCGGAGGACTCACCCTCCTGCTACTCATTTACCTCATTTACGCCTTGCTCAAACCCGAGGTATTCTGATGAATACTAACGCTTATCTGCAACTCGGCTTGTTCATGGGCATACTGTTACTGACCGTCAAACCGCTCGGTGGGTATATTGCTCAGCTCATGGCAGACAAACCGGCGAGATTAAACCGGTTTGGCCAATCCATTGAACGCGCAATCTATCGGCTGTGCGGCATCCAAGCCGATGTTGAAATGAATTGGAAACAATATGCCGGCGCGGTGATCCTGTTTAATTTGCTGGGCGTGTTGGCGGTGTATGCTCTGCAACGTTTGCAGGGACTACTGCCGCTGAATCCGCAAGCTTTTGGCGCAGTTAAACCGGATACAGCGTTTAATACCGCAATCAGCTTTGTCACCAATACTAATTGGCAAAGTTATGCTGGCGAAAGCACGATGAGTTATCTCACCCAAATGCTGGGTCTCACGGTGCAAAACTTCCTGTCAGCCGCGACCGGTCTTGCTGTCGGGATAACGCTGATTCGTGGTTTTGCTCGTCATAACGCCCTAACTCTTGGCAATTTTTGGGTCGATTTGACTCGCAGTATCCTCTATCTGCTGTTACCGCTGGCGTTACTTTTGGCAGTATTGTTGATGAGTCAAGGGGTCATCCAGAATTTCGAGGGTTACCGGAAAATCCATACGCTTCAAGCCACTACTCAAACTCTCGCGATGGGGCCAGTGGCGTCACAGGAAGCCATCAAGATGCTTGGCGTCAATGGCGGTGGTTTTTTTAACGCCAATTCCGCGCATCCCTACGAGAATCCGACCCCACTCACCAATTTCTGGCAAATGCTGGCGATTTTTCTGATTCCAGCAGCGCTCTGTTATACCTTCGGGCAGATGGTGGGCGATACCCGTCAGGGCTGGGCGATATTAACGGCGATGAGCCTCGTGTTTGTCATCATGGCCACCGCCACGATTTGGGCAGAGCAGCAGGGAAATCCAAGCTTCACCGCTAGCGGCGTGGACCAAATGAGCAGCGCCATGCAAGCCGGAGGAAATATGGAAGGGAAAGAAACTCGCTTTGGCATTGTCGCTTCGGCCTTGTTCGCTGCCATCACCACGGCGGCTTCTTGTGGGGCAGTTAATGCGATGCACGATTCGTTTACTCCTCTGGGCGGATTGGCGCCTTTGTGGTTGATGCAACTGGGTGAGGTTATTTTTGGGGGAATCGGGGCTGGGCTTTATGGCATGTTGATTTTTGTACTGCTGGCGGTGTTTATCGCTGGGCTGATGATTGGTCGCACCCCAGAATACCTCGGTAAAAAAATCGAAGCATTCGAGATAAAAATGATTTCGCTGAGTATCCTGATAACGCCCCTATTAATCCTGGTCGGAACGGCGCTAGCCTTAATAGTCGGCAAAGCCAGCATTTTTAATTCTGGCCCACATGGTTTTAGTGAAGTCTTATACGCCCTCAGTTCGGCAGCCAACAATAATGGCAGCGCCTTTGCGGGGTTGGCGGCAGATACCCCATTTTACAATGTGCTGCTGGCAGTAACGATGTGGATAGGGCGCTTTGGGGTTATCGTACTGGTACTGGCGATGGCTGGTTCGTTTGCCCGCAAACAGCGGCTGGCAGTCACGGTGGGTACATTGCCGACGCATGGGCCGCTATTTGTGACGCTGCTGATTAGCGTGGTGATCGTGGTGGGCGCGCTCACCTATTTACCGGCGTTAGTATTGGGACCGGTGGTAGAGCATTTATTGATGCTAGGACATTAAAGGAAAACAACGTATGTCGCATAAAGTCAAGCTTTCATTACTCGATCCGGTGCTACTGAAACCGGCGCTGTTCGACGCGGTGCGTTGGTTGGCGCCCCGATGGCAACTCCGCAATCCCGTGATGTTCGTGGTTTACCTGGGCAGTTTGCTGACGACTTTTCTGGGCTTTCAAGCTTTACTGGGAACCGGTGAAGCATCGGTCTATTTTATCTTCGCTATCGCGCTTTGGCTGTGGTTCACCGTGTTATTCGCCAACTTCGCTCAAGCACTGGCTGAAGGTCGTAGCAAAGCGCAAGCAGCGGCATTGCGTGGCGCTAAGCAGGAGGTCGCCGCCAAAAAACTGGTTATGCCCCAATATGGCTCAACCTGGGTCACGGTGAGCGGTATAACGTTGCGCAAGGGCGATGTCGTGCTAGTGGAAACGGGCGACGTGATTCCAGCAGACGGCGAAGTCATCGAGGGAGTCGCCTCAGTGGACGAATCAGCGATCACGGGCGAATCCGCGCCGGTCATTCGTGAAGCTGGTGGGGATTTCAGCGCCGTTACCGGCGGCACCCGGGTATTATCAGACTGGCTGGTGATGCGGGTTACCGTCAACCCGGGGGAAGCATTTCTTGACCGAATGATCGCCATGGTAGAAGGTGCGCGACGGCAGAAAACGCCCAACGAAATTGCCCTAACCATCCTGCTGGTGGCGCTCACCATCATTTTTCTGCTGGTTACCGTTACCCTGCTACCGTTTTCGCTATTTAGCGTCAGTATGACGGGAAGTAGTCAGCCGATTACAGTCACCGTGCTGGTCGCGTTGCTGGTATGCCTAATCCCTACCACGATTGGTGGCTTGCTGTCAGCGATTGGCGTGGCCGGGATGAGCCGCATGATGCAGGCCAATGTGATCGCCGCCTCCGGTCGCGCCATTGAAGCCGCCGGCGATGTAGATGTTCTGCTGCTTGATAAAACTGGCACGATTACGCTTGGCAATCGTCAAGCCGCTGCTTTTCTACCGGTGCCGGGCGTGGCGGAAAAACAACTAGCCGATGCCGCACAACTGGCTTCGCTTGCCGACGAAACGCCGGAAGGTCGCAGTATCGTGGTGCTCGCCAAGCAGAAGTTTAATTTGCGTGAGCGGCCTATTCAAGCACTGAATGCGCATTTTGTTCCCTTCACGGCGCAGACTCGCATGAGCGGCGTAAACCTCGGCGATCGCCAGATTCGCAAAGGGGCGGCAAGTGCCCTCCGTAAACATATTGAAGCGCAGGGGCAAACCAGCCTGCCGGCGATTGCTGAGCGAGTGGAGGAAGTAGCGCGGCGTGGCAGTACCCCGATGGTGGTTGCCGACGGCGCCCGTGAGTTAGGCGTGATTGAACTCAAAGACATCGTGAAAGGCGGTATCAAGGAACGTTTTGCCGAACTTCGCCGCATGGGAATTAAAACGGTGATGATCACGGGCGACAACGGTCTGACTGCCGCTGCCATCGCCGCTGAGGCCGGTGTTGACGACTTCCTTGCAGAAGCCACGCCCGAAACCAAACTGAAATTGATCCGCAGCTATCAAGCAGAAGGACGGCTAGTGGCGATGACCGGCGACGGCACCAACGATGCGCCGGCATTAGCGCAAGCGGATGTAGCCGTCGTGATGAATACCGGTACGCAGGCGGCGAAAGAAGCCGGCAATATGGTCGATCTTGACTCAAATCCAACTAAATTGATCGAAATTGTCGAGATCGGCAAACAGATGCTGATGACCCGCGGTGCACTTACTACTTTCAGTATCGCCAACGATGTCGCCAAATATTTCGCTATCATTCCGGCGGCCTTTGCTAGTACTTATCCTCAACTCAATGCGCTCAACGTGATGGGACTCAACAGCCCGTCCAGCGCCATCCTGTCGGCGGTCATCTTCAACGCCTTGATTATCGTGTTTCTTATTCCGCTGGCTTTGAAGGGTGTGAAGTATCGGGCATTGGGCGCGGCGACGTTATTGCGGCGTAATCTGTTAAGTTATGGCTTAGGCGGTTTAACAGTCCCTTTTGTAGGCATCAAATTGATTGATATCCTACTCAGTCTGTTGGGAGGAGTTTCGTCATGAAAACTTTAATTCGTCCCGCTGTCAGTTTATTGCTGTTATTGAGTATGGTGACTGGCGTAATTTATCCCTTACTGGTCACTGGTATCGGCCAATTGCTTTTTCCTCGGCAAGTAACCGGCAGCTTGATTGAACAGAATGGCCAGTGGGTTGGCTCCAGCTTGATTGGACAACATTTCACTGATCCGAAATATTTCTGGGGACGCCCTTCCGCCACCGCGTCTTATCCCTATAACGCTACTGCTTCCGGGGGTTCCAATTTTGGCCCGCTCAATCCGGCGTTATTGGTTACCGTGACTGCCCGGATAGCCGCGCTGCGGGAAGTTGACCCCGATAATCCTCTTCCCATTCCCGTCGATTTAGTGACCACCTCAGCTAGCGGCCTGGATCCGCATATCAGTCCAGCAGCGGCAGCCTATCAGCTTGAACGTATCACCAAACTTCGCCGGTTAGCGCCGGATCAAGTGCTGGCATTGGTGCATCAACACACTGAAGCCCCTCAATTGGAATTTCTTGGCGAATATCGAGTCAATGTGCTGCGCTTGAATTTGGCGCTGGATCGACTGTCAGGCGATGCTAGCAACCGATTAAGTCCCCCCTAACTTCCCTTTTTCAAAGGGGGGAACTTCTCAAGCCAGGTAAGGTGTGCCTATGCGGTATTCCGTCGGGGTAAAATGACGATAGCAATTTTCAACCATTTAATTTTAATCTTTTGATCTTTTACACGAAATTGTATTAGGTCGAAGAACATAACATTAAATATTTAATTAAAATTTAATAACTTAAATTCAATTTTGTTTTCAATTTAAATACTTAGTTATTTAGAAAAATTTAGGAGAAAAATAAAATTAAATTAAGTAAACTTTCTAAGTAAGCTGGAACCTTGTTAAACCCAGTCAGAAAGTCGACGGTCGAACCCGCGTAGCGAGATTTCATCCAATCTATAATAAATGCTAATTAAGCAATGATAAAACTTAAAAATAAGGATATTAAAAATCCTAAATTAATTTATTTAAAAGGTATTTTATTCTTACTTATTTTAATAATATCAGCGAGTTTAATATTAGTAAAAACCAAAAGTTGGATAATCGGTTTTTTACTATTATTAGTTATTTGGTCATCAGCTCGGTTTTATTATTTTATGTTTTATGTAGTTGAGAAATATGTTAATTCAAATTATAAATTTAGCGGTATTCTGCATTTTTTAAAGTACTTGATTTCAGAACGAGGCAACCCAAGAAATAACAATGGATAAATTTCGTTTGTTTATTTATGGTAAGTCATGAATTCACTTAATTTACTCATTTTACTTGGCTTAATAACTTGGTTGTGGTTTGATACCCAACGTAGTCAAGAAGCAGCTAAAACGATTTGTAAACAAATATGCAATCAATTCAATTTACAACTGTTGGATGATACGATTGCGTTAGCGCAAATTCGTTTACAACGTAATAGTCGTGGTTGGTTACAGCTAAAAAGGATTTATGAATTTGAATTTTCTGATAGTGGCAATAGTCGCCAACGAGGTATTATTATGATGCGAGGTAATGCCCTGGAGATATTAGAACTACCTGGTTATATGGACAGAGTTATTTTACCCGTTTAAGTACGGGTTTAGAACGGGGAGGTGGTTGAGGGGTAGAAGTTGGCGGTGGCGTTTCATCTACATTTTCTTCGGGTTTAAAAAACATTCCTTTGCCATTTTCTTTAGCATAAACAGCTAATATCGCTGAGACTGGAACAAAAATAGAAAAAGCATGGCCGGAAAAGCGAGCGCTAAAACTGACCCAATCATTATCTAATGTCAATCCTTGTACTGCCGTCGGTGAAGTATTCAAAATAATTTTACCATTTTCAATATATTGATGAGGTACTTCGACTTTGGGTTGAGTTGCATCGACTAATAAATAAGGTGTTAACCCATTATCAACGATCCATTGATGAATGGCGCGTAATAGATAAGGTCGCATTGAAGTCATCTGCTCATTTCCTTTTTTCAGTTATAAGTTATCAGTTATCAGTATTAGCAACTTAGCTATTCGCTGATAACTGACAACCGTTCACTGCTAACGGTTAGTTAGTGTACATCACGCCAATATTCATGTTTCAATAAATAAGCGACAATTGAAAAGATAATCAAGAATAGTATCACTTTCCAACCGAGTTCTTGACGTTGCAATTTAGCGGGTTCACCAATATAATCCAAGAAACTCACTAAATTACGAACATCTTGCTGATAGTTATTCACTTTTTCTTGATATTCCTGTTCGGTCATTTTATCTTTGTCAACCAATTCAAGACCGGCTATCACTTCATGAGTATTGCCTTGTGCATCCATCACTTGCTCATAAACCGGTTTTTGCCAACCTTGTCGACCCCATAATACATGTGGCATACCGACATCTTTAAATACCAGGTTGTTTACACCCAATGGACGAGCCGGATCCAAGTAGAAACTTAATAAATAGGTATATAGCCAATCAACTCCTCTGGCACGAGCAATGACACTTAAATCGGGCGGAATGACACCAAACCAATTGACACTATCGGTTCCTTTCATGCCAATATTCATCATTTCACCGACTTTTTCAGCGGTAAACATGAGATTTTCTTGTAACTCTTCTTTAGTAAGACCGAGGTCATTACCCATTCGTTCAAACCGAACATAATTGGCAGAATGACAACCCATACAATAATTTACAAATAGTTTAGCACCGGTTTGTAACGCTGCTTTATCAGTAATATTAATATTGGCTGGTTGTAATTTAAGCTCGCCGCCACTGGCAAAAACTATCATGGGTAATAACAATGTGAGAGCTAAGATCAATCTTTTCATTAGTAAGTCACCCTCTGTGGCAGCGGTTTGGTCTTATCCCAAACGGAATAGAATGGCATTAATAGGAAGAATGCGAAGTAGATAACCGTGAATATAAGCGCAATCTTGGTATAAAGTGGTTCTGCTGGCCACATGCCTAAAATACCTAAGCCGATGAAGCTAATGCTGAACAACAGTAGCGCGAATTTGTAAATCCACCCTTTGTAACGAATCGATTTAACCGGACTGCGATCCAACCAAGGGAGTAAAAACCATACCACGATAGAAGCACCCATCGCAATAACACCCAGTAACTTATCCGGTATCGCTCGTAAAATGGCATAGAAAGGGGTGAAATACCATAAAGGCGCAATGTGAGTTGGTGTTTTCATCGGATCAGCCGGGAAGAAGTTATTAGCTTCCAGGAAATATCCCCGCATTTCGGGGGCGTAAAAAACCACTAAAGCAAAGATAATCAAAAAGATACCAAAACCAAAAATATCTTTTACCGTGTAATAAGGATGGAAGGGAATACCATCTAATGGAATACCGGTGTTGGGATCTTTAGTTTTCTTGATTTCAATGCCATCGGGGTTGTTGGAGCCAATGCCAGTGTGGTGTAAAGCTAAAATATGAACCACCACGAGAGCCAAGAGAATAATCGGCATGGAAACGACATGATAAGCAAAGAAACGGTTTAAAGTCACATCGGATACCACATAGTCACCACGAATCCATACTGCTAAATCTTCTCCAACCCAAGGAATAGCACTAAAGAGAGAAATAATCACCTGTGCACCCCAGTATGACATTTGTCCCCAAGGCAATAAATAACCTAAAAAAGATTCCGCCATCAGGGCTAAATAAATCAACATACCGATAATCCAGAGTAATTCCCGTGGTTGTCGATAAGAACCATATAACAGCGCACGGAACATATGTAGATAAATGGCGATGAAGAAAAATGAACCACCGGTTGAATGCAGATAACGAATTAACCAACCATAGTTCACATCGCGCATGATGTATTCAACCGAACCGAATGCTAAAGTGGCGTCCGGTTTGTAGCTCATCGCTAGAAAAATACCACTGACGATCTGGAGAACCAATACTAATATAGCTATTGAGCCAAAATAATACCAAAAATTGAAATTCTTCGGTGCATAATATTTTGCTAGATGCTCATCCCACATTTTAGTTAGTGGAAATCGAGCATCTACCCATTCCAAACTCGCGGTGAGAAGTCTATTCATTAAGCTGCTCCTTCTTTATGATCAACACCTACCATAATTTTCGTTTCACTCAGATAGGTATAAGGTGGAACAACTAAATTGAGCGGCGCCGGTACACCTTGATATACTCGTCCCGCTAAATCAAACAATGAACCATGACAAGGACAGAAGAATCCGCCTTTCCAACCTTCGCGTATACTGGCCGCTTGTGGATCATCTTTTTTCACAAAGCTGGGTGAACAACCCAGATGGGTACAGATGCCGATGACCACAAGATACTCTGGTTTAAGAGAACGCGTTGCATTTTGAGCATATTTTGGCTGTTGTATTGCTTCTGAATTCGGATCACGCAATAACGCATTGAGTGATTCCAGTTCCTGCAAATTTTCTTGGGTACGCCGCACGATCCAAATAGGCTTACCCCGCCATTCTACAGTAAGCCTTTGTCCAGGCTCAATTTTACTGATGTCAACCTCAACGGGTGCACCCGCTGCTTGGGTTTTGGCACTGGGTTGCATAGATAAAATGAAAGGGACAGCAGTGAACCCGACGCCCACTGCACCCACTACTGTCGTTGCGGCAATTAAAAATCGGCGTCTGCCCTTATCATCTATCCCCTCTGTCATGCCCTCGGCTGTACTGTTCGTACTCATGTAAGTTACATTCTCCTTGTAAGTGGTTTGATTTCAAATGAAAGTCAATAACATCTCTCTCACTAAACCGTGAATGAGGTCATAATAAAAAAGAAGCCAACGCACCGTCAGAGAAATGACTTTCTAAACGGTGGTGACTCATTTGTATCAGGGTCAAGTTATTAATTAGGCAGAGGTGATTAACTTTAATTAATGCTAAATAAATTTAATACGACCTCCTCCAAGAGTTGCCTACTCAATATATTTCAATTTCAGTATACGAGATGACAATAATACTCTTTTTAGGAAGGGATACTGCTTAAAAAATTCCCTAGATACCGATGCTAATCCGTAAATAGTCTTTTATTATAAATAAATTTCTAAAACTTACCAAACAATTATTTAACGGTTTGAATCCACTTATCCAGTCTTTCAAACTCGATGTTACTACCACGAACTTAATATTCATTTCGGTTGCTTCGGTGATTTTTGTTCAGATTGTTTAGTCGGTAACGTTAGTAATTCAAGCTGTTGTTGTAATGCTTCGGTAATTGCTGTGGTTTCCTCCTCATCCTCAATGATATAAGGAATGATCATAATAATCAGTTCTGTTCTCTGAGTAGAAGCGTTGTCAACCCGAAACAGTTGCCCGATTAACGGGATATCACTTAATATCGGTACGCCACTTCTCCCTTCACTACGATGATTATCAATCAAACCACCGAGTAGAACCGAATGACCATCACTCAAACTCAGTTTGGTACTAATTTGACGATTATATATTTCGGGTGAACTAATGTTACTGGTTGAATTCGGTCTCGCTTCGCTACTTTGCTGGTTAATTGTTAAATCGACTCGCCGCCCAGCATAAACGACTGGTGTAAGACCCAAGGTGATGCCAGTACGACGATATTGAATTTGTTGCACGATTGCGGTGTCACCCCCTACTTGTACGTTGGCGGAATTCGTTTGACTAGTTAAAGTCGGTATTTCTGTACCCACATTAATAGTGGCTTCGCTACCGCTACGTACCATTAACCGTGGTGTAGCTAAAATCGTCGCTCGGCTATTATTCGCAAAAGCATTGAGAATGGCTCTTGCTTTACCAGCATTGCTTAAGGTATAAGTCAGACCAGAACCACCTATGCTTGGTTCCGTCAGAGTACTCAGTTTACCTTGTAAACCACCTAAATTAGCCTGATTCAGTACCCATTCAATCCCACGTTGATCCTGATCGGTTAAGGTAATTTCCGCAATAGTGGCTTCAATTAATACTTGTTTAGCTGGTTTGTCCATCTCTTGTAAAACCGGTAATAATCGCGCCCATTCTTCACCGGTACCGGTAAACAATATCGCATTACGATTAGGATCAGAGAGGAATTTAGCTGGAGTAACCGCTGGATTAGGTTTACGCAACTCTCCAGATAAATTATTGAGCAAGGCAACTAACTGTTCTGCAGGAGTATTTTTAACGGGGTAAAAGAATAAGCGTGGTTTTTTATCATCAGTACCGACTTGCTGATTAAGATTGAGTTGATCGAGTTGTTCTGCCCATTGTTGCACATAAGCTAACGTTTCTTGATCGGGTGCAAACAGCATAATCGTATTGGTTTCATTGATGGGTAGAAGCGTAATATTACTAAAAGCCGGTCTCGAAGAAACTGAATAACCTTGAGTAGTTAATACTTCGGTTAATTTTTGTGCTAATACGGCGGCGGATAAAAATGCCGGTTCAATGCGCAGACTATATCGACTTTGCATTGAAGGTTGATCAAAGAAACGGATTGCTTCTACCGCTTGCTTAACCAATTGTGGACTACCCATAAGAACTATCGCATTATTTTCGCTATATTCTTGAATAACAATGTCATAACCTTTATAAAGTTGCTCAATCCACCTTTTAATTTGATTGTAACCCACCACTTTCAGAGGAACAAATTGGAAAACCGGCCGATGACTAGGCGGAACTTCTGGAAGCGTTAATCCTTGTACAATCATAGAAGGTAACGGATTGGGTAATTGGTTTTTAGTCGCAGTAAACCGCAAAAAATCACCTTGCAACTGAATAGTCACCCCATAGTTAGCCAATACTTGTTGAGCTAATTGATAAAGTTGTTGAGGCGGTTGTGCTTCTGTTGCTCTTAGCGTGACCAATTCAGTTCTTGGTTGGATGGGATTATCTATTTCAAATGACAATCCAAGCAAATTACCAAAAACCTCGTTAATAAAAGCTGGCAATGGTAATCCTTCCACATTAACGCTTACCGGTGCTACTTTGGCAAAGTGAGGAAAAGAACCGGTTTCACTGAGCTGTGCTGAAGAAGTTGTTGCCGTGGTGACTGGCAGAGACGGAGTTGGTTTAAACCGGAGCTGAGAGATGGGTTCTTCTGCGGCGATTTTCATTTCTGAAGTAGCAGAAATTTTTTCGGTTTTGATAGGTTTACGCAAAGGAGTTGGTAAGCTGGGAGAAAAAACTGCCGCTGTAGGAACACAACCGGTAACGAGTACTACCAAACTGACGATTACAATGCGATGTAATGCCGGCTTATCTCGATTTTTCTCGTTAGGTTGAGTCATACCGGAATTAAGGATAAAAATAGAATTCATTATTAATTAGTTATTTTTTATTTCGCTTTGGTAGGTTTAAGCTATTCATATAATTTAATAAGTTGAATTTTGCCCTCATGAACAACTTCAATCGTATCATCATGTATCGTTCGTAACAGAGCACCATTAGGGAGATGACTGTTTATGAAATAGGAACTGATTTTTTTATTATTATCTAAAAGCAAGATATAGCTTTTATATCCTTGTTGAATAATACCGACAAACTTAAATTCATTACCGATTTTAGTGGTTAATGACGATTTGCTTTGGGTTGATAATTCCATTAACTGGGTCGTTTTTTTCTCCCAAAGACTGAGTTCATTTAATTGAGTAACCCAAGTTTGGGTATTAGGAAGAGTAGGAAGTTGCAAAGGATTCCAGTGGTCTTCTTGAACTGGAACTGAAACCACACTGGGTATAGTAATGAACTCCAAAGCCAATGCACCAGTTAATCCATTGAGTCCAATCAAGAAAATAATATGTTTAATCATCCTAAGAAATCAAAATAGTTGCAAATCAATTGTCTAATTCCAATAATGAGTCGATTATTAGGTAGTGCTAAACAGTTAGTGATACTAAAGTCGCAACCCGGGATTGCAACCCCTAATTACGGTAAAATCAATTCTTTTTTAGCACTAGCCATTATTAAATAGATATTATTTATTTTAGCTAAATTGATTTGATTATTAAATCATTTTAAGTCATCCAGTCGGATGGTGCTTAAAAAATATAAGTTTACATACCGTCTTGATGTTCTTATATTATGGACTAAAATAACGATGAGCATAACGTCTTTAAATAAACCAACCGGTTTGGCGGTTAACCAGAAAATTTTATTTTTAGGTAAATTAAGGAGAAAATAATGTTAATTAGTAAATTCAATAAAAAACAAGGTTTTACTTTAATTGAATTATTAATTGTTATGGCCATTTTAGGTATGTTAGCGGCCATCGTTGGTCCCAGTCTGATGGGTAAATTCGGTCAAGGTCAACGCAGTGCAGCCAAAACCCAAATCGCTAATATCGAGGTCGCGTTAGATACTTATAAGTTAGACATGTCTAAATATCCTGATAGTTTAGAAGATCTAGCGAAAAATTCCTCAAGCAATCCCAGATGGCAAGGTCCCTATTTGAAAAAAGGGTTACCAAAAGATCCTTGGGGTTATGATTACCAATATCGGAAACCGGGTAACGAAGGACGGATTTATGATCTCTATTCTTTTGGTCCAGATGGTCAAGAAGGAGGAGAAGGTGACAATGCCGACATCGTTCATTGGAAGTCTGATAGTAAATAGATTCATATCGGCTTTTTCTACTAAAAACCAGCGTCAATTTGTTCAAGCTGGATTTACTTTACTCGAATTAATAATTGTTATGGCTATCATTGGGATGATGGCGAGTTTAGTTATTCCTCATATTGGCAGTGGTCAACTCACGCTACTCAAAGCACAAATGCGTGAAGCGGTAGCCGTACTCAACTACGCTCGGCGCTCTGCTATTGTAGAAGGTAAACAGAAAGTGGCTTCATTTTATGAAGGTCAAGAGAATACCGCAGATAAATCACCTCAAAAAATGACCCCCGGGCAGTGGGTTAGCCGAGGAACCACCTTACAATGGGGTGAAAAACGAAGTGATGATAAACAGTCAGAGGATGATAAACAGAAGAAAGTATATCAAATCACCTTTTATCCTGAAGGTGGTAGTAGTGGGGGCGAAATTATTTTAGGCTATTTGGATCATAAAGCGGTTATTCGGGTTAATCCATTAACGGGTAAAGTGGAAGCGGAAATTGTAGATGAGAAAAAATAATACTCGACAACAGGGGTTTACTTTACTCGAAGTAATCGTGGCGATGGCTATCGTGGGTATGGCATTAGGAACAATACTCGGTTTATTAGCCGGAAGCAAACGGTTAGCTTTTAAAGCCACTGATGACATTGAACGAACCCTATTTTTACGTTCGGCTATCAATGCGGCTCAGGTGCTTAAAGAGCCAGAATATCCAGAGTTACCCAGCCAGTATAAAAAAAATTTAACTATCAGTATCGGTGAACCGTTGGAAAAACCCGAACAGCAAACTAAACCGATGCAATTAGCTTTAGAACCTTATACTTTGCGAGATGAGGAAAAAGGAATAGAATTAAGCACAGTGAGACTAATAAAACGAGATACCGCACAATAACTAGAAGAAGAAAGTTTTTTAATTTGCAATTCAAATTTGCAATTTTCAATAAGTTATTTTTATTTTGAGAAACCGTTGTTAACTATTCGCTATAACCAAGCTGGTTTTACTCTGTTAGAGTTAGTTGTGGCGCTGACATTATCTACCTTAATTATGTTAATGTTAGCGGTGGGAATGAATACCGTGGTCAATGATTGGAGTCGTTCTCATAACTATCTCGATGAAACTTTAGATAAAGTACTCATTTTATTACAAATTGAACGTGCTTTAGCCGGTGCTTTTCCCTATACGTATCCTGATAAAGATCAGGGGGGATGTTTTCAAAGAAAATGTATTTTTTTTGAAGGAGAAGAAAAGAAAATAGCTTGGGTATCAACCGTTTCACCAGGACGGCAACCCGGTCTAATGACTTGGCAATTGTTACCGAGTGAAAAAGAGACCGGGGTAGAAATTCGCACGGTTCCCGCTTTTGCAACTGACCCCACTGAAAGGCTAGAAAAGGAGGCCATTTCGGTTACTGCTTTAGAAGGTTATAAATTATCATTCGAATATCTATATGTTGACGAACGGACAAAAACCGATACCAAATGGTTAAAAGAATGGTCAGCTAAAAAATTACGTGGTCTACCTTGGGCAGTACGAATACTGTTAGAAAATGAAAAGAACTCGACGGAACAATCGGTAGAAGTTATTGCAACTATCCTCGCACATGGAGATCCTATCAAACCTTAACCGATTGTTGATGGGCGTTGTGGAAAGAGAGCGGCATAGCGATCTATCCATTCAAAAGCGGCTTCATCAATACTTAATACTCGTCCTTCTTGTTCAAGTCTATTTTGATAATTAATAATTTGCCAAATTTGTTCAAGCATTCGTGCCGTGAAAGTGTCATTAGTGTTCATCTCCGGATCTCCTTTAAATGAAGTAGTTTGACTGGAATGTTTACACTCAGAAGACTGTAATTAGAAAGCAGCAAGAATTCTACCAACTGAATAAAAGTACATTATTTATTTCTAAAATACAACCTTAACACCTTAAGACTTCAAATTTTGATAACAATGATTTTTTTATAATTATCATAAAAACTCATCTTCATTGTTATTCCATTCTGAAGAAACCATTTCACGGATCAGTTTTTGATAGATTTCAATTTGGCATACTTCTTCTACCACTTCATTTTGCAATTCCCAAAATTGCACCCCAACCTCAAAGTGATCGCCTTTATTATGACACCACACGACTTTCCCTCGTAAAACAATAAGGGGTTCCATTAGGACACGGATAGCAATCATTGAATCGATTTCCCAAGCGACTTCAGACTCGAAGGATAAACCACCTAAGCCAACATTATTTAATTGTTGAATATTATGCTCAGTTTGGCTAAATTTCCATACTTCAATGGGTACAGAAGCCGGATGTCTAACGTATTTTCTTCCTTCATGCATAATCATAAATTTATCGCCTTATTTTCAAACTAAAAGTGGCTCATTTAGATTCTAAGTTGTGCTGATATTGCTCTAGAACCCATCGTTGAATACCATCATTGAATAGAAGACAAATGCAAGTTTTTTCTTTTAGATTTAACAAAATTAATGGCTTCATCAGAATTTTTCACCATACCACTTTTAAGAAGAAATCTTATTATTATAGCACTTCGTCCATGTCCCAATGCACAATGAACAAAAACACCTTTATGAGCCAAATGAGTCATTAATAATCATGATGATTGCGAATAAAACTCACTTCATTAAATTCAGCAGTTAAATCCAACGTAATGTTGTATTTCAAAAGGCCAAAGTCGCCGACCGAGATATAAGTTGGGAATAATTTCATCTATGACGTTTTCTTTAGAAAAGAAACAGAATAAGGCAAAAGTAAGCGTATTCAGTAAAAAATAGAGCCAAAAAATAAAGTAGCTCAGCAGATGGAAACTTCCTAATGGTTTTTTTTAATAAAAGTTTGGGGTTACCAAATATATAAGCCAAACTTACTGAAAAGAAGGCAATAACAACACTCAGTTGTAAAATAATCTTTAGCAAATTTATCAACAAAAACCGAAGTTATCAACTTGGGTTACACCTAATCTAATTCGCAATTTCATTTAATCCATCTGCTATTCTAGCTATTTTATCAATTTGTTGACTACCTGTATAGATTGACTCGTTTGTCTCATTGCAGTATTAATTGGTAAAATTTGAACCCGTTCCCAACTCGCTGTGGCCATTTTTCAACTCATTTACTTACTCTATTTATATTTTCTGCAATGTCTCCGAATGCAATAGCAGTACCATAATAGCAATAATTGAGATATTATTGATAGTCGATGGTTTGATAATCCTAATTATTAATTCCTGGATTAGTTTTTGTCACCAATAAGCCTTTTTTAATTTTATGTGCTAGCAAATTTTAAAAATTTGACGATGAGTTAACAAAAATAACTTTATTTCAATTCAAAAGCCAGTTCAACCTCAAGATAGAGTTTAAATGTGATTTAATTTAAATTATTAATAACAAATAAATTTTTTTAACCAAAAATAGAACTTTTAAGTACAACAAGTTATCAAATTAACCTTGATAGGGAGAACAAAATGGGATTTTTAGCCGGTAAAAACGCTTTAATTGTTGGATTAGCCAGTAATCGTTCCATTGCTTGGGGAATTGCGCAAGCAATGCACCGCGAAGGTGCACAACTCGCGTTTACTTATCAAAATGATAAACTGAAGGAGCGGGTAGAAAAGATGGCTGCTGAATGTGATTCATCAATCACTTTACCTTGTGATGTCGGGAGTGACGAACAAATTGAAGCGGTCTTTACTGAATTAAAAAAATCTTGGGATGGCTTAGATATTATCATTCATTCAGTCGCTTTTGCTCCAAAAGTAGAATTAGAAGGTACATTTTTAGCTCATGCGACTCGTGAAGGTTTTAGGATAGCACATGACATTAGTTCTTATAGCTTTTCTGCCTTAGCGATGGCGGGACGTAGTATGATGGCGGGTCGTCAAGCCGCTTTATTAACTCTCACGTATCTTGGCGCTGAGCGGGCTGTTCCTCATTACAATGTTATGGGTTTGGCTAAAGCTAGTTTAGAAGCCAATGTTCGCTACATGGCGTATAGTCTAGGTACAGAAGGTATTCGAGTGAATGCAATTTCCGCTGGACCAATTCGCACTTTAGCCGCTGCCGGCATTGCAGATTTTCGCAATATGTTAGATTATGTTGAAAGAAATGCACCCTTGCGACGCAATGTGACTATTGAAGAAGTGGGTAATACTGCCGCGTTTCTTTGTTCTGACTTAGCATCGGCGATTACCGGGGAAATTATTTACGTTGATTGTGGGTTTCACATTACCGCTATGGGTGCATCTTAGTCAATTTTTATTAACCAATAACTTTAGAGGAAAATTAGACCTTGACACCTGATGAGAAAAAACAACAAGTAGCTAGAGCGGCTTTAGAACATATCGTTCCTGGGACAGTAATTGGCGTGGGTACCGGCAGTACCGCTAATTACTTTGTCGATGCACTAGCCCAGATTAAGAATAAAATTGAAGGTACAGTAGCCAGTTCCAATGCCACTGCTGAACGCCTTAAATCACATGGTATTCCTGTATTTGAACTGAATAGTGTAGATGAAATCTCAGTCTACATTGATGGTGCTGATGAATCGAACCGCTATTTACACCTTATCAAAGGCGGTGGGGGTGCGCTGACGCGAGAAAAAATCGTGGCAGCAGTCAGTACCCGCTTTGTTTGTATCGCTGACGATAGTAAATTAGTTGATGTCCTGGGTAAATTCCCGTTGCCCGTTGAAGTCATCCCGATGGCGAGAAGTTATGTGGCTCGTCAATTGGTCAAATTGGGTGGTCAACCGATATGGCGTGAAGGGGTGACGACGGATAATGGTAATGTCATTTTAGATGTACATCATTTAGAAATTGCCGAACCGGTTAAATTAGAAAGTGAGATTAATCAAATTGTTGGTGTTGTTACCAACGGTCTGTTTGCTAAAAGACCAGCAGATATCTTATTATTAGGCACTGATACTGGGGTAAAAGTATTAGATTAATTCATGCTTGCCTCTCTCTTGCTTGATGGAGAGAGGATTGTTCTTGACCGTGAGAAAATGACAAAGTGATGCTAAATTCTGCTAATGAATTTACTAATCTAGGGTGCGTATTGATAAATGTCTCCCGAAAAAATTTTTCGTGCTTTAGCCGATGAAACCCGGTTACGTTGTGTCGTCCTGATACAACAAAAGGGTGAACTTTGCGTCTGTGAATTAACTTATGTTCTCAATTTAGCCCAACCTAAAATTTCCCGCCACCTAGCCATCTTAAAGGCAGCTAATCTTCTTCAAGATCGACGTGAAGGTTTATGGGTTTATTATCAATTACATACTGATTTGCCCGCTTGGGTAAGGCAAGTTTTGCAAACAACAGTGAGCGGTGTTCAAGAGGTAAAGCCTTTTTGCACCGATAGACAAAATCTATCCTTAATGCCTAATCGAGAACAAATACGCTGTACGCTTGAATAATAACAACCAGATTAGCTAAACTAAATTAGCCAATTTATTTAATTAATACTTGATTTTATAACTAACTCCTATTATATTTGTCTATACGCATATATTAATATAAATTATTTTTAACCATTCTTTATTTCTATCGGAGACCCATCATGAGTGTCCAATGTGAAATCGCCGCCAAACAACTGACCGATAGTGATCCATTAGGGTTTTTTGGACGTTACTTAACCATTTGGGTGGCGTTGTGTATTGCTACCGGCATCGGTTTAGGTAATCTGTTCCCTCACTGGTTTACTTGGTTAAGTCACTTAGAAATAGGACATGTCAATCTGTTGGTAGCCATACTCATTTGGGTGATGATTTATCCTATGATGGTCAACATCGATTTTAATTCACTCCGACATATTGGCGAACGTCCTAAAGGCTTAATTGTAACCTCAGTAACCAATTGGTTAGTTAAACCGTTTACCATGGCTGCATTGGGCTGGTTATTTTTTGAAATAGTCTTTGTCGATTGGGTGACACCACAAAACGCTAAAGAATACATTGCCGGGATGATTCTACTGGGATCAGCACCCTGTACTGCGATGGTATTTGTTTGGAGTCAATTAACTAAAGGCGACGCGACTTATACCTTAGTACAAGTTTCTTTGAATGACATCGTGATGATATTAGTTTATGCGCCCATTGTGGCATTTTTATTAGGTATTAGTGATATTGTCGTGCCCTGGGAAACCTTATTACTTTCGGTAGTGCTCTATGTGGTGATTCCGCTCGTGGCGGGTTATTTGACTCGAGTTCAATTATTACAACGGGGTAGTGAAGAACGTGTGACTCAATTTACCGACAGCCTAAAACCTTGGACTATCGTTGGGTTACTGCTGACGGTCGTACTTCTCTTTGGTTTTCAAGGCGAAATCATTTTAGCTCAACCTTTCGTGATTCTACTCATTGCTATCCCATTGATAATTCAAAGTCTTGGGGTGGCAGCCATCGCTTATACCTGGGCATGGTTATGGCGAATTCCTATCGAAATTGCTGGTCCCGTCGCTTTAATCGGTTCTTCCAACTTTTTTGAATTAGCCGTTGCGGTAGCGATTAGTTTATTTGGATTGAATTCTGGCGCTGCCTTGGCAACCGTGGTGGGCGTATTAGTCGAAGTTCCGGTCATGCTATTTATCGTTTATCTCGTCAATCGCACCCGCCCATGGTTTATTTGGGAAAACGCTCATGTTTGAGCAATTCGCCCATTGGTTAGTTTACCAACTCGGTGGTTTATCACCTGCTAGCCAGTTGGGATCCGCTTTACACTTTTGGGTCATGGACACAACCAAAATTTTTATCATGTTAGTGATTGTTATCTACCTCATGGGTTTATTTCGTACTTTGCTTAGTCCAGAACGGGTACGGAACGTGATACAAGGACGTTCTAAAACACTCGCACGTATTTTAGCCGTGACATTAGGGGCGGTGACGCCATTTTGCTCCTGTTCTTCAGTACCGCTTTTTATTGGTTTTGTTGAAGCAGGAATTCCGTTAGGTATCACCTTTTCCTTCCTCATTGCCAGTCCCATGATTAACGAAGTTGCCGTAGTCCTGCTCATCGGACTAATTGGTTGGCAACTCACCGCATTATACGTTACGGCTGGGTTAACCGTCGCTTATGTTGGTGGTATCGCTATGGAACGGTTTCATCCCGAAAAATGGGTAGAAGCCTATGTTTGGCAAATCCAAATGGGAGAAATTGTCCAACCAGCGATAGATACCTCGTTACGAGGACGACATGCCTTTGCAGTCAGTCAAGTCACAGAAATTGTTGGACGCATTTGGCTATGGGTATTAATCGGTATCAGTGCCGGTGCACTGTTTCATGGCTATGTTCCCCAAACGTGGATAGCCAGTTTAAGCGAACGCGACAATTTTCTCGCCGTACCGATGGCAGTGATGTTAGGTATTCCCTTATATTCCAATGCAGTGGGTGTGATTCCGTTAGCAGAAGCGATGTTAGCAAAAGGCGTTGCGCTCGGTACAACCCTAGCCTTCATGATGAGCATTGCGGCGATTTCTTTACCCGAATTGTTAATTTTGCGGAAAGTTATTCGGGTGCCAGGGTTATTATTATTTGTGGCGGTGTTGATGGTTGCTATCACCTTAGTGGGTTGGCTATTTAATTTACTTAATTGAAAAATAATTAGCGAAATTTGATAGTTAAAATACTCCCAATGATTAAAGGATAAAGTGATGAAAAATATTAAAGTACTCGGTAGTGGTTGTGCCAATTGTAAAGCGACGCTCGCTCGGATTGAAACAGTAGCACGAGCAAAAGGTGTGGCGGTGACTTTAGAAAAAGTGGAAGATTTTGCACAAATTGCCTCTTACGGCGTGATGTCTACTCCTGGCGTTGTTATTGATGGTAAAGTGGTACACGCCGGTGGCATTCCTGAACAGAAGCAAATTGAATCATGGCTATAAATCGTCGAGGTATTCAAGATGGCAAAACAGAAAGTCCTATTTGTATGTGTTCACAATAGTGCCAGAAGCCAAATGGCTGAAGCTTGGCTTAATCATTTCGGTGGCGAACAATTTGAAGCAGAAAGTGCGGGCTTATCACCGGGTACACTCAATCCTTTAGTCGTCAAAGTTATGCAGGAAGTGGGCATTGATATTTCCCATAAAAAAACGCGAGCTGTTTTCGATTTATTCCAAACCGGTCGACTATTTGCGTATGTCATCACCGTGTGTGACGAAACCAGTGCCGAAAAATGTCCCGTTTTTCCAGGGATTGCTAAACGACTCCATTGGAGCTTTCCTGATCCGGCGGCATTAACCGGTACTGAGGAAGAAAAACTAGCTAAAACCAGAGAAATTCGTGATCTTATTAAAGTCAAAATTGCGAATTGGTGTCAAGAAATGGGTGTACTACTAAGCTAGGATAAAAAAATGTAGCCTGGATGGAGCGAAGCGGAATCCAGGAAGTAGCGAGCTATACCTCACACGGTTACGAATTCCGCTTTTTTGAAATGATGGGTTTCGCTTCGCTCTACCCATTTTACGCTTGCTACTGGCTAACTTTTCCCATAGAGTGTGCACCGCACACTTATTTGGTATCGTCATTAACACCAATTATGGTTAGCAATGCTTAGCTTACCTAGCTATTTATGCACCTTTTCAAGTTCAAACTCAAGTTTCAATAATTCTTTACGGTAATCTTTAATCGCTGAGAAAACCAAATAATCTCTATTAGGTTTCTCCCACGTTTTGGATCCTATCTCTGAAAAGGGCAAAATAATATTATGTGCTATCGCCATAACATTTTTAAATTGCTGACTCCGATCTTTACACTCAATCGGAGCTAACCCAACATCCCTCGCTGAAAAATAGAGCGGGGTTAATTTCTGTTCTAACTTTCCCATTTTATTTACATAACTATTCTCGTCAATTTGGTTCTTGGTATAATCCTCATTCAAAGCAATTATCTGCGAAACGATACCTTTAGTTGGAGACAAAACTTTAATTAATTAAGGTGACCTTGTCAGCAAATTTAGAGGATAACGAGGTTTTAAAAAAGTTGTTAAACTTAAATTTAGAAAGATGCACTCCAATACCACAACCGTGAGAAACGTAACATGGCAAACGTCGTCACCGATAAAGTTATTAAGAACATGATTACTAAAGGGATAAATATTGTCGAACCCTTTAACGAAGCCGCTATACAACCCGCCTCCATTGATCTGAGACTGGGCAACATTCTTTATGAATATCAGTTTAATCAATACGTTCTGGGTGAAACCATAAACGAAGCAGATGTTATCAAGCGGGAATTTGAAACACATTCCTTAAAGAATGGGGAAACTGCTTTTGTAGGTATTTTTGAAAAAATCTATATCCCTGACAATATGATAGGTATTATATTTCCACGTAGTAGTATTACCCGACTCGGTATTCACATTGTCACAACCTACATGAACCCAGGCTATATGGGACACATGCCATTGACGATTACTAATCAGATGGGGCGGGAAATTATCCTAAAACCCAACTACCGCGTTGCTCAACTGGTTTTGTGGTTTTTAGATGAACAGTCCGAAAAGGTCTACAAAGATACTGAAGCAAAGTATTATGATGAAAATGTTGATTTTTCCCAATTACACCGCGATGAGGAATTACTACGTTCTATTCGTGAACAAAGCCAACTGACAGAAGAACAAGCTTTTGAATTGGGCGAAGAAGTCAAACGGAATATTTGGAATAAATTGAAAGGAAAAGTGCTTGAATATGAGTAAAACTATCATTGTGGATACTAATATCTTGTTTTCAGTTTTACTCAACGGCAGTTCAAGACTTGCAAAAGTGCTACTCAATAGTGAACATCATTTCTTTACTTGTGAACTAGCTTATGTTGAACTTTTCAACCTGAAAGAAAAAATTATCAAGTCAAGTCAACTAACAAACTATCAAGTGATTGAACTACTACATCTCTGTTTAAGAAGAGTAAATTTTTTTAAGGAAGATAAAATCAGTAAACAACATTGGGAAGAAGCATACCAATTATGTAGAGAAATTGATAAAGATGACACCCTTTTTGTTGCACTTACCTTAGAATTAGACGGATTTTTATGGACGGGTGACAAAAAACTTATAACTGGATTAAGAGAACGAGGATTTGATAAATTTTTTGGTGATAACTAATTCATACTTTTAGTGAACGTAGGGTGCATTAGGTGCGTGTTTTTATGTTGTAATACACCTTTTTCAACTATTTTGCTTTTGCACTAAATTTTCCCGTAGGGTGTGCACCGCACACCTATTGGGTATCGTCATTAACACTATGGTGGGCAATGCCCACCCTATTTGGCTGCTTGTAGAACTCACTAGATTATGCAATCCCTTTGAAAACAAGCTATCACTTACCAAATACCTGTTATTTTTGGGGAAGATACTCGAAAAAATATAGAGAGAGCACTGATAACAAAAAGTCTTTTCATCATAGACTCCAAATTTATTTATAAATCGCTTTTAATTGATAAAGTACTAATTTACCTTGTGTTAGTGGGACAGCTATCCAACAATCTTGACCAATACATCGAAAATCAAAATCCCATAATGGTGAGCCTTCTGCAGATGAAGTCGGTAGCGATAAAGTAAACAATTCTCTATCGTTGCTTAAGTCCCAGAAACGTACCGTAGCATCGCCGCTGACGGTTACCATTTGCTGGGCATCTGGGGTGAAACTGGTTCGCAGGATAGTTTGCTCATGCCCAATGAGACGATGACGAAGTTGATTGTCTTTGACTGAATAAACATGGACTAACCAATCTCGTCCTCCCGTAGCCACTTGTTGGTTATCCGGGCTGAAGTTTGCCCACATCACCTGATCTTGAGCTTTAGGAAAGGTTTGTAATAATACCGGGGGTTCCTTATCAATATTCCATAATCGGGTATAGCCATCTTCTCCAGCCGTTAATAAACGAGTACCACTGAGATCAAAATTAACTGAATAGAGCAGTCCATCATGTGCTTTATGAAAGCGTTGTTGATGACTACCAATGGTAAATAAGCCAAATTGACTATCATAACTAGCCGTAGCCAGAACACGACTATCAGGAGAAAAAGCCAGCGCGTAAATGGCATCTTGATGTCCTTTAAAGACTTGTTGTTCAGTTAACTGATTTTCTCTGACTTGCCAGAGTTTAGCCGTATTATCAAAGCTTGCCGAAGCTAATAAATTGCCGGTGGCGTTAAAATTGAGCCGCTGGATATCTTTGGCGTGGGCTTGTTTATTTTCCCATCGTAGTTGAACTGCTGGTAAGGAATACCATTGCAGCGTTCCATTGGCAAAACCAACCGCAATATGTTTACCATCTGGCGCAATGGCAGTTGAAGCGGGCTCATTAGGTAATTTGACCACGGTTTGATCAGGTAATACCGCTTGCCAACGCATTATTTGCCCATCATTGCTGGAACTAAAAATGGAGTTTTTCCAAATCACCAACCCGGTAACCCCGGCGGTATGTCCTTGTAAAACCCTTAAATTCGTACCACTGTCAGTATCCCATATTCGTAAAGTACGGTCTTGACTAGCCGAAATCAAATAATGGCCGTTATCGATATCGATAAAATAAGCTTTAAATACCGTATTTTGATGACCGCGCAATACGCGCAAAGTTTCTCCCGTCGCTACATTCCACAATCTGATACTTTTATCATCACTACTGGTTGCCAGGAATGTTCCCGTAGAATCAAAAGTCACACCCCAAATTTCACTGGTATGTCCATTAAAAGTACGTATTTTTTTAAGGTTAACTAAATCCCACAAAGTGGCAGTATTATCACTGGTAGCGCTAACTAACCATCGACCTTGCGGATCAAAGGCCAAATCGTTAATATCAACTGTTTTTCCCTCAATTTTGAACTCTTTCGAAATTTGCCCCGTTCGTGAGTCCCACAAAGTGATATGATTATCGGTCCCACCACTGGCTAATTGTGTGCCATCCGGACTTAAAGCTAAGGCGCTGATTTGATCAGGCGTTTGCCATTCTAAAATGGGTTTGCCAGTTGTCAGTGACCAAATGATGATTCGTTGGTCTTTACCCGCACTGATAAGCCAGGGTTGCTGAGGATGAAATAGGGCAGCTAAGACAGACTTGCTATGCCGCTGTAGATATTGACGTGGTCGACCCGTGGCCACATCAAACAAGACTAAAGTTCCTTTTTCGCCAGCAGCGGCTAAAGTTTGTCCATCTGGGCTAATGGCTACCGTAAGTAGTTGTGCCCCGGCCCCTTCATAGGTTTGTTGCGGGGCTTCACCCCGTAGCTCACAAAACCAAGCCACTAAATTGCGTGCGTAACGACGATCCGTTGGGATTTGATTATCCAGTTCCCGAGTTGCTTTTAAAATAACCTTTGCCGCCGCATAATCTTCATCGCGCGCTAATAAAGCCGCATGGGTCAATTGTAATTCGAACAGGCTATGAGTACGCGCACTTTCAGACTGCGCTGCTTGTTGCTTAGCCAATAAGGCTTTATCTCGTTCCCAATAACCCCATAAAGCTAGCGTAATAGCGATGATCAGTCCTAATAGCGCCCAAGTCGCGGTTTTACCGGCTAACAGGGCTTTGGCTTTCAGTTTAGCTTGGTGGAGTTCTTGTTTGGCTTGTCGTTGTCGAGCTAATTCTGCTTGTTTGAGTTCTTCTTGTTGTTTGGCTTTACTGTTATCTAAAAACTGCATGGCCAAGTCAAAATATTTGCCCTCGGCTTCACCATAACGTTTAGCCCAGTTAGCGGTGGGTTGATGTTGTTGACGCCAAGTTAAAGCAATTTCGAGTTCAATCCCAGACCATAATTCCGCTCGTTGCTCCTGCCACCGACCGGCACTGTCTTCTAAACGTTGATAAAGTTCAGCGGCTTCGGCTTCGGCTTTAGTCCATTGATTTAAGCGTTGCCATTGACGAATAAGGCTTTCGTGACTGATATCTAATATACTTTCTGGCGTTAACGGGCTACCCACGACCGGGGTTAAAAAATTTCGACCGGGTTGGCGAAAAATTTCTACCACTTGAGCCACTTGTTGCCATGAAACATTGGCTTGGAGTGCAACGGCTTCTAATGGGGCTGGACGACGAGTATATTGAAGGCCTTTACTGCGGTCGGTTAGATTGCAAAACAGAATTTCAGCTATTTTTTGCTCAAGCGGATTCAATTCGGCATAAGCTTCGTCTGCATGTCGAGACAAGGCTTCGGCTAAACCACCAATGGCTTCATAATGTTGAATCGTCAATACCATAGTGGGGGAATTTTCCGCTTGAGCGAGGTGCCACATGCGCATGAGAGCATGTTGTAATAACGGTAATTGATCGGGATCATTACCCGCGTCATTAAGTAACCGATTGATTAAACCGGGTTCAATTTCACCGTCGAAGACATTGGCTGGTGCTTCAATGGCTTCACGTAGTTGTTCGCGCGTTAACCGTGGAGTGAGAAATAATCCTTGATTGATCGCTTCAGGTAAATCGTAAAATAAGGCACAGTCGCCAATAAAATCAGAACGCATGGTGATAACGACATAGACTTGAATGGGCCGAGCTGATAATTGGCTACTGGTTAAGAGTAAGGCGACAAAAGCGGCGGCTTCATTGGCAGCCCCTTGATAATAGTAACGAAAAATTTCTTCAAATTGATCAACCACGATTAACAGATTAGTTTGTTCTGGTAAGGTTGTTTCGCGGAGAACTTCCACTAAACTCAGTGGGCCTCGCCGTAATTGAGCATGAAGGAAAGCAATCGCTTCAGCGGGTTCTGCAAACGGTAGCGTATATTCGGGACCAATGGCTTTATCGACTAATAAAGCTTCGGCTAAGCGCGCAAAAGGGTGATTACCCGGGCGTAATTCGGCGATTCGCCAATGGACACCGGCAGTGGCTAAAAATCCGGCTTCTAAACCCGCCAGCAATCCGGTACGTACCAGTGAAGATTTACCACATCCTGACGGACCAACCACAGCCATAAAGCGAGTTTGGCCTAATTTTTCGATAAGTTGATCAGTGGCTGCTTCACGTCCAAAAAAGATATCCGTTTCGTAGCGGTGAAACGGGCGTAAGCCAGGATAAGGAAAATCACTCATAATTTATAATGACTGCAAGAACAGAGGTAAACAACTTTCTACTTGGGTTGCCGGACAATTTAAAATTTGCATATTAGGTAATTTAATATTCAAAGGAGGTTTGTTAGGAGAAGGTGTGCTATACACTGCAATAATTTTCAAGGGCTGGTCTCGCAGCCTTTGCATGCGTCGGCAATATAAAAGTTGTTCATTAACCCAAACGGCCGAGGTGTTATCGTAAAGGACGATAATAGAATCACAATAAAGTAAATTTTGCTCTAAATAATTGCGTATTTCCGCCGCTTTGGTACTCGTAGAAATCTCTAGGGGTAAACTATAACCAATGCCATGCGCATCTAAAATGTCTTTAATGCGGTGGGCTAACGTCATATCTTCTGGTGCGGCATTGATAAATACTAATATGTCCCCGGCAGTGGTCGGTTTAGGTATCTCAACCGGTGCTGGGGTTAAGTATTTGATAATGTAGGTTTGAAATTCAAATAAATGCACCGCCATAACGGTACTGGCTTCCAAAAGCGTACGCTGAACTGAATCAGTAACCGTGGTTAAATTCAACCGGGGATCACGCCATTGCAAAATTGGTAATGATGCTGCTTGAGCACGCTGATATTGAAATAAAGGATAGTTAATAAAACCACCGCTATTATCATTTAACAATTGAACAAATAACTGACATTCCTTTAAGTCTTGATCAAGTGATTGTTGTAAAGTGGCGAATGCATATTCTTTCGTTGGTAATATTCGTACACCTTGTTGTTCAAGATAGCCTTTAACTTCTTGACGATGTTTTTCTAAATTTTCGCTCACTTTAGCTAAAAAGACGGTGGTTGTAGGTGGAGAGGTGATAGTCGGTGTAGGATCAGCCTCGTCAGCGGGTAACCGAGTCGTTAAGGTGGTTGTCGCCGCTATTAGGTCAGCATAATCAGAGGGTAATGTTGGTGTCGTTGCTAACTTTGCTTGGGCTTCTTGTTTTAATTCTTTCAGTTTTTCAACTAATTGTCGAGCGAGATCATCCAGTTTTTGGTAATATTCAAATTCTTCGGGATTGGGTTTAGGAATGGCTAAGATACGAGGTTGCCCAAATTCATTGCGTACCCAAAATTTATACCCGAGTAGATCACTTAAATCGGGTGATCGTTCTTCAACGATATCGTGTTCAACGACAAAAATCCGCCCGGAATCTTTCCCAGCTATCGCCAACAAAGTATTCAGTTCGAACTGACACCACTGAGATACCTCATAAGCTGGAGAGAGGATCAACACAAATAGAGCAGAAGTTTCTAGTTGTTTACAAATGTGGGGTGTGGTTGGCGTATTACCCCGTAATTCATGATCCATCCACAATGAAAACAACTCTGGGCTACCGAGTTTCTTTCCCAATAAAATTTTTAAACCGGTTATTAATGTGGTTACCCAGCCTTTATCTGCTCCGGCAAATGGTTCATCATCAACACGAGCATAGCTTACAAAAATATCGTGTTTACAATTAGGAACATAGGCTTTAGGAGCATGAATTAGCATATCAATTCGGTTTATTTTCTATAGCTATTAGGGTTACTTGACTAGTTTATATAAAGTAATACATTATTTTTTCTGTCAATAGTTATTTAAGTTATTTATTTCGTTTTTTATTTCTATAAATCCGGTTTTGAGGCATATCAATCTTGGGAGGGTCATTCGGTTTGATTTTCTCTTCATTAGTTTGTTCATCGTCGGATTTTTTCGATTTTTCCGTTTCAGGTTTGGTATTTTTGCCAGAGATTGATTCTTTCTTACCAGTGATTGATTCTTTCACGTTCGCTGCTCCTAAGTGGGTAGAAGTGACACTCAATAATAATATGAAAGTCATAAAAAAACTAGCAAAGTAATTCCTGCTGCTATGATTGTTCCCTGATATATGTTGGTACAGGCTTATTGCCACTATCATCACCATAACCATTATTAAGCTTAATGGTATTGCTGTTATTAGATAAATGATATTATTCATTGACTTTAATTCCTCACTCAAATTCACTCCTAATTATTTTAAGTTTAGCAGCGTTTTTGAGTTGATGGGGGCTTTCTCAACAGAAAATAAAACCGAATGCTTTAATCATTGGTAGTGCTAAATTGATAGCGATGTTAACAATATGGCCACTCGGGATTACAACTCCTTCGCTTGGTTAGCACGACCCAAAATTAGAAAACATGAGCATAGAGACGTAATTGTTCTGCCGTCAATAAAAATACGCCTTCACCACCGCGTTGAAACTCTAGCCACATAAAAGGCACATCAGGATATTCTGCTATCAAACTGTTTTGGCTCAGACCCACTTCAACAATCAGCACGCCATGGGGGGTTAAATAGGGTGCTGCTTGCCGCAAAATCCGTTTGACAAACAATAATCCATCTTGTCCCGCAGCTAAACCGACTTTAGGTTCGTAGTGGTATTCCTCTGGCATATTTTGGAGTTCTTGTGCATCTGCATAAGGCGGATTACAGACAATTAAATCATACTGCTTACCACTCAGGCTAGCAAACAAATCCGAAAATAGGGTATGAACTCGGTGTTCAAGCCCATAATTTTCAACATTTTTTTGTGCTACTTCGAGGGCTTCACTAGAGATATCGACCGCATCGATTTCTGCTTGTGGAAAAGCTAACATCGCACTGGCAATCGCAATACAACCGCTGCCCGTACAGAGATCTAACATCCGTTCAATCTGTTCAACTTGAACCCAAGGTTCGAAGCGTTGTTCTATTAATTCGGCTATGGGCGAGCGAGGAATTAATACCCGCCTATCGACATAAAAACGCAAGTGAGCAAACCAAGCTTCGTGGGTCAGGTAAGGAATGGGAATGCGTTCTTGGATTCGCCGATTCAGGAATTCAACGATGACTTGTTTTTCTGAGTGAGTGAGTTGAGCATGCCATAAAATGGCTGGAATTTCTGGGGCGAGATGCAAAGCATATAAAACCAAGGTAGCGGCTTCATCTACCGCATTATCAGTACCATGCCCAAAAAATAACTGAGCTTTGTTGAATTGAGTTGCACCCCAGCGAATAAAATCACTGATGGTATGTAATTCATCAAGGGGATGTTCCATACTTATATTTTGTTATCCTTGAATAGCGGCTGTTGAGTCGTCGTTTGCCTATAATAGGTTAGTAAGGGGTAAACTAAATAAGTAAGTTAAGCTTAATATTTCGTTGAATAACTCACCTGACGCACTTTTGACTCAACCACCCCAGCCCTTCCTTAGCAAGGAGGGGTATACACGCTATCCAATTCGCCGGGTATAACTCCCCTCCTTAGCAAGGAGGGGCTGGGGGTGGTCATGTGTAAGGTGAGTTAATAATTATCACGCAATTATTTTTTGCTTGATGATTAGTAACTTGGTTAAGTTAAGACTATCTATAGTAGTTGTGAGGATTATACAAATAATAAAAATCTAATGGAATAAGCTGAGGCAATTCTACATAACGTTGACCTCGAACATCCGTTTTTTCAGTGAAGGTTTGCTCATGGAAAGCGGGTTCCTCTTCCTCTTCTTCGGGTTCAGTTTCGAGTATATCAACTGGCTTTTTGGTAATAGAAGCATCCCTTATATCGCTAACGACTTGATCCACCCATTTTAATTGCGTAGCTTTATCAGCGAATTCTCGCCAATTACCATTAGAATCTTTTTCATACATTTTTTTAGTAAATTCTTCTATAGTTATGCCCATTTTTTGGGCGACTGGGTACATAATTCGTTTAGTCCATTCTTGAGTAACTTCCATCTGTTCGGCTATTTGTCTTTCATTACCAAAAGCAAAACTCAACATTTGATGGTGAACTAAAATCGCGTTGGGATAGGCATAAGAACGTGTTGCTAAAGTCGTGATCACCGCCGCCATACTCGCTGCCAATGTTTTTACGACCACATAGACCGGCGCACGGCTATTATGCATCACCTCCAGAATTTTTGAACCTTCCATAACTGAACCACCATAACAACGATCAATTATTAGGAAAATAGGATATTGAGTATTTTTATTATTATAATAATGAATTCGCTCGTTGACGTACTCTGCTGTTCCCGACACGATAACTGTATCGAGATCAATTTTACGATCACTGATAATTAAATGACCCTCAACAAAAGGTTCTTGCAAATATTCTTGGGGGTTATTAACTTGACTTTCCCAAATTTCACGTTGTTCTCGTGCCGAAATCTTTTGAGTTAATTCTTCTAAATTGAGGCCCTGTTTGTTTTTTTCAAATTCAACCTGAGCCATTGCCAAGTTAAGTTTGGCGGTTTCGAGTTGAATTTGCAATTCTTGTTGTTTATTTTTTTCTTCTTGTACAGCATTTAATAAAGCTAATCGATCTCTTTCGCTAGCCAATTCGGTCAGTAGTTGCCTTTTTTCTTGATCATGAATGTCGTTTTCTAGTTCTAGTTGACGTTTTGTAGCTTCAAATTGAGCCAATAATTGAGTTTGATGGGCTGATTGTAATTCATTGTCGAGTAATACTTTTTCTTTTTCAGCTTGTAATTGGGCTAATTCATGCCGTCTTTTTTCAACCTCTAATTCGTTCTGTAAAAGTAATTTATCTTTATCTTGTCGTAGGTTTGATAATTCTTGGGCGTATTTTTCGGTTTGAATTAGATTTTGGAGAGATAAGGCCGCATTTTGTAATTTTAGCCATTCTATTTCTGATTGAATAGGGTCAATTTTAGCGTTATTCCGATTCGATTGAGGATGAATCGACGGTTTAGAAGGTGAGTTTAGTGGTGTAGTTGGATTAGAGTCCGGTGTCGTTTTACTGGATTCATTAGTTAAAGACTTATCTGGTGGTGGGCGAGTAGGCGCAACCGCTTGATTAGCTTGGTCTAGGGTTGCTTTCTCAACCACCGCAGTTGCCGCGCCCATATCAGCATTGGCTTGAGTAATCATATTCTCAGCCAGAAAGCTTAAAATACTACTACTGAGGATAATTGTTATGGATATTAAATTCTGCTTCATAAAGCCATGACGTACTCAATTGAAGATGATGAATAAAAAAGTGAGGTTCAGATTTTGCGAGCAAAAATTAAGCCTGATCTTCTTAAACCGGTAATAAGCAAAGCGGCTGCTGGTCAATCCGTTGTAACAGTTTAGTCATTTCTTCTTGTGACAATGGCTTGCTCAATAGATAGCCTTGTACAATTTCACACTGTCGACTTTGTAAAAAAATGAGTTGCTCCTTATTTTCTACTCCTTCGGCCACCACTGAGAGATGCAAACTATGCGCTAGCGCAATAATCGCGGTAATAATAGCCGCATCATCACGGTTAGAATTAATATCTTGAATAAAAGAACGATCAATTTTTAAGGTGTTGACGGGTAATCTTTTTAAATAGCTCAATGAAGAATAGCCGGTGCCAAAATCGTCAATCGCGATTTGTACTCCCATGGTGCGTAATTCCGTTAACACCGCAACGATACTGTTGTTATTATCATTGTGTTCTTCCATCAGCACACTTTCAGTCAGTTCTAATTCTAAGTAATTGGGTGCCAATTGACTTTCTTGTAAAACATTTTTAATCGTTTGTAACCAATAAACCGGTTTAAACTGTCGACTGGATACATTAATAGAGATACGAATTGGCAGTAATCCGGCGGCTTGCCAAGCTTGAGTTTGATAGCAAGCGGTTCGCAATACCCATTCACCGATAGGGATGATCAGATTCATTTCTTCAGCAACCGCAACAAATTGACTGGGTGAAAGTAAGCCAGATTCTGGATGTTGCCAACGTAACAACGCTTCCATTCCCACTAACTGCCCAGTACTCAAGGCAATTTGTGGTTGATAAAATAAACATAATTCCTCGCGCTCTAGTACTCGACGCAGTTGATTTTCTAAAATGAGACGTTTGAGAGCGGCTTGGTTCATTTCGGTCGTAAAAAATTGATAAGTATTTTTACCCGCTGCTTTGGCACGTGACACTGCGGTATTGGCATTTTTGAGTAAAGCGGCTGCTTCTTCGCCATCACTCGGATAAACACTAATACCGACACTCGCCGTCACAATAATCTCATGTTTATTGAGCATGAGCGGCTGGCTAATGCTATTTAATAATCGTTGTGCTACCCCACTCACTTCTTTAACAAGATTATCCGTATCAACCAAAATAACAAATTCATCACCACTGATTCGTGCCACAGTGGCTTCAATCTCGGACACCGTTTGAGTGAGACGGTGTGCGATTTTACACAACAAATTATCCGCACAATCATGCCCAAAGGAATCATTAATAATTCGGAAACTATCTACATCGACTACTAAGACCGCAACACCCCGATGACTGCGACGAGCACGCCCGAGAGATTGTTGCAGTCGTTCCATTAATAGATTACGGTTAGGTAAACCCGTCAAGGTATCGTAATTAGCTAAATAAACTAATTGTTCTTCCGTTTCAACTAAGCGACGGTAACGATTAAGACGGGTTATGGTACGAATACGAGCACGTAATTCAGCACGATCAA
Source organism: Thioploca ingrica (assembly GCA_000828835.1). Taxonomy (GTDB): domain Bacteria; phylum Pseudomonadota; class Gammaproteobacteria; order Beggiatoales; family Beggiatoaceae; genus Thioploca; species Thioploca ingrica. The sequence goes on from AP014633.1 coordinate 1,061,447, forward strand.
AGGGTTTGCTCATGAAATCATCCGCACCCACTTCTAAACCACGTAACCGCGATTCTCGGTCATCCAAAGCGGTTATCATCACCACCGGTAATTCTGAGGTGCGCGGATTAGCACGGAGTTGCTGACAAACTTCAAACCCATTCATCCCTGGCATCATGATATCCAATAACATTAAATCAGGTATTAATTCAATGGCCTTTACTAAAGCTTCTGCTCCATTCTCTGCAAAAATTAACTCATATCCTTCTGATGCAAGTAAGATTTCAATCGTAGAACGCGAGATGATTTCATCATCCACAATTAAAATAAGACTTTTCTCCGCCATAGTGGTTGGTCTTCCACGAATGAATAATCAAAATAGCATGAAGGTTCTTAATGAAAAATCGGACTTATTAATCTTCATGAGAATGGATAAGTTTACTAATAACCGTATGTAAATCTTTACGGTTAAACGGTTTACAAATCACTTCATTAGCACCAATTTCTAGACAGCGTGAACGTGCGGTTGGATCATCCCACGCCGTCACCATAACCACGGGTAAATTAGCCAATTGAGGGTTGGCTCGGAGACGTCGACAGACCTCAAAACCATTTATCCCTGGCATCATGACATCTAACAAAATTAAGTCGGGGGTAAGCAATTCCGCTTTTTCTAATCCTTGCTCACCATTTTCAGCAAAGACTAAAGTATAATCTTCTGATTCTAAGAGCGCTTCTATGGTATAACGGGAAACGATTTCATCATCAACGATTAAAATAGTGGTTTTATCGCTCATAGTTGTTCTTCCATCTCGTAATAGATATTATAATAATAACATATTGCTTAAGTTCACTCAGTAAAGATTAAGTATTGATTTTACAATCGGAAAAAATCGTAACATGATATGATTCATATTGGCTTGGATAATGTACTGGTAAACAATTTAATTTGTATTTAAACCAACCGGCAGTAAAGGTAAGATTGAAGAATCGCCATTCAAAGCAATAATGCACAATGGTTTTGTCTAAAAATGAAGGTATAAAGGCAGATGTCATTGTGTTGGTTATTAGAATATTATAATGTAATTATGTAATAAAGAAAGGCAAAAAAACTGACTCCTTAATCAGTAATTTTCTTATTTTTAGCTTTAACCTATCTTCCTTCTACCGGAATCTAGTACAGCGGGCTATTATTTTCTTAACGCCTTTATTAATAATCACTCGTAATTTACCGACTACACTTCCATTCTAAACAAGTAGAATGAGATCAATTTTAACTCTATGATTATCCATTATTTATAATAAATTAATCATTAAATAAATTTATTACTAAATTCTGTGTGGATTTAAAACAAGATGCCTCGTCAATCGCTTCCTCAAGCCAGTTTAACAATACTCCTATCGCAATGGAGCGTGTTAATACAACGTAATTTTCAAGTTTTTTTAGCAGATAAGCTCAATTTGGCTTTAACTATTTTGCAAGTACCTCTCATTGCTATGCTGATTGTCGGCGCGTTTTATCAGTTTGATCGCGATAAACATATTTTCGATGAAGCCGCCCGGGTGGTGTATTATTTCGATTTGCTCAAGACACCTTTAGAACAAGCTGATAAGGCAGTTAATATTGATAAACTGTATAAATATGCTCAATTTTTAGCCCAAGAGATCGATGAAAATTTAAAAATGGATTATATTAATCAGCAAATCAGTCCTTATTTTACCGCTAAAAGTGTCACTCTACCTAATAGGGTCATCACCTTCCCTCAAACAACTTCCCCACTCCCCATAAGCGACTTAGCCAGTATAAGACGAGGAAGCATTTATTTTCTTTTGGTTGCCGCGAGTATCTGGTTTGGTATCATGGCTTCTTGTAAAGAGATCGTTACTGAACAACCCATTTTAAAAAGAGAAATTCGTTCTTATTTATTTATTTTTCCTTATTTAGCTGCCAAATTTTGGGTACTCATGCTCATTTTAGGTGTACAAACCGGTCTGTTAGCGATGATGGTGGTGCCACTGTTATTAAAATTATCGTGGCTTCATACCGGCTGGATTGGTTTAATTTTATGGATAACAGCCTCTGCCGCGGCAACACTCGGCTTATTTATCTCTTGTGTGGTCACCAGTTATCGGGTGGCACTCACCTTAGTTCCTTTATTAATGATACCACAATTATTGTTTGGTGGCTTACTACGCCCACCCGCTGATATTGCGCCAACCAATAATTGGCTCATCGTAACCAATACCTTAAGTGCTTTGACTATTCAACGTTGGGCATTTGAAGCCATTTTAACCACGGATATTTATGCCAAAGGTGGTATTTTAAAATTACAGGTTAATCCGAAAGGACGCGGGGAATTGGATTTAGTGCGAGCCATTAACAGTTCGTTGGTGAATTCTTTTTTTCAACCGCGGAAATGGGGAGATTTTGAAGCTGGATATCGATGGCCCCCTTTATTGTACCTAGGTAGTGCCAGTATTCTATTTTTTCTCGGTGGTTATTTGGCACTGCGATGGCGATTTACCTAAGTTATTCAAATTTATTGTTAATACTAACTTGCGTTCAAGAATAAATGCCAAAATAAATGTAGGTCGGCAAGCCGTTGCCGACCAACGTGGTGGGAAAGGATTCCCGCCCTACTGAATGGAGCTATTCCTGGAGGCAACTTAGTAATAAGAATCTTCAGTCACGGAGAAAAACATGCGTTATGCTATTTTACTAGTGTTAATTATGAGCAATCTATTGGGGATAACGAGTTATGCACTATCACTGGATATTATTAATCATATTGATATTAAAGCGATTAAAAGTATTAATCTGCAAAAAATTAATAATGAATTTAAAGCCGAAGTGGTAGTTCAATTTAGTACTTCTGCTGAAGCGGCAGTTAAATTTAAACAAGCCGATTTCGTTATTACTTTTACTAATGGCAAAGATCAAGAAATTCATCTGGGTAAAACTCAACCAGCAGAAATCATTTTTCCAGCAAGTGAATCTGGTAATGAGGAACTGACTGAACAGAAATTAGATGTTTTAGTTGGTGAAGACAACCTTGAAACGATTAATCGTTTACTGAAATTATTTAATCTGATTGGTAATCCTAATTCAGAATTTGCCATGATCCTGACCGGGAGTACTGAAGTTGGCGTAAAATCGAAACGGGGTTGGATTTATCAAGGAAGAGTTCAACTGGAAAATTTTACTTTTCATCCCACTATTCAAAGAGAAGTTTTATTTAAGTAGCTTAATCCCAATGAGCCATTTCGACCCCTCCATCGAGAGGAAGTCGAAAGTCAGTTTATTCGATTACCCCGGTGGCCAACACCTTGACTACACCCCTATTAGCATCTAATTGTGCGGCAACACCAATCGGTAGAGTCAGTTGCTCTGAGGTATGACCAATGGTTAAACCATATAAAACCGGGATATTTAAATCACCTAAAATGCTATCGAGAACTTCTCCCAAAGAGTAATCCCAAGTATAACCAGTCGAATCACAATCATTACATTCACCAATGATAATCCCGGCAGCTTGGCCTAATTTTCCAGCTAAGCGCAATTGGGTTAACATTCGATCAATTCGGTAAGGTTGTTCTCCCGTTTCTTCTAAGAAAAGAATTTTTCCTTTGGTATCAATTTCATAAGGTGTTCCCATCAAACTAGTTACTAAAGATAAATTGCCGCCAATCAGTTCGCCTTGCGCTTTGCCGGCAGTAATGGTACGAAGCGGGTGTTTGGGCTTAATGTCTTGTTCATCGGTTGAATTAGTTAACTCTCCTAAAGGTGCGGTTGCAAAAATCGCTTTTTGAAAATAGTCAGCCGTATAACCTTTGAATGGCGAAAGTAAAACGGGGCCATGAAAAGTCACTAACCCAGTCTGTTTATGAATAGCGAGATGCAAGGCGGTTATATCACTAAAGCCAAAAAAAATTTTAGGATTTTGTTTGATTAAATCATAATTAATGTGATCAAGTAATTGAATAGAACCATAGCCACCGCGTAACTCAAAAATAGCCTTTACTTCTGGATCACTAAACATTTCATGTAGATTAGCTAATCTTTCTTTAATACTTCTCGTTTTATAGCCACTGCCCTGATTCACATATTTGCCCAATTTCATTTTTAGATTGAAATAATTTAAAATACGTTGTGCTTCTAAAATGCGATCCGGATCCGGAACCGCAGTCCCGGAAGCAATAACACCAACCGTATCCCCTTTAGATAACACTTTGGGGCGAATTATTGGAGTAGATGAAGTTGTTTGTGCATAACTTAATTGAGAAGACCAAAGAGGCGAAGCCAAAGCCATTCCCAGGGTAGTAGAAAAAAAACTTCTTCTTTGCATACAAAATCCTCTTTCTGGTTAGCTGATCTCAAAAGCTGAACTTGATAAAATTAAATCAATATAACATAATAAGGCGTATTAGTAACTTATTACGTAAAAATGATGCAAGTATAGACGACAATAGCTGATTAGAATGATTTTCGTATTCACTTTCACACTTTGGCAACTGCGTTGGCGATTTATTGCTGGCAAGGTTGCTTCTGTCTGTGGAGAAATAACTCATCATTAGTTAATCGATTTCATTTTATATTCTCTTATTAAGGCCACAGACATTCAGTCAGTGGCCTTTTTTTATGATCTTTAGGAATAGGACAAATGTTTATACCTTTTGCTTATATCAGCGTTATCATGATTTGGTCGACCACACCATTGGCTATTAAATGGAGTGGCGAAAATGGAAGTTTTTTATTTGGTGTCAGTGGGCGCATGGCATTAGGTGCATTGTTAACTCTACTGATTATTATCCTAAGACGGATAGAATTTCCTTGGCATACCACCGCTCGCCGCTGTTACTTTATGGTGAGTTTATCCATTTATGGCTCGATGATATCAACTTATTGGGCTGCCCAATTTATTCCTTCTGGCTTAATCTCTGTCTTATTTGGAATTTCGCCGATGGTAACTAGCCTACTCGCCGTCATGCTATTAGGAGAACGTCATTTTAGTCTTAATAAATGGCTTGGAATGTTACTTGGGGTAATTGGACTCGCTTTAATTTTTAACACCGAATTAAGTCTAGATAAAGAAAGCATCAAGGGCTTATTAGCTATTTTATTGGCGGTATTTTTACATTCACTCAGTGCCGTTCTCGTCAAACAGACGAATGCCGATCTTTCTCCCTTAGCGATGACAGCCGGAGGCTTATTAGTCGCTTTACTATTTTATGGAATAACTTGGTTATGGCTTGGAGAAACCATACCTCATTCCTTATCCTGGCGGGCTATTTTAGCCGTGATTTACTTAGGTCTATTTGGTTCGGTGATAGGATTTATACTTTATTACTCGCTGCTCAAGCAAATTGATGCCACCAAAGTCGCTCTGATCACTTTAGTGACACCCATTACGGCATTATTATTAGGCCAAAACCTGAATGGTGAAATGATTCACCCGACGATGTGGATAGGTACTAGTATCGTATTAAGTGGATTGGCGTTATATCAATGGGGAGAGCTTATTAAAAAGTAAGGTGATTTTGATAAGTTAGATATTTTACGACCAGCTAGGTAGGGTAGGCATTGCCTACCCTCAATTCTGGAGCAAAGCGGAAGACATTCGACTACAATGAAAAGTTAGCTACTAAACACTTTGGTGAAATCAACTTTTATCCCTTCACTTTCCACAATGTCTTCATGAAATAATTTCTTGCCTTCTTTATTAACCACAAAAATACTTCTTCCATAGGGTTCTACTGTCCAAACCGTCTTCACTCCAGAATTGACCAGGAGTTTAGACTTTTCTAATATGCCCTGAATACTTTGACTTGAAGAAATGACTTCGATAGCTAAAATAGGCAGGTCTTTAACTTTTAATATATCTTCAAAGAAATTGGGTTGGATTTTTTCCTTTTTAAATACAGATATGTCAGGTGTAAGCCCATTATCTATATCTAAAGTTAACTCTGGTAATGGTTGGATAGAGTCATTTTGTAGCAATTGCCGCATGACTTGAGCGCAGATATAACTATGATTGAGTGAGGGCATTTTTTCTACCTGAACTGCTATAGCCTGAGTATTTTCAAGCATAAGATTTCACCCTAAGGTTGTAGGTTACATTGTTTTTCAGAAGCTAATTCCAACTAATTGTTTCCTTTATTTCCCTTGTTTCCCTGGATTCCGCTACGCTTCATCCAGGCTACACTATCTTTCAGTAGAAGAAATTCTCGGTTGCAACTGACCCATTGTCATTGAAACCAATGCCTTCCATCTCTAGCAATGCTCGTTTCATTTCGAGACCGCCTTGATATCCACCGAGAGTTCTATCAGAACGAATGGCGCGGTGACAGGGAATTATGATAGGAAAAGGATTATTGGCTAGAGCGGTACCAACGGCTCTGGCGCCACTATCCATTCCCAGATATCGGGCAATTCGCTGATAGGTACTCACCTGCCCTCGAGGAATTCCATGTTCGGCGCGTAAAACTTGCTGCTGAAATAGGGAGCATCGATTCAGGCAAGCAATGTCTAAAGAGAAGCAAATATCGTCTCCCATTAAAAATGCTAACATCCGGTCAGCAATCACATCAAGCTCGGCATCTGAAGAAGAAATGGAATAGGGAAATGAAATTTTGACGAGTTGTTCTGCCGAGCCACCAGAATTGGAAAGCAAGACGCGCAAAATCTTCAACTGCTCTCGATAAACCGACCCAACGACAGCTATCGCACCAAACGGCGTGTGGCGCAAACAGTAGAATGACTGAATTGTTTGTATCTTCTTCATGTGTTTAACTAAAATTTATGCTGTGCTAACCGGTACTATGAAACCGACGAACTCTTATTTTCTCCAGAGCGGTGTGGAATGTTTGCCTCAAATTCTAATAATTCTTTTAATAATTCATGACTGATTTTTACACTGTCTTTATAAGCTTCACAATCTATTAGAAAATTATAGCGGTATTCTTCAGCACAAACAGTTATAACTTGTAAAGCCATTCTATATTTAGACTTATCGGTTTTGAAAGGAGTATACTCTATTAACTCTTCTAATAATTTATGTAATTTATGACTATGCGAATAAGAGCCATACTTACTTTTGGTTTCCAGTAAGTGTTTAAATAGCAATTCAAACATCTGCTGGTAATGAAAACAGTGAAGAGAACAGTCTTTTATATTAGTTTGTTCTATTAAGTCTAGATTTAAACCATGTTGCCAAGCTTTACCGCCTAAGTTCTCAATATTTTCAAATTTTTGCAACAGTTCTCCGTACATTTTTTTACCCTTAGTTTATTGAGCCGGTCGGTTGGACTGACCAAAGGAAGTTTAATATTTTAGTACCTAGCAAGGTAAGGTACGTTAGACGTTAGCCGTAACGCACTAAAAAAAAGCTATTTTTCTCTTTAATGCGTTAATAACGTATCCTACGTAGGAAATTTCCTATTCCCTAGATTCCGCTGCGTTTCATTCAGGCTATGCTCGCTACTACTAATACAATTTCGTTTTAACATATAGTTAATTATAGTATTTCAATTTTGAGTTAATTAAATTAATGTAGCCAAGATTGACAAGATTGATAGGTTATGAAAACCAATCGGATCTTGTTGTACCAGTAAAAAGACTATAATCAATCTGAAAATCAGTTTTCTGTAACTAGAAAAGAAGGAAAATCATGAGTTATCAAACTGCTGATTTATGTGATAAATACACGACTAAAGTTAAAGTTGCTGACCCTATTTTTAGAAATTTTGGAGGTAAACTGGCGTTTGGTGGACAAATTGTTACAGTCAAAGTACATGAAGATAATGTGCTTGTGAAGGATGCGTTAAGCAGGCCTGGTCAAGGTAAAGTTTTAATTGTAGATGGCGGTGGTTCGCTACACTGCGCTTTAGTAGGAGATTTGTTAGCGCAGTTAGCGGTAGACAACGCGTGGGAAGGCATTATTGTGTATGGTTGTATACGTGATTCCGCCACTATTGCACACATTGCTATTGGTTTGAAAGCACTCAATACCCATCCTTTGAAAAGCATTAAACAAGGGCGAGGAGATACGAATTTATCGGTCACCTTTGCTGGCGTAACGTTTTTCCCGGAGCATTATGTTTATGCAGATGCAGACGGCATTATTGTCGCAGAACAAGTGTTAGAGTAAATTTAGAAAAAACTAATCTTATTGATGAACAACTCCAAAAAGAAATAACTTATCTTAAAGAAGAACTTACTTACCTCGGAGAAATGATGAAGAGCAAGTAGATTAGCCATTTTTTGCAGACCCAGCCAGTAGGGTCACTACCATTAAGCCAGTAGCCTGGATGGAACATAGTGGAATCCAGGAATCACCAATTACGTTCGCTGGATTTCGTATCTTAACCCAGCCTACTCGTGATAACCAATTGATATGAAAAATAATAAATTAAAATCAATTTTATTCGGCATCCAAAGAATACTTGGTCTGAAAAACTTCTTCTTGAGTCAATTGATTCAAAGAAGGTTTGATGCCCGTTTCATCTTTGGCAATTTGACAAGCTGCTTTAAAACATTTTTCCCATAATTGATAGACTTGCGGTTCTAAATGCGGTTCTTCTTCCAGGATTTCCTCAATTTCAATTCTCGCATTTGAAATGGTTGATTGCCAACTCCGTGAGCGGCGTTCCGGTTGAATTTGCCATTTAATAATGTGCATCATTAATCTTATCAATTGGCTCCTTAAAGCCCTTCTTTCTGAACGAGACAAAGCGTCTATTAACTCCTCAATCCCGGTGGTTGATTCTTCAATATTTCCTTGTTTCAATTCATTTTTAATCGCTACAGCCGTTTGGTAATGTGAAGTCATGGCTAATTCTTTCCAATTCATATTTATCCTCTGGTGGCGAAAGTGTTTTGAGATAAAGTTCTACCACTTTTTTGATATTACTATTAATTTTTTCAATAAAACTGACTGTTCGGTTTATTTGGAGCGAGCGTAGGATGGGTAGAGCGAAGCGAAACCCATCAAAGGGATTAAATGCTACAATGATGGGTTTCGGCTTTGTCTCTACCCATCCTACACTCGTTTATGATTCTTCTATAGAGGACCGCTTAGATTTCGTCAAATTGATCATCTGTTTAATCGCTAAACTTAAACGTCCTTTACTTAAATCGACTTCAGTAGGAATTTCGGTGGAAAGTGTTAACAATAAACATTCTGATGCTTTTTGGGCAAGTTGGTAACTTTTCTCCAGGTTTAAACGGTCGGTTGAGACTAAAATAAAACTTCCATGTTGACGCGCCTCAAAATTGATCAGGTAACGGGCACAGCGATTACGATTAGCGACATTAGCAAACAAAGCGGTCTTTTTTAAAGTAATTAAAGCTAAGCTAAAATCGGGTTGCTGATTAACGACGGGTAAAGCAATCGTGGTTAATATCTGTTGAGAAGAAGCTGAGGCATTGTAAAACAGTCTTTCGGCATAATCGATGAAATGATTTTCCAAAGTGGGGTAATGAGGTTCTGAAGCCAGTAATAATACCGCCACGGCATGCAGTACACTCCGTTGATAATGACCATCAAATTCTAAATAAAAAGTATCGTGGATGATGCGATTGCTGTGGTCAATTCGCTGACTCGGCATTTCGGCGAGCAGTAACCCGATGCGTTGGCGTTCAATCAACACGGCTAATTTGGGAATATCATTGCGACTAATGTTACGTAAAGCGAGCCGCTGAATGGCTTCCATTGGCGTAAATAACTGGAGGTCGCCGGTTTTGACATACCAGTCATAATCTTTACCGGGTTCTAAGGCTCTCGTGTAAACTGCTGCACCCAATAAACCAACCTGTTTTAATACCATTATTTCGTTACCTCAATCAGGGACGCATTGCCATAAATCTTAAAATTTTTTTGTCGCTCTTCCGCAAATTGTACTAAAGCGTGCTGAAAAGCGGTATTTTCATTCCATAGCCAGCGCATAAATTTATTCCATTTGCTGCGATTTTGGTTATGTTGCTGCAAGGCAAATGCCAGTGCGTAGCGCAGCGGCTGATCGGTATTATTCGGTTGAAAGGGTAAATTGGGTTTTCTCACAAAAATCATTTCTTTTACTTGGTTTTGATAGCCAATGTGAGTAAATTCAACACAACCTAAAGTTTTAACTGGAATTAAGACGGCTACCGTGTTGGTCATTTCTGCCAATAAATTAATCATCAGTTCATATTGAGTTTCAAAAGCGTGTTCGAGTTGCTGTTGACTCTCTACATTTTTTAACCACGCTTCACACTTCGTTATCACGAATAAAAGCAGGTGGGGTTGTTTATCGGGTTGGAGAAGGGGAGATAACAACTCATAAATCGATTGTGGCTCATTCTTGCTGTTAGCGAGGGTTGGGTCACCTTCAACTAACGCCGAACCATCAATGACATTAATAATTACTGTCGCTTGATTGAGTCGAGTTTTAAAATCAATGACATCTTGATTGGTTTCTTCAGCACGGATGATGCCGCCAGCAATATCGCAAAAAATAAAATCAAGCTCGGGGTTACGATTAAATAACAGTTGAAATTGGCGTTCAATGATTCCAGCAGTGCCTTTTAACAGTGGACCGGTTGGGGTAAAAGTCGGTTGAGTGATGATGGTACTTAATTTCTCATAAGCCGCTTGCAGATCTTGATGAGTATCGGCGGTTGCCATTAAAGTAAAGGGCGAATCATTGTCAACCCGTGACAATTCGTAGTACATCGTGGCGAGTAAAGTTGTTTTGCCCACACCGTCAGGTCCCACCATCATCATAATTGTCCCATTTGCCATGGTTGTTGACGGTCAATTCCTAATAGTGAGGAAATTCGGCTTGAACTTGTTGAACACATTTGAGGACGTCTTCAATCGCAGTTCGCCATTGTTTCCGCAAAGTAATCTCTTTATCAAACCGACTAAATTCTTCTGCCCATAATTGACTGCGGATGGGATCGAGAAAACTTTTCCATTCTTCTTTAATGCCTTTGGCTCTCACTAACCGGTCTTTGACTTCTTCTACTAAAGCCAATAAGGCATTGGCTGGATCAGCTTGCATTTTTTCACTAAATTTTTTCCGCAGCCGATAAATCGTTTGTTGATAATGGCTGTCTAATCCACGCGCAATTTCTTCGGCTTTTTCGAGGAAATTTTCGCGGATGGCATCTTGAGGCACAATATCGTCAATGGAATCACTACTATAAGTGCTTAATAAACCCATTTCTTCCCGAACGCGATAATGAAAATGGCTATGATAAGAAAAATTGAACTTCAGAATATATTCAAAAGTTTTGTACAGATTAGGATGTTCAGCTTTATTTAATAATTTTTGAAATTCCAGAATAATATGCCGTGGATCACCAGCCGTCGTTAAATTGTGGGGAATAACGCGTTGTAAGGCGTGAGGAAAAACCCGTTCTAAAATTTGTCGTAAAGCGTCATCTATTTTACTTTGCAAGTATTCATCCAATTTAGTGGCGAGATATTCCGTCAAATGCGCGCGTAAATAATTCAATTCATCACCCACTAAGCCTTTCCAACCACTGTATTCCAAATACTGTTCCGCTAATTCTTCCTTACGCGGAATCGGTGCGGATTGCGCGGCGGCTTCACAGATTTCTTCCACTCTTTGTTTAAATTCTTCACTGATATTGAGTTCTTGTTGGACTTCTAATACTAATTTCTCTAAGCCGGTGGTTAAGTCACGGATAAATTTTTCTGATAATAAGCGATATTTCCTTTCCCGGCTTAAATCAGCATGAGTGGTATCTAAGGTATCTAGAATGGGATTAAACACCGGTTGCAAAGTTTTAATGATGGTTGTCATTTTCTCGGCTAATGTTTTTACATATTGTCGATCCGTACTTTCTAAATTTTTCTCAATATGTTTGAGTACCACCGAAAAAACTTTTTGTTCGACTTCAGTCGCATCACTGCAATTAGCCGTTAAAATACGCGGTTTACTATAAGTTTCTGGCGGTTTGTCTTTCAGTAATTGGACTTGTTTTTGGTTAGAACCATCATTTTTTTCATTGAGGACGATAAATAAACGGTCGGCTAATTCAATTTCTTTAATGGCATTGTCAATTAAATCAAAAACATTGTAATCCGCTTGTTCCCAATCAGTTCCTAATACATTGGGCGATTTAACAAAAATTACCGCATCGACTTCATGTTCAAGCGAAGCCACCAACTTTTTCTCATGTCCTTGCGCGGCTTCCAAGCCGGGTAAATCGACTAAACATAAGCCGGTGACATCATAATTGGGAAATTTAGTATAAATATTAGCCGATTTAACCGCTAAATAACGGGTACGCCCACCACTTTGGGTGACATAATCCAGAATTTCTTCTAATTCTAAAGTCTTGGGTGATTTAGATAAAAATTCAGCAAAATCCGGGTAATTTTCATGAATAAAGTTCAGGGTTTCATAAATTGCCTTATCTAAATTTCGATCATCCTGACGAGTATCACTTAGTTCCGGTAAAACTTCACCAAATCGTTTTAAAGAAAATGGCTTAGCTAAATTTAATTTATCAAAATACGGATGGAGAATTTCTTTTAAAAACTCTTCTTTGCTATAAAATTCTATCTTAGCATAGGCATTTTCTTCGGAATGGTAAATTTTACTTTTAGTACCGGTACAAGGTAATTCATCTGAGGTCGGAATTTCCTTGTTAGACAGCCCCGATATTTTTTGTAGTAAAGTACTTTTTCCTTGGCGAGCTTTGCCGGCAACCCCAATATTAATGGTTTCCTTGCTAAAGCGCTTGGTCAAATTGGTGACAGCCGCATTTAATTGCGTTACTTCCGCTTGTAACCCTTGTAACGGCTGAGTTATTTGCGCCGTAAGCGATATTAAATCGGTTGGTATGGCCTCGGCATCTGCTTCGATTTCTATCGCCATTTGCTGAAGATTATCGAGTTGCATTTCTAATTCAGCTAATCCATGATGCACTTTTTCTAGCAGCAATACTTTACTGTGCCGCTGGTCTAAAACTTCGGCTATAACCGCTCTCACACTCATTAAACGAATTCCTTACAGAAAATTTGTTGGTAAAATTTTAACCCATAATATTAGCTTGTAAACGGCGGCGGGCGCGTTCCAAACCGATTAAGGGCAATAAGTTTGCCATTTCTGGACCATGAACTTCTCCGGTCAAAGCGGCTCGTAGTGGCATAAATAAATTCTTACCTTGGGTACCGGTGGCTTGCTTCAGTTGCTTGACCCACTCCGGATAATTTCCTTGCGTGGTTGCTAAGGTCACTATAGCCTGGTGAAAGAAATCACTACCGGCTTTAGCTAGAACGGTCTGTGCCTCCGGTGAGAAAATCAATTCATCGCTAAATAAAATTTTAGCCCAATGCAGTGCCTCGTGGGGATAAGTCATGTTAGAACGAATAGCGGCGATAAACTGCGTTTGTAAATCGTGGGGCACTTGCGCCGCTACGGTTTGACCTATCCAATCCCAAAGGCGAGTTGCTGATGCTTGTAGAACTGCCATTTGTTGCCAATGACGTAATTGTTGTTCATCAAAATGGGCTGGAGCGCGACCCAATCGTTCAACCGCAAAGTGGTTCGCTAACTCAGTTAAAGATAAATAACTTTCCTCCGAATAGGTATGTCCTAGACGGGCTAAGTAATTAACAACACCTTCAGCTAACCAGCCATTTTCTCTGAGTTCCTGGATACTTTGACTGCCATTACGTTTTGATAATGGCGTTCCGTCATCACCAACGATTAAAGCGATATGTCCATACTGCGGAATCGTTAACCCCAGTGCTTGTAACATCATGATTTGCCGAGGTGTATTGGTTAAATGATCATCGCCACGAAACACATGCGTAACGCCCATTAAAGCATCGTCTATAGCATTGCAAAAGAAAAAAGCCGGCGTTCCGTCAGCACGACGGATAATAAAATCACCAATATCATCGGTAGCAAATTGTTGCTGTCCTTTTACTAAATCAAGAAATTCAATTTTTTGCCCCCGTGGAACACGGAAGCGTAAAGTGGGTTTTAATCCTTGTTCTAGTTTAGCGGCAATTTCCGCTTGACTGAGGTAAGCACAAGTCCCTGCATAACGTGGTGCTTGTCCGGCGGTACGTTGTAGCTTGCGCGCTAACGCCAGTTCTGACGGTGTACAAAAACAGGGATAGACAGCATCTTGTTGTTCTAACAAGGCATAATAATGCGCATAAATTTCATTGCGTTCGGATTGATAATAAGGTCCATTATCTCCGCCAACTTGTGGACCTTCATGCCAATTTAAGTCCAACCAGTGTAAATCGGTCATTAATTGTTGAACATATTCGGTTTGACTGCGTTCCAAGTCAGTATCTTCGATGCGTAATAACAACGTGCCTTGGTGACGATAAGCATATAAAGCATTAAATAACGCAGTACGCGCATTACCTAAATGAATTAACCCAGTTGGACTCGGTGCAAAACGGGTTTTAATAGTCGGTGTATTCATAAACAAATTAATTATCGTATCATATCGTAAGGTAATTTATAGGGTTCTTTCCAATTATTACTAGAGTATAACGATTAACTGGCAAAATGATTCTAGCTAAAATAAAAATAACCGTTAATGAATGCTTAGCGTTTCAAGCCGGCAACCTTGTAAGGTGTGCACCGTACACCCATCATTATCTTCATTAACGCTCAACTTGACTGAATAAGGAGATTCCACCATGCGTGTTGTATTCAATGTAAGCGAGCACGAAATAAACCTTGAATTTCTTGAATTAATCAAAGTCTTGATTAGAAAAAATGCGGAAATCGTGATTAAAAAAGAATCCATTGTCTTGGAAGAATATGACCCAAACATTCCTTTAGAACAGGTAATGCAAGAATTTTCTCGCCAGAATTATCATCCCGATTTTCTCGCTGATTTGGAAAGCGGGTTAAAAAGTTCGTCAGTTTATACAAAATGAATATCAAACCGCTCAAATCCGAGCTTATCCACTATCTCAAACAACATCGGCTGGAGAAGAAATTTGCCAAAGCCATAAACTTATTTGAACAAGATATATCGCATCCGTCCCTCAATGTCGAAGTACTTGAACCTAAACATCTGAAAGTTTACTCATTCAGGATAGACTTAAAATACCGTGCGCTGTTCATTATTATTAATGGCGAAGTTGAAATTATCTCTATTACCAATCATTACAAATAAAAGGGTGTACATCGCACACCCATCATTATCGTCATTAACGCTTAAAAAAAGATTATCCCATGAAACAAGTTGCTTCATTACGTTACGACGTAATTTTCAAAAAAGCTTTTAGTGTCCCAGCTATTTTCACTCACTGCCTTTGTTCGGGATTTTTTGGGCATCGAACTGGAAATTAACACGGTTGAAACGGACAAAACCTATGATCCACCGCTGGGTCGAGTAGCGGCTAAATTTGATCTCTATGCTGAAGATAAGAAAAATCGGATCATTGTCGATATACAACATGTCCGTTTTCCCGATCACTATCACCGCTTTTTACACTATCATTGTGCGGCTTTATTAGAACAGGTAGTCAACTCATCCGATTATCGTCCACGCCTGAAAATTTTTACGCTGGTGGTGTTAACGTCGGGTAATAAACATAAAACTGACCTAGCCATGATTGACTTTGACCCCAAAGATTTACAAGGTAACTCCCTTGGTGAGATTGAGCATAAAATTATCTATATTTGCCCAAAATATCTGAATAAAAACCTTACTCCGCACCAATGCCATGAGTGGATGGAGGCGATAGAAGATAGTTTAGATGAACAGATTGAAGAATCTCATTATACCCGCCCGGAAATTCAACAGATTTTCAGTCTCATTGAAACCGATCAAATTACCCCACAAGAACGGGCCAAAATGTTTGATGAATATAGTTATGAAGCAATTAAAGCGGAAATCAAACAAGAAATTAAAGCCGAAATCAAACAAGAAGGGTTTCAACAAGGTTTGAAAGAAGGTGAACAGAAAGCCAAAACAGAATTAGCTCGTCAGCTACTCTCGCTGGGGAGCTTGACCGAAGTACAAATAGCACAAGTGACGGGACTTTCTTTAGAACAAGTGAAAGCGTTAGCGGCTTGTTAAAAAAAATTATTGGTAATTTAGCTCAAGCTGGTGGGCAATGCCCACCTTACCAGACTTGGCTACCCTAGTAGGGTGAGTCATGCACGGAAACGCCGTTTTTTGACCCCTTCACTTGACCGTGACCTTTCCGCTAATTGGCGCAAAATTGGGCAAAGATAATTTAAATCTATCTTAAAAGAACCATCTTTTAATACCACGGGTGTCTCCTCCCCCTGAATGATAATTTCTAAACCGCAACTTTGCCAACCTGGTGAGGGAGTATCACGAATAAAGATAGGATGATCCTCAACAATAAAACCGACTTGCTCGATTTTATGGTAAGGGTAACGCTGCGTGGATAGCAGAGAGTGAAATTCAAGGGCATTTAAGCCAAGTACCAACTTATAAGGAATATTCAACAGACCCACCAAGATGAATACGACAGGGGATCCGAATAAATATATAAATATCAATATCATCACCATACTTATTAAATTCATTAAATCCACTTCCATTATTGTTGTGACCATTATCTTGATTAACATTAATGTTATGAATATCATGGGCAGAAGGTTAACAATAAGCACCAACCATAGCAGAAGCCTTAGATCAAGGACCAGTCTTACATAAAATTTTAGGGGCAACGCAGGCAACGAAAAATTTGCATGGCTAAGCTTTTCTCGAACGATTTTATGCAATGTTTCAAAGTCTACGAGTTGATAGTCAAGTTTAAGCAAAATCTGACCCGACGCATCTAAAATATCTAGTCCTTGCCTGAAGTGTTCTCTAATTTCCCTAATCATGCTCCAGGGAACGAGAGCACTTTCTTTAGAGCGAGAAGCTGGCCAAATTCCATCATCGTCGACCATCATTGCTAAATCAGGAATAGTTTTGAGTATAAGAAAATTATAGTAGCCCCAAAAACTGAATAACCCAATGAACGCGAAATAGATAACGTATAGTTCTGATAAAATAGTATGATTCTCCAATAACCAACATACCCATTCGAATAACCAAGGTGTTATAGGGAGTAAGAGAAGTAATAAAATGGCATTTCGAATATTTGCTCTCATTTCTGATCGTACTTGATTCATAAAGCCGTTCTTCAATGGAAACAAACGAGGTGGATTCATAATTAACCTCCAGCTTTGAATAAGCTTAAGATAAGCTAAGCAAGTGTAGGATGGGTAGAGCAAAGCGAAACCCATCTTCTCATTTCATTTTTCTGTGACTATCAGAAGTCAAGCTTAATCGGTGGACAATGCCCACCAAATCTAGTTCAAACTTCCTCCAAAGAATACTCGGTTTGAAATACTGCTTCTGGAGTTAATTGGCTCAGAGTAGGTTTGATACCGGTTTCTTTTTCAGCCAGACGATTGGCTGCCTTAAAACATTTATCCCATAATTGAGGGAGTTGCGGTTTTAAATGCGGTTCCTCCTCCAGGATTTCTTCAATTTCAATTCGGGCACCTTCAATCGTGATTAGCCAACTTCGGGAGCGGCATTGGGGTTGAATTTGCCATTTGATGATGTGCATCATTAATCGGGTTAATTGGCTTCTTAAAGCCCTTCTTTCTGAACGAGACAAAGCGTCTATTAATTCCTCTATACCAAGAGTAGATTCTTCAATATGCCCTTGTGTTAGCTCATTTTTGATCTGAACAGCGGTTTGGTAAGGTGAGGTTATAGCTAATTCTTTCCAATTCATTGTTTACTCTTTAATTTTTTATAGGAACGGTAGGTACTCCTAACCAGAACGTTTGAAATGAGAACCAAGTTATTCCAATACCTCTAGTACTTGTTTAACAATTTTGGGATGTAAGGTTTTTCCAGTATGAAAGGGGATAACCACACGCTGATTACCTTTTCCATTGTTATCGTATAAATTTCTTGGCTTAAATACGATTTTATTTCTTCTGGTGAAAGTGTTTCGAGATAAAGTTCTACCGCTTCTTTGATATTGAGGTTAATTTCCTCAAACGTCTCGCCTTGACTTTGGCAACCGGGCAATTCAGGACAATAAGCATAATAGCCCCATTCATCTTTTTCAATAACAATGCTGACTTTTCGGTTCATGGTTGTTCCTTTAGCCTTGTCGGGTGTGCACCGCACACCCATCATTATCGTCATTTATGATAAGTTAGCCTCGCTCAATTCGCACCACGTGAACGGCAACGATGAGTTAGACATTCTTTTCTGCCAGAGAAAAAATATAATCTAGCCCGCCCAATAATTTTGGTAAATCATCTATCGACAAACTTTCAGTATTTTTAGTAAGCCGATTGGCGGTTAATACCCCAAACTCCCAGTACTTTCCATCGGTAACTATCCCATAAATGGGTAATTGAGTATTATCATTGAGCTTTTGTGAGGCAATCAATTGAGCTAAACATTGTGCCCAACCTTGCTCAAAATCATTTTTCTTGGCTTCAGCAACAATAAGCAAGGGGCATTCAAGAACTGTTTTTCCCAGTGCCGATCTTTTAGAAACGATATAATCGGGTGTTCCATTGAGATCGGCATCATAATTAATTGATTTTTGAACCCATAAAGACAACTTTAAAGACACTTTTTTATAAACTTCTCTCAGCAGCGGCAAGATAATCAGTTCACACCGCGCCGCCTCAGAGGAGAAAACATCTAAGGTTTTAATATTGAACTCAATTTCATCAATAAATTGCGTGGATATTTGAGCAACATTTTTTTCTACGAACCGAGCTTCATCATATTTTATTTGATATTCGGTTTGTACTTGAGAGATAGTTTTATAATCACTAAATGACATAATGGTTTCTCTCCGTATTAAAACTAAGCGGGCAGACACACGGATCTGCCCCTACATTAGCCGCTATTACTGAAATTACGCTTGAATAATATCTCGACCGTCTTTTAAAGCCTCTGTCCAACTATTAACCAGATTGGCACAGCGACGCAAATATTTACCATAATTTTCCGTCCATTCCTCTAAACCTTGCATCAGGCTATCATTACCGGGATCACCTACCATGAGTCTAACTTTCGTCAGTACTTGTTGGATTAAGACAATGTCTAAAGCATCCCAAGTGCTATTCATATCCAGTGTTTGCATATTGTCTAGACAGCGTTTTAATGATTCAGCCGCTCGTAAGGAAAACATTGCGTTTTTATATTTGAGCAACGCATCTAATTCTTCGATTGACATGATTTGTTTTTCCTCTAAATCGAGTTTAGCGCGATCTAAAGTAGTTCTGGGTTCCAAAGATAATTCCACGATGGAAGTCCGATCTAACACGCGCGGTGATAAGGATAAAGTCGTATGATCATTATTGATAGTAGCTATAAAGCGAAGTGCCGGTGAAATTAATACTTTGCTGGTATTGTTAGAAACACCGCGGATACTTTTACCTCCCAATTCAATCATCCGTAATTTTTCTTGTTCTTCCGGATATTGAGAACGGACTAAAATATCCGCAAACCAGTATTCGGGTTGACTCAAATTAAATTCTTCAAAAATAACGACATAAGTACGTTTATCATTTTTTCGCCAAGCCGTTTCGGCTTTACATAAAAATTTAGTAAAATCAGTCGGTTCAAATTCATTACTAATGGGATTAACATAACCTAATAAATCTTCTCGACCTCGCCAAGTTGAACCCACTGACACAATCAATTTACGTTCATAATCATCAATTAAATCAATTGCTAAACTACTTTTGCCTACGCCAGGACTGCCGGTGAGGATAAGAATATTTTTGGTGAATGAAGCCGCCATGACCGCATCTAAAACTTCCTTACTATAAATCGTTTTGATTTTTTCTTTAGTCGCTTCTTTTTCTATAATGGGATAAGTCGGACTCAAGGTACCATTTTTTATCGGTTTATGGGTAGTAATGACCGTGGTGGTAATTGGTTTTTTGATATCTAAATTTTTTAATCCTTCAAAAGGGCCTCTTAACGGTATCACTGCGGTGGGACTCCGATTAACACTATAAGTATGTACCATGGTTTGCTGTATTTTTAACGCATCTTCTCGAGCGAGTTCAAACCATTCTTGCAAATGTGCATGAAAATTTTCAAAACGTTCAGCATCTTGAGGCATGGTCCAATTCGGGTGAGGACTAGAGGCTTGCTCAGCCGCTTTTTCGAACATATTTTCTACGGCCACCCGATTGACTTCTTTAAGATAAACTCCACCAATAATACTTTTATAATAAACTGTCAAAATATAAGGCTGTTGAAATCGAGTCCAACCATCTAAATAAGGCTCTATTTTCCATAACGTCTTAAATTCATTAATTTTTTGTGGAGAAACACTTTTAACGCGATAGGCACCAAATACATAATCTTTTGGTCTCATGTTAATATCACTAATTCCACGAGGTTCTTGAAAACGTTTACCCCAAAACAGTAAAATTTGATTGTTTAAAGCATCGGGGTAAGGTTCTAATAACCACCCAATTCCTAAGTCATCGATTAAACAATAGGGATTGGCTTCTTCAAAAATATGGATATGATAACAACGTGGATCACCTTGTTGACAATAGTCGGTACGAAATTGTTGTTTGGCAGAACAATTCCAGGTTTCAGCATTTTTACAAATACTGCCATCCCACCCGCGCCGGTGAGAATTAATGGTGCAACCTAAAGCGTTGCCAACCGTAATAAAACTCATAAAATTTAATTTCCTCTTTCTAAGTTGTTGAAAATAGGCGTGTCAATAAGGAATCATTTCCACTTAAGTTATCGTGATCCCCTACCAAGACGCTAGACGTTAAGGTGTGCTTGTTGATAGTATTGGCAAGCGGAATGATTTGAATTGTTAAACAGCTTATCAAAAAAGTGACATTGATGGGGGAGAGATTTCGGTATAACCGAGTTTATAATTGAAATCTCTTGTAAAATCGACTATCACCATTTTTATCATAACCATCGTGGCGTATCAATAAATGGAGTTAAACGGAGTTTATTCACCCGCCCAGGTTTAAATTGATGAAATAGCTGGTTGAGCTTGCTAACATAATGAACCTGGCAAGTAACAACCCAGATAAGTTGTTAATAGACTTCATTTCTAAACATGACCGCGATTACGAGGGTAACAGCGGGCGATGGCTAGAAAATCTTCAACTGGATAGATTGAAATATTTTTTTATTAGGAGGAATAATACATGGCGGAATTATTTTCAGATGCTTGGATGAAGAGCTACATGACCGAATGGAATAATGAACCGGAATTATCGGATGCATTAGCTAAAATTAATTTCAATTCCAGAATTGCTTATGGATTTGATAAAGAAGATCAACCCCGAGCGGTTATCACTATCGAAAATGGGAAAGCGACTGCAGCGGGTAGTTATAACGGTGAAGAGTTGAATTGGGATTTACGTGCTTCCGCAGAAAATTGGCAAAAATGGATAGACAAGGGTATTGGCATGGCGAGTTTAGGCATGGCTTATGTCGGTGGTAAACTAAAATTCAAAACGGGGGATTATGGTGCTATGATCAAGGATCCGCGTATGGCAAGCCCGTTTGTCAAAAGTTTTACGGTCATGGGACGTGTTAAAGCCTAGCTGAAAAGCGAGCCGATGTCAGTACCGGTATTCCCGGTAATTCATTGTAAAGAGGGGATGATTGTAGCCATTTAGCTCAATCAGTCCCTTCCTACTAACTTAAGGTCAAATGTAAAAGCATGGTGAAACAAGTTATTAAAATAACTGCTTTGGTTGGGATGTCCTCGTACCTGTGTCTCACAACCGCTACAGAAATGGTAGGAGAGTATTATGAAGTACATACCCACGAGGTGAGCCCACCGGTGAGTGTGAGTGGTACAGTGATCCCGAAGAAAGAAGTCACCTTATCAGCACAATTACCCGGACGCGTGGAACTGATTGCTGGCGAAGAAGGTGATGCCTTTAGTGAAAGTACGGTATTAGTCGCTTTGGATGATAGAGAATTGCTGGCACAGCGACGTGCTGCCATTGCGGATTGGAGAAATGCTCAAGCGACATTACGCAATGCCGGCATCCAATATTCTCGCGAATATCGGTCCCCGGATTCACCCGAAAAAGCACCCGGAGGGATGGGTTTGCCTCATCTATTTGATCAATTTGTGACCAAACCACTGAGCGATTTGCTGAGTGAAAGTGATGATTCACTCGATCGCAACGCTAACCTTTATCGTTATGGCACTCAGGTTGAACAGGCACAGGGAACGCTTATGCAAGCACAATCGCGGATTGAACAAATTGATGCTAAGTTACGTGATGCCGAAAGTCAAGCACCCTTTGATGGCGTTATCACTAAAAAATTAGTCGAAGTGGGAGATACCGTGCAACCCGGTCAACCCTTACTGCAGTTTGCTGACATCGAACATTTGCAATTGGAAGTCGATGTGCCCGCTCGGTTAGTTAGTGCTCTCAAAGTGGGA
Organism: Thioploca ingrica; assembly: GCA_000828835.1. Lineage (GTDB taxonomy): Bacteria > Pseudomonadota > Gammaproteobacteria > Beggiatoales > Beggiatoaceae > Thioploca > Thioploca ingrica. Next base: position 1,083,880 of record AP014633.1, read on the forward strand.
AAAACCGTTACGGCTAAACTGGATGTCTTAAGCAAACGCGTTAATGTGACCGTCGCCCGAATTTTTCCGGTCGCGGATCGACAACGTCATACCGTCAAGGTTAAATTGGATCTTTCTTTGGACACCGATGAGCAAAAATATATCAGTCCAGGTCAATATGCCCAAATTGATATTCCTGATATCAAAGCCGCCGGTCAACAGAAATTACTCTTAGTGCCAACGGCAGCGGTTGACCAAGGCAGTAGCTTACCGAGTATTTGTGTTGCCAAGGGTAATAATCAATATGAAACCCGTTTAGTTAGACTCGGTCAAACGATGAGTTCTTCACAAGTGGGTGAGATTAACCCTCGGTTTCGTGAGCATGAATTTATAAGTATTCTCAGCGGGTTAAAAGAAGGTGATCAAATTGTGGTGACTGATTCATCCAAACCAACACCTTGTGTAACCCAACATTGATTAACTCCTACTTCCCAATTCTCATCAAGATTCCACATGACTGAGCAATATTCTCCGACGGAAAATTCGCCACAACATTTAGGCGTGGCTGGGAAAATGGCGCAAGCATTTATTCATTCTCCCCTATCGCCACTTATTTTCTTTGCCATGTTATTCATGGGTATTATGGGCTTAATTTTTACGCCTCGACAAGAAGATCCGCAAATTTCAGTACCCATGATTGATATTTTTATTCAATATCCCGGCGCCTCAGCACAACAAGTGGCTAAGATGGCGATTGATCCTTTAGAACGGATTATGAGTGAAATTCCCGGTGTTAAACATGTGTATTCCGCAGCGGAACGTGGTCAAGGTCTCGTTACCGTGCGGTTTGACGTGGGCGAAGACTTGGGTATATCTATCGTTAAAGTCCATGATAAATTGCAATCCAATCTGGATAAAATGCCACCTGGCGTATTGCCACCACTCGTGAAACCCAAAGGAATTGATGATGTGCCGGTAGTGACCTTAACTTTATGGTCAGAAGATGTTGATGATGGCGCATTACGCACCCTGGCTTTTGAAGTTATGCAACAACTGAAAGGGATTCCTAATACGGGTCAAAGTTTTGTGGTTGGTGGACGTGCTGAGCAGGTATTAATCGAACTGAAACCGGAGCGATTATCTGGTTTTGGCATCAGTCTTGGACAAGTGGCTCAAACGATACAAACAGCCAATAGTGAATATAATGCCGGCTATGTGGAAACAAATAATACCCACTACACGGTTTATACCGGTAAATTTTTAAGCAATGCCTATGAAATAGGACAACTGGTCGTGGGGACTTATCAAAATGCACCGATCTATGTACGTGATGTGGCTAATGTTTCCCAAGGTCCGGAGAAAGAACCGAATCAAATCGTTAATTATTTCTCTGGTCCAGCTTACGGTTATAAGCAAAAACAGTTAGATCCACAACTTATCTTGCCTATCGCTAATGGTGCACCGGCAGTGACCATTGCCATTGCCAAAAAAATTGGTACCAATGGAGTAACCGTTGCCAATGCCATTTTAGAACGTATCGAAACCCTAAAGAAAACAGTCATTCCTGATAATGTTCAGGTTGAAGTGACGCGTAATTATGGTGAAACGGCAAATGATAAGGTCAATGACTTAATTAAAAAATTATTTATTGCTACCGGTGCCGTGACCATCCTCGTGTTGTGGTGGTTAGGTTGGCGTCCAGCACTGGTGGTGACGATTGTAATTCCGGTCGTGATTTTAATTACAGTGTTCTCTGCTTGGATTTTAGGTTTCACCATTGATCGGGTGAGTTTATTTGCGTTAATATTCTCTATCGGTATTTTAGTTGATGATGCGATTGTCGTTATAGAAAATATTTATCGTCGTTGGTTACTGAAAGGTGAGACGGACACTTCAACTGCCGTTGATGCCGTGCGCGAAGTGGGTAATCCAACTATTTTAGCGACTTTTACGGTGGTAGCGGCTTTATTACCTATGGGGTTTGTCTCTGGCATGATGGGACCTTACATGTTACCGATCCCCATCTTGGGTTCAGTAGCGATGGTCTTTTCTTTGTTTGCCGCTTTCGTATTTACACCTTGGTTAGCGATGCATTTTAAACCCTCATTAGCAGCCCTCCAAAAAGCAGAACATCAAGAACATAAATCGAATGAAAGGTGGGAAAGACGTTATCGTAAAGTTTTGCCTCCTTTATTTACGAATCGCTTGTTAGGCTGGGGATTTTTGCTGTTACTGATTGTTAGCTTTGCTGCTGCTTGTTCCATGTTTTATTTCAAATCAGTTGAAGTCAAAATGTTACCCTTGGATAAGAAGCCAGAATTCAATGTGTTTATTGACATGCCAGAAGGAACCGCGCTGCCGGTAACCGCCAATTTGACTTATCAACTCGCCAACAGACTACGTCAAGAACCCGATTTTCCAGAAGTCATTGCGTTACAAACTTATGTCGGTACTTCACAACCATTTGATTTTAATGGCATGGTTCGCCATTATTATTTGCGCAACCGGGCTTGGCACGCTGATATTCATGTGCAACTCCAAAAACATAAATGCCATTTTCCTTTTATACCTTGCTTATTTGAAAAACACCACCGCAGCAGTCATGAAATCGCAGTCCAAGCTCGAAGAACCTTAAATGATTTCATCAAAGGTGAATTAAAGAGTCCGGCTAAAATTACAATTGTGGAGATGCCTCCCGGTCCGCCGGTGTTACAAGCGATGGTAGCAGAAGTCTATGGTCCAGATGACAAAACTCGCTGGGAAGTCGCACAAAAAATAACCCAAGCCTTTCAAAAGGCTGAAATTGTCAAAGACGTAGACAATTATATGATCGAGCCTTATGAGTTTTGGCGGTTTGAAGTTGACACCGAAAAAGCGGTACGACGGGGTATTTCGGTCGACACCATTAATCAAAATTTAATGATGGCACTGGGTGGTTTCAAGCTTGGCGATATTAAAGAAGGTCACCACTTAGAACCTACCTATATCATTATCCAAGTACCACTGATGTACCGTGCCCAACTGAGTCGCTTATATGATTTACCGATTCCTTCGCAAAATGGAGGCATTGTGCCACTCACTGAGTTAGGACATTTTGTAAAAGATAAGCAAGAGCCGATTTATTATCAAAAAGATTTGCGTCCCGTTGAATACGTGGTCGGTGATTCAGTAGGCATTTACGACGAGGTCAAAAATAGTTACAGCTTAAGTGCACCGATTTATGGCATGTTAGAAGTAGAAAGCCTGTTAAAAGATTATGAGACGCCTGATGGTATTAACCTGATTAAAACCGGATGTCATTCCTTCTCTTTTCTCGCTTACTGTGACCGATTTATTGGTCCACCGCCAATCGGAAAATCTGGTTTTGAATGGAGTGGCGAATGGACTGTCACTTATGAAACTTTCCGTGATATGGGATTAGCATTCTGTGTGGCTATGGTGTTGATTTACATTTTAGTAGTCTGGTTATTTGGCAACTTTATTGTCCCGGCGATCATTATGGTACCGATTCCACTTACTTTATTAGGTATTATTCCGGGTCACTGGTTCTTAGACGCCGAATTCACCGCGACTTCAATGATAGGTTGGATTGCTTTGGCTGGCATTATTGTGCGTAATTCCATCTTATTAGTCGATTACTCTATCCATGAAATTCAAAAAGGTACCCCGATTCAAGACGCCGTTATCTTAGCTTGTAAAACGCGGACGCGACCCATTTTAATCACCGCTCTCGCTTTAGTCGCGGGATCAAGTGTGATTATTGTTGACCCCATTTTCCAGGGTATGGCTATTTCTTTGCTATCTGGTGTATTAGTTTCTACCCTATTAACTTTGATTGTTATTCCGTTAGGATGTTTAAGTATCGGTCCTAATGCTCTGTGTGCAACCGCTGGAAATGGTCATGGTGATCTGCCACCACCTACTGCTGCCCACTTTGCTACTTACCAACCAGCCACCTCTCAGCCTCCGGCAATGCCTTTATGGTTACGTTTGTGGATAGTGGTTATCAGTGTCATTCTCTGGATCATTAATGCAGTGAAGATGGTTTATTACCTCATCCGCGCTATCTTCATTATTATTTTTAGTATTATTTCCAGTGTATTGGATGGATTAATCCGGAAAAATCCGCCACCAACGCCTTCGCCAACAACACCGACAAAAACACCACCAACCTCACCACCACCTCCGGTTATGACGCCAAGTCAGACGACTGGAAGGGCAGAACTGGGTGTTACATCATCTTTATCTTCTGCTATGGCGGCAGAACCCAGTACGACTAGGGTCACGCTATCACCAGAAGCAGCGGTAAATTCGATGACCTTGGTTGTTGTCGATACACCCTCTCGTGAGTTAACGACCTTGGCTTCGGCGACAGTTAATCCTCAGATATCAACCACTGAAAAAGAAATTATTGTTTCAGCTCAATTAGTTACCACTCCGGTGCAATCTGCTTCCACTGACGAGATAAATCGTGATCAGCCTATAGAAAAACCAACACCACTGAGTTTGGAAACCACACTAAGCAGTGAAGTAACGCCTTCTGAAGAAGAGGAATTGACTGATAACCAAGCTGACCAAGACCCCACTTTGGTTATTACTACAAGCGAAACCACTTCGCGTCAGGAAACGCCACCCACCGCTGCTGCTAAACAAACGACTTCCAGAGCATCCAAAAAGAAAGCGACTACTCGTCGTGGTATTCAGCTAAAAACTGATCTGGTAACACAATATAAACCGGAGAAATCTGATAACGGTAACGATGATTCCAATAAATCTGATTAGAGTTAGGTTAGCTGTTACCCCAATACTTCCTTATCGTCTCCTCGTTTCCACGCATCAGCGTGGAAATGCGTGTGAAAGGGGGGAATTCTTAACTAAATGGCAATGACGCTAGCATGTGGGAGCGAGAAAGGTATTTATTCCCCAATTTCACAAAGGCATAATATCTGCTTTGAACAGTTATCAGTTATCAGTAAATATCAAATTGTTAACTGTTAACAAACTAAAAGGATAAGTAAACGATGTTAAACTTTTGTCAGTATCGAATTTGCTCTATATTGCTTATTAACTTATTAATTTTTTTAAGTAAAGCGAGCTACGCTCAAGTATCGGGGTCATTGTTGATACCAACGGTTGATAATGCTTTGAATTCTCGTTGTTTAGATGCGAGTCAAACGGCTGCAAGTGTGGTTTCCCTACCCAGTGGTAGACAAATTTACAGTCACAATTCTCTCCAACCCTTGTTAGCCGCTTCAGTTACGAAGATCATTACTACGGCGGCTGCACTCCATTATTTAAGCCCAGAATATCGCTTTAAAACCCTATTTATGCATACCGGGCAACGACAAGGTGATGTTATTCAAGGTGATTTAATTATTCGAGGGGGTGGTGATCCCAAATTATCTACTGAGCAATTTTGGCGCATTGCAACCCAAATTAAAGCCAGTGGTATTAACGAAATTACCGGTGATTTAATAGTCGATGCTCATTTTTTCGATGCCTATGATCGTGCTCCCTCCTGGGAAGTTGATCGAACTCAACAAGCTTATGATGCAAAACTGGGTGCTTTATCTTTAAATTTTAATACGATTTCTGTACATCTTCAGCCAAGTGATCAGGTCGGGGAGATGATTAGGACTTGGTTAGAACCAGCAACTCCTTATATTCAATTGCAAAATACCGCAAAAACTATCCACCGAGGTAAAACGACCGTTTCTGCTTACCGTAGTCCAGAAGAATCGCTTGGGCAAGTTTACCTGTCTGTCCGTGGACAATTACCGATCGGTAGTCAAGAAAAAGTCATTCGTCTTAATATTGATAATCCTATCCGCTATGCCGCCGAAACTTTTAAAGCTATCTTACAGCAAACTGGCGTTAAAATAGATGGGATGACTAAAATTTCCTATAATCCGGTTGCCGGGCAAGAACTTTATTATCACTTATCTGACCCGTTATCACTGATTTTAAAAGAATTAAACACTTTTTCTAATAATTTTATGGCAGAACAAATACTTAAGACAATCGCCGCAGAAAAAGTGGGTACCCCGGGTTCTCACGAAAATGGATTGAAATTAGTAGAAGAGTTTCTGCAACTGAGTCACGTCAATACCCAAGGGGTTCTCCTCCAAGACGGTTCTGGTTTATCGAGAAAAAATCGCATGACCACCCAAGCTATAACTGATGTGTTAAGTAGCATGTATTCTCGATTTGATATTGGTCCAGATTTTATCACGGCATTGCGGGTTATGGGTGCAAATGGTGTTCTTTCTCAGCGGTTAGCTAAATCTCCAGCACGTGGGCAAATTCGAGCCAAAACGGGCACTTTAAATCGGGTTAGTACTTTAGCCGGCTATGTTGCCACACCGCACGGTAAAGTATTTGCCTATGCAATATTTTTGAATAATAATGGTTGTGGTCCTTGGCGAGCCGACCGGATAGAAGATCGGATAGTAAACGCAATCCATGAGTTAGGTGATAACACGATTGAATATACGGCGAGTATTGCGCAGTAATTCCGGTGCGGAAAGGGATTTTTTCTTCCAGGTTATTTTAAAAGTTACGCATTGATAAACCAATCATTTTGTCAACGCGTAACTTCTATAGTTATGGACAGGTAGTTATTGCATTAGGACATTGTTCTTCTGGCGGTAACCACCCTTCGATTTTCTGATTTTCAGTCGAATCACCTTCTACCAATAACCATTCATCTTTACAACCTAAAATACTTACCCCGCGTTCTCCCAGAAACCGACCTTGCGTTTGAGCTGTTTTAGAAGGGTCGGCATAGGCATAAGCCCAACCTTGCTGATAACCTTTCACAAAAGTACCCATTAATTTGCCATAAATCCAGGCTTCTTTATTCACTTTTACGGTTGTATAAGAATCTTCCCATTGATCAATTCTTAGCCAACCCTCTTTGGCATCTATAATATGAATAGAGGTAAAACCTTCATAATCATTGTAAGGAATACGGGAAATTATTTCTTTTTTGGGAGCACTTCTGATATTAAGACCGGTGGGATCAGTATCGATGATAAATGCCCAAACATCACACCGATTATTTGGCTTGGTAGTTGTCAATACCGCAGTGTTAGCTACTTTGCCACTTTGACGTAAATTATCTAAATAAGTTTGTAGTTCTAATACCCTATTTTTAATCAGATTTACCGTTGCTTCTAGTTTAATTGGCGTCCACATCGTTCCGGTTAAAGAATCATAAGTTTGATTGAACGATTCCAATTGGGTATTTTTATACTTAATCCAAGCATTTTGAGCTTGTTGGAGAGCTTGTTGTTCTTTTTCTTTTAAGTTATTAACCAGTAATGAATAAACCGTATTTAATTCCTGATCCCATTGATCATAGGCTTGATTAAAACACTCTATCATCCCGGCAGTGGAGTAATTTTTATTAATGCAAGCCGTTGTGGTCTTGTCAAGCGGATGAGTCGTGTTATTGAGAGGAAGTATATTTTGCTTGGGTGGTGTGGTGGAGAAGTTATTAATAGCAATAATCTGGTTACTTTTAAATTTTATTTCACCTTGCCCTATTTGGGTTCCCATCGCATTAGTGATAAGGTGGTTGGGATCTTGATTTAATAAAGCAATTTTGATTGGTTCGGTTATTATCTTGGAATAATTGGCTAAAAATTCTTGTTCATTTTTGAGGATCAATTTGTTACCCTCCAATTGAACTTCAAACGGAAATGCAATGAGACGCGCTAATTTTTCCCTTTGTTCGTGAGTGACTAACGTTTGCAAATAAACCACAAATAAACTTGCTAAACGTTCTTCATATTTTTGTGCCAAGCATCCAATGGAACTGACTTTATCTTGAAGACATAAATCGCGTTTACTTAACCAATCTTGTTGCTCTTGTTTTAATTGTTCCGCTTGAGAAGAAACCAAAGTAACTAACTGTAGGAAAAGATTATTTAGGCGTTCATCATCCTCACTGAGATAATTCTTTTCATCACAAATAATCTTTTCAGTTTCGGTAGTGGCTCGGTTACAATCAAAACTAGCTGCCATCACTGAATAGTTAATCAACGCCAGTATAATACTTATTAAGAAACTTCCATAATGGCTATATTTAGACATGATTATTTCTCCATAAAACAAATAGGGGACTATTAAATTTTTCCAGCGATACTTTAAAGCGCGATTACCCAAAAGTTCTAAGCCAATTAAGACTGAATGACTCTCTTAAAGTTAAGAAGTAACCTTTTCTCCGGTAAAATTATTTAATGAACTCATAATTAATTCTTACACAAAATACCCAAGTCTCGCAACCACAGCGTTATCTTAATTAAAAGAACCAGGGTGCGACACCGATGTTATCAGGGAATTGATCCGGACAGATATCACTGCTGATAAAGAGCCAATAAAATGAGGCGTTACGCAGTTAACTTATTGAGTAATCAGAATTATTCAGTGAACTTCTAAAATAGGAGCAATACAATTATATCTTATTCTTCATTGCGTTCCAGAGAAACTCATTGGCGGGAAACCCAGTTTTGGAAATTAATTTTAGAAAAATTTTAATAACCTTAGAGGAATATCATAATGACTCGAATGATGTGCTTCGTCCCTCAGCGCATCCTACGCGCGCGGGCTGTTAAAACATCCGACCATTGCCTAGTTTTTTCCTTATTTGCAAATATAATGTTACACTTTTACTCTAGCTTGATTCTTTACCTTTATTTGGTTGTATAACTCAATTGCTTTTTCATGCTCAAAAGTCACTGATATACAATAATCCTGCATTTTATTTGAATCAGGCATCCACTTATTGAAGTTTAACAAAACTAGGGATACGGGAGAGGTTGGTCTATTTTTGGGTTCTTTTTTATAATTTTTCCATGCTTTTTGATGACACCCGGCTTTTCTAGTATTTGCACCTGGGAATAAATCTATTTCAAATTTCTTCAAATCTTCAGGCACACCGCCATATTGTTCAGTATTTTCAGAGATAACACCGTATTTTTCAATTAAAATCTGCGGATTTATTGAATGAAAAAGATGAAATTCCATTCTGTTACCTAAATAACTATCACCACGAGTAGGGCGGGTGTCAGGACTAAAAGTTAGAGTGATAATGATTGTTTTTTTGCCACGCTCGGTGAAAAATATATCAGGGAGTTGTAAAGAATAAACTTTTATTTGATTTAAGCCAATTTTGCCTTCATCCCAAAGCACCGCTCTATTGCTATATGAATTTACTGTCCGGTCAAAATTACTTAAACCGAAACCGCAGATAGAAAGATGCTTGGTTTCGGCTGCTTTTTTATCTTTAGTCGAATAAAATTCTTTGCTCGGTGTAAATGGATAATCTGCTTCCACAAGTAACATATTTTTAATAAACAAACCAGATCGTTGCGGGAACTGGTTAGCAATTCTACCGGCCAAATGTGCAACTTTAGGCGCGGAAAAACTGGTTCCATAATCAAATTGGATAATATTGTCTGTAGTTTTATTGTTTAACAAGGCAATCTTTCCGCCCCGGTCTTCCGATATTCTGCCATGATTGCGAAAAAGAATAAGATTTCCGCCATATTCTACTAACTCAGGTTTTATCATACCATTGATACCAAAACCGGTTCGCGTAAAAGGTGATGGCTGATTTTCTTCTGCAATGACGGTTTTTATCTGCTTTGTGCCATCATATCGTTCCTTTTCAATTTTAGCTACCCCTGCAATAGAGCTAACAGTCAAGGCTAAGGCTGAAGTTGCTGGGTTGATAATTTTAAAATCAGGATTTTCTGTAAGATATGCGGGATAATTGTCTTTTATCTCAGCAATGGTTTCAAAAACATCTGAGGGTGATCGATTGCCTGCCGAAACGATAAAGACTACATCTGAAAAAATAAAGGCTAATTCATCAATAAGCGCAGCTAGTGGTAATTGCCGATGATAGTTTTTATGCCATACCTCATTACTGTTGCCTAGCGAAATATTAACCACGCGAATGTGATAATCAGGATTTGATAAAAAACTTTCTACCGCATCTTTAAATTGATGTTCGATTAATTTTTCAGGGTCATAAATTGCGGAAACCATCCCGTTCAAGTTATTTTTCTCGGCATACATGATTTTGGCAGAAAATATCCAATTTGACGGGTTAAATTCTTTATTTTTCAGGCAGAGTTCAATGTTGCCATAAGCCGCACAACCCGCAACAGCAGTGCCATGCCCCACAGTATCATGCGTCTCTTTCTGACCGGTTTGAAAGTTTTCTGCACTGCCTACACATTTCTCCAACATAGGGTGATTTGAAATAATGCCAGAATCAATAATTAATATACCAACTGCATTTTCATCAGGCGCATTGATTTCAATATCAGAAATATTAGGATTGTCATACTCAGAAGGATTGAACTGTGTTATAGAGGGTCTATCGGCTCTTGTAATTTCTTTAAGTTCTATAATTTCATCAAATATTCGTTTGGTTAGTTTGACTCTTAAAAGTACGAATGTCCGGGTTATTAGGGTATCGGTGATTCTGAATTGTGACCCATCTGAATAAGTCCGTTTTAATTCGGCAATAAATTGTTCATTTTTTTGTGGGTCGGTCATTCGCCACAATTCTATATCGATGAAATCTGCTGTTTCACCGAGTGGACTATCCTGTAATGCTTTGCCAATCTTTTTCTCTGAGGGAATATCTTGAAAAGATTCGATGGCATTAAAAAAATCATAGTTAGAACCATCTGGTTGTCCATAAATTTTTAGTTTACTTTTAAATTTAGTTAATTCAATATCGTCAGCAAAAATGACCCAATATCCTCGTTTATTCTCTGCTACCGATAAAACATGAATATCCATTCCCGTTAAGTCTTTTTCAAAGTTATCAGGCGAAACGGATTGATTTATTTTAATTTCAAATATTAAAGTAGGGTTTAGGTTGCCAGAAAATTTCTTTTTTAGGATGGTAAAATTATTTTTTATATCATTAGCATCTTTTATCGCTTGTTGAGCAAATTCAAGTTTATTTCTACCTTCTGGTAATTTATAACCACCTCCACCACCTTTTTTCTGTCTCTCTACATTTTCTGCAAAAAGGGGAAGTTTAAGATGCTCGTATTGCTCCATTATTTATCCCCCATAAGATTATTTCTTACCTTTTCCCTACGAATAAATTTCTCAATAGCACAAATAAGTTCGTTTTGTCCTAGATGACTTTTTGAATTAATAATTGCCGTTTTCATAACTTCTTCTGTCACCATTTTAATATCAGCCGGCGAAAAGCCAGCGGTCATACTGGCGGCTTTAGTGGTATCAATGTCGGTATTCATTTTAATCGGTTTTAAGTAAAAATCTAACAATTGCTGGCGGGTATTTTCATTGGGTAGTTCATAATAAATCACCTCATCAAAACGTCGCCATATTGCGGGGTCTAGCATATTCTGATGATTTGTTGCCGCTAATATAATGCTGTCACCCTTAAAGTTATCTAGCATTTGTAAAAAATTATTAACAACTCGTTTTATCTCGCCGTGTTCATGACTATCGTCTCGGTTTTTCCCAATCACATCAAATTCATCAAATAGAACTACCCAGGTGTTACTTCCAATATAATCAAATACTTTTCGCAGATTAGTTGCTGTTTCACCTAAATAGGAAGAAATAATGGCATCAAAGCGAACATATACCAAAGGAATACTTAAAATGGAACTGATAATTTGTGCAGAAAAGGTTTTTCCCGTTCCTGGCTTACCACACAGAAGAATTTTTTTCTTATTTTGCAGATTATAAGTTGCCAAAATATCAGAATCTTTAAATTCCATAACAACCTGTTCTAGTTGAACTTTTATCTCATTTACCACAATAAGGCTATCAATACTTTTATCAAACTGCTGTATTTCTAATAGTGGAAAACCTTTCTCAGTATCCCTTGGGATAGGTAAGAAATTCTTAAATCGCTTACCACCATTTTGTACACTATTTGTCGAAAAAAGAGCTTTTTCCAACTCTTTTGCAACTAAATTATGTTTTTTTCGTTTTTCGTGTTCGATATAATCTCTTGCAGTTTTGATAAAAGTCTCGCTATCTTTGTCATTAAAGGACAAAAACAATTGTTTTATTAACTCTGCAGTTGTCATTTTTCCCCTTACTTTTCAAAGTTAGGTCTTATTATTCAATGTTATTTTCAAATCCACGCCCACACGCCTTACATTTTTTAATTGCAAAACTTTCTTATCCGTCATTATCTGCAACCTAGGTAAGGTAAATAAACCGCGTCCATTATCAATTAAAATACAAGTTGCCATGTAAATAATCCATTCATCAACTAAATTAGTAATATATCAGTTTTCCCATCACCATTGAAGTCGCCAGTGATATTGTTAGTGACACCACCCCAATAACTATTCCAATACCCACTCCCAGGTCCATCGAAATTCAGAGATTCAGCGGGTAGCCCGTATGAAACGAAGTGAAATGCGAAAATAGTCGAGAAAACCACCCCATTCCCAGATTCCACTACGTTCCATCTGGACTACGCTGGCTGATGAAAGATGATCCTGATTAGGTAATGAGTAAAGATTCAGTGGAAGTTCTTTTGGGGAGGCAAGAATAATAGTAAAACTATGTTGAGATTGACAATATATCAGTTTTGCGCAAAAAACGGAAAGGACTGCCACAGTTAGGGGGTTTGCGATGAATGGAGATTGTCGATAATTATCTTGCACATCTTTAAACAACATGTGCCTTGCTATAATAATTAGAGAAAACCCTTAGAGAAAACCCTATAATTATCGAAATAGTCAAACGCGAAAGGTGAATAACAAGAGTGATTTGATTGATTGAATTAAATTGGTTTGCAGCTTTGATAATGAAGTTAATCCCTTCTCCCTGCATCCTAGGCAATAAAAAATACAGAAAGTTACTTATAACTATGAATACTACCATAGCATAGAGTAGTCGGTTATTTTTAACTTTATATCCCCAAATCAGGAGAGCAGCAGCAACGGTAAATACTAAGGGTCCAATTATGTGGCCAAAGAAAAATATTTGAAATATCAGGGTTCCAAAAATAATAACCATTGAAAACAATCCAATAATATTCATCACAGGTTGAACAAATCCACCAGCCGGATATTGGATGAAGTAGCGGTGTTCAATGCAATAAAATTGATGAATCTTTATCCGGATGGCAAAATTTAACGAGTCAAGAAAATTTTACCTTGACCACTTTACTCAATGAGTTGGAAAATTAGGGGAGTTACTCATTAGAACGTGTTAAACAATCCTTAGATCGTCTCACGCTTAGTTTCATCGTTAAAAAACAACAGCCGTATTATACTTATTGTGTGCCATTGTTTCGTAATCGACTGTTACAAGAAGATTTGAAAGAATTGTTAAAACACGAAAGTTCGATTTTCTAGCATCACTGCTATTTATCTCACTCAACCCGCTAGCTTTTTTCCCTTGATTGCACAATTCTTCTCCAAATTGAGTTTTGGAATGCCTTAAATCTAACTCAGTTGGGTATCTTTTATTGCAAACCGAGCTTGTTTAATCGGTATTCTCCAGTCAAACCTCACTGCCATTAAGTTAAGGAGTTTCCTCCTTAACAAAGGGAGCAGGGGGGATTTAAACTGAATCTTACTTTCTTGGTGAAGTTAAGTTAAATTGATTTATAGTTTAGGTTCAACGCCTAAAGCTCTTAACTGTGCTGCTAATTGCTCAGCGCGTCGCCATTCTTGTTCAGCACGTTGTCGCTCTTGTTCAGCACGTTGTCGTTCTTGTTCAGCACGTTGTCGTTCTTGTTCGGCACGTTGTCGCTCTTGTTCGGCACGCTGTTGTTCTTGAGTAACTTGTTCACTTGCGGTTGGCAGCCAATTATTCTGGGTATCATACCAACGTAACCATTTACGTTCCATGCCTTGATAAGTTCCTAACCAAACCCCTAAACCAAGTTCGATCTCGGACAACCATAATCGTTCCCCCGGTAAACTTAATTCTCGATAGCGATTTCCAACTAATTCAAATGCTTGAAACTTATTTGTGTAGCGACTAAATACGACATAATAGGGAATACGTAAGATCTGTTCATACACTTCCCATTTGGTTGGAGGTTGATTAATATCACGTAAAGTCTGGCCTAAATCTTCTTTTTCGGTACCCGGTGAGAGTAATTCCATCACCAGAAAGGGCGCTATCCCTTCTTGCCAAATGACATAACTTAAACGTAAATTTTGTTCAAACAAGGGAGAAACGCCTAATACCACGAACCAATCGGGACGTTTATGCCAATTAACATGACGAACATCGTAATATAAGTTAAGATCGCGGGCTATGAAAAATTGCTCTGGAGAATAATGTGATGGGCAAAAAGTTTCCCGTAATAACTGGGGTTGAAAATCATGAAAAATGTCAGGCAAACCAGGTTCCTCCGGATCTTCACTGGGTAGGTCATACATGGTAGGTAAAGTTTCTCTTGGTGGACGTGGGGGGTCCGTTTGCGAAATGAAAGTGGCCGGTTCTAGCTGATTCATTGCCATAAGAATTCCTTTTGGTATTAAGTGTTGGATTTCCTTTCGTTAGGCCAACTGGGGGATTAGGTACGGGATTCTAACCGACTCGCTTAAGTTGATGGTTGTAATTAATTACCTTCTGCAGACGGTGAATTAATCAGTTTTTGGATACTGGTTAAAGTCCGTGCCCAGGGTTGAGTGTTTTGCCGTAGTGAAGCCGGTAAATTTTCCAGCGCCGCTAGTGCTTCGGAGCGATTAGGATAAAGACCATGAACTAAGACATACCAATTTTTGTTACGATAAGTGGTTTTAAACATAGCTACATCGGCGAGTGGATGTTGAGCCAGAAATTTCTTTAAAGTTTCTTGGTCATGGGCACCGAGTACTTGTAGAGTATAAGCATTCGGGTTCTGATGACGTAACCAGTCTTCTCCCTTAATGTGGTTCTCATCAAGCCATTGGGGAGTTGATTCGGGAGTTGATGGGGATTTATTAGCACTTGGCAAAACGGTTGACTCTACCGGTTCACTTGGAACCGATTCTGATAGTGAATCCTCTGCTGGCTCTTCCATTGGAGATAAAGTGGCTAAATCTGAATTCGCTTTAGGTAAGTGAATCTGAGCCGGTAAATCAGTTTCACCTTCTGGTAAAGCCGGATTTACCAAAACTTCATTAAATAAGGAATTTGAAGAAGGTTGTTCTGTTGGCAAGGAATTACTTATCGCCGGTAAAGGAGATATTTCCTTACTGGGTTTAAAAGATTGCCAATAAATTAATACGGCAATACTCAATAACACCAATATGATAGGAATACCCCACACTAATTTTGAGTAGGACCAAGCACCGGTTAAGCTGGGGATATAAGGTCGCTGTTCAGCAAATTGACGCAAAATTTGTTGTGCCACTAGGTTAATTTCGCCAGGAACGCCTTCGGTATCATCAGAAATTTTTTTAATGATGTCGCTAGTAAACGGGTGAATATGACTATATTGACTGTTTTGTAAGCGAAATTGCAGGTAATCACGAACTTGAGTTTTAGAAAAAGGTGGGACGTCAAGCGTGTGAATTAACGTATTATGGACAATATTAAATTCTGGGGTTGCTAAAATGCTTGTCATTTGAGGTTCGCACAATAAGGCCACTCGCATCCGCGTCAATGCTTCTCCTTGCATCGCTAAATCAACAATCAATTTTAAGGTTGCTAGCGGTAACATATGAGCATCATCGACTAATAATACGGGAAGTTGACCGTTATAACGGGTTGCGGCAATATGACTACGCAGGCTTTCTTGCAATACCGACATCGGCTTGCCATCTTGACGGACATGAAATTCGGCTAATATGGTAGCAATCAAAGCTTCTGGTGATAAAGCCGGGCTACTTTCCAGGGTGTAAACCCACCAATGTTCACATTGTTGAGCCGATATTTTCTTCAATTGACTTAATAATGCCGTTTTACCACAGCCGATTTCTGCTAGTATCAACAGCAATTGTTCACTATTTTGCAATAAATGACGAATGAGATTAAGTCGCTGACTCAATTCTGGCGTTAAGAAATAGCGGTACAGCTTGGCACCAAAGGGATCATCAAAATGAGAAGGATAGGCTTCCAATTCGAGCATAAAACTTAAAGAATATAATTTGGTAATGAATGAAACTTCATACTAGTATAGTTACTTTCTCAATAAATTGCGCGTATTGTTCATATCATATTGTTATATAATATTTTTATTATTTTGTGGATTAGTTATTTTGTCTATTAACTCATTTATCAAACTAAAGGGTAGCGTAATTCAAAATTAAGTGGTAACATGAGAACGGGTTTTCGCCCACAAACTAAACTTAATCAAAGGTATTAACTTCTTATTCCAAACTTAAAGCGATTTGATATTGAAGTGAATACAGAAACGTGATAGCAACTGATTATTTCATCAATTCTCAAGAGGAGATTTTCTATGTTTGGAGAACCTCATGATATCCCTCGTGAATTTCCAGAATACAGTGATTTAATTCGACACCTCCACGATAATGACTCAGAATTTCAACGGATGTATGTTGAATATCATGCCCTCGATCAAGAAATCCGTGATATTGAACAAAATGTTGAAACCGTCTCCGATTTTTACGCAGAAGATTTAAAAAAGAAGCGAGTATTCTTAAAAGATCAGCTTTATGACAAGCTCAGGCGACAGAAGGGTAATCACGCTTCTTCTTATAGCTAAATTATTTTACTTTACCTTTTTTATCCAACACCAAAAAATCGCCAAGTTAACAGGTGGGAAAAGCGATCCCACCTGGCAAACACTTCTAATAAAGTGAGCTCATTTTATTGAGACTGGAAAAAATTATTGTTATTACTTGGAGGAAGACTCGATGACAACCTCTTTCGCCATTCTTAAACCCTCACCCCACACCGTTTCTTTTCAGGTAAACGCAGTTGAACCCGCTAATGGGTTGCTAAAAGAAATAAAATATCAGCAAGCCGTTGAAACTCATCTGGGGAAGCACCTATAAAATTCCACTTTATGCCCAATATGACATTCCGGAAGTATGGCTACTTGATCTCCAAAAATACCAATTAGAAATTTACCGACAGCCGGAAGTGGATCATTATCGCTACATCCTCATTCCTAAACGAGATGAAACGGTTAACTTATTATTGCTACCCAACATAACGCTAGACCTAAAAGCCATGTGGTAATCCATTATTCAGTTATCCAGGATGTGATAAACTAACAATTAACTCTGAATCAATTGTTCAGAGAGTTACTTTATCTGACGTCATTAGATTTATCAGCGCATGGGTAAAACCAATAATTTTTAGGGTGGGTTTTGCTTCGCTCTATCTACCCGACACGCTATACTATACTCTACACCTAATTAAATAATTAAATTAGATAAAAGTGTCGCACATAGTTGTGATAACTGTTAACTGATAAAATGTGGGAAGTCAATAAATGGAATTAAGTAGTCTGACCCATTATGAACAAGCTATTTTAGTTTTATCTGCATTAGTATTATTCACTTCATTTGCTCTCTTGGCGCAATCACGTCTGTTAAGCCTTATTAATCTATTTGCTTGGCAAGGCGGGTTACTTGCTGCCACAACCGCGCTCGTTGCTTTGGTTTCTCAACAGTACCATTTATATATTTCTGCATTATTGACTTTGATATTAAAAGCAATAGCCATCCCCGGGATGTTACGTTCTCAAGTGCTTGATCTGAAATTGCATCGTGAAACCGAATCACTGACTCATCCAACTTTAGTTTTGTTAGGTGGTGTGGCTTTGGTTATTTTTTGTTATTACGTCACGTTACCAGTCGAATCCTTGTTCACTGTAGTCGTTACCCGTAATACAATTGCGGTAAGCCTTGCTAATGTTTTATTATCGATGTTGTTAATTATTTCTCGTCGGCAAGCGGTTAGTCAGGTCGTGGGTTTTATGGCGATGGAAAATGGTTTGTTTTTTGCTGCGGTGGTATCTACTTATGGAATGCCAATGGTCGTTGAATTAGGCATTGCTTTTGATGTGTTAGTGGCAGCAGTATTATTTGGGGTCTTTTTCTTTCATATTCGGGAAAATATTGATTCATTAAATGTCGATCAAATGAATCGTTTAAGTGAGGTTGACAAATGAATATGGCTCTGTTTGACTATTTTGCGATTGACCTCATTTTCATTACCCCGCTGTTTGGTATTTACCTTTTTGCCGTATTTGGTGATTGGCGTGGCGCCGGTGGGCTTAACATCATTTTGACGGGAAGCCTATTTCTCAACTCGCTCTGGTTAGCTTGGGACTTAGGGAATAATCAGGGCACCTTAATTGTAGCCCATAAATGGTTCTATATTGATAGTTTCAATATCTATTTGATTATTTTGACTACCTTCATTGGCATGACGACGGCTATTTTTTCGCGTCCTTATATGCTAAGAGAAGTTGATCATGGCCGGCTTGGTATGCGAAGAATGCGACTTTACTATTCTCTCTATCAGGGGTTTATCTTTGCCATGTTATTAGCTTTGATGAGTAACAATTTGGGATTACTTTGGGTAGCGATGGAAGCAGCAACTCTAGCTACCGTGTTACTGGTCAGTCTTTATCGAACTCCAGAAGCCATTGAAGCCGCTTGGAAGTATTTCATTTTATGTGGTGTTGGTATTGCACAAGCGTTGTTTGGTACCGTATTACTTTACTTTGCGGCTGGACAAGCGCTTCCGGATCATCACAGTGAAGCGCTATTGTGGAGTGTTTTATATGAACATGCTGATAAATTAGAACCCACCGTGGTGAGTATTGCTTTTGTTTTTATCTTAGTGGGTTATGGCACTAAAGTGGGTTTAGTTCCGCTTCATAACTGGTTACCGGATGCGCATTCCGAAGGGCCAACACCGATGTCAGTGATGCTTTCTGGGTTATTACTTAACGTCGGATTATACGCTTTGGTCAGAATCAAAACGTTAGTCGATAGTTCATTAAAAACGGAGTTAGCCGGCTATTTGATGATGGGATTTGGTCTCGTTTCCTTTTTAGTCGCCGCCTTCTTTTTACATCGGCAACGAGATATCAAACGCCTTTATAGCTATTCTTCCATTGAACATATGGGTTTAATGACCTTTGCCTTTGGTTTAGGAACACCACTCGCCACCTTTGCGGCTTTATTGCATATGGGAGTCCATTCTTTAAGTAAATCAGCACTCTTTATGACCGTGGGTTATGCTGCGCAAACGACTAAAACTCAAACCATCGATAAAATGAGAGGATTATTACGCACTCAACCAACGGTTGGATGGGGACTCTTGATAGGAACGCTAGCGATTGCCGGTTTTCCGCCTTTTGGGCTATTTGTCAGTGAATTTTTATTACTGATCGCTACCATGAAATCATGGCCGTGGCTCACTTTGCTGTTATTACTGGGTTTGGTGATTGCCTTTGCTGGGTTATTCAGACACATACAATGTATTGTTTATAGCGAACCACCCGAGGGACAAACCGCTGTGCCGGCCAATATGTGGATAGTGATGATACAACTCCTGTTGGTATTGGGAGTTGGTTTGGCTATGCCACCCTTATTGGTCAACTGGTTTGAGCAAGCGACCCAATTTATTACTGGAAGTACCGTGGGGAGTATTATACCATGAGCCGATTTGATTGGTTGTCAGAACTCATTGCCCGGTTTCAAGATGAACATATTCTGGTTTATAAAGGTTCACGCAGCTTATTAGCACCCGCTCATGTTTTACATACTGATAAAGAGGATTGGGGATCAGCAGCAGCACAAGCCGCACGTTATGGCTGTCGCTGGTGTGCATTGTGGGCGGAAGAAATTTCTCCTCACTCAGAAAACGCATCAGCAGGGTTATTTATTATTAATGGGTGTTATGAAAAAGAAGGGGATCATTTAGTATTGCGAACTCGAATTCCTTACCATACCCCCCAACTGGCTTCCATAACACCGAGTTATCCGGCGGCTAATCGCTCGGAGCGGCATATCCAAGACTTATTCGGGATCTCGTTCACTAATCATCCGGATAAACGCCGCTGGATTCGCCATCAAGCTTGGTCAGAAAATGATTACCCCTTGCGTAAATCCTTTCCGCTTCACGGCGTTAATTCAACCACTTTGACTCAACCGCAAACTCATCAAGTTTCCCTGACTGCGCCGGATAGTGGTTATCCCTTTTTAACCGCTACCGGGGTTGGCGTTTATGAAATTCCGGTGGGACCGGTACATGCGGGTATTATCGAACCCGGACATTTTCGCTTTCAAGCCGTTGGTGAAACCGTCCTCAACCTAGAAGAACACTTAGGTTATGTCCATAAAGGCATAGAAAAGTTAGCCGAAGGTCGTGACGCTGATGGGCTAGCTCGGTTAGCGGGACGCGTTTCCGGTGATACCACCGTTGGGCATACTTGGGCCGCTTGTATGGCCATGGAACGCGCGGCTCAGCTAAAAATCCCACCCCGAGCGATCATGTTACGTGCTATCATGGCAGAACGTGAGCGAGTGGCGAATCATCTTGGCGATATTGGTGCGATTTGTAATGATGTCGGGTTTACTTTTGCCTATTACCAATTCAGTCGGTTACGAGAATTATGGCAACGCTTAAATCAACAGAGTTTCGGACATCGGTTCATGATGGATTGTATTATTCCTGGCGGGGTTAAAGTGGATCTCGAGCCCACTCAGATTGCAGCTCAGCTTGAACAAGTGTATCATTTCCATATAGAAATACATGAATTAGAAGAGATTTTAGAACGTCATACGGGTCTTGAAGATCGTTTAGCTACCACGGGCATTTTAACGCCAGCTCAAGCTGATCAATTAGGCTGCTTAGGCTATGTCGGACGTGCCAGTGGTTTACAATATGATGTCCGCTGTGATGCCGCTTATGCACCTTACGAACAATTTCAATTTGAAGTGCCGGTCTTATCAGCCGGTGATGTTGAAGCACGGATGCAAGTGCGGATAGCAGAAGTCCATGTTTCCTTACACATGCTTTATCAGATGCTAAACCAATTACCCAGCGGCGATCTCAATACACCTTGGCAAATCCCTAAAGCCTCCGCAGAAGGACTCGGTTTAGTAGAAGGCTGGCGGGGTGAAATTTTGGTTCATGTCCGTTTCGGTGCCGATGGCAAGATAAGCCGGTATTATCCACGTGATCCAAGTTGGTTAAATTGGCCGGCATTGGAGTTATTGATTCGGGATAACATTGTCCCGGATTTTCCGGTCTGTAATAAATCGATTAATGGTTCTTATTCGGGACACGATTTATAAAATTTAACGGAATAGTATTCTGGAATATTTTACTCAAACCAAGAGGGATAAAGCGATGAAAAATTTACTATTTCAATTTAAATTTTCGCTGTTAACACAGCGTCACTGGTTCGTTTCCTTAGCCAGAAGTTGCGGGTTGATTGCTTTAATAATGATAGCTTTGCCAGTTTATAGTGCACAGTGGATTAAAAGTTCTAATCACAAATGTGATTACAATGAGCCAGTTAAAGCAGGAAGTTTAGTTTGCCTATGTTTAAAAATAACGGAGAGCGAACTACCAAAAGAATTAGCGGACAGTAACACACCTATCCGTTATAAATGGTTTCAGTATATTGGTACGAAACCTTATTTTGAAGAAAATCAAAAACCATCCAAAGAAAAACTTAATGAACAATCTTGGCAATTATGTAAAGAGAAAGATAATATCCAAATCGGTCTATGGCAAATAGATGCCGTTTACGAAAATAACGAACCGGTAAAGTGTGGTAACCAAGATTGTCATTATAGTATTCGCGTCGAGTAATTTATTTACATCGGTTATAAATAACAATATCTATAAAATAGTTTAACCGGTTAGGAGTATAGTTTATCTTATAATAAATATTATTTAACCGGTTAAGAATATCGTTTAACTTATTAAGTTATCGATTAACTGAATACTAGGAATTGATAACTGATAGTGAATGATTGAGGATAAAGTCAATGGATACACCCATTAAGTCAGTGGAAACACCAATCAAACCAAGCCCTAAAAACGATTCTAAAAACAGTAGTACCCAACCGACTGAATATATTTATGAAGCCGAACTGTTATTAGCCTACGTGGCACAAAATGGTTTAGAAATTGATGATGCTATCGTTGCAGTTATTGTCAATTCTAAATATTGGCTAGAACAAGACGAATGGACTCCGGAGCGAGAAATTCAATTTTGGCTAGCTTTTAATACCATCGCTAAGCTGGTTTCACCGGTATCAGTGGCGAGCCTAAAAGCAACCAGTTCTACTGTTGCAGAAAGCAGCATACTTAGAGATCCGCGCAAAAGATTCAGTTTCTATTTGTCCCCCAAAGGCAGTACTTTTGCTAAACAATCAGTTAGTCTTTATCAAAAAAGTACTGTTTGGGTTTTGTTAGTACTGCTTTTAACCCATAGTTATTGGTTATTACAATCGATGTTTATTGCACCCATTTTGGAATTGAAACAACAAATAGAAACAACAAAAGAACAACTAACCTTAGCAAGGCAAAATCCGGCTATAACCCAGGATACCGGTAAGGATCCGCGAATTAAAGATCTGGAATCTAAAATTAAGGAGTATGACGATCTTTCTCAAGTTTATTCTAAAATGATAAGAACATGTAACCCTTTATTAAGTTTATTTGTAGCTTGTTCTATGTCACCAGAAGAATCTGCTGTAAAAGAAAAACTTCAAAATAAATCAAATAAACCAACAACCCCGGAAATTAAACCAATAACCCCGGAAACTAAACCAATAACCCCGGAAACTAAACCAACAACCCCGGAAATTAAACCAACAACCCCGGAAACTAAACTATCAACCCCGGAAACTAAACCAGCAACACTAGAAAATAAATCAGCAACACCTGAACCAGAATTAGTATTGGGACAAGAAGCATTACTACAACAGAAAAAATTTATTTTAACTAATTTACAACTATTTGTATTACCTTTGCTTTACGGTCTACTCGGTGCTTTAGTCTATGTGCTTCGTACCCTCACGATTGAAATTAAAAATTTAACCTATACCAGAGAATCTAACATCAGCTACCACTTGCGTATTCAATTGGGTGCCTTAGCCGGTTTGGCGATTGGTTGGTTTACTGGTCCGAATGCTTCTTTTTCTTTAGATGCCTTATCTTCAGAAACGTTATCGACTTTAGGGGGGGTATCTGCGCAAACACTTTCCCCCATGGCATTAGCTTTTTTAGCCGGATATAGTGTTGATGTGCTATTTGCTTTGATGGATAGGATTATTTATGCGTTCTCAAGCAAGGAAATTACTTCTCCTAATGTTTTTAAACCCAGCTTAGCAACTAATAAATCGGCTACTGATAAATAAACCGATCAGGTTTTTTTAGAAAAGTCACTCCTTTTTTAGCACTACCTGGTTATAAAATTAAGGGGGATTAAAATGAATAAATTAATTTATAATCTCGCCTGACACACGCTGTAGTGAATTGCTCATCATGGCTCTTTAACGATTACCAGTTCGCTAAAGCAACCATTGGAATGCAAGCCTTGCTTGCCGGTTCAAACCAGCCTAGCTTGCACTCCAACCATTAACTGAATGGCATTAACCTATGGACCATCTTTAATTAAGAAGGGTTAGGTGGTTGTGGAAGGTGAGTTATAATATTTTATATGGATATAAATCGTTATCTCGGTATCTATCTATCGTCTGATGATAAAATAAATAAAGTGTATAGAGTATACTTTCTCAGCCTGAAAGACTTGCCTAAGTCAGCGTTATTGTTTGCAACCCGAAACAGGTCTATATCACATGCCTCATATTGAAGGTATTCGTATCCAAAATTATCGATCACTCAAAGATATTACTTTAGGCAAAACTTCTAAAAATTGGAATGCTGAGCCATTACCACAATTAATTACTATTATTGGTTCCAATGGTTGTGGTAAATCGACTTTGATAGATGCTTTAGCGTTTTTGGGTGATTGTTTAGCTGAAGGCGTTAAATCAGCTTGTGATAAGCCACATCGAGGTGGTATTGAACGCTTACTCACGCGTGGGCAAGACCATTTAATTCAATTTGAAATTTATTATCGTCACAATGATAGTTCTACTTGTCGAGGTTATTATTTATGTATCGGCAAAGATAAAACTGATCAACCTTATATCGTTCATGAATACTTGGGAGAAACCATAAAGTACATAGAAACCAATGCCTTTTATTTATCTTTAAAAAAAGGTCATGGTGATGTCAAAATGGGTACTGATCGAATCGATGTTAGCCTCACTGACCCCCAACGTTTAGGTATTTCTACCTTTGGCAATCTAGCCAACTATCCTCATATTGTAGCCTTTCGTGAATTCTTAGAAAGCTGGTATCTATCCTCTTTGGTACCCATCTTAGGACACCAAATAACCATGATAGGTGCACACAAACATCTCACTCGCAATGGTGATAATTTGGCTAATTATGCTCAATATTTAAGTCACTATTATCCCAGTCGATTTGAAAAAGTATTACAAGATATTGCCCAATGTATCCCGGGTATTGATAAAATTATTCTTAAAATAACAGAAGATAACCAATTATTATTACAATTTATTGACAATCGTTATATTACTCCATTTTATGCCCAAGATATTTCCGATGGAATTCTAAAATTTTTCGCTTATTTATTACTGTTGCAAGATCCGGAACCAGCCGCATTAATTGGTATTGAAGAACTTGAAAATGGATTACATCATCATTTAGTGGAATCATTAGCCTTAGAAATGAAACAAGTTACCCGATATCTTTATGGTCCACAAATTCTCTTAACAACTCATGCACCTCATTTAGTCGATATCTTAACGCCTGAAGAGGTTTGGATTATGAAAAAAAATGATCACGGTTTTAGTACGATTGAAAGGGCAGTCGATATTCAAATGATGAAAGAATTATCCGCTAAAAAAAAGAATTTTTGGTATACCTACTATGTGAAGCAGGGTCTGTAGAAAGAAAATGGTTTCAGTCATCATCACGAATTAACTTTATTAGGCACTTAATCCGGATAAAAGCAATAATGATATAATTAAAAATTATTTAAAGATAAGGGGTTATTGATTGTAGTCGGTTTGCAAAATAATGGGTTGAATCAAATCTTTTTATAGTAGACAATTAAAGTGATATTGGCGTGCTATTTAAAAAATAGCGGATAACAATCTAGTATTTTAACCCTATCATTGACTTAGCTATTCTCCATTCAAGGGGAAAAAGGGTAAAATTTCTAAAAAATATTTATTTAAACTATAATAAATATTAAGATAGGATGAGTTTACTGTAACCGTTAAAAAATCACCACCGCTTCTAAACCAATTCGCTCCTGGCCAATCCTTTTTTAGCGGAAAATTTTTATAAGAAATTAATTTTAAATATGAAAATGACTTCAAAATTCATGCTGAAAAAAACTTGCTTTAATAAACTCAACCGAAGTATTAGCATCCTATTTGCTAAGCGGGTACCTTATCAGTATTATTCTGAAAATGATATTTTTATCGCTGTGCTCTAAACAAAGCTTGTTCTTCTAATCCTGAGTTTTTAAGGTTTAAACGTTATGTTAAACTACAAAAGGTTACAACTCATTATCATGATGAGTTCAAGCGGTGCATAACCACGAAAAAGTAAAAAATTAAGAATGATTGTACTGGAAAACGAATGCTGGTTTTATGAAAATAACTAAAGCGAGTCACAAGAGGATATTTGAGCATGGCACCGCGTAGCAAAATTTTGATTGTCGATGATGAACTCACCATGCGTCGACAACTGTCGTCTATGTTAGCGACGGAAGATTATGATATGACGTTATTAGCCAGTGGTACCGAATTGCTGGAAAAATTGCCCGAAATCATGCCCGATTTGATTATCCTGGATTTGATGTTGCCTGAGTTAGATGGTTTTGAACTCTGTCGTCGTCTCAAATCCAATAACCAGTTTCAACATATTCCGATTGTATTGGTGACAGTATTAGATGCTAAAACAGCACTACCTCAGGGTGTTGTTGCGGGTGCAGATGATTTTTTGCAAAAGCCAGTAAGTAAAGTGGAATTACGTGCTCGAGTACGTTCGATGCTGCGGATTAAACGGCAATATGATGAATTAGAAGCCACTTTAAAGATGCGTGAAGAATTATCCAATATGATTGTACATGATATGTCCAGTCCGATTGTGTCAGTGTTACTTCATGCGACTTTAATGGAAAATAAAATCACTGAACCCGAGTTGCTTGAACATCTCAAAATGATTCGAATGGCAGCAGATCGCTTGGATTCATTTACAAATGATATGTTAATGTTAGCCAAGATGGAACAAAGCAAGTTGCGTTTGAATCTCACCCCGGTAGACATTAATCAATTAATTTTAGATGCCGAAAAGCATTTCAGTGTAATTGCTAATTATAAAGGAATTCACCTAAAATTATTACTACCCACTGCACCACTCACTATTTCAATTGATAGTAATTTATTTCGCCGCGTTATTGCCAATTTATTAGCGAATGCGTTGCAATACTCTCCTAGCGATACCACCGTAACCGTGAGTTTAGTGGCAGTAACAAAACTAGATGGTAAACCACACTTTTGCATGCAAGTTATCGATCAAGGTTCTGGCATTCCCGCAGAATATCGCCTACGTGTATTTGAGAAATTTGAAGTAATTGATTTGAAAAAGAAAGGCATAGCACAAATTGGTTTGGGCTTAACCTTTTGTAAAATGGCAGTGGATGCTCATGGCGGTAAGATTTATGTCGAATCTAATCAGCCACAAGGCTCTATATTTGTGGTCGAAATTTAAGCTCAAGTGAACCACTCAATTATTCAACGGCTTGCATTCCTAACCGACTGAGTAAATGGCGATCTTGATCGATAGGTAAATTGTCAGTCGTTAATAATTTTTCTCCATAAAAAATAGCGTTAGCACCCGCAAAGAAACATAAGGCTTGTAATTCATCACTCATGGTGGCTCGCCCAGCTGATAAACGCACTACCGAAGTTGGCATTAAAATCCGAGCAACGGCGATACAACGTACCCTATCAAACGGATCGATTGGTGGTGCTTGAGCGAGAGGAGTTCCAGCAACCGGTACGAGTTGATTAATCGGTACACTTTCAGGATGGTGTGGTAGATTCGCTAAAGTTTGTAACAGTGCGGCACGATCGGCTAAACTCTCTCCTAAGCCAATAATCCCACCACAACACACTTTCAAATCAGCGGCACGGACATGAGTTAATGTTTCTAAGCGTTCCTGATAAGGATGGGTGGTCACAATTTGCTCATAGTAAGCAGCAGAAGTGTCGAGATTATGATTGTAATAGTCTAAACCAGCCGCTTTTAATTGTTGTGCTTGGAGGGCAGTTAACCTCCCTAAAGTCATACAAGTTTCTAAGTTCAGCGCTTTAACCGCCTTAACGATGGCTAATAATTGCGGAAATTCTTGCAACTGCGGATTTCGCCCAGCGGCTCCCATACAAAAACGGGTTGCTCCATTGGTTTTAGCTTGACGTGCTGCTGCTACGACAGTTTCAACTGCCATTAACGGTTGAGGTTTAATGCCCGTATTAAAATGTCCACTTTGGGGGCAATACGCACAGTCCTCTGCACAAGCACCGGTTTTGATATTAAGTAAGGTACTTAGTTGAACTTGATTAGGATTAAAATAAGTCCGATGAGTCCATTGTGCTCTGAAAAGTAAATCACTCCAAGCGGTATTAAATAACTCAATCACTTCTTCAAGTAGCCAATCGTGACGGATTGGAGTGGGTTCTAGCCAAGCGCTGGTTTTAAACATGATTATTTTCGATTAACAAGTAAAGTTAAATTTATCGTACCAAACCATTTTTCTCCAGTTTCCCCCTGAGTTCCAACCAAAATTGAAAACGATACCCCATTAATTTTCAGTCAACCACTTATTCAATACTTGGGCAAGGTATTCTTGAGTAACCGGTTTAGCTAAAAAATCATTCATGCCAGCCGCTAAACATTTTTCGACATCCGCATGGGTGGCACTGGCGGTAATCGCAATGATGGGTAAGGGATGATACTGATTATCTTTTTCGCGATCTCGAATTTGCTCAGTCGCTTTATAGCCATTTAAAATGGGCATATGAATATCCATTAAAATAAGATCATAATTTTCTTTGGCGGTCATTTCCACTGCTTCTTGACCATCATTAGCTATGTCTACTCGATAGCCAAGCTCTTCTAACATCATTTTTTCTACCACCTGATTGGCTTCATTATCTTCTGCTAAGAGTAGAATATGAGCGGGTTTAGATATCGCCAACTGTTCTGGAGATGCCACTGGATAGGAGAGCCATTTCCTTAACAGTTGTTCCAAATCTGCTTTGGTAAAAGGTTTGGTCAAAATATCGTCCATTCCTATTGCTCGGGTAGATTCTGCCAATTTATCGGTGATGATTTCAGCCGTCATCGCGACAATGGTTAAATGTAACGGGGTATTTTGTTCTCGCTGGCGAATCTGTTGAGTTGCCGTATAACCATCCATAATAGGCATATGTAAATCCATCAACACGAGGTCATAAGATTGGTTAGCCGTTATCTCAACCGCTTCTTGACCATGGTTAGCAATTTCCACTCGACAACCCAGTTCTTCTAATGCCATTGTGGCTACAATTTGATTGATCTTATCGTCCTCAACTAATAAAACGGTAATATTTAACGATTCAAGCGGTTGAGTTGACCAAGTCGACCAATGACGAGATTCAATCACTGAGTGCATCTCCACCGGCATAACTGAACTGGACAGTGATAGTGAATTAGAAATCACCGAACCGGTCATAACCACAACCGGTAAATTAAGCCGGAACCAAAAAGTACAGCCCTGACCCTCTTGGCTGCCTACACCAATTTCTCCACCCATCAATTCGATTAATTGGCGGCAAATAAACAACCCTAGCCCAGTACCACCATAGTGATTATGAGCACCCACATCGACTTGATGAAACTTATCAAATAAATAATGCAGTTCCTGTTGTGGAATCCCAATGCCAGTATCAATCACTGCAAAGTAAAGTTGAGCCTTATCGGCTATTTTTTCCTCGAGTTTAATTTGGATGGTAACACCGCCTTTGGAAGTAAACTTAATTGCATTTCCAAGCAAATTAATTAAGATTTGCCTGAGACGATTGTTATCACCTATCACTTGTGGCGGTAAATCATCGCTGGCTTGTATTTCTAACCACAAGCCTTTTTCTCGGGCGCGAATACATAATAAGGAGATGGCTTCCTCAACCGTTTGTAATAATTTAAATGGTTTAATTTCCAACTCCATTCGACCGGCTTCAATTTTACTGACATCTAACAATTCATTAACAATATTCACTAAATTTTTTCCCGATTCATGGAGAATCCGCAACTGTTGTCGTTGCTTATCATTGAGAGGGGTATTTAAGAGCAGTTCTGCCATCCCTAAAATCCCATTCATCGGCGTGCGTAATTCATGACTAATATTCGCTACAAATTCACTTTTAGCTTGGTTAGCGGCTTCGGCTTTCTGATGTTCTATTTCTAATTCTTGATTTAATTGTTCTAAACTGAGCGTACGCAATCTCACTTTTTCTTCTAATTCCGCATTGACTTGCTCAATTTGCTGCAATGCGGTTCGTAATCGAACCACCATATTATTAAAGCAATGGTAAAGCGAACCAATTTCATCGGAGGGACGCTCCGGCAACTGTACTGCTAAGTTATCTGTCCCAACTTGTTGACTCGCTTCAGCTAAGAGTTGAATCGGATTAATCACTAAATAGTTAAGCGCGAAAAACAGCAAAATAAAGGTAGTCGCAATGGTTGCTAGAGTAACAATCGCAAATAAAATCTTGATAGGTTGTCCGGCAGCTAAAACATCTTCCTGTGGTAATAAGGCAAACAGATATAAATTGTCGTGCAATTGAGCACCCTGCAAGTAAACCGTCTGTTCGGCTAATTTGACTGGTAAAGGTTCATTTTCATGATGAGGTTGGAGTAATCGAGGAAATTCTGTTGCCGGTAGCTGATGCAGTTGCTGAGTTAGCGCATTAGGGGGTTGTAATAATATTCGTCCTTCTCCATCGGTTAGCAGTAAATAGCCATTTTCACTGATCTCACCAATTTTGATGTGTTCAGTTAAAAAATAGGGATGCATAATAATCAACAAATAACCGCGTGGTGGGATTAAAGCATTAGCGGGCGTATTAACCAAAAAACTCTGCGGAAACAATTTTTTAGCAATGATAAAATAAGAATTTTGTGAAGACTTACCCACAAAAAAAATATCAATCAAGTTAGCCGAGTTTTTAATCTGCGAAAAATAGGCGGCTTTATCAGTTTGACTGAAGATATTTTTATTATTCTTTTCATTAATAAAACCGGTGACTTCTGAACCATCGGGTAATAATACCTGAATATTATAATAATCTTGGTAAACATGTTGGTAGCTATTAAATAGATAAGGCATACGAGTTTGTAAAGCCTGCATAGCTAAACGACGCTCGTCTTTGTCAGTAATCGATAAATAACTATTCAGTAAACCCGACTCTGACAACAATTCAATATTAACTTGAGCGGTTTGTAAGCGAAATTGGGCACCTTGATAAACCTGCTTTAACAGGGTTCCCATTTGCATCAATACCTTTTGTTTAGTCGTATCAACTACATAGTCATAAGACAGTTTACCCAATAATACAATAGGAATAACAACCAATGGAATTAAAATAAGAGTCAGTTTAGTCTTAAGTGTCATTGCAAATGTACTGTTGATCAAATAAAGATAAGGTTTATCATGATGTTAGCATTTTCATCTATAACCTTAATAAGGTATTAATCTATACACATTGTACGCCTACCTGTCAATCAAATTTTAGGTTCTTACTTCCCTAAAATCATAACCATTTTGCTATTTTTGCGGTTAAATAGCTAACTAGCGGCTTTAAATCGAGGGGTTAATGGCTTGGTTCCAATAACTGATTAAGAATTAAACCATAAAAACGATCACTTGGAGATTGATAAAACCAACCTAAGTGGAGATGACAATAGGAACAAAGTGCATAACGCCAAGCAAATCCATTAAACCAAGTATATTCTAAAGTAGGAGCACCATAATTAACACAACCATTTGCGGAAGCAAAACAACCCATTTCAAACACAAACCCCGTTGGGTTACTAAAAATATGGCGATGTGCTCCATTAACTTGAATCTTCTGGTCGAGAGAAGTAATGGCGTGGTGGCAAACTTTACAAAGGATTGGCTTTTTTTCAGGTAATTGTTGTTGCTCTAATTGTTTTGGTATGGTTTCAAATTGTTCTTCATCAACCAGTTGAAAAAAATAATTTTTCTGGGCAATAAAGCTATAAAAACACGGTAGCTCTCTAAACCGGAGATTAATTTGATACGGTAAAGAGAGTTGGGAAAAATTCACTAATCGACTCAATGGCTATTCTCACAATTCAGTTGTTTTCAGGATTGACTAGTAGTGCTGAAGAGGTAGTCATTTTAGTGAGTATAACCTGGAGTTACAACGTTGCTAGCCTCACTACTAGTCGTATACTATCGATTATTTTTTTACCTAAGTTACAATCGTTACATGAAACACTAGACGAACGACTTTGCCTAATTTTTGCATGGTAGATGATCTGAGGTTAAATAACTTCATTTTGAAGTGAATATCATTCTCTAATTTAACTTCAGCACAATTTACCCAATTATCAAAATAAAATCAGAAGAAATATTTTTTTAATTGGTCTTATTGTTTTTTCATGAAACTGCTATACTTTACTTTTAGTACTAAAATAGTGTAAAATAATAATTTATCCTTCTTAACAATGAAGGGAAACCATATGCCCAACACAGCTTGCTTAAATAATCAACTTCTTCTTAAATTCCTAGGCCTTATTTTATTTATTTCACCATTGGCTTTAGCACAAGCCACTACTCAGTGTTCAACCGTAACTGCAATTCCCATCACCGAATGTGAAGTACTTCTCACTCTCTATAACCAAACTAACGGTACTTCTTGGCAAAAAAATACCGGCTGGAATGAAAACAATACGCCATGTCAATGGTGGGGAGTGACTTGTGACAACGGTTATGTAACTAAACTTTACCTAGAAAACAATAACCTCAATGGCTCTATTCCGGATTCACTGGGTTACTTAAACCAATTACAAGAACTTTCCTTAAGTAAA
Organism: Thioploca ingrica; assembly: GCA_000828835.1. GTDB lineage: Bacteria > Pseudomonadota > Gammaproteobacteria > Beggiatoales > Beggiatoaceae > Thioploca > Thioploca ingrica. The sequence goes on from AP014633.1 coordinate 1,116,037, forward strand.
AACCAATTAAGTGGTTCCATTCCGGATTCTTTAGGTCAATTAAAGCGTTTAAAAATCCTGTATCTAAGCGGTAATCACCTCGAGGGTTTTATTCCTAACTCGTTGGGTGACTTAATGAATTTACAAGGACTATATTTAAACAGTAATCAACTGAATGGTTCTATTCCAGAATCACTTGGAAACTTAGACTTATTGCAAACCCTATCTTTAAATAATAATCAACTGAATGCCGTTATTCCTGATTCATTAGGCAACTTAAGTCATTTACAAGGACTCGATTTAAGCCATAATCAAATTACCGGTTCTATTCCTCGTCCCCTAATCAATTTGAAAAAATTACAGCGGCTTAAGCTGGATCATAACCAACTAAGCGGTGCTTTGCCTGACTGGCTAGAAAAGTTAAGCGATTTACAATGGCTGGTTTTAAATGATAATCAACTGAGCGGCTCTATTCCTGACTCATTAGGAAATCTAAACTATTTGCAAGTACTGTATTTAGATAACAACCAATTAACGGGTTCCATTCCAGAATCGCTAGGAAATTTAGCTAATCTACAACAACTGGTCCTAGAAAATAATCAACTCAGCGGTACTGTTCCGGAAACACTGGGAAACTTAAATAATTTGCAAGATCTCTATCTAAGCAATAATGAATTATGTGGAGATATTCCACCGACATTAATGAACTTAACGGGGCTTAGTTATTTAAGTTTAGACGATAACCATTTAACTTACGCTGATTCTAATTTATTTAACTGGATCAATAATTTAAATTCAGATTGGGCCAGTACTCAAACCCCTTGCTTGAAAAATTCACCGGCAAAATTAAATCCTCAGGTTACCGAACCCAATCCTCCAACCAAAGAGAATTCAACCTGTTTACTTTACGCCTTACAAGATGAAGGTCTCAATAATACTCAATTCTTTACGGTTGATCCCCAAAAGAATTTTGCCGTTACGCCATTAGGAAATGTTCATCCGGAGTATGATATTGAAGATATGGATATTCTTTCAGCAACTACCGAAATTTATGCTTCATCGGGTGATGATGCTCAAGCCAATCATGAAAAAGGTTATATCTATCAAGTTAACCCAGCTAATGGTGAATTAACGCCGGTTTGCAGTACTGGATTAGGCAAAGTATCAGCTATCTCTTTCTATCCCAATAGTCAAGATTTATGGATATGGGCGGGAGGTAAAGGACTCTTTGTTATTGATCTGAAACAAATTAATAATGGTGTTTGTCACCCCCAAGAAATATTTCGTTATTCTGCCCAAGTAGAAGGGATTACTTGGGATCCTGAAGGTAAGATCCTTTATGGCGCTAAGGGAACCACTTTATATAAATATTTTCACGATACCGGTACAGTTGCAAAAGTTTGTGATAATTTCCCGAAGGGCGCCGAAGCCCTAGAAATGTCAACGGATGATTCACTTTTATTTGCTGTGCACCAGGCTAAAGATACTTCTATTCACTCATTTGATATTAACAGTTGTTCTATCGTTGATAAAGCTGATTTTCCCATTAAAACCCCTTATAACGATATTGAAGGTATGGCTTGGACCTGTCATTCCAACTCAAAATGACATCGATGTTATGTTATTGTAACAACCACCGTCGCATTAATTCTATTTGGAAACGATAACCTTGCTCGATAATTTCGATTAATTCACGACGTAACAAGTGATCAATACTGGCTTTTAATGCTTCAAGATCTTGACCCTTTGAACGAGCATAATGAGCTAAAGTAGTTAATTTGACGATTTTACCTTCACCTTGTAAAGCCAAAAATTTTAAAATTTGGCGATCCCAATGATTAAGTTGATTATGTAATATATCACTAAAATAGAATTTAACCCCTTCTAAACAACGGGGAATAGCAGCTTCAACCTCTTCAATTTGAGCTAAGCGGCGTTGCTCAGCGACTTGGGTATTTTTCAATTCGACTATTTCCGCACAGAGTAATTGAACTAGAGCCGGATGACAATGAGTGAGTTGCAACACCCGTTCACAAGCCGCTGGGGTATAACGTAAGGGAAAATTGTTAACCGGTTTTTCAATTAACTGTCGCGCTTCACTCTCACTTAAATAACCAATGTGTAAAGTATGTACATTGACTAAATAACTCGACCACCGTTGCAATTCCTCAAAAGCATGTGAACCCGCTAAGAGAATTTTGAGACGTGGACGATGTTGAATTTGATGACGTAACAGGCTAAGTACCCACTGTTCATTTAAACGTCCAGAATCAAAAGCGTCTTCTAGATTGATAAACTCGTCTAATATTAATAGGATAATAGTGTCAGGCCAAGTTTGTTCTATCTCCGTTAACCATTCATCAAAACAAGCAAATGGATCAGCTTGTAATTCTTGACGAGTTAACGGGGGTAACTCAAGCTGACAACGTAGTTTAGCGGACAGACTCATGGCACGACTGAGATTATATAAAAATCCAACATGATCAATCGCTAAACCCGCCGGACCTTGTAAATCAACGAATAAAGGGATGATAGTACTGGGCAGTAATCGGCTGAGATTATAAAGTAAAGAAGTTTTACCCATCCGTCGCTGTCCATAAAGTAACAATGGTGGACAACGAGGACTCACTAAAAGTTGTTCTAATTTAGCGCTAAATTCTTGACGTCCCACAAAAATGGGTTGTTTATCATCTAAAGGAATGCCGGTGATATAGGGATTGGGAATCTCTTGTTGTAGTTCACTTTGATAAGTAAGATGTTTTTTATAAGCACTAATAAATTCAAGACATTCTATTACTGGTGATTTAAACTGAACGTTATCAGGATCAGTATTCCACATTAATTCATTAAGCAATTCTTCTAAACGTTCCTCTATAGCAGTCAAAGCTAGCCGTTGATTATCCGTTCGTTCTAACCGCAATGCGGCTTCAATATCTTGATCAACATGGCTAAGATTGTGTAGTAAAATAGGTATCGTTCCACTCAACTGCTCAGCAGCTAATTGAACTTCCTGAGTAAAGACATTAAATTTATGCAGTAAAGTCTCTGCTAGGGTGTTTTGCATGTTAGATGAAGTCTTTGACAAGACGAAATAGAAATAGCATATTATAATTTATGACTAACAGGAAATTGACGTAATTTTTACCTATTTTAAGATAGTATAGTTATAAAATAACTTAATTATTAATTAATCGATTTAATATTATGATTTCAAATTACTTAATTCTTTAGAGTAGCGCTTAAATTAAACTCTCGTTATAGATAGTCAAAGTCTATAAATAACCTTTCTCGCCAAGTTAACTGGTAGTTTTAGGTAGGAACTTTAAGATATGATTCAATTTTCTCTTCTGCCCAAAAAATGGCTTAATACTATACTAATCGTACTCTATATAATGGGTGCTATCTTCGTATTCACTTTAGCGTGGTTACCGGTTCAATTCGCAATTAACCATTTTTATTATGAAGATTTCTTTTACTATTTAAAAGTGGCGGAAAATATCGTTTCGGGTCAAGGTGTTTCATTAGATGGCGAGGCGACTACGAATGGATTTCATCCTTTATGGATGCTAGCCATTATCCTGATCCAGGCCATTACTAATCCTGATCTTGCTGTCCATATTACTCTGACTCTAGCTGCGCTACTTCACCTTGGGCAAGTTTACCTTATATTTCGTATTTTAGAGCAATCTGCTAACGAAAAAATAGCGCATTTTGTAGCTATTTTCTATCTATTTAATTATAGAATTATTGCTTGTAATTTATGTGGTTTAGAAACCCCACTGATAGCTTTTTTCATACTTGGGGTTATTTACTTTTTAATCAAATACCACAACCTAACTAGCACTCGTTGGGCAATAAAGTTGGGTATTCTTTTAGGATTTGCCATCTTGTCTCGTTTTGATATTCTGATTTTGATGGGAATTATCATCGCCTGGATTCTTATTGATTCACGCTTTGGGAAATATTATCAGCAAAGAATTTCCACAGCATTCATCGTTAGCATCTCTAGTTGCATTATATTACTTCCATGGTTTATATGGAGTTCTATCAACTCAGCTACACTTTTACCTAACAGTCTCGCTGCTTTAAAAGTCTGGTCCTTTTCAGGGTTTAATTTGCAACAAGCTGGGGTAGATAGTGTCTTATCCTTATTGATAGGAAAAATGTTTACCGCCGCTTGGTGGTTAAGTGATACAGCTAATTTATTTGGGTTATGGCCTATTGTATTGCCTACTGCTTACAAAAATTGGCCGGCTTTTTTAGTTCTCATGGTGTTTATCACAATTTTTCTTGGTCTTTGGCTAATACGCTCACCTCAATATACTGCATTTAGAAACGTATTATTTGTTTATGCTGTAGCACATCTTGGTTACTATAGTCTTTTTGCTAATGCTCGAGTTCGTTATCTAATACCATCTTCCATTATTATCATTGTATTAGCGGCGATGCTTATAGCCGAATTACTGCGACAAATTAACACTCAGAAGATGAAAAGAATGGCCTTATTTTTTTATGTTGTCATTCTAATAAATAGTTTATTAGCTGGTTTGTCAGCATGGCAACAACATCAAGGCGCAGCACGCACCCATAAAGAACATACCCATTTATATCAGACTGCTTATTGGATTCATAACCATCTCCCTGAAAACGCAATTATTGGTAGTTGGAATGCAGGCATTTTAAGTTATTACTCGCACAGAACTGTAGTTAACCTAGATGGTGTCATGAACGACGCTGTCATTGAGGTACTTAAGCAAAAAAAATTAAGTTCCTATATCGAACATCGTCAGATCAGTTTTCTTATTGATCTAGAAAGTGAAATCAATAAATTTATGAATAAATTTAGTGGTCAAGTTAACTGGCGTGAGAATTACGTTGAACTTTATAGACTAGGTCATATAGTGATATTGAAAAAAATTAGAGTTTAAAACTTCTTAAGTAACCCTTTTAGAAGTTGCTGATGATGATAGCCGCTGATTGCCAAAACGAGATACTTAAAATCTGAATAAATTATAATGATATATTGTGCTATAATTATACTAAATTTTTAATACGGCTTTTAATTAGGTAAAACCGATTACCTGATTAAAGAAATTAAAAATTTTTAAGGATCACTCACGTTACGCACCCAACAATTTTTCTCCAATTCACTTTGAAAAATGGGAGTTAGAGGAGATTTACCGGTGGCCAATTTCCCAAAATTCCCTTATTTCTCCTTTGCCAAAGGAGAAGGAATTTAGCCGGGCGTAACCTGAGTTATTAATGGGTTATATGATGTAGGAACTTATGACCGGAGGTTTTTTATGGGAGGTAATGCTCTATGAAGCGTCGAGACTTCCTAAAATTGGGGGCAGCGATAAGTGTTACGACCAGTAGTTGCCTGGGAAATTATAGGCAAAATTCACAGCAATATTGTGTTTTGCCCCAAAAAAAATGTGATTTTCCTAATATTCTTATTTTGATGACTGACCAGCAAACGCTTAATGCTATGAGCAGCTACGGCAATCCTTGGGTTAATACGCCTTACATGGATTCACTTGCTGCTAAAGGAGTACGTTTCACCAAATCATACTGTTCTATGCCGATTTGTGGACCTTCGCGAAGCAGTTTCATAACCGGACTTATGCCACATCAAACCGGTGTCAATTTTAATGAACGGCCAATTCAGGAAGGTCTACCTAACTTAGGTAAAGTATTTCAACAAGCTGGCTATAAAACGACCTATTTCGGTAAATGGCATCTTCCGGAAAGTTATCCTCGAGGTTGGTTTATTGATGTACCCGGTTTTGATTATGTTAGTCTACCGCCTGAAATCAAGGGCATGGGGTTAAGTTTAGGTGATGTCACTGATAATATTATTGCTGATCAAGCGATTGACTTTTTACTTTGGAAAAGACCCCGTCATCAACCCTTTTTGTCGGTTGTATCGTTTCATAATCCCCATGACATTTGTTATTGGGTACGTGATAAACCGCTTCAGCATATTAATTTGGACAAATATCCACCATTACCCCCTAATTTCACTTTTGATTCCAACGAACCAGAGTTTATTCAATGGTGTCGTGAACGTCAATGTTATGGACGCAAATGTTATGCAACAGAATTGCAATATACGAAAACCTGGAATGAAGAACAATGGCGCGCTTATTTACAAGCTTATTATCAAATGACCGAACAGGTTGACAAGGCGATTGGCCGTGTTCTCAATGCGTTGCAACAAGCCAAGCTCGAGGAGAATACACTCATTGTTTTTACGAGTGATCATGGTGACGGTGCAGCGGCTCACCACTGGGTTGCTAAACTGATGCTCTATGAGGAAAGTATTGCGATTCCCCTGGTGATAGTGGGTAAGGGCATCCCTCAAGGAGTAGTTGATGATTCACATTTAGTATCCAATATGGATCTATTGCCAACCTTAAGTGATTATGCGGGGATAGCCGCACCCCCAACGACCGGAATCAGCTTAAAACCATTGATTGAACAACCCAAACAACAAACGGGGCGTGATCATTTTATTGTGGAATTATCAGTTGATCCCAAGCATCCGGAAATGATGGGTCGTGCTGTTCGTAGCCAGAGATATAAATATATGGTTTTTTCTAGAGGACAACGTCCAGAAATGCTATTTGATATGGAAAATGATTTGGGAGAAACGCATAACTTGGCTTATGATCCCCATTTAAAAGATATTCTCGTGGCTCATCGTGAACAATTAACGACGTGGATAAAACAAACTCAAGACCATTTCGTTATCCCTAAAAATCTAGCTTAACATCATTAAACTTTTTTGAGCGAGCGACCTTTTTAAACGTCGATAGGTAAGGTAAAGTGTGCCAGACTATCTTACCTATTCTACAAATTGCTTCTTACACTAATCCACGTTCGGCTAAAGAAACACTATATCCATCTCCAATTACCAAGTGATCTAGTACCCTGACATCAATTAAACTCATGGCTTCTTTCAATCTTCTGGTAATGGCAATATCCGCTTGACTCGGTTCGGCAATACCAGAAGGATGGTTGTGCGCCAAAATTAAAGCGGCAGCATTATGTTGTAAAGCCCGTCTAACGACTTCTCGTGGATAAACACTGGCACCATCTATCGTGCCATAAAATAGTTCTTCAAATTTTATAACTCTATGTTTATTATCTAAAAATAAGCAAGCAAATACTTCATAGGCGCGGCCACTGAGTTCTGACATTAAAAAATTACGGGTGTCCTCCGGACTGGATAGAACATCACCTCGTTCTAAACATTCGCGTAAATAGCGACGTGACATTTCAACACACGCTTGTAATTGGACATATTTAGCATCTCCTAGTCCTTTTGCTTGACAGAATTGCACCTGATCAGCGCCAAGTAAACTGCGCAGATCACCAAATTCTCTGAGTAAATCTTGCGCTAAATCTAAAGCGGTTTTACCGCGTGTTCCAGTTCGCAAAAAGATAGCCAGTAATTCTACATTCGTTAAAGCTTGTGCACCGCGTTGTAACAGTTTTTCACGAGGACGATCTTCCAAAGGCATGTCAGTAATTTTCACACTATCCCCATTAGTAACTTAAATAACCAACTCACTCGGTTGATTTGAATTATTATAAGGGGTTCCTCCAAAAATTTTGCATTTTTTTATAGCAGATGAATACATTAACTGATAAACACATTTTACTGGGTATTACCGGCAGCATTGCCGCCTACAAAAGCGCTGACTTAGTCCGTCGTTTACGTGAACAAGGCGCACTAGTGCGGGTTATTATGACCGCCGCAGCGACTGAGTTTATCACCCCCTTGACTTTACAAGCCGTCTCTGGGCAACCCGTTCATACCCAATTATTAGACGCTGCCACCGAATCGGCAATGGGACATATTGAATTAGCACGTTGGGCTGAGGTGGTACTCATTGCACCAGCGAGTGCTGATTTTTTAGCCAAACTAGCAGGCGGTCATGCGGATGACCTATTAAGTACAGTTTGCTTAGCGACCAGCGCACCGATTGTGGTTGCGCCCGCCATGAACTTATTGATGTGGCAAGCGCCAGTGACTCAAGAAAATTGCCAACGTTTGCAACGATATGGTGTGAAATTTTTTGGTCCGGCCACTGGTTCTCAAGCTTGTGGTGAAATTGGCAAAGGACGGATGTTGGAACCGATTGAAGTAGTTTATCATGTGCAGGATCTGTTTCGAGCTAAATTCCTTTCAGGATACCAGGTATTGGTAACCGCCGGACCAACCCGCGAGGAGATTGATCCGGTTCGTTTTATTAGCAATCGCAGTTCCGGGCGGATGGGATATGCCATTGCTCAAGCTGCTCAAGCGGCGGGTGCCCAAGTGACTTTAATCAGTGGACCAGTGGCTTTATCACCTTTAACCGGTGTTCAACTGGTTTCAGTTTATAGTGCCCAAGAGATGTTGGCAGCGGTCATGACACAGGTTGCTACGGTGGATATTTTTATTGCGACTGCAGCAGTTGCTGATTATCGTCCTAGTCAACCACTGGGTCATAAATTCAAGAAGCACGAAGCCCATTGGCAAATTACTTTGGAACGCACCCCCGATATTCTCGCCACAGTGGCTAGCTTGCCCCATCCGCCTTTTACCGTTGGATTTGCAGCCGAAACAGATAATTTAATCGAATATGCTCGGGCAAAATTGCAACTAAAAAAATTAGATATGATAGTCGCTAATCCGGTTGGAATAGCCGGCATTGGCTTTGATAGTGAAGAAAATGAGTTAAGCATTTTGTGGGCAGAAGATAGTATTGAATTACCTCGTGCTGCTAAAACAGAGTTGGCAAAACAATTGCTTGAGGTTATTATTCAACGTTATCAAAAAAGTGGGCGCTTAACCCCATAAGATTAGGTAGTTATTGAATTAAAGCAACCGATTTCCCCAGACCTAACCATAAGGAAAAGGCAAAATGACAACCAAGAGATATTTTTTACCAACTGATAACTGATAACTGATAACTGATCAGGAGGTTAGCATGTCAGTGCAAGTATTACATAACAATCCAGCTAGAAAAAAACATCGCCTAATTACTCGTAACGACTTTGATGGACTGGTTTGTGCTGTTTTACTGAAAGAAATTAATTTAATAGAAGAAATTTTATTTGTTAATCCCAAGGATATGCAAGAAAGTAAGGTAAATGTAACTGCTTATGATATTACAACTAATTTACCTTATGTACCCGGTGCTTATCTTATCTTTGATCATCATTATAGCGAAACGTTAAAGTATCAAGAACGTCCAGCTAATTATATTATTGATGCTAATGCGCCATCCACCGCTCGGGTTATTTATAACTACTATGGTGGTAAAGAAATTTTTTTTAACATTAGTGAAGAAATGTTGGTGGCAGTAGATAAAGCGGATTCTGGTCATTTTAGTCGGGAAGACATTTTACATCCACAAGGATGGGTGCTATTAAATTATTTACTCGATCCGCGCAGTGGTTTAGGGCAATTTAGCGAATTTAGAATCTCTAATTACAATTTAATGATGATGCTGATTGATTATTGCAAAAAACTCAGCATTAGTGAAATTCTAAAATTACCCGATATTAAAGAACGAGTTGATATCTACTTCAAACACCAAAAAATTTCGATGCATCAACTTGAAAGAAATGCCATCGTGTGTAATCAAGTGGTGGTGGTTGATTTTCGTGATGAAAAAGAAATTTTAGTCGCTAATCGCTTTATGATTTATGCGATGTATCCGGAATGTAATGTTTCGGTTCATCTGCTGAAGAACCAACCAAAAAATCAAACCATATTAGCGGTAGGTCGCTCTATTGTTAATTATTCTTCTACCGTGAATATCGGTGAATTAATATTACAATACGGTGGCGGTGGTCACGAAAAAGCCGGAACCTGTTCAGTCGCTAATGATAGAGTTGAATCGATATTAGAAAAATTACTGGAACAACTCAATCTTGAACTCGTGTCAATGAAATTAATTGAAATAAACCAAGCCAATGAAAAAACTAAAGTAATCGTTGCTGAGGACCAAATTGTTCCCCAAAGAACACCCGCCCATCCAGTGGAAGTAACCACTATCCCGGTCAGCGGTTCTGCTTTGCCCACACCGGTCAATTCATCACCATTATTAGCTCAATTTGTGGCTACACCCAGTAGCACTAATCCATTACAAGTGAACTTGGATGCCTTTGCTTCTCGTGCCGGTAATGGCAAAAAAATTGTTAGTTATCAGTGGGAAAGCAATTGTGAAGCTTGCTTAATTGCGGAAGGGGTTACTTCCAGCGTACTTTTTCCTCAAGCTGGGGAATATCAAATTACTTTGCGGATTACGGATAACTTTAATCAAACGGCAGAAGCAACTCAGACTATTAAGGTTATGGCTAAACGTCACCCACCACTCGCCGCTTTCACTCTTTCACCTCGACAAGGACCCGCACCATTAACAGTGGTTTTAGATGCGAGTAATTCCGTCGAAAGTAATGAAGACGATGACTTTAATCATTATGATTGGTCTATCAATGGTCAACATCTAGCGGGTAAAGTAACCACGACGACTTTAACCCAGCCCGGGATTTACACCGTTATTCTTACCATAACCAATAGTGAAGGACTCACCACCAGTAACATCCAAACCATTACAGTCAACGAATTAGAAACCACTCCATGGGTAAGTATTGGTAATCATATTAAAGCCGCTCTAAAATTTCTGGGCTTAAAAGAACATTATCAAGTGGGTGAATTTCTCAAAGTGGATTTGATGGAAAATTTACAAATTAACGATTCGCTACAACGAGTTGATTTATGGATTGCGGTTGAAACGCCGGATGGACAAACCTATTTTATGACCGGTTCACCGTTTCAACCGTTTTCACCAGAACCTAAACCATTTCGCCGCTCACTAGAGCAAAGATCATTACAATACCGAATTTTGGAATTTGAAGTCCCTCCTAATATGGGAGGTAATTATAATTTTTATGCCATCTACAACAAAGAAGGGGCTGATTTAAGCCAACTCTTGTTTACCCAACGTTCTAACCTCGCTTTTGCGATGACTGTTCTGAGTGAACAATAGACTTAAGGAATTTCTAACCATTTATGGGTTTGTAAACTTAGACGCCATTGCGGATGCTTCAAACAATAATGCACTGCCAGTCGAGTATTTTCTACTTGTTGAGAATCCGCCAACGGTTGTAAAAAAAAATACTTAAAATTAAGTTGTTGAAATTTATCCGGCAGTGCATCGACTTGTGGAAAAACTAACTTTAATTCATCGCCACTCTGCACAACCAATGGAGCCTGTGCCTTGGGGCTCACGCAAACCCAATCGATTCCCGGCGGTAACGGTAAAGTTCCATTGGTTTCCACTGCTACTTCTAAACCAGCTTGATGAAATGCCTCAATTAAAGCATTATCCAATTGCAATAAAGGTTCGCCTCCGGTACAAACCACATAAGGATGTCCCGGTAATTGCCAAGGCCAATGCGCAACAACTTGCTCAACTAATGCCTGAGCCGAATTGAATTTACCGCCACCTTGTCCATCAATCCCAACAAAATCGGTATCACAAAATGGGCAAATAGCCTTAGCACGATCTAACTCACGACCTGACCACAGATTACAACCACTAAACCGACAAAATACCGCCGCACGTCCAGTATGTAAACCTTCTCCCTGCAAGGTATAGAATATTTCCTTTACGATGTAAGTCATAACAACAAATTCCGTCGGCGACTGGCCGCTTCGCCTTATCCGCTCGACGTGAGTTATTTCAACGCCTCAATATCCGTTGGTGTTAAACCAGTCATTGGTTGGATAAGCTCAATCGGTAAGCTATTTTGTTTCATCGTCCGAGCCACTGGTAATATTCCCTCTGGTCGTCCCTTCTGCCAACCTTCTTCTAAAGCTGTGTCAACCACCCCTTTTAATTCCCAATAAGTGAATAAACTTTTCTGGTATTGTTCCCGTTGTTCCGGACTTAAGTTGGTTTCTTCTAAGATTTTAGTTGAGAATCGCCGAAATAGGGTCAAAGTTTTCCAAGTTCTGATGATGAGGCGGCAAAAGTTGATTGAGAAAATCTATCAGTAAATCTTTATTACCTTCTTCACCAAAGAGTTTTTTGAAACCAAACTCGGTATAGGGATTCAGATAACGGGACCTGGTGTTTGGATTAGTTCAACTCGGCAGTTGGGGAACAGGTTGTTTTATTTTATTATTATAGCGTAAAATCATTTTTTTAGTTAGCCAACTGGAGTGGGTGAAGAAAGGCGCGTTAGCGCGAAACCCACCATTTATAGCGTGTGCTCTCGATGCGCAAGGGCGTTTTATTAGCCAACAATTAGGATTAGCTTTAGTGCGTTGGCCAGGTGTTTATTGGCAGGTGGAAACGACTTGATTACGGTGGTAAACTTTGGAAGGCACGTTATTACCGACTTTAGAAGAATTAGCCATGAAACAACAACAACGTCAACAAGCTGAACAATTAGCCGAAAAATTACGTGCATTGGGAATTAATCCAGAAGAACTTTAACGATGGAAGCCGTAACTGATTTTATTGTGGTTGACACCGAGGGAAAAGATGAACTGAACGAAATAGCCATTATTAATAGCCAAGGTCAATTAATCTATGAAGCGTTTGTTAAGAATGAATTAAATGCTGAAACGGTTAAATTCAACACGAAACCGCGAGGAGAAATTCTGGCAGACTTGGTCAACCTAGCGCAGTCGAAATTGATTATTTGTCACTATGCCCATCACGATATTGAAGTCCTAAAAAATAGTTTTACCCAAGCCAACCTAACTTGGCCAAATTTACACTTTTCTTGTACTTTTGAACTGGCCAAATCGCTTTTTAAAAATTTAACCAGTTACTCTTTAGAATATCTCAGCCAATATTTAAATTTAAAAGTTAATAATCAATTTTTTAATCAAAATTTTGCGCATAACGCCAGATATGATGCCCAGTTTACTTATCAACTTTATTGTCAGATTAAATCAGTACTTATGAAAGAAACGCTGTCCCTGCAATCCAATCCCTTTGGAACGAGTCGAGTGGATACTCCTTTTCAAAATCATATTGATTTAGAAGAAATTTATCAAGAACAGTTTGAATACCTGAAATCTATTCTTAATGAAATTAAACAGGATCAAAATCATCAAAGTAAGGGTGCTGTGGTCATCGGGGAAGCTGGGAGTGGTAAAACCCATTTAATGATGCGATTAGCAAAAGAATTACTGCCTCGACATCGGTTGTTATTCATTAGGCAACCGAATAATCCAGAAGCAATTCTATATCATATTTATAGTCGAATTTTGGAATCTTTGGTAGAAATCGTTCCTCATAGTGGTTATTCACAATTAGAATATTTATTAGCGCAAAGTTTTTCTAAAATTATTATCGAAATCTTAAGTAAAAAAGTGAATGTTACTCAGACGGGTGAAATGTTATTAAATACCCTGCCGCAAGACCCACTTAATATTTATAAAGTATTGGGTAACGATACTGAAAAAAAGCGCAAAAATTGGCAATTAATTGAAAAATTAACTTTAGAATGGTGGAATAGAAATTATGGGTTTGGTGGTTACGCCCCGGCTATCGTTAAAGGACTGATTCGATTTTGCAGTTATTCTGATCCCCAGAAAAGATATTGGGTGAGAAGATGGTTATCAGGACATCTTTTGGAAGCTCATGAATTAGAAAGTATTCGCTTAGATAATTGGAGTGAAGAACTGAGCCAAGAGGATTTTTCTCTTGAAGCGATCGCCGTGTTTAGTAAACTGTCGATTGTTGATGAACCACTGCTCATTATTTTTGATCAATTAGAAGGATTAAAATACCACGAAGCCTTATTATTTCGCTTTGGCGAAGCGGTCAAAGAAATTTTCACTCATGTAGCCAATAGTTTAATTATTTTGAATTTATTTCCGGATAGATGGCAACATTTTAAGACTTTTTTTAATACGGCGATTATTGAGCGACTGTCACAATATGAAATCGTGTTAAATAAACCCTCAGAAGCGCAATTACAACAAATATTGGCTATTAAAGCGCAAGTTCAAGATCTCACTCTAGATACACTTTTTACTCCTGACGAATTAAAAGTAATTCTTGAACGAAATTCAATTAGAAATGTTTTAAATTGGGCTTCTCATTATTATCGCCATAAAGTTGATAATATCGATTTACCGATTAAGATAAAAAGCTTTGAAGAAGAAATTCGAGCAGAACTACAAGGTTTGAAAGCGGATATCGCTTGGTTAAAACAGCAAATGCTTGCGGGTGAAAAACTACCCCCACTGCCAATGGTTAATCAGCAACCGCTTGAAGAAAATTCAACGCCGGTATCCAATCCAATTGAAAATGATGAACAACAACTTATCGTTTATTTAAATCAGCAACAAGCGTTACTTGAACAAGCCTATCATGCTCATGTCATTATTAATGATTTTGACGATATTGGTAAAGTAAGGATTATTATTGAAGCTTTTAAAACTTTTAGGCGGTTAGAAACGGACCACTTAAGACTCGGAAAAAGAAAATTACCCGAACACCTTTTAATTAGAACACCAGAGCAAGCGTTTGTCGTGGCATTTTTACAAGTGAGTGGTCCGGCTTTTTCACCTCGAATTAAAAATTTCAATGAATTAGTGATTAACTATAAAGATATCCGTTTTGGTTTATTTAGAGATGTGAGGGAACCGATTGTCACCGGTCAGGTCAGTAAAATAGAAATAGATAAACTGAATAATGCGCCTAACGGTAAATTTATTGGTCTGGAAAAAGCCGATCGGATTACCCTCGAACTGATTTATAAATTGATTATCGATATTCAAAATAAAGATTTGGAAATGGATTTAACCCTCGCTTTAACCTTTCTAGAAACGTATTTTAGTTCCTATTGGTTAATTAAAATTATTAACAAGGCAGCACATATTGCAAAATAGCTTCGCGGTTAGTATAAGAAGTCACTTTTTCTAGCGCTTCCGCGCGAGATAACCAGCAATAAGCGCTGTGTTCATGAGGATTAAGTTGAATTGGTTGGCAACGGGATAATACTAACGTAAAGACGTGTTCGATGTTATGAGTTACCTCTGGCGCATAACGAATTTTCCAAGGCGGTTTAATCTCAAACCGATTTTGCTGCTGACGATCTTGTAAATTGGAGTCGGTCATTAAGCCGGTTTCTTCCCAGACCTCTCGTTTAGCTGCCGATAAAGGCGTTTCATCTTTTTGTAAACTACCCGTGACTGATTGCCAAAAAGTCGGTATATCACCACGCTGCAGCAAGAGAACTTGCGCATCGACAGTGTAAATAACGACTAAAACTGATTCGGGTCGCTTATAAGGTCTATTTAAGTAATTCAATCCATTATCCGGTTTTGACACCCGGTTTTAAATAAAGTTAACAATTCGTCTTTATATTAATTGCCAATGCGTTAACACCGCTTGCAAATCTTCAATTTTAAAAGGTTTAGAAATATAATCATCCATTCCGGCATTAAAACAAGATTCACGATCTTCCTGCGAGCTATGGGCTGTCATTGCAATAATGGGAATATGTTGTCCATTGCTTTGCTCACGAGAACGGATTTGATTAGTCGCTTCAAAACCATTCATCTTAGGCATTTCACAATCCATCAGTATCAAGGCATAGCTTTTTTGTGAAACTTTCTCTAATACTTCTAAACCATTACTCGCAACCTCTGTCACCAAACCCAATTTTTTAAGCATGGCTACAGTTACCTTTTGATTAAATAAGTTATCTTCTGCTAATAAGATACAGTTCTCAGATTGAATTGCCATATTTTTTCATTCCCAATAAGAAGATAAAATTTTTTATCGCAAAATACTAAATGATTATTTATTTTATTTGGCTCGACGAGATAATATTTTTTGTTTAATATCATATTGTCAAATATTTAACAATACCGGCACCCTTGTTTATAACTGGTTGATTTTAGGTAGAGTGCGTTAACGCGGCGTCACGCACCAGAGTCTTTAACAACGGTGCATTATAGCTATCGTCTAACGCACCCTACGTTCTCAGCTTGGCTAATTTATTTCGCCAATTGCTCAAGTTTAACTCGCATTCCCCGATTTTACTTGAAAACGAAATCCTGAAATTTTTCAAGAAATTGAGTTAATTTATGCCATGACAACCCATACCTACGATGATTTTCCCTATCGGTGCTTAATTCGTCCAGACATCCAACCTCGGCATTTAGCGACTTTAGCAGCCCTATTTAATTTACAACCACCTTCATTAACCACCGCTCGGATATTGGAGTTAGGTTGTGGTAATGGAATTAATCTCCTGGCGACGGCTCAAAGTTGGCCACAAGCAGATTGTTTGGGGATTGACTATTCAGCTCGACAAATCGCTGCTGGCCAAAAAATAATCCAGGCAGTTGGTTTAAATAATATTGTTCTTAAACAATTAGATATTCTGGATATTGATGACTCTTTGGGTCAATTTGATTATATTATTATTCATGGCGTTTATTCTTGGGTTACTCCCCGCGTTCAAAATAAACTCTTAAATATTTGCCAACATCATTTAGTACCTAACGGTATTGCTTATATCAGTTATAATACCTATCCAGGTTGGTATTTGAATCAGATAATGCGAGACATGATACAGTATTATCATGTTCACCAATTTACAGATAAGATCATTCGTCCTTTAGAAACGAAGCAATTGTTACAATGGGTTATTGATCGCAATCAACACCATCAGGATGCTTATACTTTGCTATTACAAGAACAATTAACCCGTTTACAAAAACCAGATGGGGATAATTACTTATATCATGATTTGTTAGAAGAAGAAAATCATCCTATTTATTTTTATCAATTTATCGAACAAGCTAAACAATATAATTTAGAATACGTGACGGACATTAAATTTCGAGAAGGTTTATCTGCTTGGCAAACGCTTAAACCGAGGTTTAGCGGTGATTTCGTGACTCAGGAACAATATATGGATTTTTTTTCCAATCGCAAATTGCGGATGACGTTACTCTGTCATCAAGGTTTAACTGTTAATCGGCAGTTGGAGCCAAAATTGATGTCACGTTTTTATGTTGCGGCGATGCCATTTTTACAACCAACTGATTTACCAGTTGATATTAATTCTTCGGCCACGATTTATTTTCAAAAACCGAATAGTCATCCGGTTCCTATCAATCATCCTTTAATCAAATCAGCATTGCTCTATCTGATTGATATTTATCCGAGTAATATTTTTTTCGCGGATTTAGTGGCTTACCTTTATTCGCAGCAATTAAATGCTATTTTAGCAATCAATGAATTAAGCAAGAATTTAGCCGAGGAATTATTAGCTTTGTTTTGCCAAGAATTAATTAACTTAGATCGGCATGCCATTCCACGGTTGCCTACCCAGAGTAGTGATTATCCAACCGTGATTCCTTTGGCACGTTGGCAAGCGACTCAAGGACAAACGACCGTGGTTAATTCACTGGGTCAATTAGGGCAACTGGATGAATTTACTTGTCAATTACTACCTCATTTAAATGGCCAAAATAATCGAGCCGCGTTATTAAAGGTAATGAAGAGATTGGTTGAACAGCAGCATGTCACGGTCATTCTGAATGAACAAGAAGTACTTTGTAGTCAGTTAGCAGAGCCAGAATTGTTGCACATTCTCAATTTATATTTAGATGAAACCTTACAGATTATTACTCGTCATGCCTTACTTGTCGCTTGACGGTGATCAGTTATCGGAGTGATTGAATTTTATAAGTTATTATGAGTTTCTATTTCGCTAAATCTGAGTTGTTTGATCGGTTGTTGACTTCAATACAGTATGTTATTCCCCAACAGGGGTTGTCACGATTGGTTTTTAAAATCACTCGGTTAGCCATGGGACCGCTGACTTATTGGTTGATAAAGGGATTTATCAAATTTTATCAGGTGGATATGAGCAGTGCCCAATTTACAGAGGTACGCCACTATGCGACTTTTAATCAATTTTTTACCCGTGCGCTTAAACCGACAACGCGTCCGTTATCGAACCAAGCCGAGATTATTAGCCCAGTCGATGGCGAAATTAGCCAAATGGGTCAAATTGAGCAGGGTCAGTTATTGCAAGCCAAAGGTCATTATTTTCAATTAGAAGATTTATTGGCAAAACAAGCCGATATAGTGACCTGCTTTGAACGAGGTTTATTTTGTACTTGCTATTTGTCACCTCGAGATTATCATCGTATTCATATGCCCATAACTGGACAATTAACGGATATGATTTATGTCCCCGGACGCTTATTTAGTGTCAACCAGCGCACCAGTCGGGTTGTTCCCAATCTATTTGCGCGCAATGAGCGAGTTATTTGTTTATTTACAACAGCCGTTGGCCCAATGGCTTTAATTTTAGTGGGCGCACTTCTCGTGGGAAGTATAGAAACGGTTTGGGCTGGTGTGATTATTCCCAATCAGTTATCTCAAGTGCAACGTTGGCATTATCCTGCTGCTAGTGCACCGGTTTTATCCCAAGGTGCTGAATTAGGTCGTTTTAATATGGGATCAACGGTCATTTTGTTATTCGATGCCAATCAGGTGAGTTGGTTATCGGAGATTACTGTACCTCATAAACAAATTATGGGGCAATCTTTGGCACGAAGTTTGCGGTAAAATTAGTTATTGCCACAAGCTAGGTTACTCATTAATTTTTATGGAGATTTTTAATAAAAACAACTTAAGGATTGATTTTTATGCCAAACTTACATAGCATTGCGCCTCTATGAATACGCATATTTTACTTCTACCGGTTGTAATGATAGTAAGCCTAGTTGGCTGTAGTAATACCTTAGCTACCAAACCGAGTTCTGGTAGGGAGAAGTTATCTCAACAGCAAGTACTCGAGGCTGTGGCGGATAATAATTCTACCCAGAATTCATCGTCTGCTGATTCTACTTATCGAATTGAGACTGAACCAACCGCCTTAGCTTTTGCGTTCTTTGATAAAGCTTTTCCACCAGAGCGGAGTAACTTGTTTGCCACTCAATGGGCAGTTGAAGATGAACCACAACAGGACTCGATGAAAAAGGTCTCACCCACTTCACGCCTTGTCCAGCGTTTGCCGCAAACACTTCCGGAACGAATACTGCAGATGTCCTCAACCATTCAGTTGAATACCACTCCAACCGCAACCAGTCAATCCAATAAGCACCAGCAAAGTATCTCTGCAACTGAATCTAAGCAACCCGCTACTCCAAGAATTATCAATTCGTTTGCTCCAGTTAAATCTCAAACTACCTCTACTGGGAAAGCTCAGTTGGCTTTGGTTAAGCCATTAAATTCCAACCAAGACTTCAAACAATCGAGTCAAAGTAACCGTTCAATGGCTCATAAGCCATCTTCACTAAAACAACGGTCTGAAATTCCTTCTCGTCAAGTGCCTCAGAAGAAGAAAGTTCTTGCATCGATTACTAACAATAAACACCAAAAAAATCGTTTTACTTCGGTAACCGATCGTGACCTATGGGATCATATTCGCCAAGGTTATCAATTACCACCGATCGAACATGCTGAAATTCAACGTTTTGTCGATAAATATACACAATATCCATCTTATTTCAACCGAATTTCTACTAAGGCTCGCCCTTATCTTTATCACATTGTTCAAGAACTAGAAAAACGGGGTATGCCCTTAGAACTGGCTTTATTACCCGCGATTGAAAGTGCTTATGAACCGATGGCGTTGTCACATAAAAGTGCTGCCGGATTGTGGCAATTTGTATCGTCTACAGCCGACGACTATGGATTAAAGCAAAACATTTGGTATGATGCGCGTCGTGATATTATGGCGTCTACTTCAGCGGCTTTAAATTATTTACAACAACTGTATAAAACTTTTGATCAAGATTGGCTACTCGCACTCGCGGCTTACAATTATGGTCAGGGAAATCTACGCAAAGTCATGAATAAAAATTTAGAGCAAGAAAAACCAACCGACTTTTGGTCATTAGAATTACCTACCGAAACCCGTGAGTATGTTCCCAAATTATTTGCTCTCGCTAAGATTGTGGCTCACCCTGAGGAATATGGCATGAAACTAAGTGCGATTGCTGACCAACCTTATTTACAAAAAGTCAAGATTGACTATCCGATTGATTTATCTTTGGCTGCTAATTTAGCGGGTTTATCACTCAGTGAATTTAAACGGTTGAATGCCGCTTTTCGCCGCGAGGCACCGGATCCAGAAGGTCCTTATCATTTGACTTTACCGATCCATGTTGCCGAAAGCTTTAAACAACGTCTGGCTAAACTTCCCCTAGAACAACGTTTATTTACTTATGTTGACACTAAACCGGAAGATATACTGGTAGCCACTTCACCTAGTCAAGTTCCAGAACCAACTCCATTAGCGTCGGTTAATATGGCTCTGCAACAACACCAAGTTAATAATGGCGAGAATTTGTGGAGTATTGCCAAACAATATAATACCACGGTGGCTCAATTGCGAGAGTTAAATGATCTTAAAGTTGATCAGGCGTTATATGTAGGCAAACGGTTAAAAGTGCCAACTAACGTATTGCCTTCTCAACCCACTATAATAGCCAATAACTCAGAATCTCAAGAAGAAACTCAACAACATCGAGTTCAAGAAGGTGAAACGTTATGGAATATTGCTAAGCGTTATCAAACGACAGTGGCTGTACTTCGTAAACTTAATGAATTAAAAGATAATTCAGTGATGGTTGGTAAATCTTTGATAGTTCCAACGACCATAGCCACTTTTCAAAAATCAGTCAAGTCTATTCAATCATTTTGACGGTGGAGCAGTGAACCAACTTCTTATAACGAGTAAATTTTTTATTACTAAGATGTAATTGGACTTGCTTCTCCGGCAAGAGGTTGAAATAATGCTCTGTGTTTTAAACTAAAGTCAATTGGAATAGGGGTAAAATACCTATAAAATATCCCCATTATCCCAGGTGAATTGGAATCTTTAAGTCATTTTCTTACAAAAGATTCTCGTTTCATTAACTGAATAATGATGGTTTAAATGAAGGTGACCGGTATTTTTATGTCGACTAACACTATAATAGGTAACTTATCATTTTTAAATGAGTTATTGAATTATCAACATTGCACTAGGTTAATGAATGTCATCTTGATGATAGATAACATCGCGTGGTAACTAACAGGTGAGATTTTTTAACACAATGATAATATGGATTTTATTACAATGCGTTCACACACGTCATCACCTAGTACAGAAACATCGTTTTTGTCTATAAAATATTAGCTATTTTTAATAGTTGGAGGAGCTAACGTATGTCAGGACAAAAATATCGCTTGGTGACACGCAGTGATTTTGACGGTTTAATTTGCGCGGTGTTGTTAAAAGAACTGGATTTAATTGAAAATATTAAATTTGTTCATCCTAAAGATATGCAAGATGGTAAAATTGAAATTAATTCCAATGATATTACCACCAACTTGCCCTATGTCCCGGGAGCACATTTAGTATTTGATCATCACCTAAGTGAAACTTATCGAATATTAGGCAAAAAGCCCGATAATTATGTGATTGATCCAGATGCACCTTCTGCTTCGAGGGTCGTTTATAATTATTATGGTGGCAAAGAAGCTTTTCCCAACGTCAGTGAGGAAATGATTATAGCGGTAGACAAAGCTGATTCAGCCCAATTTACGCGCGAAGATATTTTGTCACCGAATGGGTGGGTACTCTTAAATTACCTCATGGATCCGCGCAGTGGCTTAGGTCGTTTTAAACAATTTCGGATTTCCAATTATGATTTGATGATGGTATTAATTGATTATTGTAAAAATCACACGATTGAGCAAATTTTAGAGTTGCCCGATGTGAAAGAACGGATCGATTTATATTTTCAACATCAGCAAGCTTCCATGAAGCAAATTGAAAAATGCTCTAAGGTATATAAAAATGTGGTGATATTAGATTTACGTAACGAAAAAGAAATTTTTACAGCTAACCGCTTTGTTATTTATGCGTTGTATCCGGAATGCAATATTTCTATTCATGTTTTATGGGGTTTACAAAAGCAAAACACGGTATTCGCCGTTGGGAAATCCATTATTGATCGTTCTGCGAAAACGAATATTGGTGCTTTGATGTTAAAATATGGTGGTGGTGGTCACGAAAAAGCCGGTACCTGTCAAATACCCAATGATCAGGCAGAAGCGGTGTTACAAGAAGTGATTGCCCAACTCAATGAAAAGAGTTAATCAATTCAGATCAGATCTTAGCTGAGTGGAGTGAAACAAAATGTATCATCGTTATGTAATCATTTTATGGTTAACTGGCTTATTGTTCAGTGCCTTTAGCTATGCTGGACAAACGGTGGTATTGGTGCACGGTTATTTAGCCGATGAGAGTGATTGGCGGTTTAGTGGTATTGTCCCAGCTTTACAAGTATGGGGTTGGCAAGACGGAGGTAATTGGTTTCCTCAAGCTCCACCCCCACCAATACTACCTTACCAATCAAAACGTTATGTCTATACAGTTACCCTTCCCTCCGAAGCACCTCTATCGGTTCAAGCCCAGTGGTTAGAGTTCTACTTACAACGGATTAAACATCGACATCCCAATAATGATCTGATTTTGGTTGGGCATTCAGCGGGGGGTGTAGTGGCTCGGCTGGTCATGGTGTCTAGTAACATCCCAGTACAAGGTTTAATTACCATTGCCAGTCCTCACTTAGGAACAGATAAAGCTGAAGTGGGAACTCAATTGAGTAATAGCCCCTTAAGTTGGATTGCGCCTTTTCTGGGTCTGGATACGATTAACCGTTCTGAAGGACTTTACTGGGATTTAGTCAGAGAATACCCCGCTACCCCTTTATTTTGGCTTAATCGTCAACCGCATCCAGAAAATGCTTTTTATGCTTCTATTGTCAGAGTGAGTGATGATCAATGGGTACCTCCCTATAGCCAAGATATGAACAATGTGCCCGCATTACAAGGTAAGTCACTCACTATTACCACGGGAGGAACTCATAGTTTGCATCCGGCTGATGGTCCTTTATTAGGTTCCTTATTAGATCGTTTATTAACAAAACCAAATAATAGATTAAAGAAAGAATGAGTTAGAATTTCAAAACTCGGTGAATTTGGGAATGTCAAAGGGATGTATCTGGTTGAATTTTACCTTCAATTTAAGGTTCCAGTAATCCCTCTCGAATAGCAATTCGAGTCAGCTCAGCCACACTAGAAACTTTCAGTTTACTTTTAACGTGAGTGTAATGATGCCCGACGGTTTTAGGACTTAGATTGAGTATTTCAGCAATATCGTTTACGGTTCTGCCTTGGGCAAGCAGCAGAAATACTTCAAATTCCCGTGGGGATAAACTATCCCGTAAAGGATTAACAGAAGGTGATTTTTTGTTGACTAAATAAGATTGCATTTCTTGCCCAATAAAAGGTTTACCTTGAGCAACTTGTCGTACTGCGTCAATCATGACTTTAGCCGCACTTCGTTTAGTGATATATCCCAGTACACCTTCTTCTAAAGCACGACTGAGAAATATTTCATTTTCATAAACACTAAAAATTAAAATCCGCGCTTTTTTATCATAAGCTCGAATTTTTCTAATCGCACCAAAACCGTCCATTCCGGGCATAGATAAGTCCATAATAACGACATCGGGTTGGTTTTTAACGTAACCAATATAAGCTTCATCACCATCGGCTGCTTCCGCTATAACCCTAATATCCAAGGTATTTTCCAGTAAGCGTCGATATCCGGCTCGTACTACTTCGTGATCATCAGCCAACAATACTTGAATAGTGCTCATGTTAATTTCTCATACTTTTCTAATAATTTTTTCGCAATTTCCTCATCTTTTCGTTCCCACCGGCCATGTTTATATAAATTTTCTTCCGTAATTGGAATAGTGACAACAATTCTCACACCTTGTCCCGGAGCACTTTCTAACAGCCATTGACCGTCTAAAGCTTGAACACGTTCACGCATTCCGATTAATCCTAATCCTCGTTTACGCCGATTAAGATTCATTCCTTGACCATCATCTTGAATACCAACGATGAGTTGTTGTGTTACTGGGTCAGCATTTAACGTGATAGTCACTTGAAGTGCTTGCGCATATTTTCTTACATTGGTTAAACATTCTTGCGCAATGCGATAAATTGAGATCATAATCACTTCATGTCTATGTAAGGCTTGGTGATCTAAATTACCATGGGCTTCAAAAGCGCAAGTCGTTTGTGGATGACGAGTCTGCCAGGTGTTAACAAGTTCTCGCAACGCTTCCACTAAACCTAATTGGTCCAAACTACTGGGATGTAATTCTTGCATTCGTGAATGGACTACATTATATACCCGGGTAGAAACTGCCATGATAGCCTCGGTACTAAAGATAATCTTTCCTGAACAAGGCGATTGAGTATCTTGGGCAAGATTGGCTATCGTAGCAGCATCTGCCTGAATTGCTGTAATACATTGACCAAATTCATCGTGCAATTCTCGTGCTAATTTTCTATGTTCCTCTTCTCGGATAGCGAGCAGGCGATGAACCAAAAAACGATTTTCTTCTAGTAATTGTAAAGTTTGTTGTTGAATGAGGTGACGTTCAGTAATATCCTGTACAGTACCGATGATATGTATCACTTGACCCATCTCATCTTTAATTTTTTCGCCACGGGTATGAATGTAACGTATAGTGCCATTGCGTTGCATAATCCGATGCTCAACACTATAGAGCTGATCCTCACTCATCGCTTTATTAATATGGCTTGAAACTAAATTGCGATCATCCGGATGAACTGCGGTTAAAAATAACTCATAATTAGGCTCTACGGAGCGAGGACGCAGTCCAAATATTCGATAAATCTCGTCTGAGCAATGAAAAGTATTGTGAATAATATCCCAATCCCAATTGCCCAGATGCGCAATTCGCTGTGCCTCGGCCAGACTTGCTTCGCTTCGCCGCAGGCGTTCATGATAAATATCTGCTTGTTCTAACATATTATTAATAGCCATTGCTAACCTAGAAAGTTCATCTTGTCCAATTACGGTGACTGTTGATAAATTGCCAGTGGTGTCTATTTGCATCACTTCATGGCTTAGTAAGGCTAGTCGAGCCAGCACTAACCGCTCAAATAGCCATAAAATCAAGCCGGATAAGAGTATAGCGAATACCAACACAATCCCACTTAAATACCACAAACTCGTTAATCCATGTTGATAAATTTCCCTCGGCATTTCTACTCTTAATAGAGCGGCGGGTTGTTGGTAAATATCCTTCAACAGAGCATAACCGGCAATACGGTTATCATTTAAAATTTGAGTGACGGGTGGTTGATTTTCTACTTCAGTCACTTGAACTAACGTAGTGGGAAAAGTTTGATGATGAAGTGGTTGTATATTGATAGCCAGTTGCGTTAAGTCATTTAATTTTTGGATTGCCGCCGCATCTAACAAGCGTCCCATTATTAAAGTACCTCGACTTGGACCTTGTTTGAGGCTAGTTAAAATAGGATGACTAGCAACCAACAGGACTTGCTTTTGTAGTAATAGTAAACCGGTCATTTGATTGTTAGTATCAGGATGATATCTAAATAAACTTTGTTCCCCTAGATGCGTCTTAAGATTGGACGAAATAGATTCTAATTGAGGTTGATTAGTATTATAAGCTCGACCAAACTGAATTTCACCTTTGAGATTTAACAGTACCAGCATATTCAAATTCAAAGTTTCAAAAGTATTCGGGGTGAAATGAGATGCAGCATAAGCGGCATCGTTACTCGTCATATAGGCGTAGATATCATCTCCAATCGCATAACTTGCTGCTATTACACCTAATTCAGTTAATTCATGAGCTAAAATATTAACCGTGCTATTCACATTTGCTTTAATATTATTACTCTCAAAAGCAATAAATCCTTTTAATAAAATGCTTGAAGAAACGATCAATAATAATAATAGTAACCCAATAAGTGCGCTTCCTATAATTAATAATGTCTTTTTACGTAATGTCATGGCTTCAGGTAAGGATTTAATTTTCGGTAGTGCTAAACTAAGAGTGATATCCGCTCTGTCGCAACCAGGGATTGCAATCACCGGTTACATTAAAATCACTACCGTATTTTCATTTGTGGTTTTAACATCGTAATCTTGTTGAGATTTGAAGCGAAACCGCGAACAAAAATCATACCTTATTCAATGATCAACTATTATAGTCACCGAAAATAAACACAGTCGATATATTAATTTCTATAAATATTTTTATAGACTTACCTATTGGGTTTCATTTAAATAAATTGCTTAATTTAAGATTATGTCTGACTTTACTGTTCCCATTTGTCTTGAACCGAGTTTTTCTAAACGGTTGGCGTTGGTATTAATGGTATTACATAATGGAGCATTGTTATTATTATTTACTCTCACCTTATCTTCATTTATTAAATTCGGTATTGGGTTATTCATACTAGTGAGTTCATGGTATACCACCCGCCGACACTTATTATTTATCAATCACTCATTATATGGATGTATTTTATACTATGACCAACTATCCCACTGTATCAAAGTCAAATTACTTTCAGGACCAGAAACACAAATTGCATCAGGAAGTTATAGTCATCCACTCTTAGTCATATTAAGGGTAAAGGGTCAAAGGCATGCGCTAGTTCTTTTTGCTGATGCTTTAGATCAACCAACCTTCCGTCATTTACGGGTTCACATCCGTCATGCCAATTTCGAGTGTCATCATGGAGTTAGCTATTAATTTAGCCTAACTCCATTGATTGCTAACAATTCTTTTCCAGATAATTACTGTTAACCCAGCCGTTTATTCCTTTATAACTGACAGGTACCCAACGTGATTTATCAATTTCTTTTTCCGCCCCGGTGATTTCGACTTCAGTTCCATCATAAGGAATACCACCGACTCGTTGCGACTTGACATCCGGTTCGGAACGTACCCAGAGCATATCATTGACCTTGACCTTAATGACTCGATAGAAACAGGTTGGTGAGGAGACTCGTAAAGATTGACCCGCCGACAAATTGTAAGGGGGTTTTAATTCGTTCCATTGCGCCATTTCTTCAACAGTCGCACCATACCTTTGTGAAAGACTAAATAAGGTTTCTCCTTCAACCACGGTATGATAATCTGGAATCGATTCGGAATTCGTTGTTGCCGCTGTCGCTGCTGCTGACGTAGTTACGGGACAATCTGATTCGAGATAACCTTGATTAACCCAACCGGTGATTCCCTGGTATTCGATGGGGATCCAATACGATTTACCCACTGCTAATTCGGGACCGGTGATTTTGATTTTAGTACCATCATGTGGGATAGAACCCAGTTTTTTATATTTGACATGGGGTCCAAACCGAATTAGGAGACTATCCTTTTCTTTAACTTTAACCACATGATAAGAACACTCCTCAGCGGCAAGCGCTAGTTGTTGCCACAGAGCGACTATGCCTATTACACTGATTAACAATTTTTTCCCTTGCTGCATTTTATCCTCCTTATTTCAGGTTAAGTAAATCGGGTAACCAACGATAAATTGTTTAATGCTACAACACAATTATTCGAATATCTAGTCATGCTCAGCATTATTTAAGGTAATTTTAATATATATTAGTAAGTTACATAAATAAATCAGTAATACTCACTATTTAAAAAAATTGACGGGCTCATTGGATAATAGGATATTACTATGAACACAAAACTATTAGTAATCATAGGTTGGGCATTGCTACACATATCCGACAACTTTACCGCTACCGATTTTTCAATCAGTGTTATGTGGTTTCAATGGATAAAGGCAATGATTTTAAAGAGGTTGGTGTGGTTTGTTGGACGCGTTGTGCTTAGATAGATTCCAAATCAGGTGGCTCTTGACCACTCACTGGGATCGACGTGATAATAATTGCGTAATTGTTCATATAATTGACCATATTCATCTTTTAACAACCGTGGTTTTTCAAAAAAGACTTCTGTAGCTACCGCAAAAAACTCGGCCGGATTTTTAGCGCCATAATAATCCATTACCGTACTTTCGCCACGTGCTGCTTTACTACAATGTTGTTGGTAAGCTTGACTAAAAACTTTTGCCCAAGTGATATAACTGGCTTTACTGTCCAGTAGCGGTACACCATTCGTACTGCCTTGCTCGTGATCGAGTTGGTGAGCAAATTCGTGTAAGACTACATTGGCTCCACTTCCAAAAGAATCGGTATCTTGTTTAACGTCTTCCCAAGACAGAATGATTTTTCCAATAGCCCAAGATTCTCCTTCCAAGACTTGTCTTTCTTGGCTATACACCCCGGCATTATCTTTGACTTCTCGAGGTACGATAAAAGCGGTAGGATACACTAAGATGACACTCAAATCTTTATAATATAATGTGTTACGATTTAATAATAACAGACAAGCTTGTGCAGCAATCGTTAATTTCATTTCTTCAGTTATATCCAATCCCCCACAACCGATAAATTGCTTTTCCGCCAAAAAAACTTGAATATGACTTTGCAATTGTTGCTTTAATAAAAAGGGCAAGTGACGATAAATCGGAACATTTTGTTCCAAAAATTGTTGCCATCGTGTTGAAAACGGTTGACGACGCCAATGTTCTCGACGCAAGTCGTTGATAATGGGGTTACCTATAATAATCGCTATGATCACACCCCCTATCGTGAGCAGGATTGTCAGGAACATCATTTGGTGCTGGTTAACACTAATATTATTAATTGTAAAAGCAAATTTAACTTGGGCATAGCGTTTAATTCCAAAGAACGACCTGGTTGCTTCTTCTGAAATTAAACCTAATACGATAATATATTGTTTCAATTTCTCATTTTCTTATAGATGAGGAACTTTAACTTTATTTTTTAAATCCTAAATAATGATTGACACTATCCACAAAATCCACAAAATTGGTTTTATTTCATTAGGTTGTCCAAAAGCAACCGTTGATTCGGAACGAATTCTTACTCAATTACGTGCCGAAGGCTATTTAATCAGTGCCAGCTATGAAGAAGCTGATCTAGTTGTCGTGAATACCTGCGGATTTATTGAAGCGGCTGTCACTGAATCTTTAGACGCGATTGGTGAAGCATTAGCTAACAATGGTCAAGTGATTGTTACCGGTTGCTTAGGTGCACAAAGTGATGTGGTTAAAGCAACTTTTCCAGAAGTCCTCGCAGTAACGGGTCCGGCTGCCTTAACCGAAGTCATGGCCATTATTCACGCGCAGTTGCCACCACCCTCTGATCCACGTCTGGATTTATTACCACCGGGTGGTATCAAATTGACACCACGCCATTATGCGTATTTGAAAATTGCTGAAGGTTGTAATCAGCAGTGTAGTTTTTGCATAATTCCGCAATTACGCGGACCCTTAATCAGTCGTCCCATTGGCGAAATACTCACTGAAGCGGAACAGTTAGTCAGTGCCGGCGTAAAAGAATTACTGATCGTTTCTCAAGATACAGCGGCTTATGGCGTAGATACGCGCTACCGGCTTGATTTTTGGCAAGGTCGTCCGCTCAAAACGCGTATTACCGAACTGAGTCGTGCTTTAGGTCAACTCGGTATCTGGGTACGATTACACTATGTTTATCCCTATCCTCATGTGGATCAACTGGTGGAATTAATGGCGGAAGGACTTATTTTGCCTTATTTAGATGTGCCACTGCAACATAGCAGCCCCGCTATTTTGCAAGCCATGCGACGTCCTGCCAATAGTGACAATCTGTTACGTCGGCTTGACCATTGGCGTTCAATTTGCCCAGAGTTAACGGTGCGTAGCACCTTTATTGTTGGGTTTCCTGGGGAAACCGCCGCTGATTTTGAGCACTTACTGGCTTTTATTCAAGCCGCTCGTTTGGATCGAGTTGGTGCTTTTACTTATTCGCCGATTGCTGGAGCTGCCGCTAATCATTTGCCCGGCGCTATTCCAGAAGAAATTAAGGAAGAACGCCTCAGCCGATTGATGTCCACTCAAAGCGCCATCAGTGCCCAAAAACTGCAAGCTCGAATGGGTCAAACGGTTACCGTGTTGATAGACGAAATAACGCCAACGACTATCTATGCCCACAGTGCCGCCGAGGCACCTGAAATTGATGGTGTTATTATCATTGAAGCCCAAGCCAAACAGTTATCGCCAGGTGAATTTATTCAAGCCAAGATTATTGACGCCGATGAACACGACCTCTATGCTAAAAATCTTGCCACTCACCCTCGTCATCATCAGCATCATCGGGTAAAGGCTCAGAAATAGTTTGAGTTTTATAAACCAAGTTGGGGCGATTAATAATGGCTTTGGTTTTTTTGCTTTGAGGTTGCTCTAATTGTCGCTCGATCTTAAACAGCATAACTTGTTCTTTGAGCATTTGCGCCTGTTCTCTCATGGCATCACTCGCCGCTATGGCTTCCCCTACCAGAGCTGCATTTTTTTGAGTCATTTCATCCATTTGGGTGATGGCGGTATTGATCTGCTGAATACCCCCTGATTGTTCCTTACTCGCTGCCGCCATTTCTGAAATGATATCATTGACTTTTTTTACTGAGATCACAATCGCTTCTAAGCTTTCTCCAGATTGATTGGCTAATTGAGTTCCTTCTTCAACTTTAGTCACACTATCTTTGATGAGAGATTTAATTTCTTTAGCGGCTTCAGCACTGCGTTGTGCTAAGTTACGGACTTCCGCAGCGACCACGGCAAAACCACGTCCTTGCTCACCCGCACGTGCTGATTCCACAGCGGCATTCAAAGCTAGTAAATTGGTTTGAAAAGCAATCTCATCAATAACGCCAATGATATCCGTGATTTTTTGACTACTCTTGTTGATTTCGATTATGGCTTTGATAGCCGCATTCACGACTTTACCACCGCGCACGGCTTGTTCGGTGGCACTTAAGGCTAATTGACTGGCTTGTTGAGCATTATCCGCATTTTGTTGGACCGTACTGGTCATTTGTTCCATACTGGCGGCGGTTTCTTCTAACGAAGCGGCTTGTTGTTCAGTCCGTTGACTTAAGTTGATATTTCCCTGAGAAAGCTCTTCGGCAGCATCATTGACGACAGCGGCTGATTGTGCAATGACTGCCACCATTTCGGTTAATTTTTCAATCGTCGCATTGATATCATTTTTTAATTGTTCAAAAGCACCACGATAATTATTTTCAATTTGTTGCGTTAAATCACCTTGTGCCAGTGCAGTTAAGATCCGCATGATGTCTTCAATGGCGAGTTGATTGAAATTAAGGACTTGGTTAATTCCTTCGCTAAACGTGTAGAAAAATCCAGTTTTTCCTTCTAAATCGATACGTTGTTGAAAGTCACTTTGTGAAGCTGCATGAATAACGGCATTAATTTCCTGTTCGGTAGCGATTTCCAAAGTGCGATTATTGAACTCAATAACTATTCCTAACCGCTCACCATTTTTATTAAACACCGGGGTAATAATATGATCTAAAGTTAACTCGCCTATCGTCACTCGAGCGCGGCGAGTATCGGCTAATTGAGCTAAGATTTGACGTTGGTAAGTGGGATTTTTATGGAAAGTATCGAGATTTTTACCGAGTAATTGATTAGCATCAAAGTGAGGTAAATCTTGGCGAATTTTATTTTCTTCGGTTTTAAACAAGCAGTGTGCCGATTCATTCAAATAAATAATATTATAATCAACATCAGTAATCATAACACTCGTCGTAGCCTTTTCTAAAGCACGATTCACCCGTAAAGCCGATTCTGCAGTACGTTGTTCTTCCTCAATACGTTCTTGTAATTGATGCTGAGTTTTATTGAGTTCTTGGATACGTTCCCGCAGTTGGGTTTGCATATCCAACATCGAAGCAAATAAACCAGTCGGTTGTTGCTTCGATTCAAACTGAGTAGACAGATCGCCACTGGCAATCTTTTTGGCCATTTCAGCCACCAAAGCGGGTTCACCACCCAATTGCCGCATAATACCACGAGAAATAAGCCAACCGAGGATAAGACTCACCATAATAGCAATTCCTATCGTTATCAATAACCAGCTGCGGGTATGAATAACGGTGGTTTTAGTGGTATCATTGGCTTTATTAAAATCAGCTATTACGCTTTCAAAAATTTGTGACCCGAGTTCACGTGCCCGTGGTCCAAGCACATCCAGTTGATCATTCTTAATTTGCTGTTGTTGGATATACTTATCATGAATTTGGTTGAATCCTTGGTAATAAGCCGTTACTGCTTCGGCAACTTCCTGAATGGATTGATGCTGAGTCGGATCTGCAAATCCCGGAATCGCTTGCTCAAAAGCAACTTTAGCCTGTTGGTAATGTTCTTCAAATTTTTGTGCCCATTTTTCCTCACCATTATCTAAATACTTAAACAGATTGATTCGCATCAATAAAAAAGCGCTCTGACAATTGCCCACCGAGTAGGAACCGGCCCCATCATTCGCTTGAAAGGCCTGTTTACGTAATTGTTCTAGTTTGTCTTCTGCCAAAGGTCCTTGAATATCCAGTATCTCAGTTATGATTTGGTCCCGTTGCGCGATTAATTGGATTATTTCTTCAAAATGAGTTTTATATTCTTGAATAAGTTGTTTAAATTGCTCCAGTAATGGCGCACGTTCAGTACTATTAGAGATAGAACTTACATTTTCCTTAGTAAAAAACACCTCTTCTAGTTCAGTCCAGATTTCATTGAAGCGATCCAAGTTAGCCTGATTTTGATTAAGAATGTATTGGTTAGCATGAAGACGGAGTTGCAGTAATTTTGCAACGACTTCTCCAACCAGTTGTTGTTCTACTGCCCATTGATTGACTTTAACAAAAGTACTGTTAATTTGGTTGAGCCGAACTAACGCCACCCCACCCACCACCATTGTTAATATTAAAACAATTGAATAGCCTATCGTAATTTGGGTACTAAATTTAAAATTTTTGACCATATTAGAAGTTCCTCACTGGTTAAGCAAAGAAATGTCAATGCATTAATTAAACCGATTTTAAGTTGGTAGGTGAAGTAGTGGTCTTACTTTTACCCATCTTATTGGCAAAAACAGTTTCAAAATAAAACTATAGCCTTTTTAGAATTGGTGATGATTATGGCAAAATAAAGTGGTGAATCGCCATTTTATATGGTTTATAATGGCAGGTCTGTTCAGAAAGCGCAAATACAGCGTTGCCTATTTTCAAGCAGAATAAATCGCACTCGGATCTTTCAACACCGGTTCAACAGTAATCCATTGTTCATTTTGTAATTGTTGAAAAAAGCAGTGATGACGTCCGGTATGACAAGCGATGCCACCAATTTGTTCCACTTCTAATAAAATGACATCGTTATCGCAATCTAAACGAATGTCTAACACTTTTTGCACATGTCCAGATTCCTCACCTTTAAACCATAATTTTCCTCGGGAACGTGACCAATAAACCGCTCGTTGTTGTTGCATCGTTAACTGTAAAGCGGCTCGATTCATCCAAGCTAACATGAGAATTTGGCGAGTACCCGTTTCTTGTGCAATAACCGGTACCAGTCCCTCTTTATTCCAGGCAATTTGATCTAGCCATTGTTCATTCATAGATAAGTACTTTAGTAGAATTAAAATTAATTGTTTCTCATGAAAAATAAGTTATCTTAATCTAAATTATTTTAACTCCTGACTTTCAAGAAGCGGGTGATTGTCTAGAAAAAGTTGACCGCGATCATATTAAAAATCAATGCAACGACCTTTCCTTTCCCAATCGCCATAACGAGTGGGTTCCAACCCGGGTGGACCACCGATTTCAATTGGAGTTTGAGGTGAAGTAGTTGATTGTGGCTGATTATCATTCAACAGTTGTTGCTGTACCGATTGAATAACCGCTGCTGTGTTGGGTTTTAAGCCGCGCCATAAATAAAAAGATTCAGCGGCTTGCTCTACTAACATCCCTAAACCATCCAAAACTTGAAGCGCTCCCTGAGATTGTGCCCATTGCATAAAGGGAGTTGGGGTCCGAGCATACATCATATCGTAACACCAAGTATCTGGCATTATTAAGCCAGCGGGCAGTGGCGGTAATTGACCGTGTAAACTGGCAGAAGTGCCATTAATAATTAAATCGAAAGATTGGCCGGCTAAAGACGCATAGGTAGAAGCGATTATCTGGCCAAAATGATTGAATGAGGTGGCCAATATTTCTGCTTTCGAGACGGTTCGATTAGCAATAACACATTGAATCGGTTTTGCTTGCAGTAAGGTTTCTAACACGCCATGAACCGCACCACCAGCACCCAGTATCAATACCCGTTTACCAGCGATTTGACCACCGTGATTGTTTATTAAATCGCGTACTAAGCCAATACCATCAGTATTATCACCGAGTCGCTGTCCCCGTTCATCAAACCAGAGCGTATTGACTGCGCCAGCACGCTCCGCCCGTTGACTCCGTTTATCAGCTAACCTCCAAGCATCTTGTTTAAAAGGAATGGTAATATTCAATCCCTTACCCCCGGCGGATTGAAAAGCTGCGACCGCCTTAGCAAATTCACCCGCTTGAGTACTAACCAACCGTGCTTCATATTGCATTGCTTGCCCGGTTTGTTGCGCAAACTGGGTATGAATGAAAGGTGACTTACTATGAGCGATGGGATTCCCCATGACAGCATAACGATCCAGAGTGGGTTGAGAATCAGTCATAAGATAAATCTCATTAGGTCATTAGGGTAAGAAAATAATTTGAAAAATCTTAAGGTTAAAATAAGCATCCTCTTTTCCTCATGATTACAAAGTCAGTTCAGCTAAAACTTGACTAAACACGCTATCCCAATCCCCTGGTGTGGGTTGTCGAAACAGGCGCATCGTAGGATACCAAGGTGTGTCTTCTCGTGCTACTAACCAACGCCAGTCAGAGTTAAAATGTAACAATACCCACACCGGTTGACTGATGGCACCCGCGAGATGAGCAACAGCGGTATCCACTGAAATAATTAAGTCTAAATTAGCAATGATTGCCGCAGTATCGCTAAAATCCTTTAAAAATGGAGTGAGTGAAACTAAATTCATCTCCTGGGGAACGGGTTGATTAGCGGCAGCACCGGTTTGCAAACTAAATAAAGTGACATGCGGTAATTTTGCCAGTTTAGCAAAATAAGTTAAAGAACAGGAACGATTGCGATCATCTTGATGATTGGGATTACCTGCCCAGACAATACCGATTTTAAAATGATTTTGAGCGAATCGCTGATGCCATTGTTCAACTTTGAATAAATCTGGATATAAGTAAGGCACCGCCGCCGGAATGTTATCTAAAGTCGTTGCAAAATGCTGGGGTAAACTTAACAGCGGAATCCAAATATCATAGCTAATATCGGGCTCTTTATCTAATTGATCGTGGGTAATAATGGTATTGACTTGCGGCAAATTTTTTAGTAAGGAGGCTAATACTGAAGGAATAACTAAAATCAGTTTACCCCCGGTGAGAAGAGTCAAATAACGACTAAATTGGATAGTGTCGCCAAAACCTTGTTCCCAATGAATTAACAGGGTTCGATCGGCTAGCGGGGTACCGTCCCAGCGAGGTTGTTTAAGTTGAGGAGTACTGACCTCATTATTTTTGAGCCGCCATTCATATTCTTGCCAACCTAAAATAAACTCACCTTTCTTTAACAAAGTTAATGAGTAACCTAAATGTGCCGTTGGCCAATCCGGTTTTAAGGCAATGGCTCGTTGAAAATAAGTGATAGCGAGTTCGAGTTGACCTTGAGCTTTGAAAATATTACCTAAATTATTATAGGCTTCTATTGAATGTGGATCTAAACAAAGAACTTGCTGATAACATTGAAAGGCTTCTGCTAAATTACCCTGCTTTTTTAATAAATTACCTAAGTTACCCTGAAAAGCCGTTACCGTTGGATTGATAAAAATGGCTTGTTTAAGCAAATTGATAGCTTCCTCCGGTTGTCCCATTTTATCGGCAATCAACCCTAACAAATATAAAGCCACACTATTTTGGGAATCCGTTTGTAATATTTTTCGACACAGCGTTTCAGCTTCAACCAATTGGTTTGCTTTATAGTATTGATTAGCCAGTTGAACAGCTTGCTGAAGAGTTAATGTTGGGGATGAAGTTTTTGAAGTTTTATCAGTAGATTTTGATGACTTTTTTGCCATAGGGTTAGTTATCAGTTATCAGTTATCAGTTATCAGTGAATGCTAAACTATTAACTAACTATAATAACTGAATAATGGTTAACTGAATGGGAGATCAATATGAAAATAATGTATGACCAAGATTTTCATGCTTGGACAGTGGAAAATGCTAAATTACTAAGGGCAGGTCACTTTGCCGAAATTGATGTGCTACATATTGCGGAGGAATTAGAAAGCATGGGAGCACGTGAGCGAAGAGAAGTCAACGTAGGATGCGTTGTTAACGCACCGTTAACAAAAAAAGGTTTTTGGTGCGTTACAACGCACCCTACTTGGTTACATTGATCCCGGGCCAGGCTACGTTCGCTTAAGCCAAATGGTGTATGACGCTTCGCTTATACACCCTACGCGGGTTTAATGGCATTGATCCTACATTTGCTCTGGTTAGCTAGAAAAAAGTAGAAATCTCCAAAAAGACTTTTTCAATGTCTTGTACCGTTCCTGGGTAAACTTTGGTTTTGGTCTCATTAGCGATGTTTGCTAACACCGTTTTATCAGCATCCTCACCATAGCCAATGGGGAAAATGAGGATAGAAGTCGCTTCGGTCAACTGAATCTGTTTGAGCAATTCTTCCAGTTTTAGTTGACTTGAAGTATCTTGACCGTCGCTGAGAACCACAACCGCCGCAATTTTCTCTGCTTGAGGATTCTTCTTTAGATATTGATATGCCTCGGTGATGGCGTCGTAGAGGGCAGTATTACCACTGGCGAACAGGTTGTTGATTTTCTTTTCGATAAATTGGCGTTCGGTTTTGAGGGGCAACTGCTTGGCTAACCAATTGATTTCATGATTGAAAGTCAAGAGTGAAACATTATCGGAATCGCCTAAAGCCTGCAAAAATTTCAAGGCACCTTGTCGCGCATGGTTTAATTTGTCACCCATCATACTGCCTGATATATCTAGCGCTAGTACCACATTGGCATTTTTTTTCCTCTCGTTCCAAAGAGTTAGAATCTCGCGGATAATGTAGGCTGGTGGAACTTCTAACAAGGTCGTTGGTTCGGTTGGATTGACGCCATGTGCCTCATCAATCGGAGCCGTCAACTGAATGTTGTTATCTGCTGGGCGAAAGCCATACGAGATAGCTTTTTCTTGTTGCGGTTTAGCCAACAAGTAGTCTATATAAACTTTCGCCGCTTGACGATGTTCTTCTGTAACCCATTCGCGTTCTACTACGCCAATCGGATGATCACTCCAAAAAGTGCCTTCTTGAGGATAGATAGTAACGATAGGAAACGGTAATTTATATTGAGGGTTGTACGAATCAATCACCAGATTTTCATACAAAACGGCGGCACTTAAAAATGCTGGCCCGTAAGTGAACATCTTGTCGCCAAAAAAGCCAGTGGAACTCCCATAGTGAACGACCGATTTTTCAATCGTTTCAATGTAATGTCGTACATCGGAATTGTTAACATCGGCTGCGGTCAGATTCTTAGTTTTGCCAGAGCCGGCATAAACCTCGGCTAACAAGGAAATTAAACCGCTGTTACTAAATTTGGGATGCGTATGACCAAATTTGAACTTTCCCCACTCCGGATTGTCATAAGCTGCCCATCCCTCGGGTTGGTTAGCCATATTGAATATTTCTGCCCAACCCAGCGGTTTTTTTCCCCAGCCTAAGGCTTCTGCCATGGGTTTCCACATAGCAATAACGACCGGAGAACGTACCAGCGACTGGGTAGGACCAATGAGATTTTTACCGCCTTGGTCGGCAGACTCGGCATTCGCCAGTTCAATGAAAGCCGCCGACGCTGGACTACAAAGATGGGCTTGGCGTTTACCTTCCAGTAATTCTTGCGTGGCTTCTCCAGATCCCATCGGAATAGCGGTTACTTGGATAACTTTGCCACTGGTTATCTTAAAGTGACCTTGATTGAAGGTTTTAGTTACCGCTGTTATCCAATTTTCTTTTTCCGATCCGTAGGTAAACACGAGTTCAATCTGGTCATTAGCCAACAATGTGTGCGACATCAAACAAGTCAGTATGAACAACTTGACTGTTATTAGCGGGTAGATAAGTTTGAAAAGAACTTTCATCAATTTCTCCCTTAATTATAAAATTTTAAGTTTACCATTAGAACATGACAACAACATGACAACGAATTTAATTAGGCTTATCATTAGTCCATTGCCCCTCATAAACTAGGGTACCGTCAGGTGCGGTCATTTTCCCTTGACCATGACGTTTACCGCTCCGAAATTCTCCTTGATAGAGGGTACCATCCTTAAACCGAAGGAAACCATTGCCATAGAATTGACCGTCTTGAAATTGACCCTCATAGCATTCGTTACCTTGATAGGTAAGCAAAAAACCTTGACCCTGGTATTTTTGCCGCAATTCACCGGAGTAACATTGACCCTCAACTGTCAAAATTCCTTGACACTTGAATTGACCAAAATGGGCTTGGCATTCCTCATATTGGCTATTAAGAGGAGGTGAGCGTGATGGGAGTGAAGGTGGTGAGAGTGAGTGACATTGACTGAGCGAATCAATGCCCAAAAAACATCTCATTTGTTGGAAACAGGCGGGTGATGAGCACACACTTGAGGAATCAATGCCAAGACAACATCTAATTTCTGGGGTAAATAGGTTAATGGCTATTCCTAACGAGGTAGTTACTGCTGCTAGAATTGCGCCTATTAGACCTTTTAACCAAACTGGAGTTTTTTTATAGTCGCTCTCCATACTCATGACCATTCCTCGTAAATGTAGGATCACTGCTATCAATTTAAGCGATTATTCTCCCCCTTTCATTGAGTGAAAGTAAAGGAGATTCGCTTTTTTATCAACCAATTAAATTCCTTTTTCACCTCCATTAGTTAAAGTGGGCAATGCCCACCCTACTTGGCTACTTGGCTTGGCTCGCTATGCTTTTTTCAGGTAAACAATTCTGCTACGGGCACTTGAAAACCGGGCAAGACTTCACCGCCGGTCAGGGTATCTTGAGCGGTCAATATCTCTAAGTCTGTGAGAGAACGATAGATATGAAGCCTTTGCCGACGCGGATCAACCACCCAAATCAGTTGGGCACCGACCGCAAAATATTCTTCTAATTTCTCGTGAACTTCGCTCCAAGCGTCATCGGGAGACATGACTTCCACAATCAGTTCTGGACACACATCTAGAAAACTTTTGGATTGAACTTGAGCTAAGCGCTCGTGAGAAATAAAAGCGACATCGGCACCACGCACGGTATCGGGTTGACGATGGGTATAAATACCCACTTCGCCTCCTAACACTCGTCCCAGTTGGTGTGTTCGTACAAACACATTCAGGAAGGTGGCCAGATTAACTTCATAAAAACCATGTGGATGTCCAGTGGGCATAAGATGAATGATTTCTCCTTTGACTAATTCGGTACGTCCGATGTTTCCCATAGCCGCTAGTTCTTCACCCGTAATCAGCGAAGGAAGGGATGAAGAGGACACTTTAACCGGAGTAATAGCAGTAGTTTCAGTTAACATGAGGATTTCTCCAACCAATTTTTGAATGGCCAAAATAGTAGCATGATGTACAAACAAACACTAACCCCCATTGGCTAAATCTTCCAAAGTTGGCGATTTTTAAACACTTAGGAGAATGAATATGAATAAATCAAGATATTTAAAAGTTTTACTATCGTTAACATATTAACCGGTTGGGTTATTGTGTCACTTCATAAAATCAAGAAAAATGGTGGCACCGCTGCCTACCCGACTTGGCTACATCGATTTTCATCAAGGCGGAAACGGCAAAAATTTCATAGGCGTCATCATTCTGTCAGCATCATGCCCCATTATCCCAAGTGTACGGTTGACTCC
This sequence comes from Thioploca ingrica, assembly GCA_000828835.1. Classification (GTDB taxonomy): domain Bacteria; phylum Pseudomonadota; class Gammaproteobacteria; order Beggiatoales; family Beggiatoaceae; genus Thioploca; species Thioploca ingrica. Next base: position 1,155,962 of record AP014633.1, read on the forward strand.
TACCACTTGCTCTCCCATTCTTGCCAAATCAATGCTCATATTATTCAAAGGATATCTGATTGCGGTGACATCGGAACTGAGGGTTCCCATGTTCTGATTCAAGTTCCCCATATCCTGACTGATTTTACTTATGGCTGTATTCATAATGGGCATAATTTCAAGGGAGGTATTTAGACCTTCTACAGATTGTTCCATTTGTTCTACCGACAAATTTATTTTCTGTATATTTGTGGCTATGAACGCTACATTTTGATTGACAGTTTGCATCCGTGTTCCGATTTCTTCCAAGTGTACAGTCATATGGCTCATTTTTGAGGTCAAGATGTAAAGAAGCATGATGATAGCCGCCATCAACAAGACTATTCCAAACATGCTAAAGCGGATAATTTGAGTAGTCCGTTTCCCAATTCTAATACTTAAATCTTCACGATATTTCATTGCAGAATTAAAATCCCGCATTGCACTCCCTACGATTTCCGCTATTTCCATTGAACTTTTTTCGATTTCTGCCATAAATTACCCTACCGGTATCAAAAATTTTAAATAATAATCAATATATTAAGCCAACGTAGCCCAGATGGAACGTAGTAAAATCTGGGAATGAGGTAGCTTCCCCGACTGTTCCCGCTACTTGCTTTGGTTTAGATTAATAAAATCAGCAGTTCCTTGATTACCACGTGATAGGTCAATCAATACGGTGGTATCCAATAATAAACCCTTTATGTCCATTGTTGCTGCCGTAATTGATTCAACCATTCCCGTGAAGAACCCTTCATATCCATCCACATGCCAAAAGCGGGGTTTTCTCGTATAGATCGGTTAAGCGATGATTTTGTTTCAAGCAGTTGTTGTGACTTAAGTTGTTGGTGTTCAAGAAATTGAATGAAATCTAGAATTTCCTGTTGCCTCTCTTCTGGCAAGTAACGGCTGTGAGAGATAATCTGTTCTAATAGGTTCATATTCAGAGAATTTTAATTGTTACAATACGTAAGGCGTAATGGTTAAGGTTACTATTTTAATAGACATTGATAAACATGACATCATTTTTAGTCATACCTTCAATCGGATATTAAGAATGCAACCAATCCGATATCTCCTCGCCCACTTTCCCGACCCAGTCGAAGAAAGAGAACTTTGGCTCGTTACCAAGTTCTACTGGGTAGAGCCAGTAACTCATTGGTTTTGTTAGGCTGAAATAGCTAACATTTGTTCCAGTGCCACCCGCGCTGGTTGAGCTTCCTCAATTGGAACTTTAATTTGATTAACAACTTGACCGGCAACTAGATTTTCCAATGTCCAGAGTAAATGTTGCGGATCAATACGAAACATAGTCGAACACATACAAATTGTTGGTGACATAAAGTGCACCAGTTTACCTTCTGCTTGGCCAATTTTGGCTAACCGATTAACTAAATTGAGTTCGGTACCGATAAGCCAACGAGTTCCAGGCGGTGAAGCGTTAACGGTTTTAATGATATATTCAGTTGAACCAACCTCATCCGATTTTTGACACACTTCAAAGGATGCCTCGGGATGAGAAATCACTTTAGCATCAGGATAAATGGCTCGAAACCGATCAATATGTTCTGGTTGAAATACCTGATGTACCGAACAAAAACCATCCCAGAGAATCAGTTTGGCTTGGTGAATTTGGGCGGCAGTTAAACCACCATTGGGTTGGTCAAAATCCCATACCACCATTTGTTCCAAAGGAATTCCCATTCGATAGCCGGTATTACGACCTAAATGTTGATCGGGAAAAAATAATACTTGTTCTCGTTGGTTTAAAGCCCATTCTAAAACCGCTCTGGCATTACCAGAAGTACAAACAATCCCGCCATGACGACCACAAAATGCTTTCAAATTCGCCGCTGAATTGATATAAGTGACCGGAGTAATCTGGTTATCCGCGTCTAATATCAGCGACAATTCTTGCCAAGCTCGCTCTACTTTGTCTAAACTAGCCATATCTGCCATCGAACAACCAGCGGCTAAGTCCGGTAAAATCGCTTTTTGTTCTGGACCGGAAAGGATATCAGCGACTTCAGCCATAAAATGAACGCCACAAAACACGATGTACTCTGCACCCGATTGTGCCGCTTGTCGAGATAGTTTAAGAGAATCACCGGAGAAATCAGCGTGTCTAAAAACTTCTTCCCGTTGATAATGGTGACCTAAAATAATCAGACGATTACCGAGTTTAGCTTTAGCAGCGATAATACGTTCTTCGCATTGTTCATCGGTTAAAGCTAAAAAAGATTCGATAGCTAATTCATGAATGCCCATGATAATGACCTCATTCTAAGGAATAAAATGTGCGCATTAGTATAACGCATTGGTAGCAAAGCAATTCCTTTCCAAGTAATTCATAGCAAAATTAAATGACCGTACCCGATCCTGATATTTCTAAACAATCACATTACGCCCCTTTTCAAGGCGAGACCGAATCAGTCCCACGAGCTTATTTTGATGGCGGTACCCTTGTTCTCGATAAGATTGACGCCACCACTGCAGTGCCAACCCCTTTTCGTTGGCTTCAAGGGAAGTGGCGTTGTCGCGCCGTTGATTATCGCTTAATTCGCCCTTGGCTTGATGAGCAAAATATCCGCAATACGATTCCGCGTTGGCAAAAGCTAGCGCTTCACTTTCAAGAACAATGGGAACTCCATGCTTATCAACTCGAAGCTTTAAATGCGTGGCTAGCGGCTAATCGTTGGGGAAGTGTCGTTTTGCCCACCGGTGCTGGTAAAACGCTGTTAGCGTTACGGGCGATGGTTGAAACGGGTGTGAGTACTTTAATCGTTGTCCCCACGATTGATTTGTTACATCAATGGTATGCGCGTTTGGAAAATGCTTTTGAAATGCCGATTGGAACTTGGTATGGTTTAGAAAAACAAGCCCAGCCGATTACCGTAACCACTTATCCGAGTGCGTGGTCACATGCGGAAACGTTAGGTAATTTATTTAAATTATTAATTTTTGATGAAATACATCACCTACCGGCGCCTTCCTGGCATGAAATTGCCTTAATGTGTGCAGCACCCTATCGACTGGGTTTAACAGCAACTTATCCTCACCAGGATAATTTAATCCGTTCACCAGCGACTCAATCGAGAAAAGCAAACACTTCCCAGCAACTTAATCTCTTGAGTTCGCCCACTTCGTTAGAACCGGTGGCTTTACTCAATGAATTAGTCGGTCCGGTGGTTTATCGTAAACGGATTGATGACTTGACTGGAGAACAATTAGCTGAGTATCGCACTCAACGAATTCGCGTTAATTTATCGGCAGAAGAACAACCCGCTTATGATGCGGCTTATGCCACTTACATTGGTTATGTCCGTGAGAGCCGTTTGCGAGAAAGTCATGGTCCCGCTTGGTGGCATGAATTTACTCGTCGCAGTGCCTATCAGGTACAAGCACGGCGTGCCAAAGTCGCTGAGTTAAAGTGGAAGGAAATTATTTATCAAGCTCAAGGTAAATTAGAGGTGTTAGAGCAATTATTACGCGAACACGCTCAGCAATCCATGCTCATTTTTACCGCCCATAACCGCTTTGCTTATCGTATTTCTCGACGCTACCTTATTCCGGTCATTACCCACCAAACTAAAGCAGCCGAACGGAAAGCAATTTTAGATAAATTTCGGCAACGCCAATATCGCGCTATTGTCACTTCGCGGGTTTTAAATGAAGGAATTGATGTCCCGCAAGCTAAAATCGCGGTTATTTTAGGGGGGAGTGCGAGTGATCGGGAATATGTGCAACGGTTAGGACGGGTATTACGTAAACAAGGTAACGCCGAAGCCATTTTATATGAAGTCATTGTCCGTAATACCGCTGATGAACGAATTGCCGAGCGGCGACAGCCCCGTCTATAATGCTATATTAACGTTTTCTTATTTTATTATTAACTAATAGCATTAAATTATTTATCACTCATGGATAAAAATATAAAATATTATTAGTTTTTTTTAGAAAATTATAAAATAAAGATATTTTACATAAAAATATTTTTTTATTAACTCATCAATTTTGATTATTAGAACAATCATTATAATAATTTATTTATTTTATAATTCAATTATTTATAATAAATATTATTCAGTTATATTAGAATATAATAATACTTTTTGTAGAAAACTGCTGATGTTTAATTGTTGACTTTTTATTTTAGCCTGTTAGACTCACTTCCCGTTGTCTCGGATAGGCAATTTATGAATTAAATGCAGTAGATTGCAAAAATTAATTAACTGAAATATATTGTCTTTATTAGGTAATAGCTGAAGTTAAAGCAGCTTGACAATAAAGAATTTATAGTTTTATAAAACAATTTAATTCACTGCATTTACTTTATAATTTTCTAAATTAACCATCAACATCTCTTATTATTAAAATAGTGTTATTTTTACAACATTTCCTTATTAATGAGAGCATCCGGATAAAATTTTATTGGCTATGAGTAATCAATAGCGGGAGATTTTTATTATGAATACAGAACTGATTGGCAAATCTTGGGATAAATTAGCCGGTAGACATGAAGAAGTGATGACTAAATTTTATGCCCGCTTTTTTGAAGAATACCCTGATTATAGACGTTTCTTTCCAGAAAACCTGGATCGGCAGATGAAGAAAATGGTGGAAACCATGGCACTGGTTGCTCGCGTTTCCGATGAAACTGAAGTAGCCCATCCTCACCTCGTCAAGATGGGCAACAAACATACTGGTTATCAACTCCGTGCCGAAGATTTAGAAAGATTTAAAAAGGTGTTTTTAACAGTGGTGGGGGAATATTGTGGTAATGACTGGAATGGTGAATGTCAAAAAGCTTGGGTAGACGTTTTTGACAATCACATTATTCCTTATATGGTGCAAGGTTTAGGACACACCAGTCACTAACCGGAGTCTATTCTATCGCTCGATTTTAGCAATCAAGCAACAATAATACTGGATTAGAATGACCCCAGCATTTTCTACTGTCTTTTGGCGGCAAGTGCACTACTATCTCCATAGACGACAAAGGGTGCCCAATAAAATGGATGGCGATAGTAGGGTTGATTAGCTTTGCCGCTGATCATTTTCAACTTAATTTGCCGTAGTGCTTCAGCCGCTTTGTGACCCTGAGTTAGGTTTTCAAAAATACCTACACTCATATTTTCAGCGGAGGAAGATTCAACTGACCAGAGTGTCACCCCAATTGCTGAGGTCCCCGCATACATAAAAGCGCGAGTCAGTCCCATTACCCCTTCACCGTTAATTTTTTCACCACCCCCAGTATTACAAGCCGATAAATTAATAAAATCCGCATTCAGTTGTAACATAAAAGCTTTAGCTGTGGTGAGATAACCCTCGGTTTCGGGATGAGAAAGTACCAATGCGGCTTGAGCTAAACCATCCACTTCATAGGGCAAAAGACCATGAGTAGCAAAAAGTACATAACGGTAATCGCTCAGTTGGTTAGCCTGATTCAATTGAAACAGCGTTTTTAAGTTAGCGGCTTTACCTAAATATAAATCATTGTCAGTCGAGTTAAATAAAGCGGCAATGGCATTGGCTTCAGCAGCGGTCTCTGGTAATGAGGGAAAACAAACGGCACCCAGTACATCTCGATACGCTTTGGTACGAACTTGAGAGACCGTTCGTGCTCGTGCTACTGTTCTACTGGTGGCACTTTCTTGACAAGAGGAGTAAGCCGGATCAGCAAAAGCCAGTAACTTTTTATTCGGTTGGATTTGCCGGCGACTTTGCACCTCACGAAGAATTTTTAGCAAAGACGCTGAGGATAAATAAGAAATTGAATATTTTTCAACCAGATAATGGGGTATATTTGCTTCGGTGGTATGGGTGACCAGTGTTTCAAACGGGAGCATATATAAAGGACCCGTTGGGACCACGTAAAGCGTATGTGCTTGAGCTAACAGGGGCTGAACTGATTCCGGCAATAATAGCTGGTACAGTGGCTCACTTTCTTCCACGAATTCGGGTAGGCGATTAATGATAACATCTCGAATATAAGCGACGAGTTCTCTCAGTTTATCTTCTCCTAGCGGTAAGGTAAAAATCGCCAATTGCTGTGGTCCAACTACCCATAAAATAGTTTGATGTGCCATTACAGCATAAATAAGCAAGCGTTCATCGGGTTGGAGTACTTCATTTTGTAATGCCGTAACACTCGCCGGTTGTGGATATTTAAGCGCATAATAATCGGGGTAGTGTTGCTGAATATCATTCTGTAAATGGGTTTGCTCAGCAGTGAGCGTCGCCAACTGTTGAGTGAAGGTTTTAATCCGAGCTTGATCTTGTTCGAGAAGCGGTTTATTCCGCGCCGCGACTAAATCAGCTTGGGTAATGCTATATTGTTCAGTTAATGAGCGTTCTTGCTGAGTAATCGTCTCCGGTAAGCGTCCAAATCGCGTCGCACCACTTTTACCAATTTCTTCTAAAAAAATCCGTCCTTGTTTACGTTCAAAGATTTCTAACGCTTTACGATCATAGCCTTGGTTGGGATGTTCTTGGTGAAGTGCTTGTAATAATGTGATAAATTCATCATACACATAAAGTTTATCGCTGATAAAAGCCAATTTATCGGTTTTATCTTGCAAATTCGTACGTAACTTCTCAATGATATCAATAGCCTGTTCATATTGAGTTAGTGCTGCTTCGTTTTGATTGAGTTGAACTTGAATAGTCGCTAAGCCGCGGTGTGCATACCAACGTTTATCGGTTCCCAATTCGTCAAGTTGCTTAACACTCTCTTGTAAAGCCGTATAGGCTTGTTGAAGTTGACCCAATTTTTGATAGATCAAGCCCATATTCGCCAAATCAGCACCTTCACCTTGACGATCGCCTAATTCACGATCGATTTGTAAAGCGGGTTGAAAATGTTCTAAGGCAGCTGGGTAGTTTCCCAAATTAGCATATAATGCACCGAGATGAGACAAAACGATTTCTTCGCCACGTTTATCTTTTAAAGCTTGTTTGCTGGCTAAAGCTTGTTGATAGGTGGTTAAGGCTTTGGCAGACAAATCCAAACTATCATAAACAACCCCGAGGTGACCTAAATCAGTACTTTCACCGACTTTATCACCGATTTCACGTCTTATCGTTAAAGCTTGAAGTAAATAGCCTAAGGCGGGTTCTGATTGTCCTAGGTTATAGTAGAGTACGCCCAGATTACTGAAATTATTGCCTATTCGCTGTTTATCACCGAGCGCTTGTTGAATTTCTAAAGCATCTGAATAATGAACTAACGCTTGGGGATATTGACCTTGGCTGTTATAAACCACACCCAGATTGGTTAAAGTATTGGCTTCACCGGCTTTGTCACCCAAATCACGTTGGATTTTCAGTGCCTGTTGATAGTGAGTTAAAGCTGAGGAAAAATCACCTAAATTTTGGTAAACAATACCGAGATTACTTAAAGTTTGACCGACACCTTGCTGATCACCTATCGCTGTTTGGATATCTAAAGATTTTTGATAATAAGTTAGGGCTGATTGATATTGTCCAAGATTATCGTATACGACACCGATATTAGCTAAATTACTGGCTAAGCTGGCTTGATCACCGAGTTTAGTATGGATCAATAAGGCTTGTTGATAATATTCGAGTGCCTGCGGGTATTGTCCCAAACTATCAGCTATTGTACCTAAATTAGTGAGCGTCTTGCCCATTCCACCTTGATCATCGACTTCTTTTTGTATTTCCAAAGCTTGTTGGTAATAGTTTAGAGCCTCTGGATAATTGCTTACTTTTTGATAGGCAGTACCTAGATTAGCCAAGCTATTAGCCATGCCATAACGATCACCTAATTCTTTTCTAATAGCAAAAGCTTGTTGATAATAATTTAAGGCCTGAGTATATTCGCCTAAATTATCGTAAACCATACCTAAGTTCGAAAGATCATCGCCTATGGCTTGCTGATCATGATGTTCCCGATGTAGGGCTAAGGCTTGCTCACCATAAGTTACCGCCGCAGGATATTCTCCTAAGCTATTGTACACTAAGCTTATATTACCCAAAATATTGCCTTTACCGAGTTGATCACCGCTAGCGGCTTGGAGAGTTAGGGCTTGTTGGTAATAATCCAAGGCGACTTGATACTGTCCCAAACTATAATTAACTAAACCAATATTAACGAGATCAGCACTTTGGGCACTTTTATCTTGGCGTTCCCGATCAATGGCTAATGCTTGTTGGTAATGATGCAAAGCCGGTTGATAATGACCCTGCTGATAATGGATAACGCCTAAATTAACCAGAAATTTACTGATATATTCCGGTTGATTCAGTAGTCGGGCTTGATTTAATGCGGATTGCCATTTTGTTAACGCCGTTGGATAATCCGCAGCAACAAAGGCTTGTTTGGCTTCTTCATGTAATTGATCCAGCATTTTAGTTTGCTCAATGGCTTCTCCCTTGGCGAGCCCAACCATGAGCATCAATCCACATAACCAAAAATATCTCATGACACCCTCCAAAATAGACTCAGGTAAAAAAAAGAAAAAGTGATCTCACTGTATGGGCTATTATCGTCAGGATTTAAGTAGTTAACCAACTTTCATCATAAAAAATACACCCGTTTGCCAAGGCGGGTGAATTAACTAACGGAATACCTACTTATCTAGTTTAGTTGAAAAAAGGAATTATTTTACTCGTTGCCAAGTTTGAGTGCGGAAAAACAAACCTAAATAACCTCTCACTTTTAACTGATCTTGTTCTAACCAAATTTTGCAATCGTAAATTTTGCCATTAGCCGGATCGAGAATTTTACCCCCTGACCATTCCTTGTTTTTCGGTTCTAGTTGTTCTAAAATGACCATACCAATCACCTTCTGGTTTTTACGGTAATCCGTACACTTATGGCAAACCGGATTGGGATCTTCTTCAGGTTTCCGAAAGAGTTGCACAATTTTGCCGTAAACTTTGCCCGCCTGCTCATCAATTTGCACAATGGACTTGGGTTTACCGGTCTCATCATCGATAGTTTGCCATTGACCGATTATGGCCGCGTTTTGAGCACAAGCATTTCCTGTTATTATAAATAATAATAGCAAAAATAAATTAATTACTGGTTTTAGCATAAAGTTGCTTCCTTGACATGAAAAAAAAGTATACTACATTACTGAGTGATGAAAACCAATTGGGAATACCACCTTTCTTAATCAAGCTCATCTGGTTAACCAGCCACTGATTAACAGAATTTTATCTGTGCCTATTGAAGAATATTTATTCTTAAACAGCTACTGTCATTTTTTCCCCAGTTCTCTACTTATGCAATTAGAAATTATCAGTCGATTGCCGTCAACGAAATCCACTAAACCACCTATTTTATGTATACATGGCGCCTATAATCGTGCTTGGTGTTGGGATAAATATTTTTTACCTTATTTTGCGCAAGCGGGTTATCCGGCTTATGCTTTAAGTTTGCGTGGTCATGGTAACAGTGCGGGTGCCAACCGATTATATTGGGCTAGTTTAGCGGATTATGTGCATGATGTCGCCCAAGTGAGTCAGAATTTAGCACAACCCCCTATCCTCATTGGTCACTCCATGGGGGGTATGATTGTACAAAAATACTGGGAGGCACATCATTCTCACCCAGCGGCTATCCTGATGGCTTCTGTTCCTCCCTGTGGTTTATGGAGTCCCTCTATTTATTTAGCTTGTCAAGATCCTGAGTTACTTTGGCAACTCAATCTCATTCAATTCTTCGGGCTACGTTTTGTTACCCCCTCATTGCTGAAGAAAGCACTATTTTCTGAACCGACCACGGCTGAAATCATCCAAAATTATTTAGCCCAGTTACAACCGGAATCTCAACGTGTTATCTTAGACATGTTATGGTTAGATTTACCGACTTTACATTCGCAACCAACTTCACCCTTGTTAGTATTAGGTGCCGCCAACGATAAGGTTTTTCCTCAATTCTTAGTCAATTGGACCGCTAAAATCTATGATACCCAAGCGCATATTTTTCCCAACATGGCTCATACCATGATGTTAGAACCTGCCTGGCAAAAAGTGGCCGATTATATTTTGTCTTGGCTTCAAGAACGAAAGCTATAAACTCGTTTAAATACGAGACACACACTTTAGTAAATAATGAATTAAGGCAGTGAAAAAGTGACTAATGAATGAAGCACTTTTATAAAAAGTATAGAATTTTAAATACTTTCAAGCGCAATGACGCTTGTTGGTTGGGAAACAATGACTATGAATGCGATTACTACTTATCAACCGATTGTATTCATCGTGGATGATAATAAACAAATCCATGTATACATCACTAAATTAATGGAATCAATTCATCTTAATGTTATTTCTTACTACTGCGCTAAAGACTTTTTAGAAAACTTTCAACCGAATCAACCCGGTTGTTTATTACTGGATCTACGGATGCCAGATATGAGTGGTCTTGAGCTTTATGAACGGATGAGAATACAAGATATTTGCTTACCGGTTATTATGCTGACTTCTTATGGTGATGTGGCTACTGTAAAACGAGCTTTCATTGGAAAAATCTTTGATTTTATTGAAAAGCCATTTTCTCAACAATATTTACTTGAACAAGTTCAAAAAGCCATTAAACAAGATACGATTTGTCGTGAAGAAAAACAGAAACGACAAGAATTACAAGCTCGATTAGATACACTGACGCTCAAAGAACGTGAAGTGATGATGAAATTAGTACAAGGTCAATCGATTAAAGCGATCGCTTATGAACTCAGTATTACCCATAAAACCGTTGATAACCATAAAGCCAGCATCATGAAAAAAATGCAGGTTCATAACCTAGTTGAGTTAGTCCATATTGCCTCATTTTGTAATTTACTACCCCCCCCTTATAATCTAATTTAAGGTTGTCATTTAAATTTTGCATTAACTTAACTCTATTGAACTAAAACTAAGAAGAAGGTTACCATCACTTCATTTCCTTCGGTTAGCTTAAAAAATAGGAACTTTTCCTAAGTTGCTGTGACTTTTTCCTATTTTTCTCCGCTTTTTTTCCTATTTTTCCTATTTATCTGGGTAGTTATTCCCGTAGTCAACCGCTTTATTATCGATATAATTTTAAGCAAAAAAAATTCAGCAAGCGTCTCTTATAGATTGAATTATCCTCATCTAAGATATCGGTTGAAACCCTGGCGCTGCGCGCTGGTCGATGATATACCTAACAGCGACGCAGCGTTTTTCGCTGCGCTTTGTCATTGCAAAAGCGTAGCGTCCTTATATAATTATTATCAGTAACCCGGTTAACAATTCGACATTGCTGATAACGATTTACTGTTCATTGATAACGGCTAGTTGTTCACTGATAACGGCTAACTGTTTTTGCAGTTGATTTTCATAGCGGTTTGAAGTGGTAGCAATTTGTTTTTGAACGAGTTCAAGTAATTGATCGCGACTATAACTTTCTTTCTGAAAAATGGTGTCTACATAACCATGAAGATGGGCTTGATCTTCGGTACTTAGCTTGGTAGAGGTTAATACCACCACCGGAAGAGAACGCCATTTGGGGTTTTCTCGTAAATGAGCAACAAATTCAAAACCGTCCATTTCTGGCATCAGCAAATCTAAAATAATCAGCGAAGGCTTCTTATCCTCAAGATGTTCTAAGGCAACTTTGCCGTTTTCAGCTTTAAACACTCGCCAGCCTTCATTTTTAAGCATGGTTGCCATGACCTCACGAGTAATCACATCATCTTCAACAATCATAACCAGGCGTTGCGAATCGTCTCCAATTCGATATTTATTTAACACGGATGCTAATTGATCCCGTCCCACTGGTTTAACCAGATAATCGGTAGCACCCATAGCAGAACCCATATTTTTATGTTCTTCAATTGAAGTCATGATAACGGGAATATCGAACAAGACCGGATCGGCTTTTAACCGCGATAATACTCGCCAACCGTCCATACCTGGCATTTGAACATCCAGAATAATGGCATCTGGACGCAGTTTATTGGCTAACTTAAGTCCTTCTTCACCCTCTGCGGTGACCGCAACTGAGTAACCTAATTTACTCAGGTAGTTCTTAAATAGGTCACGCATAATTTTATCGTCATCAATAACTAAAATAATCTTACTCCCTTCTTTAGCGATATTGGCTTCGCTGCCGGTCGAGTCTTCATCCCTCACCGGTTCTTCAATGCGAACTTGAGTGGGTAGATGAATAATAAAGGTACTTCCTTGTCCAAATTCACTTTCAACCCGGATTGATCCACCCATCATTTCGGCAAATTCTTTAGTAATGGCTAAACCTAAACCGGTGCCGCCAAAACGACGGGTGGTAGACGCATCCACTTGAGTAAAAGGTTGAAACAATTTTTTCTGTTGTTCTAGTGTCATGCCAATCCCTTCATCTTTAATACTAAAACAAATGGCTTCTTTTTTATCAATATCGGTATGACGAGTCACTTCAAGATAAATACGACCATTTTCAGTGAATTTAGCGGCATTAGTTAATAAATTAAATAAAATTTGCCGGGTTTTAGTCAAATCAGCATAAATATGACCTAACCTATTCGTAATATTGACTTCTAATTGATTCGATTTTTTATCGGCAAGCGGTTGAATAGTGACAACCACTTCATTCAGCAACGTTTCAACTTCAAACGTTTCCAAGTAAAGCTCCATTTTACCTGATTCAATTTTAGAGAGATCAAGTATGTCATTGATCAGTCCAAGTAAATGCTTACCGGCAGCGTGAATTTTTTCTAAATCAGCAACAAAATCAAGGATGCCTAAATCTTCCGCATCTTCTCTTAGCATTTCACTATAGCCAATAATGGCATTCATGGGGGTGCGCAACTCATGGCTCATATTGGCTAAAAATTGGCTTTTAGCCAAATTAGCTGCTTCTGCCATTTCTTTCGCGGTATTAAGTTCAGTCGTTCGTTCTTCAACCTTGTTCTCTAATTCATTGGCATAAGCTAATATTTCCTGATCGCGCAGAGCGATTTCCTGTTCTAGCTTTTCGCGCAAGCGGTACAATTCAACATGGGTTCGTACCCTGGCTAGAAGTTCTTCTTCCTGAAAAGGCTTATGCACATAATCAACACCACCGGTAGCAAAGGCGCGTAATTTATCTTCCGCATTCGCCAATGCGGATAAGAATAACACCGGAATCTGTGCTAAATTGTTATCCATTTTCAGGCGGCGGCAAGTTTCATAACCATCCCAGCCGGGCATTGCTACATCTAATAAAATCAAATCGGGTCGTTCTTGCTTAGCTATTTCAAACGCTTTTTCACCGCTTTTCGCTAAAAGCACTTGAAATCCTTCTTGTTGTAGGATTGCATTTAACAAAGCGAGATTAGTTAAGGTATCGTCTACGACTAAAATGACGGGTTTATTAAAACTCACATCGATCACCTATCAATCAATCTTTTGCTGTTAGGGGCATTGGAATTATTGGGCAGCATTTTCTCAAAGAGAAATTTTGTTTAACTGCATGACTTTATATTAACAATGATTTTTTAGTCAATTCATTAAAATTTTGTAACCAAGTTTCGACTTGTTTGCTGAAACTTTCTTGTTCTGGTGGCGTGATACCTTGCGGATCAAAACGGTAACGTTGATGTAACCCCAACAAAGTTTGCAAGTGAGCCGGTGACCATAGTGGTGCTTGAATTCGCTTAACCCAAGTCGTTATGGTTTCTCCTGGCAAGCGGACATAACCGGCTGTTTGTAATTGTGCTATTATTTGGTAAAAAGGCGAATCGGCACCGGGATTAAGCGTTTGGTTATCGACAGCAGCGACCGCTGGTCGGGAACGTGCTATTTTTTGCCTAGAATACAGCCGCCATATTAATATTAAACCCAAAGGTGGAATTAACCAAATCAGCCAATCAGAAGTCCCGGCTGACTCACGCCAGCGCCATTGGAAAAATTGATAAGTCAACCAGGAGCCCAAATCATAAAGCGGTTGCCACCAAGCAGTCTGCTCTTCTTCTAAATCCAACCACCCACTAGGGGTCGTATCCACTTCCACCCAACGTCCTTCAATATAAGCCAATGCCCAAGCATGAGCATGACGTTTACGCACCACATAAGCCTTTTCAAGTTCACTAAATTCTTCGACCATATAACCAGCCGCATAACGCGATGGAATTCCCGCAGCACGCAATAGTAACACGGTTGCTGTCGCAAAGTATTCACAATGCCCCGCACGACTATGATATAAAAAGTACTCCAGTGGTTGGATATCAGTTGAGGTTGTCAACTGCAGTGAATAGTGGAAATGTTGCTTAAAAAATCGGGCTAAAGTGAGTAGCACTTCCTGCGGGCGCTGCTGTGGTAAACCTAATTCATTTGATAAATTAATGATATATTTTTTTTCAGCTGCTGGCAAATCTTGATCGAGCTGAGTTGGAGGACTATCTAAAGGGGTATCTTGACTAAAATCAGCTTGATATCTTATTAATCCCGGACCTTGTTCCACTTTCACGGCACCGAATGGATTTTGTTGTACAATAGGGACTATTAAATGCGAAACTTGATAAGTACCATGAGGCAAAGTGAGTATGCCATTCCCTCTGGGTAGATAAGCAGCAATCTTGACTATAGCAGAGTGAGCTTGAAGAGTTGAGGGTGGTAAAGCCCAAGGCGTGAAAACCCAAGTCCCTTCTTGACTAGCGGTTATGGGCGTAAAATGGGCTGATTTAGCTCGCCAAGTGGTTTGAAAATAAGAATTATAGCTGGCTTGACGTAAGCGCATGGGAACGGGTGCCTCAACTCGAAGAATAATGCGGTCAGATTGTTTAAGTTTGCCAATATCACCAATCGCGGTACTTTGTCGATAAGTGTCTCGGTCTTGCCAAAGCATACCCAAGATAAATTCCTCTATCTCCGATTGTAAGCGAAACAGTCCTTGCTGGCTTAAATAGGCTACCGCGATGGTCAGCATCCATACCACTCCCCAAACCACGACGTGGTGATGGCGAGGACGTGTTACCCATAATCCCCAAGTGACTAACCAGCACATGCCGGTGAAAAACCAAGCTGCACGACTGGTACTCGCTGACAAGAGACACATCAGCATATAGGGATAAGACAGATCAATACGGGTATGAGAATCGGTTTTTCCTTGGGCTTCGTAGCGGCGTAGCGACAGAAATAAGCTACTTAATTTAATCGAACCCTGCGTACTATAAATTTGAGTCGTGATTAATAAAAAAAATACGATGGGTAACCATTTTAATAAAGTCATTAACCCATAGATAGAATCTTGACTTAAAAGATATAGACTGATGATGACTAAAGTAAAAGAAGTAAAATCAGTGACTCGGTTAAAATCTTTATCGACGAGTGCCCAGCGCCAATTAACCCAACGTGCTCCTTCTAAAATCAATGCCATCGGTAGCGCCCATGAGGATAATTGGCTTTGCCATCCCCAGAATAGAAGGATACAACCGAGGAGAAAAGGAGGACTATTCATAAATTGATTAATTTTTCTGCTAATTGATCAATCAGTAACACCTGGACTTCAGGAAATTTTTGCCGATCGATTTCGAGTTCCGTTTCACTGACGATTACCACTAACAGAGAAATACCTTTGTTTTTCAATGATTGTATCAACCGTTGCCGCTCGGTATCCCAATTGAGTAACACACATAGACTACCACTTAGAGAGGGGGTATGTTCCATGACTAAGGAATAAAGTTGGGTGAAAGGCTGATCGGTACAGACTTCCACACAAGCTAGAATTTCTAACAATTGATCCGTTTGAGATAATCCTCGACCACTGGTAAAACAATAAGCTTGGGTACCCACTAACATCAGATCTAACAAAATTTCTTGACTACGAGGTGCACAAGCAAAAGAAGCCGCTACCGCTACCGCTGACTCAAACAATTCTCCGACGACTTGCATCGTAAAAGTATCTAAAATCAAGGCATGACGGACAAAAAATTCATCTTGAAATTCTTTGACAACCGGTTTACCGATTTTGGCCCAACTTTTCCAATGAATATGACGTAATGGATCACCGGGACGATATTCGCGTAACCCGACAAATTCTTCGGCTTCTCCCACTGACAAGGCTAATTGGACCCCACCACGTTGATATCTTCGGGAACTAGAAAGAAAAAGGGGAGATACCGGATAACGCTTAGGTAAAACTAATAACTTTTCTGGAAGAGGCAACGTATATAACGCATTAAACAATCCTAATGGATCAGAACGAGCAAAGCTCATACCAGTGAATTGGATATATCCCCTCCGCAAGGGAGTGAGATTCATGGTTATCGTTATATTTTGACTGGTTGACGGGCGAGATAATTTGGAATCGGTTGGTGGCAAAGGCGGTAAACTGGACTCAATACTATCCGCACCTTTATTCAGATTAACTAACCACAGCCAACGGGGGTAGCCTACATAATTATCGAACCAATTACGTTGTTCATGACCGGGTTCTTTGGCGCGTAAGAATAATTCAAAACTCGGTTGTTGGCGTTGAATATTTTCTCGTAATATTAAACCGCGTTGCCAGCGAGGCGTTTTATTTTGCACCCCAATACGATAGTGTAAAGTTTCACCCACGGTCGCAAATTGAGGTAACTCCCGTTGAGCAGTTAAACGAATCCGCCCCCACCAACTGGTTAAAATCGCTAATAATATCAGCGCCAATAACAGAGAAAATAATTGATAAGCCCAAGTTTGTCGAGTATCAATTCCAAAAACCCCGGCTGCAATTAATCCGCCTAATACTAATTGACCCGCTTTAGTAAACCGTTGTCGTATCCAATTATCTAAAGCCAATACAATCCGAAAATTACGAAATAAAACCCGTCTAAGCATTTTTTATTTAAAAAGGTACTGGAATCTGACGTAAAATATCAATTACCACCGATTTATCGCTGACTCCACTAAATCGTGCTTGTGAATCAACTTTGAGACGATGAGCAATCACCGGAACCGCAATTTCTTGAATATGTTCTGGTGTAACAAATTCCATACCATCAAACAAAGCCAGTGCTTGTGCTGTTTTCATCAAAGTGAGAGAAGCACGTGGACTGGCGCCAATTTGCACTCCCGTGGCATGACGAGTCTCCCTCACAATATCAACAATATAGCGTTTTAACTCGGCACTAATGCGTATGTCCTGAGCTGATTTTCTTAACGTATAAATATCTTCTCTACTCGCACAGGAGATTAACGGTTTCGGCGGTTGTTGGTGATTAGACAGAATCGTAACTTCTTCTTCAGCACTGACGTAACCTAAATTAAAACGCATGGCAAAGCGATCCATTTGCGCTTCGGGTAACGGATAAGTGCCGTGAAATTCCAAAGGATTTTGCGTAGCCACGACGAAAAATAATTCCCCAAGAGAATATCTCGTGCCATCTAAACTCACTTGTTTTTCTCCCATCGCTTCTAATAAAGCCGACTGAGTTCGAGGAGAAGCCCGGTTAATTTCATCCGCCAATAAAATATCAGTAAAAATCGGGCCTTTATGAAAGCGAAAATTGTGTTCATGTTGATCAAAAATAGATACGCCCAAAATATCTGAAGGTAATAAATCTGGCGTAAATTGAATCCGCTGAAAATGGAGTTGCAGAGATTGAGCTAATGCTTTCGCTAAAGTGGTTTTACCGGTACCGGGTAAATCTTCCAGCAAAATATGTCCACCACTCGCAAAAGCCGCTAAGAGTTTTCTAATCGCATTCGTTTGACCGGTAATGACTTTTTCAAGATTAGCCACAATATTTTGGTAAATCGTAACTGGAGAACGTATATTGATATCCATATCTTTAGCTGAAATAAGTGATGAATAAAACAGTAGCACCAGTGTATTGTTTTTTTTTAGTTCAGGCAAAGAGGTTAAAACAAATCTTGTCAATACTCATCACCCTAATTCAGTCCATTGTTGATAAATCGTAGGTTTGACCAGATGTTAGCGTAGCCAACAAAATTTTTATCCAATGGCTGTAGGGGCAACCCTTGCGGTTGCTAGATAATGAATAATAATCAAAAGTTAAATATCAATAACAACCGATTAATTTGATAATAACTCTTGTAATGCTTCCCAAACCTTATCGACTGATAAATCCTGATAGCAAGCTGGAAAGACAGTCACTGAACCTCGGTAAATACATTTCTTCTTTAAACAGGGTGCGCAAGGAAAATGGGCTTGCAAATGCCGCTGTTGGCTACCATAAGTACCGGTGCGTGCCGGTTGAGTGGCACCATATAACGTCAAGGTTGGTACTGCTAAAGCTGCCGCAAGATGCGCTAGTCCAGTATCAACCCCGATGACCGCTTGTGCTTGCAGTAATTCACTCGCCAGATTTTGTAAATCCCCTTTGGGAATGAGACTCACTTGCCGGTGAATAGCGGCTATTCGTTGAGCACGTGCGTATTCATGAGAATTACCCCAGGGTAACCGAATTTGGTAACCAGCCGCAACCGCACGTTTTGCTAAACCCACCCAATAATCATCTGGCCAATGTTTAGTTACCCAAGTCGTCCCATGTAAAAAGATCAGCGTCGGTGCAGTAGTTGTAATCAACGATTGAGATTGGAAATAAGGGATAATTCCATAATCAGGTGGAGTTTGAGGTAAAGGATAATTCAAGATAGCCGCGAATAACTGTCTTAAACGGGTGACCGCATGTTGATTTTTCGGAATTGGATAACGTTGTTGATAAACTAAACTCGCTAAAGCTTCTCGTGCAGAACGATAATCAAAACCACAACGCTGACCACGAGCAAAATAGGTTAAAAAAGCACTTTTTAGTAACCCTTGAGCGTCAATAACCCGATCATACTGCTGTTGAGTTAATTGCTGAATAAATTGATGCCAGGTTCCACTCGACCCAGTTTGCCAAGGTTGCTTACGCCACTTCCTCAAGGCGACGGGAATGACTTGCCGAACGACCGGATGCCAACGAGGAATCTCAGCGAAATGCTCTTCTACAACCCAATCACATTGTAAATGCGGAACCTGTTGTTGAACATCAGTCAGCGCCGGCAGTGTGTGAATCACATCACCCAGTGAAGAAGTTTTTATCAGCAGGATGTGCATGTTTTATCTGTTATTAAGGCTTGCATTGGTTGATAATATTCCTGGTGACTCGTTTTGAGGTTTGATGCCGGCATCAATTTAAGAAACTAGGGTATATTCTAGTTTGGAGCTATACTTTACTTATGCAGATCTTTAAAATCAATCTAACGTTTTCGCCAGCTTTAGGAATAATTGAGTAAAATGAATCGTAAACCCACTACCACACTTGCTTCTCCCACCACCGAAAAATTACAAAAAGTATTAGCCCGAATTGGACTCGGTTCACGACGGCAAATTGAAGACTGGATTCGTCAAGGACGAGTCAAAATTAATCGCCAGATTGCGACTATCGGTGACCGAATTAGCTCGGCTGATGAAATTTGGCTAGATGGTCGTAAATTAAACCGATTTCATTTACAAGCTCCACCGCAACAAATTTTGTGTTATCACAAACCGATTGGCGAAGTCTGTACCCGCCATGATCCTGATGGACGCCCAACTTTATTTGACAATTTACCTCATTTGCGTCATGGACGTTGGGTTACCATCGGTCGTTTAGATCTCAACACCGCCGGTTTAGTGTTACTGACCACCGACGGCGAATTAGCTCATCGTCTTATGCACCCCTCCTATGTGATTGAACGTGAGTATGCCGTGCGAATTTTAGGAAAAATAGATGATACCATCTTGAAAAATTTACAAGAAGGGGTATTGCTTGAAGATGGCAGAGCACGATTTAACCGAATTATTGATGCGGGTGGTTTAGGTGCTAATCATTGGTACCATGTGACCCTGAGTGAAGGTCGTAAACATGAAGTAAAACGCTTGTGGGAATCACAAGGTTTAATAGTGAGTCGCTTAATTAGGATCCGGTTTGGACCGATTGTTTTACCCAAAGGTTTACGAGCCGGTCATGCGGTCGAATTAGATCAACCGGGCAAAAAAGCCTTGTTACAAATGGTCAATTTACCGAAAACCCAGTAGGGCATTAACGAGTCAGCGTTGCTCACCTTACCTGGCTATTGGGCTTGCCTTTCGTACCTTAACTGGGAATTAGTAAAAGGTTATTGTACGGGTTGCCATTCGGCTATGAAATTTACCCAACAAAAATTAACCAGAGACAGATGGCAAGAACTTCTCGTGTGGATGCAAAAAGAACAAGGATTAAAAGGACTGTTTGCTGAAGATGAAGTCAAAGTTCTCGATTACCTTTCCCGACATTACACCACAGAAGAAGAAAAGAGAAAACAATTAGTTAAACGACACAAGCTTGACGAAGAAACTGGCTTAATTGTCGCTGATAACTGGATATTAGTGAAAGGTAATTGTACCGGTTGCCATTCTGCCCGCAAATTTTTACAGCAAAGATTAAGCAGAGAAAGATGGCAAGAAGTGATTCAATGGATGCAAAAAAATCAAGGACTGGTGAAATTTGATAGCGATACCGAAAACAAAATACTTAATTATTTGGAAGCTTATTATTCACCTCAAGGTTAATCACGATGGCTTGGTCAAATTTATTTTGAGGCAAGAGTAGGGTGCGTTGTTAACGCACCATTAACCTAAATTTTCCAACAATCGAATTTGATAAGTAGTTTGTTAATGGGGCACATCAAGGTTAATCATTGAAATCGCTCCGTCTCAGTTCTGAATCCCAGCACTTAAAATTCCCAATATCTGGTCAATTTCAGAGATGTAGTATTCTTTCAAGTCAATTTCTACCTGATAGTCAGTCAATTTTAAAAATTTCCAGTTGGTACCGGTCGTAACTACACCATAAATCGTGGTGATAGGATTTTGTTCGCGTTGATTAAATAGTTGGGCGGCGACCATTTCTGCCACACATTGTCCTAATCCATTGTTAATATTTTCATTCTTCGCTTCTACTAACATGACAACGGGTGCTGCGACAAACAGTTTTTCTGGAGAGCGGCTTAAAATAAAATCACAGTAACCAGTTAGACCTTGGTCTGGTTCGACATCAAATTCAACGCCTGAAAATAGATTAAAACCTGCATTTAACTGCTTTCTTGCCTCAATTAAAATAGGGGTAATGATCATTTCTGAACGGGCTTTTTCCGTGTTACTGGCGAGGGCAAGTGGAATGTTGTATTGTAGCGTTTCGGTCAAATAATCACTACATTTGAGGGTGGATATATCGGCAAAAATATCTACCTCTTCAGAAGTTATCAAATGAAATGTTTTCTTAACGGTAGCTAAAGTGAATTGACTATATGACATTATTTTTTGTTTTGAATCCCAGCACTTAAAATTCCCAATATTTGGTCAATTTCAGATAAATAGTATTCTCTTAAATCAATTTCTACTTGATGGTTAGTCAGTCTTAAAAATTTCCAGTTGGTGCCCGTTGTAACCACGCCATAAATCGTGGTGATGGGATTTTGTTCGCGTTGGTTAAATAATTGGGCGGCAAGCATTTCGGCGACACATTGTCCTAATCCGTTTTTAATATTTTCGTTTTTAGCTTCTACCAACATCACGACAGGGGCTTTAACAAACAATTGTTCAGATGATTGACTGATAATAAAATCGCAGTAGCCCATCAGTCCAGTTTCTTCTTCTACATTAAATTCAGCACCAGAAAATAGACTCATCTGATTAGGCAGTTGTCGTTTAAGTTCAATCAAAACGGGCGCAATAATCATTTCGGAACGAGCTTTTTCGGTATTATTAGCAAGCGCTAAAGGCACATTGCAGTTAAGAATTTCCGTCAGCAGTGGTGAACTAGGCAATAGGGGCGTATTGGTAAAGAGGGCAACTTTCTCAACTATCGTGAGATAAAAAGTCTTTTCAAGGCTTGCTAAGGTAAATTGGCTGTATGACATAACTCTCTAATATTTAATAAAAATAACCTGAGTTCGACGTAATTTTTTAGCCTGTTAGATCAAACAATTAAACCGGTGAATAAGTATACTCTAAATTTATAAAAACTTAATTTATAATAAATTGTATATTTTTATATCGAACTCAGGGTTCCTAAAATTGCTATCAAGATTCTCAATAACTCTTCCAAATCGGCTGGCACCCGAAACAGATTTAAGTCTTGAATGACCGTTTTCGTCGCCCGTTCTAAAATTCCGAATCGCCAAATTTCACCGGTGGAGACTGCACCATACAGGTGAGGTGTGACACCGTCAGTCCATTTATCCAACGCAATGAGTTCCACCGCCAACTGCATAAAGCCTCTTTCTAAATCACTATTTTTCGCTTCAATCACTAAGAGATTTTGTTGAGACTGCAAATAATAATCTAAAGTGCCTTTTAGTTGGTCATTGACCATCAATGGAAACTCGACTTTAATTTTGGCATGAGTATAATCCACCAGTTCCAGTAAAATGGGGGCTATCAAAAATTCACGCTTGGCAGTTTCATTTGTGAGACTGATATAAGGAAGAGTTCTGCTTAGCCGCGCTTTGAGTTCAGCTAAATTGGCCAAGGGTTCGAGATGACGAGGTAACTCATAGTGTTGTTTAGCAAAAACGTAAGAAAAATAGGCCAGGATGTCTTCTAGGTAATCAACCCATTTAAAATAGTCAGAAAAATTATAAGCCGTGTTTTCGGAAAGAATCGTCGATTTCATGGCAAGGTATCCTCTACTTGGTAAAGGTTGCTAGTTGCATAGTGGTTTCCTTTTTTGGGGTAACGGGTGATGATTTTCTACTTTTTAGAATAACGCACCTGATGGTATGACGCTATCGCGTTATCGATCCGACGCAGGCTGGTAGCAACTTCGTATTCTTCGGGGTCAAAAGTGAGTGTAGTCTGGATGAAGCGTAGCGGAATCCAGGGATACCCTAATTTCTCTCCTAGATTTCACCTCGTTTCATCCAGGCTACTTGCTAATTCGGTGCTAACCGTTGAGCCAAACACACGCCGTCCAGCTTAGATTCATTGCAAAGTGCTCTGGCTTTAGCATTGAGTTCATTCAATTCTGCGCCCGCGATGCTATTCTCATCACCGATAACAACCGTCTTGAGGTGCTCACAATGGAGCGTGCACTGACCACCGGCATCGATATCTTCTAACGTACAATGTTGAATACCCAATTTTAGGTGCGTGTTGATCGCCGGATAGTCGGCTGAGGAGTAGGATGCCCCAAACTGAGGTAAAATGGCTTTGGTTGGAATGAGTTGGCTATTGAGTTGAGTAATGCCCTCGAATTGATTCTCTGCCAGTTGCGCACACCAGAGGTTCATTCCCAGGTTATTGATTTCAGAAGCCGTGTCCCACTGGATAACCAGTTGATTTTCTAGCGTTGATACTGTCAAATTAGCTAAAGTCACCGGTAAGTATTCTTGAACCTCACCACAAGTTCCACCCGCCCAACACATCTCGGCTGTCGCTTGATTCACTTGACCCCATTTAAATTGAGTTGCCCCAGCATCCCGGGCTAATTTTTTACATTCTTCAAAAGGATATGAACCTAAAGACGCATCACAGGAAGTGGTACCATCACCGCGAGTATAACTACAACAATAAAATTCTTTAGCGGGTTGTTGGCAGTTGGCGCAACGGAGGATGCCTCCGTCACCGAGAACAAAAACATCACCTTCTGGGCTGCCCCAAATAGCATAGAGAGAGAGTGGAACTGTGGTATTTGCCTTCCAATTATCGCCATCGTAGTGGAGAATAGCACCTTCGTATCCGATCGCAAACACATTGGTGTTAGAATTACCCCAGATATCGAGAAGATCATTATAAATGTTACTGTTCTCGCTGTTCCATTGAGTGTTCCACTGATTACCATCGTAGTGGAGAATCGTACCCATTTGGGATAGGGGCCAAAACAATCCAACTGCAAATACATCCGTGCTAGAAGTACCCCAGATACCTCTAAGATCATAATAAGTCCCACCACTGTTCATAGGCGTCCATTGGTTACCATCGTAGTGGATAATCGTACCCCCCATACCAACCGCAAATACATCCGTGCTAGAAGTACCCCAGATGCCTCTAAGATCATAACGAGTCCCACTGCTCATGGAGTTCCATTGATTCCCATCGTAGTGGATAATCGGACCCCCCCCACTAACCGCAAACACATCGGTGCTGGAACTGCCCCAGATGCCGCTAAGATAAGCAGTAGTTCCACTGTTCATAGGACTCCATTGATTACCATCGTAGTGGAGAATCGTACCAGGGTACCCAATCGCAAATATATCTGTGCTAGAACTGCCCCAGATGACAAAAAGATGAGCAGAAGTCCCACTGTTCATGGTGTGCCATTGGTTACCATCGTAGTGGAGAATGGCACCTTCGTATCCGACGGCAAACACATCCGTGCTAGAAGTACCCCAGATGTCTCTAAAATAATAATCGGTAGAAGTCTTATTGGTTACAGTCCACCGATTACCATCGTAGTGGAGAATCGTACCATAAGCTCCTACCACAAACACATCGTTGCTGGAACTGCCCCAGATACCGTTAAGATAATCAGAAGTTCCACTGTTCATAAGATTCCATTGGTTACCATCATAATGAAGAATCGTACCATAGCTTCCGATCGCAAACACATCGGTGCTGGAACTGCCCCAGATGCTGGTAAGATAAGTCGAAGTGCCACTATTCATAGTGGTCCACTGGTTCCCATCGTAGTGGAGAATCGTACCCCACCCATCACCAACCGCAAACACATCGGTACTGGAAGTACCCCAGATACCGTAAAGATAAGTAGAAGTCCCACTGTTCATGAGGTTCCATTGGTTACCATCGTAGTGGAGAATCTTACCCTCGTATCCGACCGCAAATACATCCGTGCTGGAATTGCCCCAGATGCTGTTAAGAGAATAAGAAGTCCCACTCGTCATAGTGCGCCATTGGTTACCATCGTAGTGGAGAATGGTACCATGATCTCCAACCGCAAACACATCGGTACTGGAACTACCCCAAATACCACTAAGATAAAAAGAAGTCCCACTGTTCATAGTGTTCCATTGGTTACCATTGTAGTGGAGAATTGTACCACCCTCACCGACCACAAATACATCCGTGCTAAAACTACCCTAAATGCCATTCAAATTAAAAAGAGTGCCACTCTCCATTTCCTGCCATTGAGAACCATCGTAGTGAGAAATTAAACCCCCGGCTCCGACTGCAAAAACGTCGTTTGAAGCACTTCCCCAAATGGCGGCAAAGTATTTTTGTGAACGATAGGAGAACTTCCACTCGCTGGCTTGAGCCGTGGATAACAGATTGAGAATGATAAATAGATAGGTCAGATAGGATTTCATAACCCATTATTCCTCCAATTAAGTGCGTCATCGTGAATAATAAAGCCTTGCCCAACGGCTTCTAGATTAACTATAGTTCAAAGGAGGTGATTTTTCTTTTTGCATGGCGTAAAAGTTTCGTACCCAGGACTGTAATTGCTGCGTCATAATAGCTTGCCGTAATTCCCGCATGAACGTTTGATAATAATACAAATTATGAAACGTATTTAAATGAGCACCTAAGATTTCACGGGCTTTATCTAAATGATGCAAGTAAGCACGGCTATAATTTTGGCAAGTATAACAATCACAATGGGGATCTAAGGGATTGGTATCATATCGATAACGACTCTGACGAATTCGTACCACACCTTGACTGGTAAATAAATGGCCGTTACGCGCATTACGGGTGGGCATCACACAATCAAACATATCTATCCCACTACAGACGGCTGCAACGATATCAGTTGGTGTACCGACACCCATCAAATAACGCGGTTTATCAGACGGTAACTGGGGGGCGATGAAATTTAAAATTCGCTGCATTTCTGCTTTGGGTTCACCCACCGATAAACCACCGAGCGCGTAACCATCAAAATCGATATCCATTAATCCGGCAAGTGACGCTTGCCTCAATGGTTCATACATTCCACCTTGGACAATGCCAAATAATGCGGCGGGATTATCACCGTGTGCTATTTTAGAACGGGCTGCCCAGCGTAAAGATAATTCCATCGAATCGCGCGCTTGTGGTGCTGTCGCTGGATAGGGGGTACATTCGTCAAATACCATGACAATATCAGCGCCTAATTCTCGTTGTACCGCCATCGATTCTTCTGGGCCTAAAAAAACTTTAGCACCGTCTATTGGCGAACTAAAAGTCACACCGGCTTCACTAATTTTCCGCCTTTCTCCTAAACTAAATACTTGAAAGCCACCAGAATCTGTCAAAATCGGTCGTGTCCAATGGATAAAATCATGTAACCCACCATGCGCCCTAATCACGGCGGTACCGGGTCGTAACATTAAATGAAAAGTATTGCATAAAATGATATCTGCATGGGTAGCGCGAACTTGTTCCGGTGTCATAGCTTTGACTGTACCGTAGGTTCCAACTGGCATAAAAGCGGGCGTTTCTATGGTGCCACGTGGCAAACGTAAACAACCACAACGCGCTTGCTCCTCGGTTGCTAGGATTTGAAAAGATTCGATTGGCATAATTAAGGAAAAGTCTAAGAGATAGGCTAGATGCTTTGGTAGAATTTAAGTGGGAGATAATCTTGCCAAGCACGTTCTCGAAAACAGATCATATTTCTTCAAGGAGATCTTGCCTAATCAAATTCCGCTGCGCTTTAATTTCTTCTACTGCTTCTAATAAATCTCTCGCATTCGCTGAGGAACGCAGCAAATAAGCGGTTTCTTGCCAAGCATTAAAGTCTTCCAAACTGATCATGACCACGGGTTTATAATTCTCACTGGTAATAATAATCGGAACGTGATCATTATTGACTTTTTCTATGGCTACCGCTAGATTTTGAAGCGCTTGTATATAGGTTATTGCTTCCATATTCATTTTCAAATAGTGGGTTCAAATCAATTGGTTCATTAATTTGAATAATATCACTTCTTGGGGTTATTTGCTCAGTGTAGGGTCAATGCCATTAAGTTAAGGATTCCTCCCTTTTGAAAATGGGGGAACTTTTTAAGTTGACGGCAGTAACCCGACATGGATTTTTCATTAACTCGTTTTTTGAACATCTCCAGAACGGGGTAACGGAGTAAACCAAGCTAATTTTTTATGTAATTTGACGACTTCACCGATAATAATAATACTGGCTAATTTAAGATTAGCGACATCTACCATGCTTGGCAATGTAGCTAAAGTGCCGACCAGAACTTGTTGATCAGCCGTCGTGGCTTTTTGGACTAAAGCGGCTGGTTTGTCCGGTGACATCCCTCGTTTAATTAATTCATTGGCAACGATGGGTAAAGTTCGCATACCCATGTAAATCACGACGGTTTGGTTGGGTTGAGCAAGGACTTCCCAGTTCAGATCTAAACTTTCATCGTCTTTACGATGACCGGTAACGAAAATACAAGATTGAGCATAATCACGATGAGTCAGTGGAATGCCCGCATAAGCGGAAGCTCCAATAGCAGCCGTGATACCGGGCACGACTTGAAAAGGAATCCCTTCTTCCATCAACGTTTCAATTTCTTCACCACCTCTACCAAACAGAAATGGATCGCCGCCTTTTAAGCGTAATACCCGTTTACCTTCCTTAGCTAATTGAATTAAACGTTGGTTAATATCTTCTTGCGGAACGGGATGAAAAGAGGGTTGTTTGCCAACATAAATCCGTTCTGCATCGCGTCTCACCAGATCAAGTACTTCCTCAGAAACCAACCGATCATATAAAACGACATCAGCTTGCTGCATGAGCCGTAACGCCCGCAAAGTCAATAAATCCGGATCACCGGGTCCACCACCCACCAAATAGACTTCTCCATAAGTCAGGGATGAGGTAGTCGCGGTTGCGGTTAATAAATTTTCTAAGGCTTGCGTAGCCGCTTGGGTATGCCCGGACATTAACATTTCCGCAATCGGACCTTGTAACACGGTTTCCCAAAAACGCCGTCGTTCTTGAGCAGATAATCGCTGTTTAACTTGATCCCGAAAGCCGGCAACAAATTCAGCTAATTTACCATAAGCACTTGGAATCAAAGCCTCCAACCGGGCGCGTAACAACCGTGCTAACACCGGCGAAGCACCACCGGTGGATACGGCAATTTGAACCGGAGAACGATCGATGAGAGAAGGCATGATAAAATTGCACAAATGAGGTTGATCAACGACATTGACGGGAATTCCTTTGACTTGAGCCAGCATAGACACCTGTTCATTAACAGTTTTATCATTCGTTGCGGCGATGACTAAGCGACAGTTTTCTAAATCACTGGGAACAAACCAACTGGCATGGTGAATAATGCGACCACTTTTACTCCATTGCATGAGTTGTGGTGTTAAGTTGGGTGCGACTACATTAACTTGAGCTTGAGCACGGAGCAATAATTCCACTTTACGGGTTGCCGTAACACCGCCCCCAACCACCAGACAAGGTTGTCGGCGGATATTTAAAAAAATAGGTAAAAAATCCATATAATGATAGACTTATACACTTAATTGATAGTTAAAAAGAGTTTATGCTATGCTGCCAGAACTTGCTTAATAAGTAAGATTAGTATATAAGAATAAGCTGGATTACTAAAGTTGTTTAGTATCTATTTGTTTCATTTCTATATGTATCTAGGAGATATAACAAATGCCTAACTTTGACCAAGAATTGGATGCGAGTGGTTTGAACTGTCCTCTTCCTATTCTACGCGCGAAAAAAGCGCTAACGGGGATGGAAAGCGGGAAAATCTTACGAATTATTGCCACTGACCCTGGTTCAGTAAAGGATTTTGAAGCGTTTGCTAAACAAACTGGCAATGAGTTGCTCGAATCCACTGAAGAGGGTGGTAAGTATATATTCTTCATCAAAAGAGCTTAAATATCCACTCAACACTTTAAGAGGACCTCGCTATGGAGGAAAAAAAGCTAGCAATCATTGCAACGAAAGGGACTCTCGATTGGGCTTACCCTCCCTTTATTTTAGCTTCAACGGCATCAGCGTTAGGTTATGAAACCCAAATTTTCTTTACTTTTTATGGGTTACAATTGTTACGCAAAAAACTGAATTTGAAAGTGAGTCCGTTGGGTAACCCGGCGATGCCAATGCCAATGCCCGTTCCGGTTCTGATTCAAGCCTTACCGGGGATGCAAAGCATCATGAGCAGTATGATGAAAAGTAAAATGAAGTCTAAAGGTGTCGCCAGCGTTGAAGAGTTACGCGATTTATGCTTGGAAGCGGATGTTAAAATGATTGCCTGTCAAATGACAGTCGATTTATTCGATTTTAATACCAGTGAATTTATTGATGGGATAGAATACGGCGGTGCAGCAACCTTTTTTGAGTTTGCGGGTACTTCTGATATCTGTTTGTATATTTAGTTAATTTTTTCATCAGGTATTTTGGGTAGGGTAAGCAAAAAGTGCCTACCCACCCTTGGAATTATTCATCCACATGTCTAGCGATATCTCCGCACAATTACAAGAAGCAGTCCAAACTGCTGCCGCGCAAGCGGTACCACTGAAAATTGTGGGTGGTCAGAGTAAAGCTTTTTACGGTCGCGCAATGGAAGGACAAATCCTGTCGGTCGCTGGACATCAAGGGATTGTCAATTATGAATCGAGTGAACTGGTGATTACTGCTCGTGCCGGAACTCCTTTACAAGAACTCTCCCAAACCCTAGCTACCCAAGGACAATGCTTGGCTTTTGAACCGCCCCATTTTGGTGAAACAGCCACTTGGGGAGGAACGATTGCTTGTGGTTTATCCGGTCCAGCGCGTCCTTATCAAGGTGCTGCCCGCGATTTTGTGCTGGGCGTTAAATGTTTAAATGGCAAAGGTGAAATCTTAAGGTTTGGCGGTCAAGTTATGAAAAATGTGGCCGGTTACGATGTTTCACGGTTAATGGTTGGGGCATTGGGTACTTTGGGCGTATTATTAGAAATTTCTTGTAAAGTATTACCGTTACCCGCAGAAGAAGTGACTTTAGTCAAATCAATGACTTCAGCAGCAGAAGCCTTGGAGCAAATGACTTATTGGGGTAATCAAACCATCCCTTTAACGGCGAGTTGTTTTGATGGTGAGCAATTAATCTTGCGATTAAGTGGGATTGCTATCCAATCAGAACAACAACAAATACCGGCAGCAGTATGGAGCGAAGGCAGTCAATTTTGGGTCGATTTACGCGAACAACGGTTACCTTTCTTTACGGCTAATGGTCCACCGCTTTGGCGCTTATCCGTTCCACCAACTACCCCGCCACTGGATTTATCTGAAGAAAAACAGTTAATTGAATGGGGTGGCGCCTTACGCTGGTTACGTAGTGACTTACCGGCAGAAACAATTCGGGCGGCAGTAGCT
This sequence comes from Thioploca ingrica, assembly GCA_000828835.1. GTDB lineage: Bacteria > Pseudomonadota > Gammaproteobacteria > Beggiatoales > Beggiatoaceae > Thioploca > Thioploca ingrica. The sequence continues at coordinate 1,186,234 of AP014633.1, forward strand.
CAAATGGGTGGACATGCAACGTTGTTTAGAGGAGGTGATCGAACCAGTGAAGTTTTTCATCCCCTAGCCCATGAATTAGAAAAACTCCATCGTCGCCTAAAAGAACAATTTGATCCCCGCTTGATTTTAAATCCACGGCGAATGACAATGAATTGGTAAAATGATTCTGTTTTCTTAAAACTGGTGGAGCAAAACATGGCTAAATGGCAATATTGTCAAGTTTGTTGGAATAAAGAAGATGATATTTATATCACGATAGCCGGTACCCACTATGTTGGGCAAAAAATAGCGCATGGTGCGACCGAATGGCCGAAAATATTGGCCATGTTAGGCGAAGATGAATGGGAATTAATTAGTACAGTTACCCAAGAAAATCCATTCACTTATTGGTACCACTTTAAAAGACCTTTATATAATTTTTACGATGGCAAAATCGAGAAAGAGTTGAGTAAGAAAAATCATAACAACTCAGGTGAGTAAGCCACTTCTTAGCAAAAACAGGGTATAAAGTTTATCATTAGCTTTATGAACATACCAGTATCTACACCGGAAGAAATCCATGGAATCGATGAAAAAGGGGAAAAGGCTGTAGTGGAGTGGTTTAGCTGTATAGGTGCGCCGGTTGAAAAAGTTGAGGTTAACAGCACGTAGGTTGGACTGACGATAGGAAGTCCAACCTTTCGTGATGGTCTGCTACCTTTTAATGTTGGAGTTCGCAAGCTCACTCCAACCTACGGGCTCCTGGGTGGTGGAATAACCATTAAATGTTCTAAATAAAAAGCGGAATTTCTCGTTCCCACGCTCCGGCGTGGGAATGCATATTGATGTCTTGTTAGCTCAACTCTTTTTCCGACGTAATCTTTCCAATTCCTGTTGTAATTCAATAATTTTAGCTTCAGCCAAGTTAGCTCGTTGAGCTTCAACACGAGTTCGTTCTTCCTCTAACTGAGCTTTCTGTTCTGCCCGTTCTACCCGTCGAGCATATTCCTTAGAAGTCGCTAACATTTGTCCGGTATAAGAATCCACCAATCTTAACAAATCCCCTTGTGGTCGTAAAATCAAGCCTAACTCCAGACTGATTAACTCACCTTCTACTGAGAGAGGCAAAGCCTGATAACGTCCTTGAACCAGGGTAAAACCTTGTAAGCGGGGCCTTAAATACTCCTCTAACGGGTCAAATAAAAAGTATTCAGATACACCCAGATGTTCATATAATTCATATTTAGTCGTTAAATCCGCTGAACCGGTCTGTTTGGAAGTAATCTCGAAAATGGTACAAGGAACAACTCGTTCTTCCCAGAGCTTATAAATCCGGCGTTTATGTTTAGGAACACCTTTAACAACTAGCACATCTGGCGCTTTGACGGCATGAGGATTATTCTTTTCATAGTAAAACATTAAGTCACCGGCAACATATACTGGCTGGTCCGCAAAGTAATCTCGCAGTGCTTGAACCAGCAAAATAATGGTGGTGAAATGAAAATCGGTCTCGCCGATGGGTTGTCCGTCCGATTCTGGGTATTCGATTTCTGGAAAAACAAGTTCAACTAAACTGGCCATGATTATTCACCTCGATACGGTTGGTGATTTGAAGTGATCCTATCACAAAATCAATTAGCTGATACCTTAAAACTCAATGGTATTTCCAACGACTTCGCTCTATAATAGCTTGATATGAAAGTCTATTTAGCACGTAGGTTGGGCTGACAATAGGAAGTCCAACCTGTCGTGATTTTCTGCTATCTTTTAATGTTGGAGTTCGCAAGCTCACTTTGTTTACCCCTTCTCCTGAAACCGAGTTCGCTATCACTCTTACCAGTAACAGCGGGTCTTTCAGGTTAGCTTGAGTAGTTACGAAAAATCAATCCACTTAAACCGGTTTTAATCCGTCTCCGGATGATTTCGACGAAATAAAAAAATGGCTTTAGGATAGTTCAAGCCACCCATTAAAACGCCGATTAAATAGGCGAATAAATGTCCTTCAGTGGTATCGAGTAACAACGAATTCACCAAACAACCCACTGCGATGGTAACGACCAATCCTTGTACCATCCAGTTTTGTGGTGGCGGTAAATAAACCGCTAACAACCCCAATTGATACAATAAATAAATAAATAATCCCATCCCCATTAATCCCCATTGCACCCCTATCATGAGATATTCGTTATGTGGATTAGTCGTCGCAGTAATTCCTTGGGGCTGAGCTAATTGTTGGTATTCATAACGGAAACTCCCGGTACCATGACCCCACAGCGGACTTTGGGCAATGAGCACTAAACTATTTTTATAAAATTCTAACCGTAAGCCAACCGAAGTATCCGTTTCACCTTGTTGATAATGTTGTAGATTTTCCGAAACACTATCAAGCCGTTTTTTAACCACATCGGAATAACTATAAATCAATCCACTCAGCAGTACTAACAATAAGCTACCCACGATAAGACCACGCAATCGATAAGTTTGATAAGAAAATAATAAAATTAAACAAAATACGATCAGGTAACCGGTACGTCCTTCACTCAGAAATAAAATGTTGTAAAGTGCTAATAATATCATTACCAGCCAATACCAGCGTTGTTGTTGCCACGCGTACACCGCTAAAAAATAAGCGGCTAATGCCAGTAATAATCCTTGCGTAATGTAATTCTTAAAAACAAAAGCGTTCTGTGGAGTTCCTTTGCCAATTGACCAACCAGTTAAAGTCATCAGGTAAGAAAGGAATAAAGTGACGCCCATCGCACTTAAAAAAGCGTACAAACCCCAACGACGCGTTTTTTCATCGGCAAACAACAGAATAAACAAGGGAATATATAATAATTCTCGATACTTATCTAACATCCGTCCAGCTTCAACCCAATTGACCGGGGTATATAAAAAACCTAAACTCATGATAGTAAATAATAGTAATGCAATAACCGCCAGCGGGTGTCGAGAAAGAATATTGAATTTCTGTTTATATTGTCCTTCCGCCAACAAAAGTAAAATAGCTAAAGGACACAACACATTCGTTAAAGCCGTGGAAATGGGAATAGCAAAACCAATTAAGATGACTAAAACACGTCGCGTATAAACAAAAAAGGTTATCATGGTTTAACCAAGCGATAATCTTTTTTACTCAATTCCCAACCGAATAACCGCTCTAATCGCATCATCCACCGATGACGCCGTTCACGTGATGTTATTTGATAATGAGGATTAAGAATTAACTGCGATTCAGCTTGTTGTGCTAACCAGGATTGCATCACCGCCGGATGAGTGCCCGTAAATGACGTTAACGCGTGCGGATCGATATTGCCATAACCCGGAAAAGCCGGTGGGGTATGTCCCCAATATTGACTTACTTGTTGAATTTTCGATTGCATTTTTGCCACTGCCCGAACATGTCCATAATGGTAAATGGGTACATTGGTTAAAACTGCATTGGGGTAACGTCCTTGTTTATTTTTATCCATAATGACAAAAAATAAACCATCAGGAGAATAATTCCGGAGGTGATTACGAATAACCCGCGGGGCGCGCCGATACCAGCCGGGGCTGATAGCCACCGTATTAGGTGAACCATAGAAGTGAAAATAATCAAATACTAAAGCCTCGATTTTAGGATTATCGACATATTTTTGCAAGGTGGCTCGCAGCGCCGCTAAATCTTGCTCATGGAGAACTTCATCTCCTTCTAAATAAAATGCCCAATCACCACGGCAATTAAATTGCGCAATCATTTTTTGTTGTGCATAAACATAACCGCGATCTTGCATGGATTCATTCCAGGTGGTCTCAATCAGCCTTAATTTGGGATCGCCCAGTGCTTGAATCCGCGCTAAAGTATCGTCTTGTCCTTTGCCTACGGCGACAACGACCTCATCGCACAGCGGTAGTAGCGAACGCAAACTTTCAAGATACGGATAACCTAATAAAGTTCCATTACGAATAAAAGAAAAACCGCTTACTTGCATGGAGTGTCCAATTTGAGAAGAAAATCAATAGTAGGGAGAAAATCCCTTCTCGCCATTCAGCTTTTTTGCGCTGCTAATGAATAATGTTTTTCCCATACTGCCTCCCAAGATAGCTGATTAATTTGAGTATCTTGATTCATTTCATCTTCTGCTTCTACGATGGTAGCGGCTAAACAAGCTCGTAGGATGTGGTGACGAAGGAACCGCATCATTTCGTGATGGATGCTCAGCGATATCCAGGCTCATGATGGCAATGCCCACCCTACCTAATTCAGTCTTAAAAAACGTAACCCCATGTTTTAAATTGATCTTGTAATTGGGGATCATTTTTGAAAGCTTGAAAATAAACATATTCTGGGGCAATATCTATTCCGTTAGGCCATGTAATGGTTTCCAGATCCGGGTCAATTTTAAGCAATAAAAAATAATTTTTATCTGTTAAAGTTTCAAAAATAGGACCTTTAATAACCTCTGCTAGGTCGGCGATACCTTTCCTGCCATTATTAAATTGCACTTCAACTTTATAATTATCAATATATCTTGCCGCTGTAATATGTAAAAACATGGAGTTACTCCAACGGTTCTATTGGTTTTGGCATTTGTTTGGGTTCACAAAGTTTCCAATTGTCTAGTAATTCTTTTTGATGGAGTTCATACCATTCAAGGACATGATGACCATTGATTTCGCGATGGATGCGGTTCGCAAGCTCACCGCATCCTACGAGCTGTTCTTGGTTAAGGTCAGAAGCCAAAACCAGGGAAATACTGTCCCTGAAACCGCAGATTATTCTCAACCGGTTCGACCTCCTGTTCCACCACATTTCCATAAGCCTGATAACGGACATTTTTGAACAAGATGACACGGATTAAAGGATTACCCAGATTTAAGACATATCTGATTCTCCCCATTGATGAGAAATCATACCTTGTTTGACATCATGGTGAAAACTTGAATATTTCCAATCAGCGGGTTTATGGACCTAACCATGCTTGACTAGATGGTAATGAATGTAATGAACGTGTTGTTCAAAATCCAATTCGTCACGGAGGAAATGTTCCCAATAACGATGTTGCCATATCGCTTGTTCACCTTTTTTAATTCTGGATCCAGTGCGTTCAATTTGGCAGGTGCTGTCATCGTGTTTAGTAAACCCAGTTTTTATCAATCGCCACCGCGTTGGAAAGTCTGCATCGTCAGGAGGTAAGGTCCAGATACAATGTAAATGATCGGGCAAAGACCACCGCTGCATCAATAATGAAAGGTCGTTTTCGCATAACCTGACGAAAAGCTTGGCGTAATCTCTCCACCTGAACATCATCAATAAAAACATTTCGTCTTCGTTCGGTGACAAGCGTAAAGAAATAACGACCCCCTGGGATTAAGGCTCGACGATATTGCATGGTGTTCGATAGGGTTAAATTAAGTAGCAACCAAGTAGGTTGGGTTTAGGTTGGGTTAGCGAAGCGTAACTCCACAATCAATCTACTAACCCGACCTACCTGGCTACACGGGTTAACCACAATCAAAGTCAAAACAATACATCCTTAAATGGGCTTTTTGATATCATCAACAATTCTTTTTCTTTTAATATTTTCAAGTGATAATCTGTCTTAGTAAAGTCAGGGATAGATTCTGATAGAGTTTCGTTTTTGATGATTACTAATTCCCAATCCCGCTTTATACCTTGTCCAAGGTCAAATAACCATTTTTCAATATCTTTCTGTGTTCGTGACCTTTGTGTCCATCCAGGTTCTAAGATACAGAAATTGGCACCTAGTATTTTCATACTGTTTATGAGCCGGTTCACTAATTGGACATAATTTGATTGTTCAAACCATTGCCATTCAAATAGTGAACCTGGCTCAGAAAGAATTAGCGTGTTGCTACTTTTATCATCATTGATAATAATTAGATTACACAATTTTTCGGTACAAACAAAGTTAATTTGTATCCCATCCCAGTTCTTAGTCAATTCAAAAATACTTATTAGGGATGGATAGTTTATATCTTCATAAGTATATTGAAATTTCCCATTTTTAAATTCTAGACGATCAAAACTAGTATCGATTTTTGCGTCCATTTCATACAAAATTTCAAGAACCGGCTCTAGTAGTTCCTCACGCGTTAAAAGTACCGGTTCAAAACTTACGTAGTATTCTATACTCATTGTTAATTTTCACTCTAGTCTAAAAAAATTAATCAATTATGTTTTTAATAAACTCAATTATTGTCACGATTGGTGGCTTTTTTTTCTTTAAGAATCGTTCAGCATCTTTTGCCGACTCACCCTTTTGCAATTTGTATTCAAGCTGAGTTTTTACACCACTGTTTTTTTGACATTCATTAATAGATTCGATCAATTTTCTATCCTCTCTTAATTGGTCCGGCTTTATAATAACTCCTTTCTCACTATCTCCTCCAGTTGCTTTACTTTGGTCTGATTTACACTGTACTATTTTAGTGATATTTCCTTGATCATCACGTGTCACATGATCAACTTCTTTTGTAGCAGGACACTTTTTACACTTAAAATCAGGTCCTATATCCTTCCCACTTTTTATATCTTTCTTGTTATGTCTTATTGCCTGAGCTTCGAATGGGTCTCCTACTTTTTTACACTTTTCTTCTTTATCTTTTGCTACTTCTTCTACGTTTTCTCCATGGTGAGTCGCTTTCGGTACACATTCCCACTCATGGTTACAATTCTGTGGCTCTTCAGGAGAAGTACTCGAATCAATATATGACTGAGGAGGTGTCTGTCCTGGAGGAGAAGCATGATTATGCGTCGTCAAATCCAAATGTCGCACCACATTTTTCCCTTCAAACTTCACATCCGGTGACCAACTCGTAAAATACACCTTCCCCGTAATTTTACTCGTCACAACCCCCTTCTTAGGTGCATTTCCGGCTTCATCCCCCGTACTTTTCTTAAAGTAAGATTTATTCTTGAGCATCACTTCCTTGCCGCTAATTTTAACCGTCTTACTTCCCTTCGTCGTATCCTTAGCAAAAGCGGTATTGGGATAAGGAATCGGCACTCCAGGCGGCGTAGCTGGCGTTTGAGGTGGTGTAAAACAGACATCAGGAAAGGCACAAATCGACTTCCCATCGGCTTCCTTACAAGAAATCTCCCGCCCATTGGCAAAGACATCATTAGACATTGTTCAATCCTCATTTACTGATAAGATAACACCCAAGCCCCTCGCTTCCCCTGATCGTTACCGACATGACCCAGGATCTTGGGGCCATCGGCATACCCCTTACGACAGGCAAACCAAGCGACGATGATCAAGATGGGCACTATTGCTGCACCTACTTCGCCAATACAATCGGCGGGATGCCAAATATCAAATTTTTCTTTCCGTTTGCGCAATAGCCGTGTCAAAGCCAAAGCGGCTTCTTTAAAATTATATTGTCCACCGGCTGCATCGGTAATACGAAAATCGATGACTCCTAAGTCACAACCGGCTTCTCCCAACGCCCCGCGAATTGCTTCCACCAAACCATCAGCTCGTAGCGGTAACTCGGAACCTTCAAAAGCAGGTTCAATTCCCATACCTAAACCGACACAAGATAACTGGGGTTCGGCTTTTTTTGATAAGGGATAACCCACTAAGATGGCCCCAGCGGCTTCTCCGGGGAGAAAACCATCTGAATTTTGGCTCGTTAATAACTTCTCTTGTTCTTCGTAAGCTTTTAAAGTTGCGGCTACTAGAAAACCGTCTACGCCAGCAATCATCACTTGAGATACGTTTTCCTTTTCTATGAGGTGACGTGCTTGGCGCAAAGCTTCGATGCCGCTCACTCGCCCTTCGGCAATCACTTGAGAATGGGGATGAAAAGATAAGCCGATTTCAGTCTGTAAGTCGGTGAGCAAACTATTATCTAAATCCGCTAATCGCCCCGGCCGCTCGGGTTCCGCAAGACAAAGCAATAAAGGCACGCGCCGAAAATCAAGCTGACGCACCTGGCTCCCACACTCTCGTACCGCCAAAACCAACATCTTGAGCAATTTGCTCCGTCCACGCCAAGCTTGTTCCAAAGGCACGCTACATCCCATAATCCATTCTCCACCGCTATCAATAAAGCGGGTCTCTTGAAAATTATCGATGGCACAACGAATCGCGGCACAGGCTGCGGGTGCAGTCAAACCTACACCACTAACCATTCCCACGCTTAAAACGGTCAAGGCCGGAGCAGTCATTCGTCTTCATCCTCTGCTTTTTTGCGCCGTACCTGAGTCATTGCCGCTAAAGACGGATAATAAGTTTTTCCTAATTGTCGGGCCCGCCACCAACCCCGCGATTTTTTACCCACCAACACTTGCACCACTTCAAACATATTTTTCTTAAGCGGCAAGTGGGCTCGCCAAGTGATTGTGAAACGTTGAGCATCGGGTTCTAAAACCAAGGTATCGGCGATGGCTTGAACTTCTTGTTGGCCCCCTTTTTTGAGAAAAAAGACCACAGGCACTTCTAACTTAGGTAAGCGAAAATTTACCACCCCCCCTGAAGTTAAATGAATCAGTTTCACTTCTTCTCCCCCGCGTAAATAATCAATTTGCTGATCAACCGGGGCACATTGATAATAAGCCTCATTAAAATCGGCCGGTAAAAACGGAAAAGTATGATTCAACCATTGTTGATCGTAAGTCCCAGCTAATCGATAACGTGGTTCCCATCCTCGACCCAAGGGACCAAAGGCCATTGGGCGATAGGGCCCTTTAGGCTTGCTCACTCGTTGCCCAAGTTCTTCAGTATTAGGCAAGGGCGTATATTCAATGAATTCTCGATCTAAAATTTGATGATAGCCCCGTCCCACAGGGTTGAGCATATACGCGGAATGTTTATTTTCATCGGCATGAAGGTTATCAACTCCGCCAAACGCACGGTCGTAAGAAATCGGCATGACCAGAAAAGGTCTAGGCGCACTGGCACGGAGAGAAAGAAAAGACACTTCCCAAACTCTATCTCCAACAACTTGAAAAGTTTTGTAGAAAGAACCCACTTGTAACCCCACGTCAATCCGTTCAACTTGTTCACCATGGGGCGCATAGGCACTGCCATTCAAAATTACATCACAACGGGCTTTATAGGGTGCATAATCGGTTTCATACACGGGTGCGGATAAGCCGGGTTCACCGGTAAAAGTATCTGCTTCAATCAGGGGTATTTGTTTTTCAGCTAATTGAGGCGGTTCATGCTGTTGGGGTAAAGTGAAGGTACCTTTAATAGCCACTACAAGCAATTCGCGTCCGTCAGGACGTAATCCCATAGTGTAACCGGCTTGCATCTGGGTTGCGTTGAGCAGTTCCATAACACTTTAGTTCATTTGTACCGAACCACCCTTAATTCGGTTCACGCCGGAAGAACGGCTCAATAAGTAAGCTCCTCGAATCAGCACTTTACCAGCACGGGTCAAAGTAATACTGGCTTTGCCACATTTCAACACAATTTCTTTATTGGCGGATAAAATGACTCTTTGTCCATCCACACGCGCTTCTACAGGTGAAGTTTCTGCAGTCACCGATAGATCCGCTCGAATTAAACCGATAATCACCGGTTGGGTTATATCACCTTCGGCAAAGAGTAATGCGACTTCTTGCTCAATCTGCTCGATTGCTAAGGAAACCGTTGTTAAAGCGGGTAAGGGTTGGTGCGTTGGATTAGCCGGATAATCAACTAAAGGTCGACCCATTTCATTAAATGTTATCAATTTGCCAATGACAACTTCACCGGGTCGGATGGTTAAAATGTTTTCTAAACCTTCTGGTAATGCACGAGTCATGTCAATTCTCCAATACTTTTTTACCCTTGATAATAATATTATTGTCAGCTTTGAGGTTAATCTTCTTTTTGCTGGTGGTGAGGATATCTTTCTTGGCGTTGGTCACAATTTTTCCGTCACCACTGATGAGAATATCTCCATTTTTTTTCAGCGTGATCGAAGCCTTCCCTGCTTGCAAAACAATTTGGTCTTCAGCATCAATTAAGATGGTTTTGGCTTTGGTCGTATGAGAAGTCCCAGCCGTTTCGGTTTTAGAACTGGCAATGTCCACCGATTGTGAACCTCCCACATTGACTGATTGGGATCCAGCAAACGTTTCATTTACCCCTGCGCCCACAGTTATAACCATCCCCGCACCTACACTAATGACATACCCTGCGCCCACGGTTAAAGTTTTTGCCGCGCCAACTGTTTCTGCTGAAGCAATCGTCACGGTTTCCGTTTTGTTGGCACCAACGGTAAGCATCATATTGGCTCCAATTGTTTCAGTATGATTGATTCCCACCTTGATCGCCTTATTCGATCCAATCGTTTCACTTTGATCTACGCCAACCGTTTTGGTCCGATTATTTCCCACAGACAAGGTTTCATCGTGACCCACCTTTTGACCTTTGTCATTCTTGATCAGAATATTCCAGTCTTTTTCTCCCTGTAAATAAACTTCTTCTTGACCTTTTTTATCTTCAAAGCGTAACTCATTGTAGCCGCCACCGCCTTTACTAGAATTACTTTTTAAAGTGCTTTTGGTTTGCTCACCCGGTAGCGCATAAGGCACTGTTTGCTGAGCGTTATAAACCGCACCGGTAACCATCGGCAGATCGGGATTACCATTTAAAAAACTGATAATCACTTCTTGGCCAATTCGCGGTAGGCTAATCTGACCCCAGCCTTTACCGGCCCAAGCTTGGTTGACTCGAATCCAGCAGGAACTGTTTTCATCATATTTCCCTTCTTGGTCCCAGTGAAATTGAACTTTGATTCGACCATATTTATCAGTCCAAATCTCTTCACCACTGGGACCCGTTACCATAGCGGTTTGGGTGCTGACAATTCGCGGTTTTGGGGTGGTAACAGGAGGACGAAAAGAAACGGTTGCCGGAAAAGCCCGAAAGGCATTGCTATAATGAGTTAATGACAAAGAATGTGATAGCCACAGCAATACGTAGTCTTTATTGAAGTCTTTGCGGGGATAAGCGGTTAGAGTAAATTTATAACCCGGAATAAAGCTAAAACAGTGACCTTGACCTTCCAATAATTGTTGTTCCGCAGTACAACTTTCAATACGGCATTTGACTTTTTGTTCACCTTGATCACGGTTGAGGAAACCGGCACTATATTCATAGACTCGCAAGGGGTAAGTCTCACTGTCCACGGAGGTTTTTAAATCCATAGTTGGCTTTTCAAAATTAAAGTCATCTACTGCATATTGGCCAGTGGTTAGTTGCTGGGTAAAATGACAAAGGGTAATCGCATTTTCCGGTTGAGTTTCATTACTCACTTGTAAATAGCGTGCTTGGGAAATCCCCGGACATGGTTTATAGACCCCGAGATCATCGGCTATCACTAAGACGTGCTGGTCAGCTTGATGTTCAAAAAAGTAAAACAGGCCTTCATCTTCCATGAGCCGGGAGACAAAATTGAAAGCGGTTTCTTCATATTGCACGCAATAATCGCGTTGGTCATAACCCCCGGGTTTAATGAGCGCAAACCGATAATCGCTAAAGCCGAGATCATCAAACACTTTTCGAATAATATCGGGTACGGATAGTTTCTGGAAAATGCGACAATTTTTCGTTAAAGTTAGTAACCATAACCAAGGACGAACTTCAGCATGGTAAATAGTGAAACGTGCATCCGTCCCAGCTTGCACAAAACGGGTGACAATGCCGTGAAAATAGCGACGATGTTCAGGAGCAAATTGGACTTCTAAAGTAAGTGGTTGACCAATGATATCATCAAAGTTAAGTTGTTTAGATTCAGACAACATTTCTAACTGAAAATGAAATAAGCTAGAAAGATGTTCTTCGCCTTGTAGGCTTTTAAATAATAGTTTATTGTCACCTAATGGGGTGGTGACAGTGAAGAGTAAATTGTCTTGGGTAAAGATTGAGGCATTCATCAAATTGCGCGAGAAACCTCGTCCTTAAGGACGGGGAGGGATAGCGCGTCGGCTCAAGCCGACCCAGTTCTCGCTCCTCTGGTGGTTAGGCTATCTGTGTAAGTAAAAATGGGGTGCTGGTCTTTCCCAGCGGTCCGGCGGTTAAGCCCTCCCCTTACGGGGCTAGTGACGCAGCAGTTTCCTGCCATCTCCCTTCGACAAGGCCACCCCGCGGCTCTTACTGTTACCAGTAACGACTAAAACCTTCGGGGCTTTACCTTTCCCCAGCTTGATTAAAGCCTTTTAGGGCAGCAGACTTAGGAAGCATCTGCTGGTAAGTCTTAACGACCTCGGGGTGGCGTAGCCACTATTGCTAGCAGCTTAGTCTGGTCAACCTAGCTTTTCCAAGCTCCGCCCTTTAGGGCGGGGTAGTTGACAGAGTCAGATTAATGGAACACCAAAGTGTTCTTTTGCGTAAGCTATCTTTATTTATTTTAGACTGGAATTAACGATCTGAAAAGAAGATATTTAAAAATATAGCAATTTCGGACCAACTTGAACTAAATTTGTGATAAATTTATATAGATATATCCGTTATGAGCTGACGTAATATCCAAAATCACCCTATTAAATCTTTGTTGCAACAAGTTTTATGCATAACAATCTATTTATCCCAGATATTGTTACTCAACATGCTGAAGAAGCTGCTTTTCTTTGGTTACTCCGTAACGCTGCTGTTTATCAACCCCACTATAATTTGGAAGATTTAGTTGAACTCGATGAGCGTATTAATGCCCATTTGGACGGACTACGTATTGCCGGTGATGCTGGATGGGAAATAGCTCAAGAAGCATTATCTTGGCAAGAACCGGGCGAAATTTTTACTGCGGCTGTGTTAGCTTTTGAAACCTTGCAAACTGAGCGCTGGCAGGCGATATTAGAAGCCAGTATGGGCCAACCGGAATTGAGCCGCGCGATAATTTCCGCACTGGGTTGGCATTCTATTGATAAAATAGCTTCTCCCATTAACCAATTTTTAGATTCTAACGAAGCAGAGCAACAATACCTGGGTATTGCCGCCCTTGCTATTCATAGAGTCAATCCCGGCTATCGTTTAGATAAGGTTCTAGTTGATGAACACCTCCAGTTACGAACTCGTGCCCTCCGTGCGGCTGGAGAACTAGGTCGTCAAGACTTACTTCCCAAGATTCTTCAACAAATTCAAGCTGATGACGAAGCTGCTCGCTTTTGGGCCGCTTGGTCAGCTACTTTGCTAGGTGATCGAAACCAAGCTTTAGAAACCCTCAAGCCACTTTCACTGCTGCTACCCACTCCTCTCAATATTTGTGCCTTACACGTTTTGCTACGTAGCTTAGATGTGGAAAATGCTACCGATTGGTTAAGAGTAATAGCCCAAGATCAGAAGCGGCTACGATATTTAATCATCGGTATGGGTATTATTGGTGATCCAATCCATATTCCTTGGCTTATAACCCAAATGGAAAATTCGGAAGTAGCGAGAATTGCTGGTGAGACCTTTACCTTTATCACCGGGGCCAACTTAGATGATGAAGATTTAGAAGGTGAAAAGCCAGCCGGTTTCGAGGCCGGGCCAACCGAAAATCCCGAAGATGAATCAGTCGATCTGGATACCGATGAAGACTTACCTTGGCCTAACCCAGCTTTAATACACACTTGGTGGCAAAAGCACCAAGCGCAATATCACTCCCAAACACGTTATCTTATGGGCAAACCGATTACCGCGCAACATTGCCAACATATTCTCACAACTGGGTTACAACGCCAACGCAGCGCTGCCGCCTTAGAATTAGCACTTATGCAACCCAGCGCACCATTGTTTGAAACGAGAGCACCTGGATTGCAACAACAACAACAGCTTACCAAGCCCGTGTAGGATGCGGTTCGCCAGCGAACCGCATCAATCGAGAGATCACTGACCATCTCTCCTTTATCCACGTGTGGGTAGTGTTCCTAAAGTAATGATGAATTATAATAGTGAATAAAATAGGCAATGGCTCCGAGGTGATTTTCAAGCTTTTTAGAGAAAGCGAGTGTTTTTCGACCTAAACGAGAAATTCTCTGACGTAACGTATTGTTAAATCTATCAATATGATTAGTCTTACCGGTACCTTTCCCAACAATTCGATGGCGAGTTTTAAGCAAAATCCCCCGATAAGCTTTCCAATTATCCGTGTAGCAAACCGCACACTGGCGATAAACGGGTGGTAACGATTGCCATAATCTTAATGCTTCTCTCTGAGCACGTTGACCAACGGTATATCCCACTCTCTGCCGACTAGCCACATCTAAAGCTAACCATATCCAACTCTTGGAGGCCTTGTTACCGACATAACTCCATATTTCATCACCTTCGATTGTCATCGGACTTTTTTTTTACTCGATAAAGGGGTTAGTAGAGCTTTATGATAGATTTCATGGCTATATTCTTGTATCCAACTAACGGCTACTCCGGTGATTCGATGAATCCCTCGTAAGGAAACTTTCTCTAATAAACAATTGGCAATTATTTTCTTCGTTTCTTCGGTTATCCGGCAATTTTGTGGATTTTCTACCCATTGCCGGCCACAATTTTTACACTTATACCTCTGTTTACCATTATGAATTTTGCCATTTTTAATCATTTCTTGTTGTTCACAACGAGGACATCTCATCAAGTTATCTCCAGCGGTTATAACGGGAGATTATTTTATCACCATTACTTTAGGAACACTACCCTAGTGTGCTTCCTTCGTTAGGTTACGTAGATTTTATCACCCTTTTTTCTTAACTTAATGGCATTACTTCCTAGAAAATTCCCCCCGCCCCCCCCTTGTTCAAAGGTGGGAGTTAGAGCTTAGCTTAATGGCAGTAGAATTATGACTTTTTCTTTATCCCTAAGAGGGTATAAATCGTGGTTAAATCGCGTTCGTCATTAACGATTTCGTGTAAGAGATCGGTTAACGACATTTCACCCCAAGAAATTGCTCGCTTGATGAGATAAGACGTTGGGCTGTGAGGTTCGATTTTACTCAGATAATCCGCTATCTCGGCTAAGCGTTGATAAGCTTCACTGCGATTCCGAATGGGCATCGCTGCTTTAGCTTTGACATGTTGTTCTTCAAGCGGATCCTCGCTAAGTGATACCGATTGTTCCGGTTTTTCAGTGACGAGGGAATTTAATATTGACACGGGTTCTCTATCAACTAAAATGAGATTAACGACATGTTGAATATCAATCAGTTTTTGGCGAAGTTTACCCAAGCTGGGCGCTTGCTCAGCACAATATTCGTCTAAGATTTGATTTAATTTATCAACTGAATCAATTGATTCTTGTAAATCAGCTACTAAACTGACATAAAAAGTACTGGAGGTGAGCGTAACACTGGCTGAGAATTTGGTGGTGGTTGGTTTACCTTCACTAATCGCGGCTTCCTTTTGTGGTTGGGGAAGTTTTTCTAACAGCAAGGCTTTGTCTCGATCCATAAAGGTGTAAGCTGGGATATCGCCTACAGTTGGCGCCGTAATGGGTACCACCCCGAGTTGGAGAACAAATTTATCATGGTTTAACCATTGTAAAGGAGATATCCTTAAATCAATATCTTCATCTGTTTCATCAAGGGGTGGGTACAAATTTTTCCAGTATTTTTCACTCAGTTGAATAAGGAATTGTAAGCCCGTTTTTAATCCTTTATAACCATGGAGATGCAATAAAGCTTCGGTTAGCCATACAGCGATTTGTAAATCTTTAGAACGATGGGTGAGTGCTTCTACACAAAGTTGACGAACTTGTGGCCAATCGGCTTTTTTTAACTCGGTGTCCCATTCATGTCGAGTCAAAGTGGTGTCATCTTCACGACGGGCTGCTTTAATTTTATCGTAAGTTCCTTCGTACCGGAGAAATTCACCGACTGGTGATTGATTGGAAAGGGGTGCTAATAGATGTTCCCACTCTTCCGAGGTGAGTGGGATTGATTGTTCTAGTGATGATAAAGGGTTAGCCATAGTTGAATTGTTACTATTTGAGTATGGAAGCTGATTTAATTTGGAAATTGGATCTCGCTGTATATAATCCAATCAGCTCTAGTTGCTAAACTAAATTATACTTTGCATACTTGATACTTATTTAGGTTTTCGGTACAGTAAAAGTATTCTAGCGAGGCTTGTTAGGCACGTCAAACCTAAATCACTGAGTCATTATGATAGTCCTTCGCTGTTAATCATTCAGTATAAACCAACCCTTAATTTAGGGTAGCGAGAATACCAACATGAAAGGATTAACTGAAATCGTGGATGCTATTCAGTGGCATGAAGGAATGCTACTGACACCACACCATTTTCAACAATTGTCAATTCGGCAAGAACAATTATTACACTACGCTATCTCAAGCTTTATTCCCTTTCATTGGGG